>JANXVZ010000033.1 GCA_025351405.1 Sphingomonadales bacterium | reverse complement strand
GTCGCACTGGCAGTCGTTGCGGCAACGCTTGCCAGTGCGACGGCGCCGGTATTTCCGCTCGATGATGCCTATATAACACTGCACAACGCCCGGGCCTTGCTCGCGGGCGGCGCCGATGCAAGCTATGGCGGTTCGGCGCTGAGCGGCGCCACCAGCGCTGTCCATCTTGTGCTGGTGGCACTCGCCGGTTGGCTCATGCCGCTCGAAACGGCGCTCCATCTGGTCACGATCTTCGCTGTCGCGCTGTACGCGATGGGGCTGGATCGGCTGGCGGTGGTGACAGGGTGCAACCGGAGTGTACTGGTCGTGGCCGGGTTGCTGACAGGGTTCATGCCCTTCCAGTTGCTCAACGGCCTCGAGACGGGGCTGGCGTTGGCCGCTGTCACCTGGACAATCGTGCTGGTGGACCATCGGCGGCTGCCGTGGCTGCTCGGACTGCTGCTTTTTGTCCGGCCCGAACTGGCACTGCTGGCGGCGCCCCTGATGGTGCGCTGCTGCTGGCGAGACCGACGGTCGCCGCGCCTTGTGGCGGCGAACCTCGCCATGGCGGCTGGGTCTGCGGTACCGTGGCTGCTGCTGTATTGGGTGGCCACGGGCGTGCCGTTTCCGACCACGGGGGGCGTCAAGATCGTCTATTTCGCCGAGTTGCACCGCAGCTTGCCGGAAAAGCTGCGTATCTTCAGAAGCGTCGTCGTCGGCAGTGCGATCGGTCCCTTGCTCGCGGGGGTCTTTGGCTTGCTCCGGCAGCGCGGGGGGGGGGGGCTGCTGGTGTTCCTTTTGCTGTGGCTCGGCATTTCGGTTGAAAGCTTTGCCGGCGGGCTCGGTCACAACTTCTATCGTTACCTGGCGCTCGCGGTGCCGGTGTTGCTGTATGGCGCCACGCCGTTGCTGGCGATGCCGCGCCGTGGGCGCATCGCCGGGGCGGTGCTGGTGTTGTGGGCGGCCCTGAGCGGCTGGCTCGGCGTGGCAATCTTTCGCCAGGAGGTGACAAGCCAGGCCTTGCCGACGCTTGCCGCCGATGCGCGGCGCACGTTGCCTGCCGGTGCCCGGGTGCTGGTGCATGATGCCGGCTACCTGGCGTGGCGGCGGCCGGATTTGCACATTACCGAAGTCGTCGGCCTCAAAAGCGCCGCGAGCGCTCGCATCCACGCCGAAACGACGGCGTTCACCAACGATCGCGGCGAAGCCCTTGAACGCATAGCGCGCAGCTCGCGCGCCCAGTATCTCGTCGTGCTGGCGGGCAACCCGTTCTGGTCCGAAACCGCACGGGTGTTGCGCGCCCGGTATTGGACGTTGCAACCCCTTGCGACACCCGCCGGTGGTTATGCGATCTTCCGGCTGCTGCCGCCCGTCGCCGCGGCCGGCTGACGCCTATTCTGCCGCCACCGCTGCATCGAGGGATTTTGCCGCCCGCCACAATTTCTCGATCGTTGCCGGCATTTCGATCTGGGTGCCGTCGAGCGCATCGATGATGGCGTTCATGATCGACGGCATCGCGCCGATGGTGCCGGCCTCGCCGCAGCCCTTGACGCCGAGCGGGTTGGTCGGGCTTGGCGTGCCGAGCGTGTCGAAGCCGATCGCGGCGGGCATGTCGTCGGCGCGCGGCACGCCATAGTCCATGAAGCTGCCGGTGACGAGCTGTCCATCATCGGTATAGACGATGTCTTCGAACAACGCCTGGCCGAGGCCCTGCGCCACGCCGCCATGGATCTGGCCTTCGACCAGCATCGGGTTCACCAGATTGCCGAAATCATCGACGAGGCTGTAGCGCGTCACGCTGACCTTGCCGGTGGCGGGGTCGAGCTCGACTTCGGCGACATGGCAGCCGTTCGGGAAGGTGGGGGCGGGCTTGCCGGTGCTGTATTTCGACCGGCCGTCGAGGCCGCCGGGGTGGGCGGCGGCGAGTTCGGCGAGCGACCGCGTCATGTTGCTGCCGCGCGCCCGGAAGACACCATCGGCATAGTCGATATCGCTGGCACCGAGATCGGCCCTGGCGAGTTCGATGCCGCGCTCGATCATCGCATCGGCAGCGGCGAGGCAGGCACCCCCGCCAAAGGCCAGCGAACGCGAGCCGCCGGTGCCATGGCCTTCGTCGAGCCGCCCGGTATCGCCCTGGACGATGCGGATCTGTTCGATGTCCAGCCCGAGTTTCTCGCTGAGCACCTGGGCATAGGCGGTTTCATGGCCCTGGCCGTTGGATTGGGTGCCGACCGCCATCTCGACCATGCCATCGGCTGCAACCCGCACATCGGCGAATTCATCGGTGCCGCCACCGCCGGCGATTTCGACATAATAGGCCATGCCATGGCCAAGCCGCATGCCGCGCCGCGCCGCCTCCGCCTTGCGCGCGGCAAAGCCGGCCCAGTCCGCCTGCAGCAACGCCTTGTCGAGGACGGCGGGGAAGTTGCCGATGTCGAAGGTGAGGCCGAGGCCGTTGTCGTGCGGCAGTTCCGCCGGGGTCAGCAGGTTGCGGCGACGGATCTCGTCGGTGCCGATCCCCAGCTCGCGGGCGGCGGCTTCGATCAGGCGTTCCATCACATAGGCCGATTCGGGGCGGCCGGCGCCGCGATAGGCATCAACCGGCGCGGTGTTGGTGACGACGCCATGGACAAGGTTGTGGATGACTGGGATGCGATAGACGCCGCCCATGATCTTGCCGCCGGCCATGGTCTGGATGGCGGGGCCGAACTGCGATTGATAGGCGCCGAGATCGGACCAGGTTTCCACCTGCATCGCGGTGATCAGGCCGTTGGCATCGAAACCCAGCTTGCCTTCGCTGACCATGGCGCGGCCATGGGTATCGGTCTGGAAGGCGTCGCCGCGCTCCCCGGTCCATTTGACCGGGCGGCCCAGCGCCTTAGCGGCATGGAGCACCAGCGCATATTCGCCATAAAGGAACGATTTCATGCCAAAGCCGCCGCCGACATCGCCGGTGATGACGCGGACCTGTTCGGCGGGAACCTTGAGCACGCCCTGCGACAGCATCTGCCGCATGCCGGCGACGCCCTGGCTGCCGGTGGACAGCGTATAGCCGCTGGCGGGATCATATTCGCCCAGTGCCGCGCGGACCTCCATCGACGTCGGGGCGACGCGGTTCTGGACGATGCGCAGCGATGTGACATGCGCCGATGCGGCCATTGCCGCGGCAGCCTTGGCGGCATCCCCGGCGCTCCAGTCGAAAAGCGTGTTCGACCCGGCTTCGGGCCAGATCTGCGGTGCGCCATCGGCAAGGGCGGCATCGAGCGAGGCGACGGCGGGCAGCTCGCGATAATCGACCTCAATCGCCTCGGCACCGGCACGTGCGGCCTCGCGGCTGTCGGCGACGACGAAGGCGATGGCATCGCCGACAAAGCGCACGCGGTCCTTGACCAGCATCAGCCGCGGCGTGTGGACGGGGCCGGACAGCGGCACCAGGCATGGGATCGGGCCGTATTCGGCAATATCCTCATGGGTATAGACCGCCAGCACGCCAGGCAGGGCGCGAGCCGCCGTGACATCGAGCGACACGATCTCCGCATGGCCATAGGGCGAGCGCAGGGTGACGCCATAGGCCATGTTCTCGCGCTGCAGATCGTCGGTGTACTGGCCCTCGCCCTTGAGCAGACGGGCGTCTTCGACTCGCTTGACCGACTGGCCGGCACCGAACTTCATCGCATCATCTCCACAAAGCAGGCGGCAAGCCCTGCACGATAGTCTGGATAGCGTAAAGTGACGCCCAAATCCCGCGTCATCTTGCCATTGGCGACGCGGCGATTCTCCCCATAGAACGCCCGGCCCATCACCGACAGATTGGCGGCATCGAGGCTTTGCAACGGCGGCGGTTCCTGCCCCAGCAGCCGGGCGGCATGGGCGGTGACCGCCTCGCCGGGGGCAGGTTCGTCATCGGCGAGATTATAGACACCGGGTCCGCCGGCTTCGAAGCTGGCCAGCATGGCGGCAACGATATCATCGACATGGACGCGGCTGAAGACGTGGCCGGGCAGATCGATGCGGGCCACCGGGCCATGCTTGAGACGGTCCAGCGCCGAGCGGCCCGGGCCATAGATGCCGGGCAGGCGAAAGACGCGGACGGCGGGGTGCAGCACCTGCCAGGCAAGATCGGCGGCCATGCGCCCCGACCGGCGCCCCCGCAGCGGCGAGGCTTCGTCGACCCAGGCCCCCCCGGCGTCGCCATAGACCCCCGTCGAGGACAAATAACCGAGCCATGCGGCCGGCGCGGCGGCGAGTGCGGCGCCGTGCATGGCAAGGACCGGATCGCTGCCGTCCGCCGCCGGGGGCACCGACGACAGGATGTGGCTCGCGCCGGCAATGGCGGCAGGCAGCGCCGGGTCATCCAGCGTCAATACCCCGGGGCCGGGGCGCGAGCGGACGGCGGTGATCGGGCCGGGAAAGTCGGCGGCGAAACGCGAGGCGGTATAGCCAAGACCGAGGACGAGAAGGTGCATTGCGGCGTTATGGCGGGTTTTCGCAGCGAGGTCGAAGCCTCCCTCTCGCTATCGCACGTCGGGCTGGCCCAGGTGTTCGGCCTTCCACTGCATCGACGTCAGCACCCGGGTATGGCCGGACGGGTGATCGTAGAAGATCGCCTCCTCCAATGGACCCGGTTCGATCTTGCGATATTGCGACAGCTTCATCGCCGTTGCGGCAAAGGCATCGGGAGCGCGGGCGGCGTTGAGCCCGAAGCGATCGGCCTGGATTTCGTCGATGCGCGTGATGGTGTTGAACACCGGCGTCAGCAACAGCCCGAGCACCGAGATGACGATGATCGCCACCGGCAGAACGGCGGGATCGGTAATGCTGTGCACCCCCCAGCGGTCGCCGAAGCGCGCCAGCAGGCCGGGGACAAGCCGCGAAGTGATGAAGAAGATCGCCGCCATCACCAGCGACAGCTCGATGATGCCCGTCACCATGTGGCCGAGCACGTAGTGCCCCATTTCATGCCCCATCACGGCGCGCACTTCGTCGGCGGGCTGCTTCAACAGATTGTCGTTGAGGGCGATGCGCGTCGTGCCGAACAGCCCGGCGACATTGGCCGAAATCCGCGAGGTCTGGCGCGAGGCATCGACAACATAGACATTGCCCGCCGGTACGCCATTGGCGCGCGCCATCGACAGGATCTGTTCGCGCAGCGGGCCTTGCGCCATCGGCGTGTATTTGTTGAACAACGGCTCGATGAAGACGGGGGCGAGCGCCACCATGACGACCAGCCCGGCGATGGTGATGCCGGTGCCCCATGCCCACCAGGTCCGCGGTGCACGCCGCACCGCCGCGAGCACGCCGGTGAACAACAGGCTGCCGACAATGGTGTTGATCACGACATCCTTGGCGAAATCTCCCGACCATTGCAGCAGGTTCTGGTTCGACAGCCCGTATTGATGTTCGCGGAAATAATCGGTGTACAGCGTCCACGGCAGGGTGATGAGCGTCGTCAGCAACAGGAATGGCAACACGAATAACAGCGATTTCAGCCATTTGCGCTCAGCGCTGACGCGCCCGGCCCATGCCGAAATCCGCGCTGCCCAGCCGGTCTGCAGGAACAGCAGGTTGCTGGCGACAGCAACGACGCACCCCCACAGCAGCAGCCAGTAGCCGCCTTCGTAATAGGCATCCGACCTGGCACGCGCTGCGGCATCCAGCGTCGCCATATAGGCACGTGTGGCGAGTTCGGGGTCAAAGCTCATGGGCAATTCCTGACTGTGTTATATGCGTATAACACAGTTGGAGGCCCGCGCAACCTCGCGCTTGCCCGGCATCGGGGTTTGATCCGACGCCCTGCCGGCGGGATCGGGCGCTACCTGCAGATATGCGTCGCGCCGACGCGCCTGCCGGCGTCGAGTGCCGGAGCCAGCGTACGGCACAGGGCTTCGGGCAGCGGCAGATACGCCGGCTTGCGGGTGCCGAACGCCGGGTCGGGAAGCCGGGCCGGATCGCCGACGATTGCCGTGCCATCGACGGTGCCGATGCGGTTGCCGGCCATTTTCCATTCGGGCGGCGGTGCCTGGCCGGGCACCTTTTCATAGGTGAAACCCGTTGCCGACAGCACGTTGTTGGTGATGGCGACGTTGGTGTCGTCGAAGTTGACGACCATCGCCGGGCCGGCGGCGATGACGATATTGCCGTTGAATACCAATCCGTTGAGCTTCTTGCCCCAGCTCACCGCGGCATAATGCTTGTCGCCGACCGATTGCAGCAGGTTGCGGGTGATGGTCAGGTTGTTCGGGGTTGCCGGGTCGAAGGCGCCGTGGAAGGTCAGCGGGAAGGCCGAATTGACGACGGTGTTGTTGGCCACCAGCACATCGCGGTTGTCGCGATAGATCGAGATGCCATTGCCATGGGTGCCGAACAGCCCGGTGATGACATTGTCGGTGATCCGCAGCTTTGAACTGGCGTTGCCGAAGAAGGCGATGCCGGTGCGGCCGATGTTGCGGATGACGTTGCCGCTGATCTCGGCATCGGTGATCCCGGCCAGCCGCACCGCCGAGCCGCGTTCGAGATTTTCGAAGCGGTTGCCGGTGATCTTCAACCCGGTGACGCTGCTCAACTGGATCGGCCCGGCCTTGTTGTGCATCGCCATGTCGATGAAATCGTTGCCGGTGATGACGATATTGGCCAGCGGCTTGGAGCGGCTGATGATCGCGGCGCCGACGCCGACATCGCCCTCGGCGGCGGTGAAGTTGCGGAATGAAAAGCCCTTGATGACGATGTTGCTGACCCGCGACACCTCGAAGCCCGACCGCCTGGTGCCGACAAACAATGGCTGGGGCCGTATCCAGGCCAGCGCCGTGGTGCCGCCCGGCAGTGTCGCGAACTGGCCGGGGCCGGTGATCAGCCCCGGCGCATTCAGCACCGAGTAAAGCCCGGCCTTGTCGTACATCTTCACACCCTCGACCGGGAATCGCAGCGTGTCGCCGGCAACGGTGACCGGCCGCGCCACGACTTCGTTGGGCGATGCCCAGAAGGCGATCTGGCTGTCGGCGGTGGCGGTGCCCATCGCCCGGACGGCGCGGCCGGCCTCGACACTGCCGCCCATGAAGCCGGGGATGGCGCCGCCATCGACGCTGGCATAGCCATCGGTTTCATCGGCAAAGAACGGGTCGCGCGGCTGGGGATACTGGCTGACGTACAGCATCGCGTCGGCGGTGTAGAATTTCACCAGCTTTGAATCGGTGGCGTAGCGGATCACCATCATGTTGCGCCAACCGGGATTGTTGCCGCAGGCTTCCTGCGACGGGCAGGGTGCCATTGCGCTGACCGGGTCGGCGCCTGAAAATATCGCCCGGGTTGTGCCCCATTCGTCGCCGACATAACGGATCGGGCGGCCGGGTTCGGTGCTGGCCATCGCCTTGATGGTGCCGCGATAGGCAACGCCGCCCTTGAACAGCACGCTTTCGCCGGGCGACAGCCGGACGCCGGCGGCGGTTCCCGAGGCTGCGGCGTCGCCGGGCGCATGGCGGAAGGCCGTGGCGGCCGTGCGGCCCGAAGCGTTGTCGTCGCCATGGTCGAAATCGACATACCAGGCGGTGCCGGCGGCGTCGGCCGGGGCGCAGGCGGCGGGCAGCAACAGCAGCGGCAGCAACAGGCGAAAGCGCATATGCAGGCGGGGTCGGGTCATCGGCATCGCATTATCGTCCTCGCAGGCCACGCAAATCGGCAGTGCCGCACGCTATAAACGCCGCACTGCAATCCGTAACCCGCCCGCCGTGACTTCAGCCCCGCGGCGAAATCTTTTTTTCAGGGCCTTGGAACCATCGGCATCACTGGCACGTAACTAGGGCAAGACAGTGTGGATGGTCCCCCCCTTCCACTGTCCCATCTGAGCCCGGTCGCTTCCGCCCCCCGCAGGCGACCGGGTTCACCCTTTGCCCGATGTCGAAATGCCGGGTGCAATTGTCAACGCCAGCGCCGCCACCAGTCGTTCCGGATCATATGGTTTCGGCAGGACCGCGCAGCACTGCATCCCCGCCGGCATGTCGGCCGATCCGTAGCCGGTGGTGAACAGCAGTGGTATCCCGCGCGCCAACAGCGCCTCTGCGACCGGAAACGACAGTTCGCCGCCCACATTGACATCGAGCACCGCGGCATCGAAGCCGCCGCGCTCGACGATCGCCATCGCCGTGGCGACATCGTGCGCCATCAGGCATGTGCAGCCCTGGTCAACCAGCGAATCTTCAAGCAGCATGGCAAGCAGGGCTTCGTCCTCGAGGCAGAGCAGCGTCAGCCCGGCCAGCCTTTGGTCGGCCCCATCCGGTTCGGGAAACTGTTGTTCGGCGAGCGGCATCGCGCTTTCATGCACCGATCGGCGGTCCGGGCGCAAGCGGCAGGTCGAGATGGAAGACGCTGCCGTTGCCGGGCGTCGTATCGACCCGCACCGCGCCGCCGGATTGCCGTACAAATCCATAAACTTGTGACAGGCCGAGGCCGGTGCCGCGGCCGTCGCTCTTGGTGGTGTAAAAGGGCTCGAAAATCCGTGCCAGGACGTCCGGGGTCATGCCGGGACCGGTATCCGCCACCGAAATCGTGACAGCTTCGCGCGTGGATTCGCCACTGCCGACCACGGTCGAGCCGCGCAGCGACACGGTGATACGGCCGTCCGCCGAACCGCCGCTCGCAATCGCGTCACGGGCATTGACGACAAGATTGACCAGTGCCGTTTCGAACTGGCTGGGGTCGACCTCGATTTCGCACGGCGCTTCCAGCCCCGCAAGTTGCAGGCCGATGCGCGAACCGGCAAGCGTCTGCAGCATCTCGAGGATACCCGCGATGCGCTTGTTGGCGGCAAAGCGCTGTGGCTTCAACGGCTTCCGCGCCGCATAGGCCAGCAACTGCGCCGTCAAGCGGGCGGCGCGCTCGGCGGTGGCGTTGATGGCATCGAGCAACCGGTCGCGGCGTTCCGGCGGCAGGTCGGGACGGCGCAGCGTTGCCGCGCTGGTGGTGATGACGGTCAGCAGGTTGTTGAAATCATGCGCGACACCGCCGGTCATCAGCCCCAGTGCCTCCAGCCGCTGCGATTGCGCCGCACGGGCGCGCATCCGGCGCTCGGCAGCGATATTGCGGAGCACCAGCGCGACAATCAGGCCGGCAAGCAGCAGCGCTATGGCCACGGCGATCAGGGTGGCAACATCGCTGACCCGGGTCAGCCGGTCGAAGGCTGCCGAGGGCAGTGCCGAGTGGGCCGACCAGCCGCTCAACGGCGAAGTGGCAAAGGCGGAGTAATTCTCCAGCCCCTCCAGGGTGATGCCGCGATAGACCCCGCGATCGCCGGCGCGGATCGCGGCACGCACATATTGCGTGGCGGGCTTTCCCAGCCGCATGGCATAGTTGCGGTCACGCGCGATAAAGCGGCCGGCGCGATCGACGATTGCTTCGATGGCGCCCGGATTGCCGTTCATGACCAGCGGTTCGAAACCCTGTGGCGCGATGTCGAGGCGCAGGGTGTAGGCCCGGCCGCCGACGTTGATCGGCTGGACAAGGGCGAGGCAGGGGCAATAGGCGCCGTTGTTGCTGATCCCGCCGATGCTGGGCGCGCCGGCGACTACCGCCGCAACGGCCGGCGCGCCCGATGGCCGTGAAACCCGGGCCGATGCGGCGCCGGCAAGGTCGAACAGCACGCCCCCGCCCGCATCGCGCAGGACAAGGTTTTGCCAGCCGGGCGTGGCACTGCGCGCGGCGGCGGCTTCGGCGCGCAGGCGCTGCCAGTCCTGCGCTGCAAGAGCCGGGCTGGTGCCGAGCAGGCGCAACGCGCCGATGTCGGCGGCGAGATGGCGATCGGCGGCGGCGATGATCTGGTCGGCGCGGGCCTGTGCAGCCGCTTCTGCAACGCCGCGCAGATCCCGTCGGCTGGCGGCGAACCACAACGCGGCAATGACGAGGATGGCGGCCACCAGGCTCGCCGCAAGCAGCAGCCATTGTCGCAGCGCAGGTCGCATCAGATAGGCCAACGCTTTACACTCCGAGAGCCGCGAGCATGAACCGACCGCAGGCGGGAATGACACGTCGAGTTGTTATTATCACGACGGCGCACAGAACAGTATAGCCGCCGAAACAATATGTTAACTAATAGCGATATTGCGCCGAAATGCCCCTTCAGTGCGACGAAATGGCGCGGATTTGCCGCTGTTGCACGCCGGATGCTGCCGCCGCCGGAACCGGCTCGCCACAAGGTCGTTTGGACGCATGGGGAGCGACCGGGGCAACCGGACCGCGCGCCACAACAGGGCTTCGTCGCCAGCGGTGTTTCCGTTCGACGACGCTGAACCAGGAGTTTGACATGAAGACCAACATTTCCGTGCTGATGATCGTTGCTGCTGCCGGCCTCGGCCTTGCTGCCTGCAACAAGTCGCCCGAAGCCAAGCAGGCCGATGCCGTTGAAAACAACGCCAACGCCACGGCCGATGCCATGAAGAACCAGGCCGACGTCGTTGAAAAGCAGGGCGAGAACGCCGGCGATGCGATGACCACGTCGACCGAAAACAAGGCCGATGCGATCCGCGACCAGGCCGATACCGTCAAGAAGGAAGGCGAGGCCCAGGCCGACGCCATCAAGGACACCAAGAAATAAGCATCGCAACGCGGCAGGGCATCCCCCCGCCACGATAAGCCTTGAAAGCGGCGCGCGCAGCCTCCCCGGCAGCGCGCGCCGTTTTCATGTCGCAGCAATCGGGCTTCGACAATCGGCCGCCGAACGGGCAAAGTCAGGACCATGACCATGCTCGATGCCCGCAACATGCCTCCCATGCCGCAACCCGTGCGGCTGGCCGATTATACGCCGCCCGACTGGCTGGTGCCCGACGTGAAGCTGGACTTTGCGCTCGACGCCGACACCACCATCGTCCGGGCGCGCCTGACCGTGAAGCGCAACGGCGATCACGACCGTCCGCTGCGGCTGGACGGCGAGGACCTGCGGTTGCTGTCCGCCCATGTCGATGGCATCCCGGTCAACGTGGCGCCCGACGGGCCAACGCTCAGCCTTGCCATCGACGGGGACAGCGCCATTATCGACACCGAGGTGGCGATTTCCCCCATCGGCAACACGCGGTTGATGGGGCTGTACGCCTCGCAAGGCCGGCTGGTGACGCAGTGCGAAGCCGAGGGTTTTCGCCACATCACCTTCTTTCCCGACCGGCCGGACGTGCTGTCGCGCTACAGCGTCCGGCTGGAGGCCGATGCGACGCTGTACCCGGTGCTGCTGTCCAATGGCGATCGCGGCGATATCGAGATTCTGCACAACGGCAACCATGCGGTGACCTGGACCGACCCCTGGCCCAAGCCGAGCTATCTGTTTGCCCTGGTGGCCGGGCAATTATCGGCGTTGACCGACAGTTTCACCACGATGTCCGGGCGCGAAGTGGCGCTGGCGATCTGGACAACGCCCGCCGATGTACCGCGCTGTGCGCATGCCATGGCGGCACTCAAGGCGTCGATGGCGTGGGATGAGGCGGTCTATGGCCGCGAATACGACCTCGACGTGTTCAACATCGTTGCCGTGGCGGATTTCAACGCCGGCGCGATGGAGAACAAGGGCCTCAACATCTTCAATTCCAAGTATATCCTTGCGGATTGCGACACTGCCACCGATGCCGATTTCGATGCGATCGCCGGCGTCGTCGCGCACGAGTATTTCCACAACTGGACGGGCAACCGTGTCACCTGCCGGGACTGGTTCCAGCTATCCCTGAAGGAAGGCCTGACCGTCTTTCGCGACCAGCAGTTCAGCGCCGACCAGGGGTCGGCGGCAGTGCGGCGCATCGACGATGTGCGCGGCCTGCGCGCCGTGCAGTTTCCGGAGGATGCCGGGCCTCTCGCGCACCCGATCCGGCCCGACGACTATATCGAGATCGCCAATTTCTACACGGCGACGATCTACAACAAGGGCGCCGAAGTCATTCGGATGCTGCACACATTGCTGGGTGCCAAGGGCTTTCGTGCCGGCGCCGACCTGTACTTCGATCGGCATGATGGCGAGGCGGTGACCTGCGAGGACTGGGTCGCCGCAATGGAAGCGGCGACGGGGGCCGATCTCAAGCAGTTCCGCCGCTGGTACGAGCAGGCCGGGACGCCGCGCATCGCCGTGACGGTGGCGCAGAATGCCGCCGGCACGGTGACGGTGGACCTGGCGCAAAGCCTTGGGCCGACGCCCGGCCAGCCCAGCAAGCTGCCGATGCACATGCCGTTCCGCCTGGCGCTGATCGGCCGCGACAGCGGCAAGCGCATCGGCGAGGAGCGCGTTGCCGAGCTGCGCGACCCGCATACCCGGGTGGTGTTCGACGCCGTTGACGAGCCGGTGCTGCTTTCGATCAACCGCGGCTTTTCGGCGCCGGTGAGCATCGATGCGCGGATGTCGCGGGATGACCTGGCCTTTCTGGCGCGCAGTGACGATGATCCGTTCGCGCGGTGGGAAGCGATGCAGCAACTGGCGCTGGACGTGCTGGCGACCGATGACGATCCGCAGCCACTGGTCGCCGCCATTGCCGCGTCACTGGCGGCGGGCGAGGCCGGCCTGCTCGATTCGGCGTTCGTCGCCGAGGCGGTGCTGCTGCCGAGCGAATCCTTCATTGGCGACCAGGCCCCCGTGGTCGAGGTCGAGGCGATCAATCGCCGCCGCGAGGCAGCCCGCAGTGCGATCGCCCACGGGCTGTCGGCGCAATGGTGGGCGACCTACAAGCGCCACGCCGGCAGCGGCACGGCGCTGACGCCGGAAGCCAAGGGTGACCGGCGACTGGCCAATGTCGCGCTGTCGTATCTGGTCACCGCCGGCGACGCCGATGCCATCGCCGCGGCGGAGGCGCAATATCACGCCGCCGCGACGATGACCGACCGCATGGGTGCCATGGTCGCCTTGATCAACACCGCCAGCCCGGCGCGCGATGCCTGCCTGGGCGATTTTCACCAGCGCTTTGCCGGCAACAATGACGTCATCGACAAATGGTTCAGCGTCCAGGCGCTGGCGGGTCGCGACGATACGCTGGTGCAGGTCGCGGCGTTGCTCGGCCACCCCGATTTCAGCATCGCCAATCCCAACCGGCTGCGGTCGCTCGTGGGGGCGTTCGCGTCGAACCAGCGGCATTTTCACGCGGCGGGGGGGGCGGGCTATCGTTTGCTCGCCGACCAGTTGTTGAAGGTCGACCGCATCAATTCGCAATCGGCGGCGCGGCTGGCAGTGCCGCTGGGCCGCTGGCGGCGGTTCGATCCGGTGCGCGGCCGGTTGATGCAGGAACAGCTGGAACGCATCGTCGGCACGCGCGGCGTATCGAAGGATGTGCTGGAAATGGCGTCACGGGCGCTGGTCTAGCGGCGCAATGCAGCCTCGCCGCGTGCCGTTGCCGCTTGCCCACCACCCGCATTACACAGCGTCATTGCCGCCGGGGCACAGTTTCCCGATGGACAAATATTCGCTGCTGTTGGCGGCGCTGGCCGAGACCGGCCAGCCATTGGCGCTGCTGACGCCGGAGCCGATAGCGCGACATTGGCTGGAGGCGGTGCACGATCCCGATTATGTCGAGGCAGTGCTCACCGCCAGCGTGTCGCCCGAGCGTCAGCGCCGCATCGGCTTTCCCGTTACCGCCGAGGTGGCGCGGCGTACGCTGGCGGTGGCCGGCGGCACCTGGCTCGCTGCGTGTCACGCACTCGCCCATGGCTATGCCGCCAATGGCGCCGGTGGCAGCCACCATGCGCTGCCCGATGGCGGCGCCGGCTATTGTGTTACCAACGACCTTGCCATCACCGCCCACCGGCTGGTCGCGGAGGGCCGGGCAAGCCGCATCCTCATCGTCGATCTCGATGTGCACCAGGGCGACGGCACCGCGGTGATCTTTGCCGGGCGCAGCGACGTGCTGACCTTTTCCATGCACGCCGAGCGCAATTTTCCGGTTCGCAAGGCGCGATCGTCTCTGGATGTCGAACTGCCCGATGGCATGGCCGATGCCGCCTATCTGGCGCTGCTCGCCGCCGAACTGCCGGTGCTGCTCGACAGCCATGCGCCCGACCTGGTGCTGTTCCAGGCCGGGGTCGACCCGCATGGCGACGACCGGCTGGGGCGGCTGGCATTGACCGATGACGGGCTCGCGGCGCGCGACGGCTATGTGGTTCGCCAGTGCCGGCAGCGTGGCATCGCCATCGCGTCGACGCTGGGCGGTGGCTATGCGGCCGATCGCATGGCGGTGGCGCGCCGCCATGCTGCCGGCTTGGTGGCGCAGTGGCAGGCTGCGGGGGATTTGGGCGCAATCGACGTATAAGAACGCCGATGCCGAATTCCCCCGCCCATCCAGTGCCGGCCGCAAGCGATACCCCGGCGATGCTGATGGCGCGTATCGTCGATGGTGACGCTGCGGCCTTTACCCGGCTCGCCCGGCTGCTGCAGGGGCCGGGGTTGCGGCTGGCGGACCGCACCCTCAACGACCGTGCCGCCGCCGAGGACGTGTGCCAGGTGGCCCTTAGCCGGATGTGGACGATGGCCGGCCGCTATGACCCCGCACGGGGTTCGGTCGAGGGTTGGTTCCGGCGCATCGTCGTCAACTTGTGTCTCGACCGGCGCCGCGCCATGCGGCTGGTGGCGCCGTTGGAGGCTGCAGCCGAAGTCGCCTCCCCAGACCCGGATCCGCTCGAAGCCGCGATCATCAACGACCGGCGCGCCCGGCTGAACGCGGCGATGGCGCAGCTCGCGCCCCGGCAACGCGCCGCGCTGGCGCTGTTCCACGGCGATGGCCTCAGCATGGCCGAAATTGCCGAGACTTTGGAAACCTCTGCGAAAGCTGTCGAGGGATTGCTCGGCCGCGCCCGTATGGAGTTGAAAGCCCTGATGACCCTGGAACAGACCGAGACCCTGGCGTGACCACCGAACAAGCCCTTGCCCTGATCGAATGCTTTGGCGGTAACCCCCGGCGCTGGCCCGATGCCGACCGTGCCGCGCTGCTGGCGTTGGCGGGGCATGATACCCGCGTAGCGGCTGCCATCGACGCTGCACGCGAGCTCGACGCAATGCTGGTCGACTGGGCGCTTGCCGAAACGTCGGCGCGACGGCTGGACGATGCGGCCCTTGCAGCGCTGGCAGCGCCCCGTGCCTTGCCGCAGCGGCCGCCGCTTCCGATGCGCCGCTGGTTCGCGGGAGGCGCCGTGGCTGCCGCGCTGGCCGCCGGTGTCGTGCTGGTAAACCCGCTGGCACCGCGTACCCGCCACCCGGTGGTGGTGGCCGCGACCCCGCTATCCAGCCATGGTTTCGGCCAGGCTCCGGGCCATGCGCCAAACCAGGATGGCGCCAACCGCCGCACCGATGCGGCCTTTGGCGATGTCTTTACCCCGACTGCCGATGAGGAAGATTTGATATGATGCGCCGTGCAATCAGGATGTCGGGACTCGCTTTGGCGCTGGCCTGTGCGTCGCCGCTGCTGGCCCAGATGCCGGCGCCGGCAGACGCGCCGATGGGTGGCGCCAACGCAGCCCCGAATGCGGGTTTTGCGGGCCGCTGGGGCGGCCATGAACGCCCGTTCGCATCGATGAGCGAAGCTGGTCGCGCTGTCATGCAGAATGCCATGCACGGTGCCGACCGCAAGGCCGAGCACGATCAGGTCAAGGCGGCGCGCGATCGCATGCTGGCGATCGTCGATGCCGATCGGCTCGACACCGCCGCGTTGAAGCGCGCCATGGACGACGAGCGCCGCGTTGCCACCAGCAGCCGCGAGGCCGCCCAGGCCCGGATGCTCGAAGCGATCACCAAATTGTCGCCGGCAGACCGCAAGGCCTTTGTTGCCGATGCCCGCGCCATGAAGGCCAGGATGGAAAGTCGCATGGCCGAGGGCCGGGGCCGTTGGGGCCGCGGTCGACCGGGCGGTGACATGCCGCCGCCACAGTAGATTTCGCGCGGCAGTCGCCCTGCTGCAGTTTTCTTGCCGCGGCACCCCAAGCGCAGCGGCAGTTCCTGGGCGGTCGCTTGCTGCGGCCGCCCTTTTATCGTGTCAGGGACGCCAGCCGGTCTGGGCTGCTATGTCGTCCCACACCAGCGCCGCCAGTCGCGCCGCCACCGGCCCCGGCGTGCCGTTGCCGACGGCGACAGAATCGATTCGCACCACGGGAAGCAGCGGTGCGGTGGTCGAAGTCAACAGCGCTTCGTCGGCGGCGAGCGCTTCCGCCAGGCTGAACGCGCGCTCCACCACGGGGATTTGGGCGCCGCGGGCGAGGCGGATCAGGCTGGCGCGCGCGATGCCCGGCAGGATTGATTCCGACAGGGGGTGGGTAATGATGCGGCCCGCCTTGACGATCCAGGCGTTGGTCGATGCGCCTTCGTGGACCATGTCGTCGGCGCCTATCAACCACGCCTCGAAGGCGCCTGCCGCCCGCGCATCCTGCTTTGCCAGCACGTTGGCCAGCAGGCCGGTGGTCTTCAAATCGACGCGGCGCCAGCGCATGTCGTTGACGGTGATGACGGCGATGCCGCTGCGCTGCTGCGCGACACGCTGGCGGAAATCGAAGCGCCGCACGGTCATGATGACAGTCGCGCGTGCCGCCTTGGGAAAGGGATGGTCGCGCCGCGCCGTGCCGCGCGTCACCTGCAGGTACAGCAGGGCGTCGCGCTGGGCGTTGGCGCGCAACAATCGCCCTGCAATCGCGGTCAGCGCCGCGTCGCTCATCGCCAGATCGATGAAAAGCGCCGCAAGGTTGCGCCGCATCCGCGCCAGATGCTGTGGCCAATCGAGCAGCGCGCCATTCATCACCGCCGCGACCTCGTAGATCGCGTCGGCGAACTGCAGCCCGCGATCCTCGACCGAGACTCCGGCCTCCGAAAGGGCGAGAAAACGGCCATCGACATAGGCCAGTTGCGGCATTTGAACGCTCTCTTTCGGGCGGACTATTCCGCGACAATCGCCAGCTTTAGCGGCTAGAAGCGGTTGATGTCAGCACCCCATCTCATCTGGTTCCGTAACGATCTTCGCCTTGCCGACCAGGCCGCCGTCGTCGCTGCTGCTACCGCCGGGCCGGTGGTGGCGCTGTTTGTCCTTGATGACGAAACCCCGGGCGCCTGGCGGATGGGCGCGGCGCAGCGCTGGTGGTTGCACTACAGCCTCGCGGCGCTGGCTGCGGATCTTGCGGCACGCGGCGGCACGTTGCTGCTGCGTCGCGGGCCGGCGGGCGAGGTCGTTCCCCAGGTTGCCGCGGCCATCGACGCCGCCGGGGTCCATGCCCTGCGGCACTATGAACCCTGGGCCAAGGCGCAGGACACCGCCGTGGCGGCGATGCTCGGCGGCCGTTTCAAGCTTCACGACGGCGCATTCCTGGCGCCGCCCGGCACGGTGCAGACCGGCACCGGCGGGCGCTATCGCATCTTCACGCCCTATTGGCGGCGTTTGCTTGAACAGATGCCACCGGCGCGGCCGCTGCCGGAGCCGGCGCTTACATTTGCCGATACGCCGGTGGGCGATGCGCTCGATGATTGGCAATTGCTGCCGACAAAGCCCGATTGGGCGACCGGCTTTGACGTGTGGACTCCGGGCGAGACGGGCGCCGCCGACGCAGTGCAGCGCTTTCTGCGGGTGGCGCGCCATTATGACACTGGCCGCAACCTGCCGTCGAAACAGGGGTCGTCCCGGCTTTCGCCACATCTCGCGCTGGGCGAGATCTCGGTCAATGCCGTGTGGCACGCGGTGGCCGATGCGGTGCCCGCCACCGAGGCCGAGCCTTATCTGCGTGAGCTTGGCTGGCGCGATTTTGCCGCCAATATCCTCGACCAGTTTCCCGACCATGGCGACGTGCCCGGCCGCGCCATCTTCGATCGCTTCGGCTTCCGCGACGATCCGCTCGGCTTCGAGGCATGGGCGCAGGGGCGCACCGGCTACCCGATCGTCGATGCCGGGATGCGCCAGCTCTGGGCGACTGGCTGGATGCACAACCGGGTCCGCATGATCGCCGCGTCGTTCCTGGTCAAGCACCTGCTGGTCGACTGGCGTATCGGCGAGCGCTGGTTCTGGGATTGTCTCGTCGATGCCGACCTGGGGGCCAATTCGCTCGGCTGGCAATGGGTGATGGGATCGGGAGTCGACTCCTCGCCATTCAACAGGGTGTTCGCGCCGGTATCGCAAAGCGCCAAGTTCGACGCCGCTGGTTATATCCGCGAATGGGTGCCGGAACTGGCGAGGCTGGGTGATGGTGACATCCATGCCCCGTGGGAGGCCGAGCCGATGATGTTGCGGGCCGCCGGGGTAACGCTGGGCCGCACCTATCCGCGCCCGATCATCGGCCATGCCGAGGGCCGCGCCCGGGCGCTGGCCGCCTATGCAAAGGCCGCCGCCTGAGGCTTGCGCCGAAAGCGATAGGCCGTGCTGGTGACGATGAGGAACAGCGCGATGCCGATGGCCTCGTCGCGAGTCGATTGAAAACCGAGCCAGATCATCGCGGCAAAACTGAACACCGCAGCGGCCAACAGGCCGGGGATTTTGTGCACCGGGCCGGCCAGCTCGATATTGTCACGGCGCAGCTTCAGCGCTGCCGCACAGCCGATGATGTAGACGAAAACCACCAGCAAAGTGGAAAGAATGGCCAGTTTTTCGAAGGTTCCGCTGATGGCGAGGCCGGCGGTGACCACCGCATAGACCGTGATGGCGACAAAGGGCGCGTGTGTCCTGGCGTGGACCCTGCCGAACGCCGCGGGGGCCATGCCGTCACGGCCAAAGGCAAACAGCGCCCGCGACGACACCATCGAATCGCTGGCAACATAGCCCAGCGCCGAAGCTGCGGCGCCAAGCACCAGCACAAGGCGCAACGGTGCCGATACGCGGGCGATCGCATCCGGCAGCGGCGCCAGCGACTGGCCGAGCGCGGGTCCCATTATGCCCATCGCCACCATCTGGATGGCGATCGCCAGCAACGCCACGGCAAACAGCGCCGTGAACATGGCCCGCGGGATATTGCGCGCCGGATCGCGGACCTCGCCGGCGATTCCCAGCCCGCATTCGAGCCCGCTGAACATGAAGATCCCCATGATGGCGGCGCGGCCGGCATCGCTCGCGTTGACGATGACGGGAAGCTGGAAGTTGCCGGGATGAACCGCGGTGACGCCCACCACGAGGAACAACAACAGCGGCAGCAACTTGATTGCCGTCGTGAACGACACGAAGCGGGCGGCGATGCCCACACCCCGGATGTTGATGACCGTCAACAGGCCGAACCAGCCGGCGATGGCCAGTGCCCGACCAGCGCCGCCGGCGACGGCGGGCACCATCGTGCCGATTACGGCGACGGCCGCGGCAACCAGTGCGCCGGATGCGAGGGCTGCGCTGGCCAGATTGGCGGCCCCGACCATCCAGCCCCAGAATGGTCCAAAGGCGGCGACGGCAAAGCCATAGGGGCCGCCGCTGCTCGGAACCCGTGCCGTGGCTTCGGCAAAGCACAGCATGATCGTGCCCATGACGACAGCGCATGCAGCATAGGCGAGAGGGGCATAGCCCTCGACTGCGGCGGCCATTGTTGCGGGCACGCTGAAGATCCCGGCACCGATGAGGATGCCGACGAAGCTGCCGGTGAGTGGCCATAGCCCGACGGCATGGGCGAGCCCGGTATCGCGGGCGCGCTCGGTCGCGGCGATGTCGGTGCGGCTGGTCACTGGAAGCAAAACCTAGGGGGAGCGGATGGGGCTGTCCACTCCCCCGCCAGGTCTAGCCGAGATCGAAGACCAGCACCTCGGCGTCATCGGTGGCGCTCAATGCCAGGGCGTCCTCGCCGGTCACCGCCAGCCCGTCGCCGGCCACCAGCGCCTGGCCATTGGCCAGAAGGCTGCCGCGTGCCACCTGCAACCAGGCATTGCCGCGCGTGATCGGCACCGACAATGCCCCGCCGGGGCCGAGCAGCGCACGCGAGATGGTGGCGTCACTGCGGATGGTCACCGCTTCCGGCCCGCCTTCGGGCGAGGCGATGAGGTCGAGGCGGGTTTCGCCGGGAACGGCGGCAGGCAAGGTCTTTTGTTCATAACCCGGCGCGATGCCGCGCTGCGATGGCAAAAGCCAGATTTGCAACAGGTGCACATCGTCCGTCTTGCTGGCGTTGAATTCCGAATGGCGGATGCCCGCGCCGGCGCTCATCCGCTGGGCTTCGCCGGGACGGATGATGGCACCGGTGCCAAGGCTGTCCTTGTGCTCCAGCGCACCCGAAAGGATATAGGTGACGATCTCCATGTCGGCATGGGCGTGCGGCGGGAAACCGGCGCCCCCCGCGACATGGTCCTCGTTGATGACGCGCAGGGACCGGAAGCCCATATGCGCCGGGTCGCGATAATCGCCAAAGCTGAAGCTGTGCGCCGTCTTCAACCAACCGAAATCAAAGCTGCCGCGCGCGGCAGCCGGGCGTAGGGTCTGCATGGTCGATATCCCTTTTGTTCCTGACCGGACGGATATGGGCAATCGTGCCGGATGCCGCCAGTGGCGGATGCAGCGGGGTGCAGCCATGCGCCTGCGTCATGTCAGAACGGGATGACTTCACCCTGCCAGTCGAACAATTTGCCGGTGTCGGCGGGCATCAGCCTGTCGATGACGCCGAGCAGATACCCAGCGGACTCCTCAGGTGTGAACAAGGTCCGCACATTGCGCTGGAACGGCTTTGACAAGTCGGTGTCGACGGTGCCGGGGTGCAGGCCGACAACGAGGCTGGCGGGGTTCTTGCGGGCCTGTTCTATCGCCATGGTGCGGATGAGCTGGTTGAGCGCCGCCTTGGAAGCGCGATACGCGTGCCAACCGCCGAGGCGATTGTCCGAAATCGAGCCGACGCGCGCCGACAGCGCCGCGAACACGGTCTTGCGACCCTTGGCAAGCAGCGGCAAAAATGCCTGGGCCACCAGCGCCGGGCCCGTCGCATTGACGGCGAAACTGCGGGCAAAGGCATCGGCGGACAGCATCCGCAGATCACGCTCCGGGGCAAGGCCATCGGCGTGCAACACCCCGGTGGCGACGATGACCAGGTCGGGGGCGGTGTGCAGCGTCGCAGCGGCGGCGGAAATGCTGTCCGGCTCGGCAAGATCGAGGCCGGTGCTGCGGCCCAGATGGGTGACCCTGGCAACCGACGGGTCGTCCGCCAACAGTTCGGCCAGCGCCCGGCCGATCCCGCCGGTGCCGATGACAACGGCATGGAAACCGGGAGAAAAGGAGGGCAGGCGGGTCATCGTGGCGCGATCCCGTTAAAGGTGGGTCGCAATATCAGTCCTTTTCCATCGTGCACTGCAGCGGATGCTGGTGTTCCCGCGCGAAGTCGATGACCTGGTTGACCTTGGTCTCGGCGACTTCATAGGTGAAGATGCCGCAAACCCCCACACCGCGCTGGTGGACGTGCAGCATGACCCGCGTGGCATCCTCGATGGTCATCTTGAAAAAGCGCTGCAGGCACAGCACGACGAATTCCATCGGGGTATAATCGTCGTTGAGCATCAGCACCTTGTAGAGTGCCGGCTTGGCCGTGCGGGTGCGCGTCTTGGTGGCGACGCCGACCCCGGTACCGCCCCCGCCCTGGCCGCCACCGCCTTCGCGTTCATCGCCCGCAGCGCGGATCGGGGTGGGCAATATCGGCTCTTGCATCGTTTCGGGGTCCGACAATTCAAATTGCATCATGTCGACAATATACGGTCGCCGACGCCCATGCAAAAGGGGCGGGCGCGTTGCCGCACCCGCCCCTTCGATTTTCGCGTCAGACCGCCTTACTTGGTGAACGTCGACTTCATCTTCTCGGCAGCGAGAGCGGCGCGGTTCTGGATCGGCTCGAACACTTCGCCGGCAAGCTTGAGCATCAGTTCCGACATCTTGGTCATTTCGCTGACCGCGGCATCGAATTGCGTCTTGGCAAAATCATTCTGCAATTGCATCAGCTCGTTGGGGGTCTTGACGCCGGTCATGGCGCGAGCCGCAGCGGTCGTGTCCTCGAAGCTCTTGCGCGAGAAGTCGCTGACGTGCTGGGCGATGGTTTCAAGGCCGGAGGTGGCGGCGCGGGCGGCGGCCAGCATCGCTTCGACATTGCCGCGCGCCATGGCGGTCAGTTCGTCGACGGACTTCATGCCCTGCTCGACGGCTTCCTTCGACTTGGCGGTGATCTGCTCCATGGCGGCCTTGCCCTGGGTCATCGCGGCTTCGGCGCTGGTGTTGATCTGGCTGACGGTCTTCTTGACGGTCTCGGAGGTGGTGTCGAATGCGGTGGCCATGGGATTATCCTTGCGAGTGAGGGGGATGACGTTTTCAGCCTTGCTTGCGGACGGTTTCGGCTCCGACGGCTGGGGCGGAGTGGCCGGCACGGCGCCGGCAGCAGCGGCGACCGCAGGAGCGGCCGGCTTGGGGGCAACAGCCACGGCAGCAGCCGGGGCAGCGATAACGGGTTTGGCGGGCACGGCCGCTACGACTGCAGGTGCCGAGACTGCCGGCACTGCAACGGCAGGCTTGGCGACGGCAGGCTTGGCCGGCGTCGCGCCGCCAACAGGCGGCGTCGCCTGGACGGTAGCCGCTGCAGGGGCCTTTACCGCAGCCGGTGCGACGGGCTTGGTCGCGACGGCGGCCGGTGCAACAGCTTTGGCCGCCGGGGACGCGGAGGATGGGGCAGGCGGCGCCAAAGTCTTGGCAACGACGGGCGTCGCAACCGGTGGCTTGGTCGTTGCAGCCGGCACCGAAGGGGCGGTAGCTGGGGTCGCTTTGGTGGCAACCGGAACCGGGTTGGCAACGACTGCCGGCTTTCCGATTACGGGCGCCTTTGCGATTACGGGCGCCTTCGCGATTGCGGGCGGCTTCGCATCCGCAAGCTTGGTGGCCGCCGGCGAAGCGGACGCAACCGTTGCCGGCGCAACGGGCTTGGTCGCGCCAACGGCGTTGGGCTTTTTCTGCGAACCTGTCGGCTTGCTTGCCATTGCGAACTCCACAATCTTGTTGCAGTGCACAATAGTTCCGGCGGGCGATCGATGCAAGCGTTTATTGTGCACTGCAACATGAACGTCACATGGCCCTGTAGCGCCATATGAACGTCACATGGCCCTGTAATGCCGTATGAACGTCACACGGCCCAGCAGCGCCGTCTCAATGCCCCGCGAGCACCGGCTTCACGCCAGAAGCATCGAGCGCAGCATATAGCTCTGCCTGCAATCGCTCAAGCGCTGCAGCATCCCGGGCTTCCACCCGCGCCACCAGCACGTCCTGGGTGTTGGAGGCGCGGAGCAGCCACCAGCCATCGGCGCGGGTCACGCGGGCGCCGTCGGTCTCGTCGACCTTGGCGCCTTCGGTCTTCAGGCGGGCCAGCACCTCGGCGACCACGGCAAACTTTCGATCTTCCGACGACTGGAAGCGCAGCTCCGGCGTGTTGATCATCACCGGCATCGCGTCCTTCAATTCGGTCAGCGAACCGCCCAGCGACGACACGGCGCGAATCAGCCGCACCGCAGCGTAAATGCCGTCGTCATAGCCATAATAATCATGGGCGAAGAAGATATGCCCGCTCATCTCGCCGGCCAATGGTGAGCCGGTTTCCTTCATCTTGGCCTTGATGAGGCTATGCCCGGTCTTCCACATCAGCGGCTTGCCCCCCAGCGCCGCAATACGGTCGAACAGCGCCTGGCTGGCCTTCACATCGGCGATGATGGTGGCGCCGGGCAGTGCCTTCAGCACCGGTTCGGCGAGGATGCCGAGAAGCTGGTCGCCCCACACCACCCGGCCCTTGCCGTCGATCGCGCCAAGCCGGTCGGCATCGCCGTCGAAGGCAACCCCGAAATCACAGCCATGCTCGGCAACCGCAGCCTTCAGGTCGGCAAGGTTCTTTTCCTCGGTCGGGTCGGGGTGATGGTTGGGAAAATTTCCATCGACTTCGGCGAACAGCACATAATGCGTGCCGGGCAGTTTCTTCACCAGCCGTTCGACCACCGGCCCTGCAACGCCGTTGCCGCAATCCCAGGCGATGGTAAAGCTGGCACCATCGAAACCCTGCAACAGCCGGTCGACGTAACGGTCCATGATATCGACCTGCGACGCGGCGCCGGTGCCTGTTTCCCAATCGCCGGCGGCCGCCATTTCGCCAAGGCCGCGGATGTCGGCACCATAGAAGGGCCCGCTCGCCAGCGCCATCTTGAAGCCATTATACGCCGGAGGATTGTGACTGCCGGTAATCATCACGCCGCCGGCGCAACCCAGTTCGCTGACGGCGTAGTACAGCATCGGCGTCGGCCCCATGCCGATGCGCACGACATCGACGCCTGCATCGTTGAGCCCGCGACACAGCGCCGTCTCGAAGCGCGGCGACGATGCCCGGCCATCATAGCCGACCGCCACCTTGCTACCGCCGCCGCGCCGCACGATGGTCGCAAAGCCGCGGCCGATGGCATAGGCATCGGGCTCATCGAGGGTTTCGCCGACCAGCCCGCGGATGTCGTATTCGCGCAGTGTCGTCGGGTCGAAACGATGCGACCGGGGTGCGGGGGCCTGCTGGGGTTTTGCTGCGGTCGCCATGGCTTGGATCAAGGCCTTTTATATTCGGAACAGCCGAGTTTACGGGTTCGACTTCACAAGGTCCAATGACAGGCTGGTGTTAAGGTTCCGCTTCGCTGGCTATTGCGGTGTAGCGCAATCGGCTGGAATGGCGATTTTAAGCGCCGCGCTGCGCGCTGCGCCGGCAACTATCTCCGCGCTGCCCGCCGTGCCAGCAACAGGTCGCGCGCCTCGGTCAGTTTTTGCGCCGCTTCGACGCTGCCGCCGACGTCGGGGTGGGCGAAGGCCATGCGGCTGCGCCAAGCGGCCTGGATGCTTTCGGCACCCGCTCCCGGTGGCAGGCCGAGAAGCGCCAGCGCGCCGGCCTCCGGGTCCGGGCGGATCGCGGCCCGGTGGCCCTTTTGCCACCACCACCAGCCGGCTGCAGCGACAATCGCAGCGGGTATCAGTCGGCCGCCTTCCCCCAGTTTGACCGCGACCAGCGCAGCAACGCCGGTGCCGACCCATCGCGCCAGGTTGGGCAGCAGTTCGCCGCGCTTGTGCAGCCACCAGGCCAGCACCGCGACAAGGATGAGCGCGATCGCCAATCAGGCCGCCAGCAGATCGAGATCGAAGCCCGGCAATGCCAGCCCGGTCATCAAGGCCCGCAGTTCAGCGCGCGCCCCGACATGGCTGAGGCTGAAATCTTCAAGGGCGTCGCGATCGAGCAGCGTCAGCCCGCGCGGAAAAAGCTCGCGAAATATGACGCGTTCCGAAAGCCCGCCGACGATGCGGAAGCCAACGGTCTTTGCCAGTTCCTCCAGCGCCGCACCGACCCGTTTGCGATTGCGCGCTTCCAGCGTCGAAAGCCGGTTGCGCAGCACGACCCAGTCGATGGTGCGGCCGGTGCTGGCGCGGGCGCGGCGCGTGTCCCAGATCAGTTCGGCATAAAAACTCGGACGGCGGACCTTGAAGGTTTCGGGATCGACCTGGCCGATCAGGTCGAAATCGACAAAACTGTCGTTGATCGGCGTCACCAGCGTATCGGCGGCGGCGAGCGCGGCGCGCGCCAGCGGCGAATCGCGGCCCGGGGTATCGATGACGATGAAATCGAGCCCGCTGGCCTGCTGCAGCCGTTCGGCGAGTTCCGCCTGTGCCGTGTCGCCCTCGGCAATGATGACATGATCCGGCATCGGCAATGTCAATCCGCGCCGGGCCGTGAACGTCGCGCGATTTTCGAGGTAGCGCGCAACCGTCTTTTGCCGGCTGTCGAGGTCGATCATGGCGACGCGCTTGCCGGCATGGGCCAGCGCCACGGCGATGTGCACGGCGGTCGTGGACTTCCCCGACCCGCCTTTTTCATTGCCCAGCACGATGATGTGCGCGTTGGCTGTAGCGGCACCGGCCCGCTGCCCCACCCCGCCATCCATTCAGGCACACTCCCATGCGTGGCGGGGTGGGGGAACGGGCCAATGCCGCGCTTTCGAACCAGTCGTTGATGCCATGATTGCCCCGGAACCTTGCGTATTGGCTGCGTTTCCGACACAGCCGCGCGCCTGTGTCAACCGAAAGGCCCCGCGTGCCATCAGCCTTCAGCATCGTCCGCGAGCCCGCCCAACTCACCGCCGCCATCGCCGATTGGCAGCGCCAGGGGCATCGCGTCGCGCTGGTGCCCACGATGGGCGCGCTCCATGCCGGTCACCTGGCGTTGGTGACGGAGGGGCTGAAACATGCCGACAAGGTCGCGGCATCGATTTTCGTCAATCCCAAGCAATTCGGGCCGCTGGAAGACCTTGATCGCTATCCCCGCGACGAGGCAGGCGATGCCGCCAAACTGCGCGAGGCCGGCTGCGAACTGCTGTATGCACCCAGCGTCGCCACCATGTATCCGCCCGGCTTTGCCAGCTACGTCAAGGTTGCCGGGCTTCCCGACCGGCTGTGCGGAGCGGTGCGCCCAGGGCATTTCGACGGTGTGGCGACCGTGGTGTCGAAATTGCTGGCGGCGTCGCGCGCCGATGTCGGTGTGTTTGGTGAAAAGGACTGGCAGCAACTCGCCATCATCCGTCGCATGGCCGCCGATCTCGATCTCGGTACGCGCATCATCGGTGCCGGCATCGTGCGTGATCAGGATGGCCTCGCGCTGTCGTCGCGCAACATGTACCTGAACCCCGATGAACGCGGCCGGGCGCTGGCGTTGCCGCAATCCCTGATCGCCGCACGCGATGCCCTGCGCGGCGGCGCGGCGCTGGCACCGACGCTGGCGGCCGCCTATCTGGCATTGGCACAGGCAGGGTTCCTGCGGGTCGACTATATCGAACTCGTCGATGAGGAAACGCTGACCCCGCTCGATCGACCGGAGCCGGGGGCGCGGTTGATGGCGGCTGCAGTGATGGGCACCACCCGGCTGATCGACAATTTTGCGGTGTAGTTACCGCACCGGCTTCCGCGGGCTCAGCGTATAACCATAGGGATAGTTGCCATAGCCGCGGCCATTGTACTGGCTCTGTTCGAAGGAGAACGCCGCGCTGCCGTTTTCACCCAAGGGTGTCACGACCGTGCCGAAGATGCCGCGGGCGCCGCCGGTGCCGACGAAGGCACCGACCTCACCGTGGATGCGCCCGTCGTTGCGGGGCGCGAGAAAAAGCGCATCATCGGCGGCGCTGCGATTGGCGGCCTCAAGCTGGGCCTGCTGGATCTGCTCGGGCGACAGGCGATAGACCTGCGCCCCTGCCGCGCCGGCAACCAGGGCCGTCACGGCGAAAGCGGCAGCGAGCCGGTGCATGGTGGTCATGGCAGCATCCTGTCTGGCGACTTCGGGAAGGTACAAGCGCCGCATCGTCTTAGCCGCGCCTGAACGGCGTGGCCATGTCCATCGCCTCGATATCGGCGGCCACCATCTCGCCTTCGCGCGCCACGAAATCGGCAACGGCGCGTCGAAAGTTGGGATCAGGTATGAAATGCGCGGAAATCGTCGCCACCGGGCGGTAGCCGCGCGCCAGCTTGTGGGCTCCCTGCGCGCCGGCTTCGACGCGCGCCTTGCCATTGGCGATCGCCCATTCGATGGCCTGGTAATAGCATAGCTCGAAATGGAGGAAGGGGATGTCCTCGGTGGATCCCCAGTAACGCCCATACAGGCAATCATCGCCGATGAAATTGAGCGCGCCCGCCACCGGCTGGCCGCCACGCAGTGCCAGCATCAGCAGCACCCGGTCGCCCATCGTTTCGCCGATAATCGAGAAAAAGGCGCGGGTCAGATACGGCCGGCCCCATTTGCGCATGCCGGTGTCCTGGTAAAACGTCCAGAAGGCGTCCCAATGTGCCTCGGTGATGGCGCCGCCGGTCAGGTGGACGATCTCGACACCACTGGCCAGCGCACCCTCGCGTTCCTTGCGGATGGCCTTGCGCTTGCGCGACGACAGCGCACCGAGGAAATCGCCGAAATCGGCATAGCCGTCGTTCGCCCAGTGGAATTGCTCGCCGACCCGCATCAGCCAGCCGGCGTCGGCGAACAGCGCCTGCTGGTCGGGCGTCAGAAAGGTTGCGTGGACCGATGACAGGTTGTTCTGGGTCACCAGCGCCTGTGCCGCCGCGACAAGGCCGCCGGCGGCGCTCGGGTCGCGCAGCAGCAGCCGTGGCCCGGTGGCGGGCGTGAACGGCGTCATGCATTGCAACTTGGGATAGTAACTGCCGCCGGCGCGTTCCCAGGCATCCGCCCAGCCATGATCGAAGACATATTCGCCCTGGCTATGGCTCTTGAGGTAGCCGGGCATGATGCCGATCGGCACGCCATCGGCATCATCGACAACCAGGTGCGTGGCGCGCCAGCCCGTGCGCGGGATGGCGCTGCCGGACCTTTCCAGCGCCACATAGAATTCGTGCCGGGCAAACGGATTGTCCGGCCCGGCGCAGGCGTTCCAGTCGGCCGCCGAAACATCGGCGGCGGCGGTCAGTATCCGGGCCCTCACATCCGCCATGCGTCAGGGGTGGACCGCGATGATGGCGTCGATCTCGACTGCAACGCCCAATGGTAGCGCCGCAACACCGACCGCAGATCGCGCATGGCGGCCGATATCGCCGAACACCGCCACCATCAGGTCCGATGCACCGTTGCCGACCTTGGGCTGATCGATGAAGTCCGGCGCGGAGGCGACAAAAACGCCCAGCTTGACGACGCGGCGCACCTTGTCGAGCGAGCCAAGGGCCGACTGCATCTGCGCGATCAGCCCGATGGCGCAGCGTTTTGCAGCTTCGGCACCGGCGGCGACGTCCATTGTTTCGCCGAGCCGGCCGCGGATCAGCGCACCGGCTTCATCGAACGGGATCTGGCCGGAAATATGGAGCAGGCCATCGATGACCACGCCGGGGACATAGTTGGCGGCGGGCGCTGCGGCGACGGGAAGGGTGATGCCCAGCGCAGCGAGCCTGGAGGCAGGGGAAGCAGCGGGAGATTCGGGCATTGGTCAGCCTTTCAGAACTGTTTCGATATGCGGCAGTGCATCGGCCCAGTCGTCGATGCGGGCATGGGCGTCCGGCGCATCGGGGATCAGGCCGCGCAGTTCATGCTCCGCCACCATGTGCAGGCGATGGACATGCGGCACAAGCTTGCGCGCCGAACCGTGGTGCGGTGGCAAGTCATCGATGAAGACTGCCGCCGATGGCTGGAATTCGCCCAATAGTGCCTTTATCGGCGCACCCTTGGGGCCATGGTTGCCGATGACGCGATACGGCATTCCCAATCGGGCCAATTCGGCGGTTCGCGCCACCGCATGGTGATCGGCGATGTTGGTCAGCACGACAATGTCGCACCATTTCGAAAGTTCGGCGAGCGAGGCAACGGCGCCCGCCACCGGCTGCTGGCTCGGCATATGGGTATTGAAAAAACCATCCAGAAGCGCCGGGAAGCGATCGGGTGCAACGGCGTCGCCGGCGGCATCGCGGATGTTGCCGGCCAATGCAAAGCTTTCAAGCTTGAGCGTAAGGCCATGCTGGTCGGCGAGATAGGCGATGAACGGATTGGCGAACTCCAGCAGCACCCCGTCGCAATCGGAAATGATGAGGGGCCTGCTCACATCCTGTCGCCCGAAAGCGCCGCGCCCGCGCCGGCAAGGTTGGCTGGCCGCACGCCGATTGCCTCGGCGCAGGCGACCAAGTCCGATTCGCGTGCGCACAGGAATTCGATGACAGCGGCAAGCAGCGCCGGGTCGCCGGCCCGGGCGCGCAGTGTCTCGACGTCGATTCCCGACAGTGACAGGAACCTTGGGCCAAGATCGGCATCGCCCGCGACATGGGCAAGCGCCTGCAACGCAAGCACGCCGGCATCGATACCGGCAACACCCCTGCCAGTAGATCGTTCCGCATCGTTAACCATATCGTCGCCTTGCCTTGCTATTGACCATTTTCATACTTTGGTGTCCTCACTACGGTCGGGTCGTGCTGTTTGCCAAGCGCGCTTCGGGGGTTGCGACCTCGTTGCGTCGTAAAGGTCCGGCAGTGCGTATAGGGGAGGAACCAGGCGCCGTGGCTTCGTTCCGTTGGGTCGCACGCGATTGGGGGTCATGACACTTAGAATCGGTTTTGTCGGCGGCAAGGCACTGGCGGACGAAGTGCGCCTGCTTCTCCCGGCTGGCCGCAAGCTTTTTGTGCTGACAGAGCGCGAAGCAGTGGAGCAAGTCGGCGCCGGAACACTCGGTGTGCTGATCGTCGCGCTTGAGGGCAGGTGCTGGCGCAAGGCGCTGGCGCAGATGATGAACCTTCATTCGGTCGGGGAGGACCATCCCCTCGCGGTATTCGGCCTCGTGCCGCGTTCCGATCCCGAAGCGCTGGTTGCCGCGTTCGACCTCGGCGTGGCCGATTGCAGCGGGCTGCCGATCGAACCCTTCGAACTGCGCGCCCGCCTGACAGCGCTGATTCGCCGTCGCGAAGTGGCCTTGCTGCGTGCCGCCTCGACTCGCGCGGCCTGGCGATTGGCGATCATCGACCCGGTGACGCGCCTCTACAATCGCCACCATCTCGACAGTGTGCTGCCGGCGGCCATTGCGGCCTCGCGCGCCGGCGACCGGCCGCTGGCGCTGCTGATGATCGACCTCGATGCGCTGAAGCCCTACAATGACCGCTGGGGCCATGCCGCCGGCGACAAGGTCCTGCGGGCCGTCGCGGAACAACTTCTCGCCAATGTCCGCAGCGGCGATACGATTGCCCGTGTCGGTGGCGATGAAATTGCCGTTGTCATGCCCGACACCGATCATGAAACGGCGCGGCAGGTGGCAGCCCGGCTGGTGGAAACGGTGGCGCAGACGCGCATCGGTCGCGGCAGCGAAGGGCCATCCGGCGTTACGGTGAGCATAGGGCTGGCCACGCTGGGCCCGCGCGATGCCGATGCCGAAATGTTCCTTCAGCGCGCCGATGCGGCGCTGTACGATGCCAAGCGCGGTGGTCGCAATCGCGTCGCAGAGGCTGCCTGAAGCCGCCCAAGCGGGCGCCAACGCCACATAAAGAAAAGGCCGCGGCAAAGTCGCGGCGCAATTCGATCCGTTTCGGCAGCTACGGCGCGATGGTCGACAGTGTCGCCGTCACCAAGTCTGCCCCGGCGCGCTTGCTCGCGGCGGGGCTGCCGCCTTACTTGATCTTGGCTTCCTTGAACTCGACGTGCTTGCGAACGACAGGGTCGTATTTGCGGAACGACAGCTTTTCCGTCTGGGTGCGCGGGTTCTTCTTGGTCACGTAGTAGTAACCCGAGTCCGGGTCGGACGAGACGAGCTTGATCTTGATGGTAGTCGGCTTGGCCATGACAGGTCCCGATAGGATAGGTTAACACCGCGTCGGGACAGGCCGGGCGCGACAAGGGGCGCTCAATGGCGGCGACCGGTCCGAAAGTCAAGCGTTCAGCCGGGGCGCCTGCCGGCTCAGCCAGCCCTGAGCGTCTCCTGGAAGCGGATCAGCGCCCCCATCGCCGTGCCCCGCACCTCTGCCTCCCACATCACCACATTGCCGCGCACGATGGTGCCCACCGGTCGCCCAGTCAGCGTCATGCCGGTAAAAGGCGACCAGCCGGCGCGGCTGGCGAGCCAGCTTTGCTCGACTGTCCATTGGCGCTTCAGATCCACCACCGTCCAGTCGGCGTCATAGCCGGGCGCGATCCGCCCCTTGTTGACGAGGCCGAACAGGCGCTGCGCCCCGGCGCTGGTCAGATCCACAAGCCGCTGCAGGCTGAGTCGCCCGTGGTGCAGGTGATCGAGAAGAAGCGGCAACAGCGTCTGCACGCCGGGCATGCCCGATGGTGAATCGGGATAGGCCTTCGCCTTTTCCTCCAGTGTATGCGGGGCATGGTCCGACCCGATGACATCGGCCACGCCTTGGTCGAGCCAGTGCCACAACCCGTCGCGATGCGCGCCGGATCGGATCGGCGGGTTCATCTGGGCATGGCTGCCAAGGCGCGGATAGGCCTCCTCGCCGGCCAATGTCAGGTGCTGCGGAGTCAGCTCGATGGAAGCGATGTCGCGGTGGTCCTTGAGGAATTCCAGTTCCGCCGGCGTCGTGACGTGGAGGACGTGGATGCGGCGTCCGCTCAACCGTGCCAGCCTGACGACGCGCTGGGTCGCCAGCAATGCCGAGGTGTCGTCGCGCCACACCGGGTGCGAAGCCGGGTCGCCCGGCACACGCAGGCCCATGCGGTCCTGCATCCGGTATTCGTCCTCGGCATGGATGGCGACGCGCCGATGGCCGTGTGCCAGCACCCGGGCCAGGGTGTCGTCGTCGCTGACCAGCAAATCGCCGGTGGAAGCGCCCATGAACACCTTGATTCCGCATGCGCCGGGAAGCATTTCCAGTTCATCGAGATGATCGGCGTTGGCGGCGGTGGCGCCAACGTAAAAGGCGTGGTCGCACCACATCCGCCCCTTGGCGCGCGCCAGCTTGTCGGCAAGGGCTTCGGCCGAATCGGTATTGGGCTTGGTGTTGGGCATTTCGAACACCGCGGTCACCCCGCCGAGGACGGCGGCGAGGCTGCCGCTGGCCAGGTCTTCCTTGTGTTCCAGTCCGGGCTCGCGAAAATGCACCTGGGTGTCGATGACGCCGGGCAGCACGACCAGCCCGGTACCGTCGATGATCTCTGCCGCGTCGCCGGCGCCGCGCGGCAACAGCGCCGCGGTCTTGCCGCCCGATGCGGCCAGGTCCGCTTCTATCAACCCGCTCGGGGTGAACACCTGGGCGTTGCGGAGGATGAGATCGAAGGGGTTGGCCATGCGACGAAGCTTAGCGCCGAAGCAGGGCGATGGCACCCGCTTTCGTTGCTGCGGATTTGGAAATTCCGGTGCGACCGCCTAATTCATCTGTCATGCCGACCCATTTCCTTGAAGACCGCGCCGTCCTGCGCATCGCCGGCGCCGATGCGGTGCCGTTCCTGCAGGGGCTGCTCACCAACGATGTCACGGCGCTGGCACCTGACCGGCCGCTGTATGCCGGACTGTTGTCGCCGCAGGGCAAGGCGCTGTTCGACATGCTGCTATTCGCCGGTGCCGATGGGGCCATTCTCGTCGATGTCGCCGCGACCCGGGCCGAGGCACTGGCCAGGCGGCTGGGGATGTACCGGATGCGCAAGGCGGTGACGATCGATCCAACACCCTTGGGGGTCTTTGCCTGCGGAGGCGATGGCGATCACGTTCACCATGGCCCGGCTGACCCGCGCCTGCCTGAACTCGGCCGGCGCTGGGTCGGCGATGCCGGAAGCGAGCCCGGCGCCGCCGCCTATGACAGCCATCGTATCGCGTTCGGGGTCCCCGGCAGTGCCGATATCGGCAACGACGAATTCCTCTGGCTTGAAACCGATGCCGACCTGCTGGCGGGGGTGAGCTTTACCAAGGGCTGCTATGTCGGGCAGGAAAACACCGCACGCATGCACCATCGTGACAAGGTGCGTCGCCGCATGGTGCCCGTGCGCTTCGCCGGCAATGCGGGAGACGCGGTGCTGCGCGATGCCGCCGGACGATCGGTCGGCACGTTGCGCAGCCACCGCGCCGCGGGCGAGACCAGCATCGGCATCGTCCATATGCGGGTCGAGGCTGCCGAAGGCCCGCTGAGCCTTGGCGGCATGGCTGCAGAGGTGTTGCGCCCGGGCTGGCTTGCCGGCGCCCTCACGCCGGGAGAGGCTGCATGAGCGCGGTTCCCGCGGCCACGCGCCCCGCCGGCGAGCTCATCCCCAACGCACTGAGCGAAGCCGAGCACCTGACCGTCGATACCGTCAACTGGTTGCGGCACGATAGCTCCGATGCGCTGCTCGGCATCGCCGTGGCGATAGCGCTGTATTTCATCTTTGTCGGCATCCGCTGGGGACTTGGCCGCGCGCTGGGCAAGCACCACCCGGTCACCACCCTGCGCGGCTTTGCAGCGCGCATTGTTCGCCGCACCCGCAGCGCCTTCATGGCCGTGGTCGCGGCGGACCTGGTGACCCACCTGGTGGCACCGCCGGGACCGCTGCTCAAGGCGATCGACATCGCCTTCACCATCACCTTTGCGGTGCAGGGCGCCTTCTGGTTGCGCGAAGTCGTGCTGGCGCTGGTCGAGCGCCGCGCCGGGGCCGACGAGGAGTCGTTGGCCAGCGCCATGACCATCATCCGCGTGCTGGTCAACGTCGTCATCTGGCTGTTGGCGATCCTGCTCATCCTCGACAACCTGGGGGTCAATATCACGGCCCTCGTCGCCGGCCTCGGCGTTGGCGGCATCGCCATCGGCCTTGCCGCCCAGGGCATTTTCGGCGACCTGTTCGCGGCTTTGGCGATCCTGTTCGACCGGCCTTTCAAGGTTGGCGATACCATCAGCTATGGCGGCACCACGGGTTCGGTGGAGGCCATCGGGCTGAAGACCACCCGCGTCCGCGCGCTTTCGGGTGAACAGGTCATCATTTCCAACACCAAGCTGCTCGACCAGCAGATTTCCAATATGCGCCGGATCATCGAGCGCCGCGTGGTCGTGCAATTGGGCGTCATCTACCAGACCCCGCCGGAACAGCTTGAAGCCATCCCCGGCGCCATCGAGGCCATCATTGCAGCGCGTCCGAATTGCCGGTTCGACCGCGCCCACTTCATCGCATTCTCGCCGTCATCGCTCGACTTCGAGATTGTCTATCACATCATCGTGCCCGACCTTGCGGTGATGATGGCCGAACGCCAGGCCATCGGCATCGCCATCCTTCGCTATTTCGCCGCCAGCGACATCCAGTTCGCCTATCCGTCACAGACCAGTTTCAGCGCGGGCCCGGACGGCCGCGTCCTCGATCCGCGTGAACGGGTGCCGGTGGCGGGACCGGGTTCCGGTCCAGTGGCTGGGCCAATGCCGGGGATTACGGCTGGAGCGGCGCGGGCAGAGGGAAGCGCATAGGGCCCTTACCCCTTTGGCACGGCCTGTCCACGCAATGCGACGGGGATTGATTCATAGACCGTTGCGCGATCCAGCCCGAGCCGCGCACGCACTTCGTCGAGCGGTTGCGGCAGCATGGCGAGCAAATCCTCGCCCGGCAGCCAGGCGGCAGCGCAGCCGCGGCGATATCCTTCCCATATGGCGCGGGCATACGGCTGGTTCGGGCCCCTGCGGCTCTTGATGGCGGCCCCTACGGCAATCGCAGCCCAGCCGAGCGAGCGCGTCTGGGCATAGGAAAACGCCACCAGCGCCGCCTCGCCGAGCGAATCGAGGCCATAGCCGGTGACGACGTGCCAGAGGTCATGGCTGTCGCGGATGCGGCGGCCGTACCATGCGACCGGGTGCTCAAGATCGGCCATCACCTGGTTGCTGACTTCGACAAGGCCTTGCGGCGTGACGCCGCCGTGGTCGGTAAAATCGCGATAGACAGCGCCAAGGCTGCCAGCCGGAAGCGTTGCCAGCCAGGTGCGATCCGAAAGTCGTTCGGCAAGTTCTATGCGCTGATAGGCGATGCGACCGCCTTCGACCGTTGTCAGCAGGCGGCGATAGCCGTCGCGTGTCGAGGCGCCGTTGAGCGCGCGCATGATCTCAAAGACCTGGCCGGTATCGTCCTTGTCACGCAGCAATCGACGCAACGCGGCCAGCGCTGTGCCCCATTGCTTGCGCGGCACCGGCAGAGTCGCGGCGGGTCGGATGGGGCTGTATGCGTTCATGCGTAGTTTCTATACGCAAAATGCCATTGTGTAAACGCGATGGCGTTCATCGCGCCGGCGTGCGCAGGTCCGCTGGCGTCGTCGGTTCCGATAATAGCGTTTGCATCACGGCCCAACGCGCCGCCGGCGCCGATCCCGCGGCCTCCACCCTCGCGGCGACCATGTCGCGGCCGAGACCGTAGTTGATGACATAGCTGCGATAATGGTCGGAGAATTCGATCGACTTGGCGGCGCGCTGGCGGTTGACGAGGCCGTAGGTCTGGCTGAGCGTGATCGCCTGGTCGCGCGTGATGCGGCCGTCGAGATAGTCGCGGGCGATGGTAAAGCGCGTCCCGGACAGCTTTTGCAGCGCCTTGAGCAAGGCTGCGTTGCGCGGCGCTTCGGCGGGGTTCAGCCCGGCGAGGGGATAGAGCACCCGCGCTTCGAAATCGGTACGCTCATCATCCGGAAAGGCCAATTCGATGCCATAATTGGCCGACCCTTCGGCAAGCAGCGATTCGGGGCTGTAGAGCGGATAGACGGTGAATTCCTGCCAGCCACGGCCCCATGCTAGCTTTTGCTCGAGCAGCAGGTTGAGAACATGGTGGCCCGGATAACCTTCGTGGCAACCAAGGTCGACGGCGCGGTCGATCAGTACGGGAAGGTCCGTATTGACCTGGATGAGGCTGGTGGCGCCGCCCTTGTAGTAATTGTAACCGCCCCATGGCTTGCCGGTGACGAATTCCAGTGTGAAGCGTTCGTTGGCGGGAAGGGGGATGTGCGCCAGGGTGCGGGCCCGACATTCAGCAATGGCGGCGTCCATGACCGGCTTCAGCCGGTCGGCGGGAATGCGCAGCGTCTCGCGATAGTCGCTGACCCGCTGCCACAACGGACCCGGGCCGGGAACCAGCTTGTCGATATCGGCGAGGACCGCATCATAGGACGCCAGTGGCTTGAGCTCGGGCGCGGCGCCGAACAGCCCGCGCGCTTCATCGGCAAATGCGAACTTGTGGCCCGCCAGCATGGCCAGTCGGGTTTCCGCCGCCGTGACCTGGCCGAGCAGGAAGGCGCGGCGACGGACTTCGATGGGGGCGAGCCGGCGCGGGTCGATGGCAGCAACGCGGTTGTGCAGGCGAGTGGCATCGCGCAGCAACACCGCGACAGTGCGCGGGTGCGCCTTGGCGGCGGCCGCCCATGCGGCGGGACCATAATAGGCATCGACATAGCCCGGCTCGCGCTCTCCGGCCTCGAGCGTCAGCTGGACGTACTCGCGTGCCGCGGTATCGAGTCGCGACGGGGGTGCGGCTGCGGCGGCAGCAGCGCCGACGAGGGCCGTGGCACAGGCAAGCGTACGCAAGATCATGTTTGTTCCTTGCTGCTGATGTTGTGGCGTCGCTATGCGAGCGGCAATCGGTTGACGCAAGCGTCACCCTCGCTAGGGTGCCGCCAAACAAATCGTGGGGAAGATAACCATGCGGCAGCCAATTCCGCTCGAAGACTATCGCGCCAAGGTTGGCACCGAAGTCGGGGTGTCCGACTGGGTGCTCGTCGACCAAGCCAAGATCGATGCCTTTGCCGAGGTGACGGGCGACCACCAGTTCATTCATGTCGACCCGGTGCGGGCAGCGCAGACGCCTTTCGGGACGACGATTGCGCATGGCTATCTGACATTGAGCCTGTGTTCGGCGTTTGCCTATGGGGCCATGCCGGGCGTCGAGGGGACCCGGATGGGGGTTAACTACGGCCTCAACAAGGTGCGTTTCATGGCGCCGGTCAAATCCGGCAGCAAGGTGCGCGGCCGTTTCACGCTGGCCGACGTCAGCCAGAGGGCCGATGGCGCGTGGCAATCGACGGTCAACGTCACCGTCGAAATCGAGGGTGAAACCAAGCCGGCGCTCGCCGCCGAATGGATCACGCTCCAGTATCTGTGAAAGGCCGCGCCATGAGTCGTATCGGATTGCTGCAAAAACCCTGGCCCGAAGCCTTTGAGGCTGTTGTTGCCAAGGTCGTCGCGCCGGGCAGCGAGCCGCTGGCGCTGTTCACATCGGTGGGCCAGAGCCAGAAGGCGCTCGACAGGTTCCTCGGCGGTGCTGTTGCCGGCAAGGGAGCGCTGGAGTTCCATACCCGCGAGATCGTCATCCAGCGGACAGCGGCGCAAACCGGTTGTGAATATGAATGGGGCATCCACAGCAAATTGTTCGCTGCCAAGGCCGAATTGTCGGACGCGCAGGTGCGGTCGACCTTCGATGGCCATGCCGATGACGGCAACTGGGACGCAGCCGATGCTGCGGTCATCGCCACGGTCGATGCGCTGCTGGCCAACAAGAAACTCTCCGATGCCGAATTTGCCCGCCTTGCGGCGCATTTCGACACCGCGCAGATCCTCGAGATCGTGCAACTGATCAGCTTCTATCATGGCGTTGCCCTGATCACCGGCGCGATCGCCTTGCCATCCGAACCCGGCATGGCACGCTTTCCTGCCTGAACCCCACACCCTCCCTCTCCCGGACGGGCGAGGGGCTGACCAAAGGATTTCCCATGCGTGAAGCCGTAATCGTTTCCACCGCCCGCACACCGATCGGCAAGGCCTATCGCGGCGCCTTCAACGCCACCCCGTCCCCGACACTGGGCGGCCATGCCATCCAGCATGCCGTCAAGCGCGCAGGCCTCGATGGCGGTGAAGTCGATGACGTCGTCATGGGTGCGGCGCTCCAGCAGGGCGTCCAGGGCGGCAACATCGCTCGCACGTCATTGTTGCGCGCCGGCCTGCCGGTGACCGTGTCGGGCCAGTCGATGGATCGCCAGTGTTCGTCCGGGGTCATGGCGATCGCGACCGCCGCCAAGCAGATCATCGTCGATGGCATGCAGATCACCATCGGTGCCGGCATTGATTCGATTTCCATGGTGCAGAACGACAAGATGCGGGTGGAGGGCGACCCCAGCCTCGTCGCCATGGTGCCCAATATCTACATGCCGATGCTGCAGACCGCCGAAGTCGTCGCCAAGCGCTATGGCATCAGCCGCGATCGCCAGGACGAATACAGCTTCCAGTCGCAGATGCGGACGGCGGCGGCACAGGCGGCAGGCAAGTTCGACGACGAGATCGTGCCGATGGCCAGCCGCATGGGCATGGTCAACAAGGAAACCAAGGAAGTCACCTTCCACGAGGTGACGACGTCGAAGGACGAAGGCAACCGCCCCGAAACGACGCTGGAGGGGCTGAAAGGCCTGAAGCCGGTGCTCGAAGGCGGCGTCATCACCGCCGGCAACGCCTCGCAGCTATCCGATGGGGCATCGGCGAGCGTGCTGATGGAAGCCGGGGAGGCCTCGCGGCGCGGTCTGACGCCGTTGGGGGCGTATCGCGGCATGGCGGTGGCGGGGCTGGAACCCGACGAAATGGGCATCGGGCCGGTTTTTGCCATCCCCAAGCTGTTGAAGGCCAACGGCCTCAAGATGGACGACATCGGGCTTTGGGAGTTGAACGAAGCCTTTGCCGTCCAGGTGCTCTATTGCGCCGATACGCTCGGCATTCCGATGGACAAGCTCAACGTCAACGGCGGCGCCATCTCGATCGGGCACCCCTATGGCATGACCGGCGCCCGCTGCACCGGCCATGCCCTGATCGAGGGCAAGCGCCGCGGTGTCAAATATGTCGTCGTGACGATGTGCGTCGGCGGCGGCATGGGCGCAGCGGGGCTGTTCGAAGTCTATTGAGGTCGGCGTTCAAGGGTGGCGGGGAAGGCCCCTGCCACCCGGTCCGACGGTGCAGTGCGGCATAATTCGCCAAATCGACGAATATCAGGCATAGGGCCGCCATGCCCTTTCAAAATCTGCCGCCGCTTCTCGCCGAAGCGCTCTCCGTCCGTGGTTATGCCGCGCCTACGCCGGTCCAGGCCGCCGTCCTCCAGCCCGACGCCGAAGGGCGCGACCTGCTCGTGTCCGCCCAGACCGGATCGGGCAAGACCGTCGCCTTCGGCCTCGCCATGGCCCCCCAATTGCTGGGTGAGGATGGCCGTGCCGACCGCCCCGGCGCGCCGCTGGCGCTGGTCATCGCGCCGACGCGTGAACTGGCGCTGCAGGTCAGCCGCGAGCTGATCTGGCTGTATGGCAAAACCGGCGCCCGCATTGCCACCTGCGTCGGCGGCATGGATGCATCCAAGGAGCGCAAGGCGCTCAACCAGGGCGCGCATATCGTCGTCGGCACACCGGGACGCCTGCGCGATCACCTCGAGCGCGGCGCGCTCAATCTTGGCCAGATCAAGGTCGCCATCCTCGATGAAGCCGACGAGATGCTCGACATGGGCTTTCGCGACGACCTCGAGCAGATTCTCGATGCGACGCCCGAAACGCGCCGCACCTTCATGTTTTCGGCCACCATTCCCAAGCCGATCGTCGCGCTCGCCAAGCGCTACCAGCGCGATGCGCTGCGCATCTCCACCGTCGGCGAGGACCGCGGCCATGGCGACATCGCCTATCAGGCCGTCGTCGTCGCCCCCGCCGATATCGAGAATGCCGTCGTCAACCTGCTGCGCTTCCACGAAGCGCCGACGGCGATGCTGTTCTGCGCGACCCGCGACAATGTCCGCCACCTCCATGCCAGCCTGATCGAGCGCGGCTTCGACGCCGTGGCGCTGTCGGGCGAGCACAGCCAGTCCGAACGCAACCAGGCGCTGCAAGCCTTGCGTGACCGCCGGGCGCGCATTTGCGTTGCCACCGATGTCGCCTCGCGCGGGATTGATTTGCCCAATCTGTCGCTCGTCATCCACGTCGAACTGCCGCGCGATGCCGAGATATTGCAACACCGGTCGGGCCGCACCGGCCGTGCCGGCAAGAAGGGCACCGCCGTCCTCATCGTGCCCTATCCGGCGCGTCGCCGTGTCGAGGGCATGTTGCGCGGCGCCCGCATCAACGCCGAATTCATGCCGGTGCCGAGTGCCGCCGATATTCGCCGCAACGACCACGAACGCCTGCTTTCGGCGCTGATGGTCGTGCCTGCCGAGATTGATGACGAGGATCGTGCCCTCGCGGCGCGCCTGCTCGCCGAGCGTTCGCCCGAGGATATTGCCGCGGCGCTGGTCCACGCCCATCGCGCCAAGATGCCGGCGGTCGAGGAGATGCTCGACAACAGCGGCCCGCCGCAGCGCGGCGAGCGGCCGTCGAACGACGGCCCGCGCCCGGGCTTTGAGGAGACCGTGTGGTTCCGCATGGATGTCGGCCGCCGCATGAACGCCGATCCGCGTTGGCTGCTGCCGCTGCTCTGCCGGCGCGGCCATGTCACCAAGACCGAAATCGGCGCCATTCGCATCGGGCCCGAGGAAACCATGTTCGAAGTGCCGCGCGCGATTGCGTCGCGCTTCATGGACGCCTTGAAGCGCACCGAGGGCGAGGATCGTTCGCCCGAAGGTGGCATTCGCATCATCCCCGCTGATGGCCCGCCGCAATCGGGTGGACCGTCAAGGGCGCAGGGCAAACCCAATCGACCCGTGCTGGCCCGCGCCACGGTGCGCCCGCTGGGGCCGCAAGGCCGCCCGATGGGTGCAAACAACGGCCCGCGCTCCGGCCCGTCCGGCCCGCACCAGCGGGGCAAGCTGCGCTAGACGCGATGCCGACGATCTACGTCGATGCCGATGCCTGCCCGGTCAAGGACGAGATCTATCGCGTCGCCATCCGCCACGGCGTGCCGGCCATCGTTGTCAGCAACAGCGGCATGCGGCTGCCCGGCCATCCGCTGGTGACCCAGGCAATCGTCTCCGATGGCTTTGACGCCGCCGACGACTGGATCGCCGAACGGGCCGACAAGGCTGCGCTGGTGGTGACCGGCGACATCCTGCTCGCCGACCGGTGCCTCAAGTCCGGCGCCACCGTCATCGGCCACAACGGCAAGCCATTCACCACCAGTTCGATCGGCAGCGCTATCGCCACGCGCGCCATCATGGCGGACCTGCGCGCCGGGGGCGATGTCATCCCTGGCGGCCCTGCGGCGTTTTCCAAAGTCGACCGCTCACGCGTCCTGCAGGCACTGGATACGGCACTGGTCCGGATGGCGCGATAGCGGCCGCGACTGCCCTATCCGTGCTTGTCCAGCATTTCAGCAATATCGGCGACGCTGTGGCCGGTCATTTCCTTGGGAATTTCAGCGACAAGGACGGCAGTCAGCGCCTTGTGCCAATGATGACGCAGTTCCCCCAGCGTCCGCGGTGCCGCTATGACGACGAGGTGGTCGATCCGGTGGGCCAGGACTTCGGCGTTGAGATAAGCTGCGGTGGCAGCGGCAAAATTGTCCTCGGCGCGTTGTTCGCCGTCGGGGTTGGCAGCGCTGATATGGTGGCGCCCGCCTGAGCCGGCGTTGACGCCGCCCTCGCCGTCGCCGTCATCACCCTTCGGCGTCTGGGGCGGCAACGCCACCAGCGCAGGCTCGCGATCGCTGCCGCTGTTGCGATAGAGATTCAGTGTTTCACCATCGGCAACCGCGACGATCGTTCCATGAGCCAGCAACATTGTGGTTCTCCTTCAAAAGGACAAACGCTGCGCTCCCCACCGCGTTGCCATCGATATCGCTACAGTCGGAAGCCGGCAAGCCAGTGATAGTCCGGCAGGCAGGCTTCGAGTACCGGAAGCGCTGCGTCGGGCAATGCTGCCACCGCGTCGCGCGGGGCCTCGAACCCGGTGCTGGCGAGGACGCTATCGTACCAATGGCGTGCCCAGATGCCATCGGTGGCGCGCGGGCCGGGCGGCCAGTGCAGCATGGCGGGGTCGAAGGCGATGCCGAGTGCGTCGCACAGCGCCCGCAGGGCCCGCGGCGGATGGGCGAGCACATCGGCACTGTCGATCACCGGTGGCGGATGGCCGAGCCGGTCGGCCTCGCGCTCGAAAAACAGGCGCTGCCGCGCGATGCCAAGGTCGTCGGCCGTCACTGCCACCCGCTTTTCGGCATAGCTGGCGATGACCCGTGCAGGGTGGCGGATGAGAAAAGCATGGGTGAAGCCCGGCAAATCGTCATGGGTGACCGGACCGACCATGTGGTGGGCCATGTGCTTCTGGTACCAGATCGGCGCCGCGCATGCCCCCGATAGCGTGCGCGCAACGCTTGCCCAGTCGCAATCCATGCTGGCGATGACGGCCTCGCGCATCGGCTGGTCCGCACCGCTATGCTCGAGGTAGGCGCCATAGAACGGCTCGTCGGACACGATCGTGTCGGCGCGCGCGCCGAAGCTGCGCATCATCGCCGTCGAAAGGTTGCGCGGGCCGGACCACATGGCGATTCGCATGGTCATGGCGCGGTGTCGGCCTCGATCAACGCCCGGTACAGCCCCTGCAAGTGCTCCACCATCGGCCCGCGCCCGTCGGTGAGCCTGCGCCCGTCCACCGTCCGCACCGGCACCACGCCGGCAAATGTGCCGGTGACAAACGCTTCATCGGCGCCATAGACGTCGGTGAGCGAAAAATTGCGTTCGAAAACCGGGATGCCCTCCCCCTTGCAGATCGCGATGACATTGCCGCGGGTGATGCCGCCAAGGCAGTAGTCGCCGGTCGACGTCCAGACCGCCCCCTTGCGCACGATGAAGAAATGCGTCGAGTTGCACGTCGCCACAAAGCCATGCGGATCGAGCATCAGCGCCTCGTCGGCGCCGGCCTGCGTCGCCTGGATGCAGGCGGTAATGCAGTTGAGTTTCGAATGCGAATTGAGCTTTGGGTCCTGCACGTCGGGGTAGCCGCGACGGACGTGGACGGTGAACAGCGTGATGCCAGTCGCCACGGTGCGGGGCAACGGATCCTTGTGCTCGGCCATGATGACGATGGTAGCCGGTGAAACGACGACGCGCGGATCCTGGTAGGGTGTCGACCGCAATCCCCGCGTCACCATCAGGCGGATGTGGCAAGCCGTCATGCAGTTGGCTGCGACGGTCGCATGCAATCGCTCGGTCAGGCCCGCCCGACTGATGCCGATATCCATCGCAATGGCCTTGGCGCCCTCCCACAGCCGGTCGAGGTGCTGGCCGAGGAAGGCGATACGGCCGTTGTGGACCCGCAGGCCCTCCCAGACGCCATCGCCGAGCATGAAGCCCGAATCGAACACCGATACCCGGGCCTCGGCACGCGGGAACAGCACCCCATCGACATTGATGAGGATGGCATCGTTGCGCGGATCAGGTGTGAAGTCGTGGGTGCCGAGGGCAGTTTCGCGTGACGTCGTCATGCCGTCATCCCCATAGTCCTGGCTCTGGTGGCCATACGTCCGACCCTTCGAAGCGCAGGCCCTGGGGCCGGTCCTCGATCAGCAACGGCCCATCGAGGTCGGCGTACAGGCCCTGCATGGCGACGTGGAACGCGGGGGCGATGCCGAGCGACGTCGACAGCATGCAGCCGGTCATTATGCCGAGCCCGCGTACCCGCGCCGCATGGGCAAGCGCATGGGCCTCGGTCAGCCCGCCGGCCTTGTCGAGCTTGATATTGATGAATGCATAGCGGCCGACGATGGCGTCGAGCGTCGCGCGGTCATGGCAGCTTTCATCGGCGGCAAGCGGGATGGGGGAACGCACATGGTCGAGCAGGGCATCCTGACCGGCGGGCACAGGCTGTTCGATCAGTTCGACATCGAGCCGGGCGAGTGCGGCAGCGGTGCGCGCGATATCGGTGCCCCCCCACGCCTCGTTGGCGTCGATGGTCAGCCGCGCATCGGGCGCGGCGCGGCGGACGGCGGTGGCGCGTTCGATATCGGCGTCGGGCCCGCCCTCTCCGCCAAGCTTGATCTTCAGCAGTTCGCGGCCCTTCGCCACATAAGCGGCAGCCGCCATCGTCGCCGGGTCGCCAAGGCTGATGGTATAGGCCGTCAGCATCGGCCGGGGTTGTGGCAGCTGGAGCATCTGCCACACCCGGATGCCCGATTGCTTGGCGTCCAGGTCCCACAGCGCCGCATCAAGGGCGTTGCGCGCGGCGCCCGCCGGCATCAGCCCGAGCAATTCGGCGCGACTCGCACCCGCTGCGATCGCGTCCGCCTGCGCGGTGATGGCAGCAGCGACACTTTCGGCGGTTTCGCCATGGTAATAGATCGCCGTTGCTTCGCCGCGCCCTGTGGCACCCCCGTCGCAAACTTCGGCGACCACCACATCGAGATGCGTCTTGGCGCCACGCGCGATGACAAAGCTGCCGCGCACCGGGAAGCGTTCGATGCGGGCGGTGAGATTGCGGGCCATCCCGGCAGTCTTGCCGCATCGGCGCCGCCCACCGCAAGCAGGCACTTTCGCAATCCTGCCGGGCTGATACACTGACCGGCATGGACGAGAACGAAATCGTCGAACTCGATGCGGTGGCGACCGTGGCGCGGATCACCGCGCTCGAAATGCTCGTCCGCCAGATGATGATCATTCAGCTGCGCATCCTTGATCACATGGGCGAGATCGACCTGACGCCCGACTATGTGAAGACGATGGCAAGCGCCTATGCCGAAAAGGTCGACGCCTCGCCGATCATCGAATCATCGTCGCCCGAGGTGAACTACGAATTCAAGGTCAACGTGCTGCACAACCTCGAGCGTTTTTTCGACGAGCTTGTTGCCCATGTCAGGGAAAATCCCTGAAGCGAGGCCCTTGGACCCGGTGTGACCGCGCGCGGACACGGGCTGGGCTGACCTGGTAAATTGGAGGCCCGACCGGGAATCGAACCCGGGTTCACGGATTTGCAGTCCGTTACGTCACCACTCCGCCATCGGGCCCCGCGCAGCAGGTGCGGGACGGTGCCATAGCAATGCCGCTTGGCGAGGGCAACCTTCACGGCTAGACGAATTTGCAACAACGCCAATTCGATTGCGACTCAGGTGTATTGGCATTATGATACACTTGGGTTAAGGCTCGATGCGTCGTCGACCAAAACGCCAAGCAAGTGAGAGATTTGTGAACCTCGATTTCCGCCACCTGCGCCAGACGATGGTCGACAGCCAGCTGCAGACGGTCGGCGTCAACGATCTTGCCGTGCAGGCGGCGTTTCTCGCCGTGCCGCGCGAACACTTCGTGCCGGCGGCACTGTCCGGGCTCGCCTATTCCGATGCGCCGATCGAAGTGGCCGCGGGGCGCTGGCTCCTGGAGCCGATGGCGTTGGCCCTGTTGCTGCAGAACGCGGGGCTGACCCGGCGCGATCGGGTCCTCGTCGTGGGTGCAGCCAGCGGTTATTCGGCTGCAGTCGCGGCGCACCTCGCCGGGCTCGTCGTGGCGCTGGAAAGCGACCCGGCACTGGCCGTCACCGCCCGCGCCGCCGGTATCCAGATCGCCGAGGGACCGCTCGGCGCCGGCTGGCCGGCTGCCGCCCCGTATGACGTCATCCTGTTCGAGGGCGCCATCGAGGTGGTGCCGGATGCCATCGCCGCCCAGCTTGCCCCCGGCGGCCGCGTCGCCGCGGTGGTGCGCGATGGCGGGGTCTGCCGTGCCATTGTGGGTCCGGTGCAAGGCGGCCGGGTCCTTGGCCTGCCTTTTCTCGAAGTCGCAGCGCAGCCGTTGCCCGGCTTTGCCCGCACGCCCGCCTTCGCATTTTGATCCTGCTCGGCAAGAGTTTTTTACCGATGAAGTTTTCCCGCCATTCCATTCAGCTTGCTTGGGCCGTTATGCTGGCATCAGCGCCTGCCGGTGCCGAATCGCTGTCGTCCGCCCTCGTTGCCGCCTATGATGGCAACCCCGAGATCGGCGCGCAGCGCGCGCTGGTCCGCCAGTCCGATGAAGGCGTACCGCAAGCCTTGTCGGCCGGTCGCCCCAGCGTTGGCGTCAACGCCAGTGCCGCCCAGGCCGGGATCGACGGGCTGAAGGACAATGGCCGAACACTGCAGGCGCAGCTCCAGCTCAACCAGTCGATTTTCCAGGGTGGCCGCGTTGGCCTTGCCACCAGCGCCGCCGAAAATCGCATCCTCGCCGCCCGTGCCCGGCTGCGCGCGCTGGAAAATCGCATCACCGTCGATGTCGTCACCGCCTATGCCGACGTGCTGCGATATGCGCGTGTCGTCGATCTCAACGCCAACCAGGTCAAGGTGTTGCAGCGCGAATTGCAGGCTTCCAGGGATCGTTTCCAGGTCGGCGACCTGACGCGTACCGATGTTGCCCAGTCACAGGCCAGGCTGTCGGGCGCCGAATCGAACTACATCGTCGCGCGCAACCAGTTGACCGCGGCGCGGCAGGCGTATCTGCGCGTTGTCGGCCACCTTCCCGATATACTGGAGCCGATGCCGGCATTGCCGCGACTGCCGGGCACGGAAGGCCAGGCGGTCGATCTTGCCGGTGTCAACAACCCATCGCTGATCGCGGCGCGCTTTGACGAGGCGGCGGCGCGTTACGACGTCAAGGGTATCGAGCGCGCCCGGCTGCCCAGCCTCGATGCGGGAGTATCGGCCGGTTATACGCGCTATTATGGCAACAGCCAGTTCAACCCGATCGGCGGTTATTTCACCCAGAATGCCCAATTGACGGGCACCATCCCGCTGTATCAGAGCGGGCTGATCGGTTCGCAGGTTCGCCAGGCCCAGGCGCGGCGCAGCCAGTTGCAGGAACAGATTACCGTCATCGCCCGATCAGTCGAGGAGAGCGCGGTCAATTCCTTTGCGACGTTGCAGGCGGCGCGCGCCATCATCGAATCGTCCAAGGTCGCCGTCGACGCCAACGCGCTTGCCGCCGAGGGGGTCAAGCAGGAGAACCAGGTGGGTACCCGCACCGTTCTCGAGGTTCTCAACGCCGAGCAGGAGCAGTTGAGCGCCCAGGTGACGCTGGCGGCGGCGCAGCGCGATGAACAGGTCGCCGGCTATACGCTGCTGGCTGCGGTCGGTGGTGCCGAGGCTGAAGTGCTCGGTGTGCCGGCGACGCCCTATGATGCGACCATCAACGCGCGGGCAGTGCGGCGCAAGATCGGCGATGGCTATCCCGCCGATGCGCCGGCGCTGCCGTTGCCGGCGGCAGAACGGGCATCAAAGTCGGCGGTGATGGGACCGACGCAGCCCTGAACGCCCGGAAAAACCGCGTTGCATTGTCCGTCGCCCCTTCCCTTATCGCCGCTATCGCCTAGACTGCGCGGGTGACGCAGCAACCTTCAATCGACGAAATTCTCGAATCTATCCGGGAGAGGGTGACGGGCGACCCGCACGCCGGGGCCGACGCGCCTTTGCCGCAGGTTGCGCGCCCGGTGATCGATGTGGCGCAACTGGTCAGCACGGCGTTGCCCGATCTCGGAAGCCTCGCTCCGGCCCCGGACGGCATGACGGTCGATGGCCTGATGCGCGGGATGCTGCAGCCGATGCTCAAGCACTGGCTCGATGCCAACCTGCCCGAAATTGTCGAAAAGGTCGCGCAGGCAGAGATACGCCGGCTCACCGGTCACGAATAATGGGCCTTCACGAATGATGCCCGCTCGCGCATGACCGCCATCACTGTATGATTGCCGGGCACGGTTGATGCTCGGCACTGTGGCGGGCTGGTTTGCCGCGCTGTCGCCGGCTTGGCGGGCGGGGCTGTTGCTGGTCGTTTCCAACCTGTTCATGACGACGGCGTGGTATGGCCATCTGCGCTTCAAATCGGTGTCGCTGGTCACCGTCGTCCTGATCAGCTGGGGTATCGCGTTCGTCGAGTATTGCTTTGCCGTCCCCGCCAACCGCATCGGCTCGGCATCGCTGACTGCGCCGCAATTGAAGGGGATGCAGGAGGTTATCTCCATCCTGATTTTCGCGGTGTTTTCCACCGTGGTGCTGGGCCAGGCGGTGACAGCGCGCCAGGCCGTCGGCTTCGTACTGATCATTGTTGCCGCCGTCCTCATCGTCGGCGACTGACGAGCGGGCAGGGGCAAAAACGGCGGCCCCTTTCCCCCCTTGGCTGCAACCGCTAACACCCGCGCATGAGCCTTATCGACAAGACCTTTTCCCCCGCCGATTTCGAGCAGCGAATTTATGCGCGCTGGGAGGCCGAGGGCGCCTTTCGCCCGTCGCGTCCGGATGCGCAGCCGTTCACCATCATCATCCCGCCGCCCAACGTCACGGGTTCGCTGCACATTGGCCATGCGCTCGACAACAGCTTGCAGGATGTGCTGATCCGCTATCACCGGCTCAGGGGCCGCGATGCGCGCTGGGTTGTCGGGACCGATCATGCCGGCATCGCGACGCAGATGGTGGTGGAGCGGCAGCTTGCGGAGAGCACACAAGGCACGACGCGGCAGGCGATGGGGCGCGCGGCGTTTCTCGAAACCGTGTGGGACTGGAAGCGGACGAGCGGTGACACCATCACCCGCCAGTTGCGCCGGCTGGGTGCCAGTTGCGACTGGGCGCACGAACGCTTCACCATGGACGATGGTTTCAACATCGCCGTAACCAGGGTGTTCGTGCAATTGTATAACGAAGGCCTGCTGTATCGCGACAAGCGGCTGGTCAATTGGGATCCCAAGCTCAAGACGGCGATTTCGGACCTCGAAGTCGAAACCCGCGAAGTCGCCGGCACCTTCACCCATATCCGCTATCCGCTTGCCGATGGCGTGACGCTGGCCAGCGGTGCGGACCATATCATCGTCGCAACGACGCGACCGGAAACCATGCTGGGGGATACGGCGGTCGCGGTGAACGCCGGCGATGCGCGCTACCAGTCGGTCATCGGCAAATATGTCAGACTGCCGATCACCGGGCGCCTGATCCCGATCGTCGCCGATGATCATGCCGATCCCGAGCTAGGCAGCGGCGCGGTCAAGATCACCCCGGCGCATGATTTCAACGACTTCGAGGTGGGCAAGCGCCACGCCATGGTGCCGATCAACATATTCGACGCCGATGCGCGGATCATCGCGGCCGACGGCATCCCGGCGGATTATGTCGGCATGGATCGCTTCGACGCGAGGAAGAAGGTTGTCGCCGATCTGGACGTGCTCGGCCTCGTCGCGCTCATCGAGGCCAAGACCATCCAGATGCCTTATGGCGACCGCTCCGGCGTGGTCGTCGAGCCGTGGCTGACCGACCAATGGTATGTCAACGCCGCCGAACTCGCCAAGCCGGCGATGGAGGCCGTGCGCTCAGGGGCGACGCAGTTCGTGCCGAAGACCTGGGAAAAAACCTATTTCAACTGGATGGAGAACATCCAGCCGTGGTGCGTTTCGCGGCAGCTGTGGTGGGGGCACCAGATCCCGGCGTGGTATGGGCCGGATGGCCAGTGCTTCGTCGCCGAGAGCGAGGCGGATGCCCAGGCCCTGGCCGGCAACCTTGCGCTCGTGCGCGACGAAGACGTCCTCGACACCTGGTTCTCCTCCGCTCTCTGGCCCTTTGCCACGCTCGGCTGGCCGGATGACACCGCCGACCTCGCGCGCCATTACCCCGGCGATGTCCTCGTCACCGGCTTCGACATCATCTTCTTCTGGGTGGCCCGGATGATGATGCAGGGGCTGCACTTCATGGATGGCGAGGTGCCGTTCAAGACCGTCTATTGCCACGGCCTCGTCCGCGACGCCAAGGGCGCCAAGATGTCCAAATCCAAGGGCAATACCGTCGATCCGCTGGTGCTGATCGACAAATACGGCGCCGACGCGCTGCGCTTCACGCTGACCGCGATGGAGAGCCAGGGCCGCGACATCAAGCTCGATGAAAAGCGCGTCGAAGGCTATCGCAACTTTGCCACCAAGCTGTGGAACGCCGCGCGCTTTTGCGAGGCGAACGGCATTGCCGCATCGACATCGCCCGTGCCGCCGGCGGCAGGTCACGCCGTCAACCGCTGGATCATCGGCGAAGTCGCTGCCACTGCTGCCGGGCTCGACGCAGCCATCGCCGCGTTTCGCTTCGATGCCTATGCCGATACCATTTACCAGTTCGTCTGGAACCGCTTTTGCGACTGGTATCTCGAACTCACCAAGCCGTTACTGGCTGAGGGCGGCGACGCCGCGGTCGCCGCCGAAACCCGCGCCGTCACCGGCTGGGCGCTGGACCAGATTCTCGTCATGCTCCATCCGGTCATGCCGTTCCTGACCGAGGAGCTCTGGCACAAGCTGGGGCAGCGCGAGGGCGATCTGATCGTCGCGGCATGGCCCGATGCAGCGGCACTGCCGACCGACGCGACGGCGAGTGCCGACATCGAATGGTTGATCGGGCTTATCAGCGAGGTGCGTTCGGCGCGTATGGAGCTGAATGTCCCGCCCGGTGCAAAACTCGGTTACAGCGTCGAGGGTGCCAGCCCGGTCGTCGTGTCACGCCTTGCGGGACATGCAGCGGCAATCGCATGGCTGGCGCGCATCACGCCAGCGCCAGCGCCCTTCGGCGGCACACGCCTGCAACTCGTCCATGCCGAAGCGACCTATGCCTTGCCGCTCGAAGGCGTAATCGACCTCGCCGCTGAACGCGCCCGCCTCGAAAAGGCCCGCGCCGCTGCCGAAAAGGAGCGCGATGCGCTCGCGGGCCGCCTCAATTCACCCGGCTTTGTCGAAAAGGCCAAGCCGGAGGCAATCGAAAAGGCGCGCGCCGACCATGAGGCGCGGTCGGCCGAGGCGGAACGCCTTGGGGCGGCCCTCGCGCGGCTGGGGTAAAACGCGTCACTCCCGCAGGCGGGCCGGGGGTATCGTGGTGCCGCTTGTAGAAGCCGGTTTATGGAGCCAAAGTCAGGCATGATCGGACAATTCACCAACCACGCCCTTGCCCGCATGCGTTCCGGGGAAGGCGTTGCCTGTGTGTGGCTGAGTCTCGGTTCGACGGCACTTGCGGAAATCGCTGCCGAATCCACCCCGGGTGCCATCGTCTTCGATGGCCAGCATGGGCTTTGGGAGCGCGCCAGCCTGCACGCCGCCATCGCTGCCGCCGGCGCATCGACGCCGCTGGTACGTGTGCAGGCCAACAGCATCGCCGCCATCGGCGAAGCGCTCGATTACGGCGCGCAAGGGGTGATCGTGCCGCTGGTGGATACCGCCGAGCAAGCCGCAGCCGCCGTTGCCGCTGCGCAATATCCACCGCACGGTGGCCGTTCGGGCGGTGGCCTTCGGCCGCTCGGCGCCATGGCGCCCTATGTGGCGGCATGCACGACGCAAATCCTGGTTTCGGTGATGATCGAGACCCGTGAAGGGCTGGCCAATGCCGCCGCGATTGCCGCGACGCCGGGCCTCGACATGGTGTTCATCGGCCCCGGCGACCTTGCGCTGCAACTGGGACCGGACGCCGATCTGGAAGCTGCCATCCAGGCGATACTGGCTGCCTGCCGCGCCGTCGCGGTGCCGTGCGGGGTGTTTACCACCACTGCAGAGGCCGCGCGCGAACGGATGGCGCAGGGTTTCCAGTTCGTCGTCGCGGAGGACGACATCAGGCTGGCGCGCGGCGGCATCGCCCGTTCGCTCGCCATTGCGCAGGATAAAGCATGACCAACGCCGTCCACGACATCCGGGCGCAGATTGCCGGCATCAGCCTCGAAAACATCTCGACCATCGCCAAGCAGGCCTTCGCGCCGGGAAGCGGCATCCTGCCGCTATGGTTCGGCGAAAGCGACCTGGCCACCGCGCCCTTCATCGGCGATGCGGCACATGCCGCCATCCGCGCCGGCCACACCGGCTATTCAAACCAGAACGGCATCCCGGAGCTCCGCGATGCGCTGTGCGAATATCATAACGATCTCCTCGGCACCGCAATCACGCCTGATCGCATCACCGTCACCAACGGCGGGATGCCGGCGATCATGCTCGCCATCGAAATGATCGTCGAGAAAGGTGACAATGTCGTCGTCATCGATCCGGTCTGGCCCAACATCGGCGGCATCGTGCAGATCGTCGGTGGCGAAGTCCGATCGGTGCGGATGGACGACACCGCCAGCGGCTGGCAGCTCGATCTCGGCCGCGTCGCTGCGGCCTGCGATGGCCGCACCCGGGCGATCTTCTTTGCGTCCCCCGGTAATCCCACCGGTGCGATGATCCCGCTGTCTGTCCAGCGCGAATTGCTCGAATTCGCGCGGGCGCGCGGCATCTGGCTGCTGGCGGATGAAGTTTATCATCGGCTGGTGTTCGGCGAACGCTGCGGCCCCAGCATCCTCACCATTGCCGAGCCCGAAGACCGGGTGCTGGTCATAAACAGCTTCTCGAAATCCTGGGCGATGACCGGCTGGCGGCTCGGTTGGCTGGTGCACCCTGCGTCGGTCGGTCCGACGCTGGCGATGCTGACCCAGTACACGTCCAGCGGCACGACGACATTCCTGCAACATGGTGCCATCGCGGCGCTGCGCCATGGCGAGGACTTTGTTGCAAGAATGAATGCCTATTGCGCGGCGGGCGCAGACATCGTGTGCAGCGCCTTTGCCGCGATGCCGCGGGTCAGGATGTCGGCGCGTCCGAAGGCGGCGATGTACGTGTTCTTCGAAATCGATGGCATGGCCGATTCGCGCGCCGCTTGTCTCCAAATCCTCGAGAAGACCCAGGTCGGGCTGGCACCGGGAATATTCTTCGGCAAAGGCTCCGAACGCTTCATGCGGATCTGCTTTGCGCGCTCTCCGACGGTCCTCGCCGATGCAATGGAGCGCTTGCGCCCGGTGTTCGGCTGAACGACGCCGCGCCACCGGCGGCCATCGCCCGCGAAGCCGGGCTGGCGCGTGCGCTGACCCAGCGCCAGATCGTCATGATCGGGCTGGGTGGTGCCATCGGCACCGGACTGTTCATGGGTTCGGGTATCGCCATCGGCTATGCCGGCCCCGCGGTGCTGATCAGCTATCTGATCGCCGCCGCCATCGCTGTTGTTATGGTATTCAGCCTGTCCGAAATGGCGGTCGTCCACCCGACAGCGGGGTCGTTCGGCGTCTATGCCGAAATGTACATAGGCCGCTGGGCCGGCTTCATGGTGCGCTACACCTATTGGTTCGCCCAGGTCATCGCCATCGGCGGCGAGGCGGTCGCGGCCGGTGTGTTCATGCAGTTCTGGTTTCCGGACGTTCCGGTCGTGCTGTGGGCGACGGGGTTTGCCGCTGCGATGATCTGGGTCAACGCGCGCTCGGTCGCCAATTTCGGCAGCTTTGAATACTGGTTCGCGCTGATAAAAGTCGTGGCGATCGTGCTGTTCATCATATTCGGGCTGACGTTCATCCTGGGTATCGGCGTGCCGGCCATTGGACTGCACAACCTCACGCAACTGCCCGGCGGTTTTATGCCCAACGGCTGGACCGGCGTGTGGTTCGGCGTGCTGATCGCCATCTTCTCCTTCTACGGCATCGAACTGATCGCGGTCACGTCCGGCGAGGCCGAAGACCCGGCCACCGCTATTCCCGCCGCATTGCGGTCGATGGCGCTGCGGTTGTTCCTGTTCTACGTCCTGGCGCTCGGGATCATGGTCAGCTTCCTGCCCTGGACCGAGGCGGGGGCAAAAGTGGTGACGCAAAGCCCGTTCGTGCGCCTGTTCGCCTATGGTGGCATCCGCCACGTTGCCGGTGTCATGAATTTTGTCGTCGTCACCGCGGCGCTGTCGAGCATGAACACCAATCTCTATCTTGCCTCGCGCATGTTGTTCTCCCTGTCGCGCAGCGGCCTGGCGCCCGGTTTTCTAGAACGGCTGAGCGAGCGCGGCGCGCCGGTGGCCGCGATAGTCACCTCGGGGCTGGTGATCATGGTCACCGCCTCGCTGTCTTATGCGACTGCTGCCGCCTATAATTACCTGTTCGGAATGGCGTTGTTTGGCGGGGTGCTCGTCTGGATGGCGATCCTCGTCTGCCATTTGCGATTCCGTCGCCAGGTGGATCCGGCGTTGCTGATCCGGCGATCGCCGTTTTTTCCGGTGCCGCAGATCGCTGCACTTATTCTGCTGGCGGCGCTGTTGCTGACGATGGCTTTCGACACGCAATTCTGGAACGTCGCCTGGATCGTCGGGGTGCCATGGTTGGCGCTGCTCGCCATTGCCTATGTCGTGCAGGGACGCATAGCGGCGAGGCGCGCGATGGCGGGCTGACGCCCCGTCTCAGTGGTTGGCGTGGATGTCGGTGGAATTTGCCTGGCTGTGCATGTATTGCGGAGCGTTGTCCTGAACCATGGGCATCCAATAGCTGGGCTGCGCAGCTTCCTCGGCGGCACGCGTGCGCGACCCGACAAAGCCCCATTGCCCGGAAAAGCCCGCTTCCGCCGGCCGCCAGAAGCCGGTCTTCGGTCCAAAAATCCATTCCTTGCGCCAAATCAGTATGCGGGTGCCGTCCCGCGGTGCGGTCTCGATCGGCTGCCAGACGCTCATGCCCCGGTTTCCCTACGTTTTGCCCGCGCTATCAATAACTTGAAAACTCTTAATTTCCGGTTTCCATACCTCCCGGCTTGTCGCGTCTATGCGACGACCTGAGTGGCTGTGTGATTTTTGCCACTGCCATTCGTGCTGGTAGGCGCGATGCCGCTCGAAGTCGGCGCGGAGGGCGTCACGCGTCGCATCGGCTGCAAATCCATTGACCGGGCGTGGTGCATCGTGGCAATCGCTGGCGACGCGATGCGGGTGTAGCTCAATGGCAGAGCTTTTGCTTCCCAAGCAAGTGACGAGGGTTCGATTCCCTTCACCCGCTCCAAGCTAGACAATGGTGGCGACGAGCTGGCCCTTGTCGATGACGATTTCGGGTTCGACGGCGATTTTCAGAGTGCCGCCGGCCGGCGCGTAAAGTTCCAGCGTGGTTTTTTCAACGAGGATCTCGGCGATCAGGTCGCCTTCCTTGACGCTGGCGCCGTCGGGGTACAGCCAGACGACGATCGAGCCTGTCTTGTCATCCTCGGCCCACAGGTCGAGCGGGACGCGCACTTCGGTCATTGTTCGGTCTTCCTGGTGCAGATCATTCGGGCGGCATCGGCGATACGTCCGGCAAGCGGCAGGATATGCTGCTCCATCGGGCGCGCGAACGGGATCGGTATGTCCGGTGTGCAGACCCGTACCGGCGGCGCCCGCAAGACGCGCGGGTCACGTTCGACGACCGATGCGATGACCTCTCCGGATACGCCGTAGCTGAGGTAATCCTCGTCGGCGACGACCATCCGCCCGGTCTTGCTGACGGCGGCAAAGATGCCGTCGCGGTCCAGCGGCGCGAGGCTGCGAAGATCGACGACCTGTGCCGAAATGCCGTCCCTTGCAAGGTCAACCGCGGCCTTCAGACATTCATGGACCGACATGCCAAGCCCGATCAGCGTCACGTCCGTGCCTTCGCGGGTGACGGCAATCTTGCCAAACGGCACAGTATAGGGTTCCTCGGGCACCTCGCTCAGGGTCGTCTTGATGGGAGTGCCCATCCAGCCGACGCCGGCGGTACCCTTGTGCGTCAGGTAGATGACGAAGTTCTCGTCGCGCAACGATGTGTGCATCATGCCCTTGGCGTCATAGGCGTTGGATGGATAAACCACCTTGACGCCTGGAATATGCGCGACCGTAGCGTGCAGGCACTGCGAATGTTGCGCCGCATTGTTATAGCCGCCGCCGGTGCCGATCATCAGCGTCATCGGCACCTTGACCTGCCCCGCCGACATATAATGGGTCTTGGAGGCGGTATTGAGCAGTACGTTGTAGCAGACGCCGATGAAGTCGATGTAGGCGAGATCGATGACCGGATGCATCCCCGCCATGGCGGCGCCGGCTGCCATGCCGATGAAGCCGGTTTCCGAAATCGGCGTGTTGATGACCCGATCGGCGCCATATTTGGCGCCAAAGCCGTCGGCGGTGCCAAAGATGCCGCCGAAATTATAGACATCCTCGCCGAGGACGAAAATTTCAGACCGGCGCTCCATTTCCCAGTCAAGCGCTTCGCGGCCGGCGCGGGCCATGGTCAGGATGCGGCTCATATGTGTTTCTCCTCAGGCCGCAAAGACATGGTCGAAGGCTTCTTCCGCCGCCGGATAGGGTGACGCCTGCGCAAAGGCGACAGCCTCGGCGATCTCCGCCGTGGCGGCTGCCGCAATTGCATCGGCCTCCGCCTCCGTCAGCACGCCGGCCGCCACCAGCTTGGCGCGATAAGGCGGGATCGGATCGGCCTGCTTCATTTGTGCGGGGATATAGGCCTGCTGGTCGCCCATGAAATGCCCGGCCAACCGCGCCGTGCGCAGCTCGAGAATTGTCCCGCCGCCGCCCGATCTTGCGCGCGCCATGGCGCGTGCTGCGGCCTCGTAAATGTCGTCGGGATCGTTGGAGGCGACATATTCCCCTGCCATGCCATAGGCGCTGGCACGGTCGGAATTCCGTTCGACCGCCGTTGATTCCTTTTTCGACGTCGAAACGCCCCATTCATTGTCCTGGACGACGCAAATGAACGGCAGCTTCATCACCCCGACAAGGTTGAGCACCTCGTGGAAGGCGCCCTGGTTGGCGGCACCTTCGCCCATGAAGGTCAACGCGACACCGGGGCGTTTCTGCAGCCGCCGGGCCAAGGCCATTCCCGCCGCTGGCGCCATGCCTTCGGCGATGATGCCCGACGAGGCAAAGTTCACCTCTGGCGCATAGATGTGCATATGGCCGCCCTTACCCTGGCTGAGGCCGGTTTTCTTGCCGAGCAGTTCCGCCGCCATGCGCCGGACGTCGACCCCGCGGGCGATGGCGACATGGTGGGGGCGATGGTCGGCGGTGATCATGTCGTCGGCATCGAGCGCGGCACAGACGCCGGCGCCCACCGGTTCGGCACCATTGGAGCAATGAAGTTCGCCCGGCAGCGGGCCATTGGCAAAGGCAAAGATCGGCGTCTTGCCGACCCAATAGAGCCCGATCATGGCATCGTCGAAGGCGCGGCTGCGCAGCATTTGCCGGTACATGTCGCGGCGCAGTTCCGGTGTCAGGCTCATCGTTGTTCCCCGCAGCGTATCGCCCTTCTAGGCCGATGCGCGCCGCCCGCGCCAACGGGCGAAAGTGCTAGTCGCCAATGCTGCCGCCGTGCATTTCGCGATTGTGACGCTCGCAATGGCGATTTTTCGGGGCGTCGAAATGCGGTATGAAGATCTCGAGATCGAAGACGTGACTCTTGGGGGAGCGGCCGGTGGCTTTCACGATGCGCGACGGACGCCTGCAAAAGGACGGCAAGCCAGTGGCGATGGTGGCCTCGCCGTTCTGCGGCCCGGAGTTTGCCAGTCCGCCCAAAATCGCCGTCATCCATTTCACCGCCGGCAGTACGGCGGCGACAAGCGCTGCCTGGTTTGCCGACAAGTCACGCCCCCGCGCCACGGGTTCATCGGCGCACGTTGTCATCGATCGCGATGGCAGCCTTGTCCAGTGTGTCGGATTTGACAGCATCGCCTGGCACGCAGGGCGTTCGGCGTGGCAGGGGCTGATCGGGCTCAACCAGCACAGTTTCGGCATCGAGCTCGCCAACTTGGGCTATCTGCACCGCGTCGGCAGTGGCTGGGCAGGGACCGGGGATCGCGCCGTCGCCGATCCGTTGCTGGCGGTGCACCGGAACGGGAACCCCGATGGCAGCCACACACCGATTGGTTGGGAACGCTATCCGGCGGCGCAGATCGACACGGCGGTGGCCTTGCTCGATGTGCTGGTGGCGGGCGGGGTCAGCCAGATCCTCGGCCATGACGATATCGCGCCGACGCGGAAATGGGATCCGGGGCCAGCCTTCGACATGACGGCGTTTCGCAACCGTGTCTTTGGCGGCCGCGCCGATGATGGCGACAATGTGCTCGTGGTGCTGCCGGCGGCGGGGCTTTTCCTGCGGTCTGCTGCTGATGGTGCCGCCGCACCGGTGCGCGCCGAACCCTGGCCATCGGGCACCCAGGTTCGTCCGATGCGCGTGCAGGATCATTGGATCGAAGTCACCGTGCTCGGTGTCAATGCCCAGCCGCTGGCGACAGGCTGGATGCGCGATGCCTATCTGGGCCAGCCGGGCGAGGTGCCGCCTGCTGCGGCAGGCGCGGTGGCGGCGGCGCCAATCGGCCTGGGCTGACGGGGAGGCAGGCCGTTTGGGACGAACTGGCGGCGGGTGCGATTTTGTGGCTGGTTGTCTAGGAAAGCGTGTCGGCCAACAACGGGCCGTGATCGAGATGCGGCAGCACATGGCGAGCGAACAGGTCGGCCTCCGCCGCATGTGGATATCCCGACAGGACAAATGCCTCGATACCCATGGCCTGATAGGCGTTGAGCTTGGCCAGCACCTGGTCGGGGTCGCCGACGATGGCGGCACCGCACCCCGATCGGGCGCGGCCGATGCCGGTCCACAAATTGTCCTCGACGTAGCCGTCGCTGGCGGCTTCGCGCAGTTCCGCCTGGCGCTTGACCCCGACCGACGTGGCGTCGAGCGATTTGGCGCGGATGGCATCGCCGGTGGCGGCGTCGAGGCGTGACAGCAGCCGGTCGGCGGCGGCGCGAGCCGCGGCTTCTGTTTCCCGCACCACGACATGGACGCGATAGCCGAACCGCAATGTCCGGCCATGCGCGGTGGCGCGTGCGCGCATGTCGTCGAGTATGGCCTGCACCGCCGGCATGGTGTCGGGCCACATCAGATACACATCCGCTGCCTTGGCGGCAGCCTCGCGCGCATCGGGCGAGAGCCCGCCGAAATACAGCGGCGGACACTTGCCCGAAACGGTGGTGACGCCCGGCGGGTCGAGCTTCAGCCGGTAATGCTCACCCTGGTGATCGAGCTGCTGGCCGCCAAGAATGGTCTTGAGAATCTGCATGACCTCGACGGTGCGGGCATAGCGCGGGGCGGACGCCATGGTTTCGCCGGGCATGTCCGACGAGATGATGTTGACCGTCAGCCGGCTGCCGCCACCACGCAAGCCTGTTCCATTGGCGGCAAGCAGGCGATCGAGCGTGGCGATTTGCCGGGCGAGCTGCGGAGGCCAGGTTTCTCCGACCCGGACGGCCATCAAGAGCCTGATGCGGCGCGTCAGCACGGCGATCGCGGCGGCAAACACCGTCGTGTCGATGCCGAGCGCATAGCCCGACGGCAGCAGGACATTGTCGAACCCGCCCTTTTCGGCCGCAAGGACGATGTTTCGACAATGCTCCCAGCTCGATTTGAGCGCCGGCTCCGGTTGACCGAGGAATTCATAGTCATCGTCGCACAGCGCCGAAAACCAGCTGACCTCGCAGCCCTTGCCTGGAACTGTGGCGCTCATGGCAGGTTCTCCCCAAGCGAGGCCGTCAGGATGGCGTACCATTCGGCGCGGTCGAAGCTGACTTTACAGGCGTCGCCCGCCTCGGCGATGCGCGCCGGGTTCTGGGTGCCGATGATCGGGATGACACCGGCGGGGTGCGCCATCAACCACGCATAGGCGACCGCGGCGATGCCAACGCCGTGGCGATCGGCATGGGCCTGGAGGGCAGTCTTGACGCGCGCCGTTTGAAGGGTTTCGGCGCTGCGACGGCCGGGGCGTGGGTCGCCATCACCAAGCCGGCCCTGCGCCAGCGGCGACCAGGCCAGCACGGCCAGCCCATGCTTCATCGCCCAATCGAGGGTGCCATCGAACAGCGGCGCGGTGTGCAGCACGGAAAATTCCGGCTGCACCGAAACGAGCCCCGATTTCAAATGCCGGGCCAGCGCACTGGTCTGTTGGGGGGTGTGGTTCGACACGCCGATGCTGGCAATCTTGCCCTCTGCCACCAGTGCATCGAGTGTCGCGGCGGTTTCGGCGGGGTGCGCCAGCATGTCGGGGCGATGGATCTGCCACAGGTCGAGCCGTTCGATGCCCAGCCGGGTCAGCGACGCCTCGACCGCAGCCCGCAGATATGCGGGCGATGAGTCGTACGGAACACCCATGCGGATGCCGCCCTTGGATGCCAGCACGATGCGATCGCGAAGACCCGGCGATGCCTTGAAGACGCGGCCAAGCAAGGCTTCGGAGGCACCGAACGGCTCGTCATTGTCGGGGCCATAGATGTCCGCGGTGTCGAAGAATTTGATGCCTGCTGCCAGCGCCGCTTCGCATTTCGCCTGTGCCAACGCCACGTCGTCGCCGGCAAAGCGCCACATTCCCCACGCAAGGGGGGAAACGGACAATCCGCTATTGCCCAGGGCACGCGGTTCGGGGGAAAGGAACAATTCTGTCATATCGCATCCAATGCCCGGAGCCAGCCCGAATGAAAAGCACCGATACCATCCGATACGGAATTGTCGGTTCGGGAATGATGGCGATTGAGCATATCGCCAATATCGCGCTCACGCCCGGGGCGGTGGTGACGGCGCTCGCCGACCCGGTGGCGGCCTCGCTCGACAGGGCTGCGGCGGCGGTGGGCGCCGAGGTGTCGCGGTTTGGCGATGCCGCGGCGCTCGCGGCGTCGGGGCTGTGCGATGCCGTGGTCGTGGCCTCGCCCAACTTCACCCACGCCGAGGTTTTGCGGCCGTTGATGGCGGCGCAGCTCCACATCCTGTGCGAAAAGCCGTTGGCGACGACCCTCGGCGATGCGCGCGCGGTGGCCGATGCGGCCGCCGGTTATGGCCCGGTGTTCTGGACAGGCATGGAATACCGCTTCATGCCGCCGGTCGCCGAATTCGTCCGCGAGGTCCATGCCGGTGCCATCGGTACGTTGCGCATGCTGTCGATCCGCGAGCACCGCTTCCCGTTCCTGGTCAAGGTCAATGACTGGAACCGGTTTTCTGCCAACACCGGCGGCACGATGGTCGAGAAATGCTGCCATTTCTTCGATCTGATGCGGCTCATCATCGGTGCCGAGCCGGTGCGCGTTTTCTGTTCGGGGGCCATGGACGTCAACCACCAGGACGAACGCTATGACGGCAAGAAGCCCGATATCATCGACAACAGCTACACCGTCGTCGATTTCGCCAGTGGCAGCCGCGCCATGCTCGACCTTTCGATGTTCGCCGACGGTGCCGAACAGCAGGAGGAGATCGCCGCCACCGGTGACGCGGCGCGGCTGCAGGTGTTCATTCCGGAAGGCGACCTCATCTTCAGCCCGCGCGTCGGCTTCATGAACCCCAAGAAGGTCAGCCGCCGCCACGTCGAAACCGATGCGGCGGCGCTGTCGGCCGGGCAACACCATGGTGCGACCTTCTTCCAGCACCAGGCCTTTACAGCGGCCGTGCGCGGCGAAGGCCCGGTGCTGGTGACCGCCGACGATGGCCTGCGCGCCGTGGCGATGGGGCTGGCCGCCGAAATCAGCGCGCGCGAACATCGTGTTGTGACGATGGCGGAGCTGGGTCTGTAGCGGGCTAGCCAGCGCGCGCTCCGTGTTGCCGCCATGCAACACCTGCCGCGTCATCGCTTCCGCACCGATTGACCATGGCCAAGAAAGGCTTTCTTGAGCGTCGCATGACTGTTGGGTGAAATACCGATGGCATGTCGCTGCAATGGTGGCGGAAGAATTCCTTGGGAGTGACAATGATCCGTTCCATGCTTCTCGGCTCTGCCGTGTTGTTCAGCGTTGCGCAGGCGGCGCCGCTTTTCGCTCAGACTGCTGCTGCACCGGCCGTTGCCGCAGCTGCCGAGCCTGACGAAATCATCGTTACTGCCCAGAAGCGTTCGGAGCGCCTGCAGGATGTCCCGGTCGCCGTGTCTGTCGTATCGGGTGACGCCCTCGCCGCTCAGGGCAAGGTCAGCCTCGAAGGCGCCCAATATCTGGTGCCGTCCTTGAACTTCCTCAAATCGGGCACGACGCTCAACCAGTCGTTGTTCCTGCGCGGCGTCGGCACCGCCACCTTCTCCATCGCGGGGGAGCCTTCGGTTTCCACCGTCCTCGACGGCGTCGTCTACAGCCGCGCCGGTGAAGCCTTTTCAGATCTCGTCGATATCGAGCGCATCGAAGTGCTGCGCGGCCCGCAGGGCACGCTGTTCGGCAAGAACGCCAGCGCCGGCGTCATCAATATCATTTCAAAGCGCCCGGCCCGCGAACTTGGTGGCAGCGTCGAAGCCGGCTTCTTCTTCGACAACGGCAATGAATATCGCGCCAAGGCGGCGCTCGATGTGCCGCTTGGCCAGAACATTCGCACCCGCCTGACCGGCTTCTACGACAAATACGACGGGAACATCTTCAACCAGGCACCGGGCGTCAACCGCCGGGTCAACGGCTTTGAGCATTATGGTGCCCGCGGCATCATCGAGGCCGATGCCAGCGAAACCGTCAAGCTGACCTTCATCGCCGATTATCACAAGAACAAGGATGATTGCTGCGGCGAAGTCATCGCCGGCGCGCCGCTGACGGGCACTGGTGCGGTCAACACCGCCAACCTGGCGCTGATCCAGACGGTGCTGCCAACGTTGCAGGGCGTGGATACCCGCGCCATCAGCCAGAACCTCGTCACCCACACCGATGAAACCGGCTATGGCTTCTCGTTGCAGGCCGATGTCGAACTTGGCGACAACACCGTCACCTCGATCACCGCCTTCCGCGACTACAAGAATACCGAAATCCGCGACGGCGATTTCCTGCCGCAGGCCTATATCGGCTTCAACCAGCTCCATGATTTTGGCCCGCAAACCGGCAACACCTTCAGCCAGGAACTGCGGCTGACGTCGCCGGGCAAGCAGTTCTTCAACTATGTCGTCGGTGCCTATTATTCGCGCGCCGAGTCGGAGCGTATCTTCACCCGCAATGACCAGGTCTGCACCGCCCGCACCGGCGCCGTGTTGCCCGCCGGCGTGCTGACGCCGTGCACCAGTCCGCTGGCCAACCCGTCGACCTTCCCCACCGGGACGGCGGATTTCGGCTCGGTGTTCAAGAACATGGCGATCTTTGGCCAGGGCACGCTCGATATTTCGGACAACTTCCGCCTTATCGGTGGCGCGCGTTACACCATCGATCAGCTCGATGTCTTTCACAGCCGGGTGACGACGCTCGCTGGCCCCGGCATCCAGCCGAGCTTCGACCAGGGCGTCAACAACGGCGGTCTTGGCGGCGGCGTCTCGAACGGCGTCCCCTTCCGCGCCCGCGCCACCAACGAGAATTTCTCGGGCAAGGCCGGCGTCCAGTACGACATCGTCCACAATTCGACCGTGTATGCGACCTATTCGCGGGGCTACAAGGGCCCGGCCTTCAACGTATTTTACAACCTGACCGCGACCGGCACCAACATCATCTCGGCAGAAACGTCGAACGCCTATGAAGTCGGCCTGAAGAACACGCTGTTTGACGGCAAGCTGGTTCTCAACCTTGCGGCATATCTTGCCAAGTACAAGAATTTCCAGGCCAATAACCCGGATCTCGCCGGCGGTGTTGTCGTAACTCGTTTCACCAATGCCGGCGACGTTTCGACCCGTGGCGGTGAACTCGACCTGATCTATCGCCCGCTCGACGATTTGAGCATTGCCGGCGGCCTTGCCTATACCGATGCCCATGTCGACAAGTTCAAGTTGCCGCCGGGCGGCAACCCCTCGCAGGTCATTGCGCCAGGCACGGCGCTGGGCTTTGCGCCAAAGTGGAAGGGCAACATCAGCGCCGATTATCGCTTCCGCACCGGCGGCGCCTTTGATTTCGGCTTCGGCGCCCAGGCGTCGTACCAGTCGAGCGAACTGTCGCTGTTCTCGCCGGATCCGATCTTGCGGGCCGCCGGCACCATCCACGGTTACGGCCTGGTCAACCTCAGCGCCTCGATCATGGACAAGGATGACAAGTACAAGCTCACCGTCCAGGTCCGCAACCTGCTCGACCAGAGCTTTGCCGCCGCCATCACCAATGGTGGCCCGGGTGGTTCCTATCGCTATCAGATCCCGCGCGATGCCGACCGCTATTTCGGCGTGACGGGCCGCGTCAACTTCTAGGCCGCTTCAATTCCGGGGAGGGTAGCCGCCGCCTGTGCCAACGAGCATGGGCGGCGGAGCCGTTTTGGGCCTGTGCGCCAGCGCATCACGCAACCGATGCCTCGATCGAATCGATGGCCTCGTCGCTGAGCCCGAAATGATGGCCGACTTCATGGACCAGCACATGGCTGACGATGGCCTCGAGACTGTCATCGCCGTCGCACCAGAGTTCGAGCATCGGTCGGCGGTAAAGAAAAATCATGTCGGGCAACACCCCGGATGGCTCGTCGCCCTTCATGCCGACATGGCGGCCCTGGTACAGCCCCAACAGGTCCCATTCGCTCTCCAGTTCGAGCGCGGAAATGACCTCGTCGTCGGGAAAATCCTCGATGCGGAGCAGAACATGCGCGAGATGGTCGCGGAACAATTGCGGCAATGCCTCGACCGCGGCTTGCGCCAGGCGCTCGATATCGGCGAGGGAAGGTGCGAGATGCTGGGTCATGGCACCAGGATAGGGTGCGGCCGGCGATTAGGCGAGGATGGACGATGGTGACAAGATTGGACGAGGCTGCAATTGTCGCGGCGATGGCGGATGTGCCGGGCTGGACGCGCAATGGCGACGGCATCGACCGCCAGTATCGCTTTGTCGACTTCGTCGCGGCCTTTGGCTTCATGGCGCGCGTGGCGTTGCTTGCCGAGAAGGCCGATCATCACCCTGAATGGTCGAACGTCTACAACAAGGTGGATATCCGGCTGACGACGCATGATGCCGGCGGATTGAGCGCACGGGATTTTGCGCTGGCAAAGGCCATCGACGCGGGGTGAGGCGGGGACCCTATCCCGAATTGCGCAGCCCCGCCGCGATGCCGTTGATCGTCAGGTGGATGCCCTCGGCGATGCGTGGATCGTCATCGCCGCCGCGCCGCCTCCGGATCAATTCGATCTGCAACTCGTTGAGCGGGTCGATATAGGGGAGCCGCAGCTTGACTGATCGTGCCAGCGCCGGCTGGCGGTCGAGCAATTCGGCCTGGCCGGTCAGCGCCAGAAGGGTATCGTGCGTGCGTTGCCAGCCGGTCGAAATCGTCCCGAATATGGCCTTGCGCAGTGCTGCATCGGGCACCAGCGTCGCATAGCGGCTGGCGACACCCATGTTGGATTTGGCCAGGACCATTTCGAGGTTGGATAGCGCCGCCTTGAGGAATGGCCAGGCCTCGACCATTTCGGCGAGCAGCGCCTTGTCGGCAAAATCCGCCAGTGCCTGTCCGGCGCCATACCAGCCCGGCAGCATGATGCGCGCCTGCGCCCAACTGAAAACCCAGGGGATGGCGCGCAGGTCCTCGATACGGTCCGACCGGGTGCGTGATGCCGGACGCGAGCCGATTTTCAGCTCGGCGATTTCAGTGATGGGGGTTGCAGCGCGAAAGAAGGTATTGAACCCCGGCGTTTCGTAAACCAGCCCGCGATACTGCGCGCAGGCGTCGGCGCTGATGGTCGCCATGGCGGTACGGAAGCGGGCAAAGTCGGCGGCGGCGAGCAGCGGCGGTTCAAGGCTGGCGAGCACGGTTGCTGCCGCCATGGTTTCGAGGCTGGTTTCCGCCATCGCCGGGGACCCGTATTTCGATGCGATGACTTCGCCCTGTTCGGTGATGCGAATGCGGCCGTGGACCGTTCCTGGCGGCTGGGCGCGGATCGCGTCGAACGCCGGGCCACCGCCGCGCCCGACCGCGCCGCCGCGGCCGTGGAAAAGCTGCATGCGCAGGTTGCGCTCCGAAAATACCGCGCCGAGCGCCAGCGCGCCTTCGTGGAGCGACCAGTTCGAGGTGAGGTAGCCGCCATCCTTGTTCGAATCGGAATAGCCGATCATCACTTCCTGGTGGCCGCGCGCCGCCGCCAGCGCCGCCGCCTTGGGGCGATCGAGAAAATCGGCCATGACCTGCGGCGCTGCCTCCAGGTCGACGATGGTTTCGAACAGTGGCACCGCCATCACCGGGCATGAGGGGGGATCGCCGGGGATATAGAGGCCGACTTCCTTGAGCAGCACATAGACTTCGAGGAGGTTGGAGACGCCGCTGGTCTTCGATACGATATAGGCACGGATGACGTTTGGGCCGAAGCGGGCGTGCGCAGCGGCGGCGGCACGCAATATGGCAATTTCACCAAGTGTTTCATCAGTATAGCTTGAGAACGGGTTGAACAGCAGGCGCGGCTTGGCCAGTTCCTGGCCCAGCAGCGTAACGCGTTCGACGTCGCCAAGGCGCTCATAGTCCAAGGTCACCCCGGCGACGGAAAGCAGTTCGGCGATGACCCGGGCGTGAACATCGGCGTTCTGGCGCAAGTCGAGCGTCGCAAGGTGAAAACCGAAGATGCGAACGGCGCGGATGAGGCGGTCGAGGCGGGTCCCGACCATGACTTTGCCGCCATGTGCCTCGAGCGAGGCGGCGACGACCTCCAGATCGGCAAGCAAGTCGTCGGCGCGATGGTAGGGAGTGCCGTTGACAAGCGGTGCCAAAGGGGCGCCGCGCCCGGTCAGATTGCGAAAACTTGCAGCGGTCCGGGCATAAATGCCGGTCAATGCGCGGCGATAGGGCTCGTCGGCGCGGCTTGGGGCGGTATCGCCACTGTGATCGGCAAGGGCAGCGAGTGCCGGGCTGACCGCGACGCTGGCCGATGACATCGACAACTCGGCGCCCAGCGCATTCAATTCGACGAGATAGTGCCCGATGGCGACGGCGGCCTGGCGGGACAGCGCCGTCTCCAGCGTTGCCGCGTTGACATTGGGATTGCCGTCACGGTCTCCCCCGATCCAGCTTCCCGGGCGCAGAAACGGCGGCAGGGTAGCTCCGGTCAACGCTTCCCACCGGGCGTGGAGTTCGGGCAGCACGGGCAGGAAGCTGTTGCCAAGATAGGATACCGCGGTTTCGATCTCGTCGGCAACCACGGGCCGCACGGCGCGCAGCGGGCGGGTCTGCCACAATATGGTTATCTGGCGGATCAACTCGGCTTCGGTGCCCAGGTCGCAAAAGCCGTTCGAACACGCCGCCATAAGCGCGGTGATCGTCGCTTCGCGGTCGATCATGCTCTTGCGCCGCACCTCGGTCGGATGGGCGGTGAGCACGGGCGCAATCAGCGCGCCTTCGAGCAGTTCGACGACACGCGCCCGGTCGACCCCGACGGTGGCGAGAGTGTCGATGGCGCCGGCCAGGGTCGCGGCGCGCTCGCTGGCCGGCGTGTTGTGGCGATCTTCGGCAAGGTTGGCGAGCAACGAGAACAGCAGGAAGCCGCGCACGAAGCGAAGCGTGTCGGCGAGGCCCAGTTGCGAAAGCCGCTTGCCGAGCCGCGCCGTCGCATCGGCACCAGGTTCGCGGTGCGCGGCGACGCTGGCCTGGCGCACGCCCTCGATCGCGTCGAAGACGGCGGCGCCTTCCTGCGTACGGATGACATCGCCGAGCAGGCGACCGAGGTAGCGAACGTCCGCCCGGTCGGCGGGGCGCTCAACGGGATGGGCAGGAGGGCGCGCCGTTTTGTTCATGGCGCCAATTGACCCCGGCACGAAGCGTCTGTCGAGGGCCTTGGCGCGCCCGGGGTCAGGGTGGCTTCAGCTATTGTCTTCGATCGGCGCGCCGGGGCCATTTTTCTGGATCGACTCGATGGCGTTCACGGCCGACGCCTTGGAACTATAGCCTTCGGTCGAAAACATCGTTTCACTGTTGTATTTGAAGCGGACGCGAAACTCGCCGGCCTTGTCCTTGTATATCTCGAACTTGTGCGCCACGGCATGTCTCCCGATTGTTACGACTGCGATGCTATTCACTGACCCCGGGGAGTCAACCGCAGGTGACGGCTTCCGGCGTCAACGCGGCGCCATGCGGATGCCGCCATCGATGCGGACGTCCTCGCCGTTGAAATAGCTGTTGCGGCACATCTCGACCGCCAGCGATGCATATTCCGCCGGATGGCCGAGACGCTTGGGGAACGGCACCGAGGCCGCCAGCGCATCCTTCACGTTCTGGGGCGCGCCGTTCATCAGCGGCGTGTTGAAGATGCCGGGCAGGATGGTGTTGACGCGAATACCCTCGCTCATCAGGTCGCGGGCGATCGGAAGCGTCATGCCGACGACGCCGCCCTTGGAGGCGCTGTACGCCGCCTGGCCCATCTGGCCGTCCTCGGCCGCCACCGATGCCGTGTTGACGATGGCACCGCGCTCGCCGTCGTCCATCGGTTCGAGGGTCAGCATGCCGGCCGCCGACTTGGCGATGCAGCGGAAGGTGCCGACGAGGTTGATCTGGATGATCATGTTGAAGGCATCGAGCGGGAAATGCTTGATTTCACCGGTTTCGCGGCTGCGGCCCGCAGTCTTTGCGGCATTGCCGGTGCCGGCGCAGTTGATGAGGATACGCTCCTGGCCATGGGCGGCGCGTGCCTTGGCAAAGCCGGCATCGACCGATTCGTCGCTGGTGACGTTGACGTGGCAGAACACCCCGCCGATGTCGGCGGCGACCGCTTCTCCCTTGTCGGCGTTCATGTCGAAGATGGCGACCTTGACCCCTTCAGCGGCCAGCGCCCGCGCAGTGGCTTCGCCAAGGCCCGACGCGCCGCCGGTGACGACCGCAGCACAACCGTTCAGCTTCATGTTCGACTCCCCAATGATTTCCCTGCTTATGGAAAGCCGCAGGGCCGACCGCAAGCCAAGATGTGATCAACCCGCGTCGACGGCTTCGACCGCGCGTTCGGCTTCGCCGTGCGTCGGCGTCCCGGCCCGTGCCAGTTGTGCCTCGCGCAGCGCGAGATAGATCGTCGAGGCGAGGATAAGTGCGCCGCCGACCAGCGTCAGCATGTCGTAGCGTTCCCCAAAGAGCGCGATGCCGGCAACGGTGACCAGCCCGAAGCGGACGAAATCATAGGGCAGGATCGCCGAAGCTTCGGCGAGCGCAAAGGCGCGACTCATGGTCAACTGACCGATTGCCGCCGCCACGCCGATCGCCAGCAGCAGCGGCCATATCGCCATCGGCGGCCAGGTCCACACAAAACTGGCGACGATCAAGCTGGGGATGGTCATCAGGATGAAACTCCAGGCGGCAACGGCGCGGCTGTCATCGGATTTCACCAGGGCGCGCACGGCGATGATCGAAAACGCGGTAGAGACCGCCGAGACCATCGCCGCGATCACACCTGGGGTCATCGGCAATGCGCCCGGCCGCACCACGACCAGCATGCCGACAAAGCCGACGACCAGAGCGGCGATACGCCTGGCGCGGATGGTTTCGCCCAGCAGGATCACCGCGCCGGCGGTGGCGAACAGCGGCGCGGTGTAGTTGATCGATAGCGCGGTCGCCAGTGGCGCATGGGCGACGGCGTAGAAGGTGCCCATCGTCGCGATAAAGCCCGATGTCGCCCGCCGGATGTGAATGGGGAAGCGATCGACCCGCAACAGCCCCCTGTTTCGCAACAGCATGGGTACGAGCACCAATGTGCCGATGGCGTTCCTGAAGAACACGATCTCGAAGGCGTGCAGGCTGCGCGAGGCATAGCGGATCAACACCCACATCGACGCAAAGGCGATGCAGCTGACGATCATCCAGTAAACGCCGCGGGTGGTGGTGGAAGTCACGCCACAGGCGTTAGAGCCAACCGGCGCCATAGCAAAGGGGGAAGGCGGGTTTGCGCATTCCAGGGCGGCAGGAATTGCTGTACGTCGGTGGCAACGAGAAACGCGCGGGCCGCTTGGATCCTTTCAAGAGACGAGGAGACCTTATGACGAGCCTGCGTGTTCTTGTTATCGCTTCAGCGACGATCGCCGCCCTGCTGCCAACGGTGCCGGCCATCGCATCACCCCCGCCAACCGGCCGCCATCGGATCGCCAATGCCAACAGCGGCCTGTGCCTCAGCCCGGCCGGCGGTACCGCCAACCGCAACGAACAGACAGTGCAATTCCTGTGCGACGCCGATTTGTCGCGGGCATGGACTATCGAGCCTGTCGAGGGCAATGTCGTCAAGATCCGCAACGTCAAAAGCCGCCAGTGCCTTACCGTCGCCGGCGGCCGCAGCGACCGCAACGCGCCTTCGGTGCAATTCCCCTGCGACAATGATCCCTCTCGCCGCTGGCTTTACGCGCCCAGCGACGACGGGCTGTTCCGCCTCGTCAACCTGCAGAGCGGGCTTTGCCTGACCATCGCCGGCGGCGGCACCGGTCGCAACGATGTTGCCGTGCAATTCCCTTGTGATGCCGATCCGTCGCGCTTTTTCAAGCTGCAGTAGCAATCACACCTCTGGCGGCGCAGCCCTCGGCCCTCGAGCGAACGCCTGTGGCGGGCGACGACCGCTGTGGATGGCGCCACGGGCACGCCGCGGGGACTGATCGCGGTGACGCCACAGGCCATTCGGCGCTTACGCGTCGAGCAGCCGGGTCAACTGCATCACGTCGCTGTCGAGTTCGCGGTCGGCGGCACGCAGCTCTTCGATGCGCTTGACGGCGTGCATGACGGTCGTGTGGTCGCGGTTGCCAAAGCGGCGGCCGATTTCGGGCAGCGAACGGGGGGTGAGTTTTTTGGCGAGGTACATCGCCACCTGGCGCGGGCGGGCGACCTCGCGGGCGCGGCGCGCGGACATCATGTCCGACAGCTTCAGGTGATAATGTTCCGCAACCTTGCGCTGGATATCATCGATGGTCAGCTTTTTCTCATGGGCGCGCAAAAGGTCGGCGAGGGTTTCGCGCGTGAATTCGAGCGTCACAGGGCGGTTGACCAGCGCGGCATAGGCGATGACCCGGTTCAGGGCGCCTTCGAGCTCGCGGACGTTGGCGGTGATCTTGCGCGCCAGGAACTCGATGACTTCGTCGGGTACGGCGATGCCCTGCGGCATGCCCGCGAGCTTGGCGTGAAGGATATTGAGGCGCAGTTCGTAGTCGGCGGGGTTGATGTCGGCCACCAGCCCCCACGCCATGCGCGACAGGATGCGTTCCTGGATACCTTCGAGGTTCTGCGGGCTGCGATCGGCGGTGATCACCAGGCGTTTTCCGGCGCTGATGATTTCGTTCATGGTATGGAAGAACTCTTCCTGGGTCGATTCCTTGCCGGCGATGAACTGGACGTCGTCGATCATCAGGAGATCGACCGAGCGCAGCCGCTGCTTGAAGGCAATCGTGTCCTTGGCGCGCAGCGCGGCGAGGAATTCGACCATGAACTTTTCAGCGGACAGATACGCCACCTTGGCGTCGGGCTGGCGGGCGAGGAAGGCATTGCCGATGGCGTGCATCAGATGCGTCTTGCCCAGCCCGGTGGTGCCGTGGAGGAACAGTGGGTTGAAGCCGAGAGGGCCCGGCTCCGCCACGGCCTGCGAAGCGTTGTAAGCGAGCTCATTCGACTTGCCGACGATGAAGTTGTCGAAGCTGTAGCGATGCTCGACGGGGGCGGACAGCGGCGCCGCCGGCGCAGCCACTGCAACCATGCCGGCAACCCCGCTGGCAACCGTGCTGTCGACTGCGTTCTCGGCGGGCAGATCGCTCGCGACAACGCTCAGCGTGACTTGCCGCGTGCCGGGCCGGGCGATCTGCCAATGCTGGCGCAATTTATCGGCAAAATGCTGGGCCACCCAGTCGGCAAGGAAGGGGCTGGGGGCGGAAAGTGCAACGCTGTCGCCGGCGGTGGCGACAAGGCGCAAGGGGGCGAGCCATGTCTCGAACATGCGGTCGCCGGTCTCGGCGCGAATCGCCGAGCGCACCCGCGCCCAGGCGCCGGCATCGCTGCACGGTTCGGTCTGGACGGGACGGGCTACGACTCGCTCGCCGGTCCAGCCCGGGCTGCGCAGGGCGGCAGTGCCGCTCGGCAGGGTGCCCAGCGCAGCACCGGACGGCGCTGCCGCCGGTCGCATGGCCGAAGTAGCCGATGATGCACTCAACGTCCTTGCCTCCCCTTGGCGTCCGGCCGGCGCCCGTTGGGCATCGGCCATCGCACATCATGTCCTCCGGTCTTCCGGGCTGCGCGAGGCTGCCCGGTGCCGGTTGCTCCGTCGCCGGTTCGTGTCGGGCCGACCCAGGCCGCTCCACCACCGATCTCGAATCGTTCGCCCGGCAACAATCTGGCTGCGTGCGATGCCTGCTTCGCCATTCCTGACTGCCGGACCGATCCCGCGATCAGCACCGTGCCTTACCAACACCACCGCAACCCTGCGCCAGTGCTGGGCCCTTGTCGTTCCAGCGCCGTTCGAGAGGCAAAATCCTCCTCGCACGCGGCCGACGGCCACATGAGACGATTAACGTTGCGTTCGACCGGGCTGGAGGACGCAGGACAGCGTCAGCAGCGCGAAACCGAGGCTCAGATAAGCAAGCCGGGCACTGCCAATCAAGCGAGAGAATCTGCGCAGAACTGAAATAAATGCGTTGACACGGCATTGCGCCAATTCGCCCGTTCAGTAGGTCAACACGCTGTATTTCCGTGACGCGGGCGTGACACTTTGGTGACGAATGCCAGCAAGCGTCCGTACAAGCCTCTGGATTCACTGCGGTCGCGAGTTATCCGACGGTCCGCCGATTCGCAAAATGTGCCAGCGCCTGCCACACTGCCGACGCCGCCGCCTGCGCTGCACCGAGCGTCAAGAACGATTCACGCAACCGTAACAGTCTCGATCGGCGCAGCGACTCGACGCTGTCGACCTTGCAGGCGAAATGATCGCCCCAACCGCACGCAAAAGAAACCGCCGAGGCAGGGCCCCGGCGGTTCGATATCATTCAAATCGGTTAATTCCGGCGGCCGATTGCCGGCAGCCGCGGTCGCGTCAGGCGGTCGCTGCAGCCGCGAGGGCTTTGACACGCTTGGCGAGGCGCGAAATCTTGCGCGAGATCGTGTTCTTGTGGAAAACGCCCTTGGCAACGCCGCGCATCATTTCGGGCTGGGCGGCGAGCAAGGCCTTGGCAGCAGCTTCGGCGTCGCCTGCAGCGAGGGTCGACTCGGTCTTCTTGACGAAGGTGCGGATGCGGCTGACCCGCGCCTTGTTGATCGCAGCACGGCGATCGTTGCGGCGGATGCGCTTTTCAGCCTGGGGCGTATTGGCCATGGTTGTCCTTGAACTCTCGTCAGAATGTTGCCGGTGTCCCGGCACATGACCGGTATCGATGCAAGGGTTACCCGCATCGGAAGCCGTGCCGCATAAGCGTGTCGGGGGTTCCGGTCAAGATATTGATGAATTTGACCCGCACAGGGGCGGGCAGCGGCGTGCCGCGATCATCTCTGGCACCGGGGGCAAAAGAAGCTGGACCGCCCCGATTGGGTGATTCGCTCGACCGCGCTGCCACAGGTCTGGCATGGTTCGCCCTCCTGGCCGTAAACCTGGAAACCCTTCTGGAAATAACCGAGCGTGCCATCGGGAGCCGCATGGTCGCGCAACGACGAACCCCCGGCCTGGATGGCTTCCTCGAGCACCGCCGGCACCGCTGCCGCGAGCGCCTTCAACTGCGACCTCGCCACATCGCCGCCGGCGCGCGCCGGGTGGATGCCGCTGCGGAAAAGCGCTTCGCAGACGTATATGTTGCCCAGGCCGGCGACCATGCGCTGGTCGAGCAGCAACGCCTTGGCCGGCGCCACCCGCCCGGCAAAGCCACGCTGCAGAAGTGGCAGGCCAAAGCCCGGCCCCAGGGGTTCGGGGCCAAGGCCGGCGAGCAAGGGATGGTCCGCCGCCGCGACTGTCGCGACAAGATCGAGCGAACCGAAGCGCCGCGCATCGTTGAACGCCACGACGCGGCCATTGCCCGTCTCGAACACCACATGGTCGTGTTTTTGCAGCGCCGCCGGATCGAGCCGCATTCGCCCCGACATGCCGAGGTGCAGGATCAGCGTGTCGCCGCGATCGGTATCGACCAGGCCGTATTTGGCGCGGCGACGGCAGGCGGTGACGGTCGCCCCGGTCAGGCGCTGGCCAAGATCCTGCGGAAACGGCCGCCGCAGATCCTGCCGGTTGAGGATGACGCGGGTGAACCGTTGCCCGACCCAGGCCGGGGTGAGCCCGCGCATGACCGTTTCGACTTCTGGAAGTTCGGGCATCGGGTCTCCGCATGCAATGGAAAGGGCGCTAGATGCTGCCGGCGACGCTGCAAGCCATAGCTAGCGACATATGGCGCGTTTGCCGTTGCGCCAAGGCCAAGCTAGGGGTGCGGCGACAAAGGAGCGCTGCCGCCTGTGACCAACGATACCGTCAGCTTCGGCTATGAGGACGTGGCGCCTGCCGAAAAGACCCGACGTGTCGGCGAGGTGTTTGCCTCGGTGGCGCGGCGCTACGACATAATGAACGACCTGATGTCGGCGGGGATGCACCGGCTGTGGAAGGATGATTTCGTTCGCGGCGTCAAACCCCGTGCCGGCGAGCGCATCCTCGACATGGCCGGCGGCACCGGCGATATCGCTTTCCGCATGGCCGAAAAAGGCGCCGATGTGACGGTCGCCGACATCAACCCCGCCATGCTCGACGTCGGCATCGAACGCGCCGCCAAGCGCGGGCTGACCAGCCTTGTCTGGCGCGAGGAGAATGCCGAGACGCTGTCATTCCCCGACCGCAGCTTCGATGCCTATACGATCGCGTTCGGCATCCGCAACGTCACCGATATCCCGGCGGCGCTGAAGGAGGCCCATCGCGTGCTCGGCTTTGGCGGGCGGTTCTTCTGCCTCGAATTTTCGACGACCGAGTGGCCGGGGTTCGGGCAGATCTACGATGCCTATTCGGAAAAGATCGTTCCCCGCATCGGCAAGGCCATCGCCGGCGATGCCGAAAGCTATCGCTACCTCATCGAATCGATCCGGCGTTTCCCCAAAATGGCGGCGTTTTCGCAGATGATCGAGGCAGCAGGCTTCACCCGGGTCAAGTCGCGCGCCATCCTGGGCGGGCTGGTTGCCATCCACAGCGGCTGGAAGATCTGATCGCTTCATGACCGCGACTGTTGTTCACATCTGGCGGATGCTTGTCTGGGGCCGCCGTCTGGCCCGGCATGGCGCACTGCGTCCTTTCGAGAGTGTCCGGGCTCCGCGTGCGCTTCGCATCATTGCGCGGGTGTCGCGGATCGGCACCGGCGCGCCGGAAACGCCGGATTTCGCCGCTGGTCTCGGTGCGGTCGGTCCCGCCGCGATCAAGCTTGGCCAGGCGTTGGCAACGCGCCCCGATCTCATCGGACCGGAGGCCGCGATGGACCTTGTCCGCCTGCAGGATTCGCTGCCGCCGCTGCCGTTCAGCGCTTTGGAGGACAGCCTCAATGCCGGACTGGGAGGGCGCTGGCAGGATCGGTTCCAGTCCATCGACCCCGTCGCGGTCGGTGCTGCCTCGATGGCGCAGGTGCATCGCGGCCTTACCACCGAAGGCCGCCAGGTCGCCATCAAGATGCTGCGCCCGGGTATCGAGGAGAAGCTGGCCCGCGACATCGAAACCTATGAATGGGGCGCCGGCTATATCGAGACCCTGGGGGGTGAATTTGCCCGGCTGCGGCCACGCGCCGTCATCGCCACCTTCAAGGGCTGGACCGATGCCGAACTGGATTTGCGGCGTGAGGCGGCATCGGCGTCGGAACTGGCGGAAACGCTCGAGGGCGAGCCGGATTTCATCGTCCCCGGCATCGACTGGGCGCGCTCGTCACGCCGGACGCTGGTCATCGACTGGATCGACGGCATCAAGATGAACGACAGCGAAGCGTTGGCGGCGCTCGATTTCGACCGGCGCAAGCTGGCGGTCGTGCTGGTCAATGGCTTCCTCGCCCAGGCGATCGCACAGGGGTTCTTCCACGCCGATCTCCACCAGGGCAATCTGTTCGTCATTCCGCCGCGCGATGGCCATGAGGCGCGGCTTGGTGTCATCGATTTCGGCATCATGGGCCGGATCAATCGCCGCGCGCGGATGTATCTGGCCGAGATTTTATACGGCCTGGTCACCGGCAACTACAAACGCGTCGCCGAAATTCATTTCGAGGCAGGCTATGTGCCCGGGCATCACAATGTCAGCGCCTTTGCCACGGCCTTGCGCGCCGTCGGCGAGCCGATCCGCGGCAAGCGCGCCAAGGATGTGAATATCACGCAACTGCTCGACGGCCTGTTCGCCATCACCCGCAGCTTCGACATGGCGGTGCAGCCGCACCTGTTGCTGTTGCAAAAGACCATGGTGATGGTCGAAGGCGTGGCGCTGACGCTCGATCCGCATGTCAACATGTGGGAGGTTGCCGAGCCCTATGTGCGCGATTGGGTGCGCGACGAGCTGGGCCCGGAAGCGCGCATTGCCGATGGCCTGATGCTCAACCTCAAGGCGCTGGCCGAACTGCCGCGCGTGCTGCGCCAGCTTATCGACCGGGTGCCGATCGAGGGCGCCGCGCCACCGTTGCCACCCCTGGCACCGCTGCCGGTACGCCGTGCAGGCTGGAGCGGCTGGTGGCTGCCGCTGATGGCCGGGGTGGGGGCGACGCTGGTATTCTGGTTCGGCTGATGCGCAAGGCGCTCTATTCCAAGCAGCCGTAACCCCGGCTAAGGGGGAGAGGATGCAAGGCAAGACCATCCTCCTGATCGTTGGCGGCGGCATCGCTGCGTACAAATCGCTTGAACTGGTGCGCGAACTGCGCCGGGCCGGCGCGCGCGTCACGCCGGTGCTGACGGAGGGCGGTGCGCGCTTCGTGACACCGCTCAGCCTTGGCGCACTGGCGGAGGCCAAGGTCCGGACGTCGTTGTGGGACCTGGAGGACGAAGCCAGTATGGGTCACATCGCGCTGAGCCGTTCGGCCGACCTGGTGGTCGTCTGCCCGGCGACGGCGGACCTGATGGCGCGGGCGGCGGCGGGTATGGCCGACGACCTTGCCGCGACATTGCTGCTGGCAACCGATACGCCGGTGCTGATGGTGCCGGCGATGAACGTGCGGATGTGGCTGCACGCGGCGACGCAGCGCAACGTCGCGATGCTGCGCGACGATGGCGTGACGGTGATGAGCCCCGACGAAGGCGAGATGGCGTGCGGTGAGTTCGGCCCGGGGCGGTTGCCGCAGGTCCCGGCGATCGTCGGCGCGATTGTCGCGGCGCTGGCGCCCAAATCTCATCAGCTGGCGGGCAAGCATGCGCTGGTCACCGCCGGGCCGACGCATGAACCGCTCGATCCGGTGCGCTATCTCGGCAATCGCTCATCGGGCAAGCAGGGGTTTGCCATCGCCGCAGCGCTGGCGGCCGAGGGTGCCCGGGTAACGCTGGTGGCAGGTCCGGTCGGCTTGGCGACCCCCGCCGGGGTAACCCGGGTCGATGTTGTCACCGCGCTCGACATGGCAGCGGCGGTTGAGGCGGCCCTGCCAGCCGATGTTGCGGTGATGGTGGCAGCGGTGGCGGACTGGCGTGCCGATGTCGCGGCCACCAAACGCAAGAAAGTGGCTGGCGAGACACCAGCCCCGATCCACCTTGTCGAAAACCCCGACATTCTCCACGGCCTGGCGCACGGCCGCCGCCGCCCGCAGCTGGTGGTGGGCTTTGCCGCCGAAACCGGTGACCTGATCGCCGCCGCCACTGCCAAGCGCCTGCGAAAGGGTGCCGACTGGATTGTCGCCAACGACGTTTCCGAAGGCATTTTCGGGGCCGATGCCACCGACGTCCATCTCGTCACCGCCGATGGCGCCGAACATTGGGGTGCCATGGCCAAGGCCGATGTCGCGGCGCGGCTCGTTGCAAGGATAATCGATGCCCTCTGAGATCGAAATTGCCGTTCATGTCCTGCCGCACGGCAAGGGCCTGCCGCTCCCCGCCTATGCGACCGATGGTGCCGCCGGAATGGATGTGGTGGCTGCCATCCCCGCACCGATGACTCTGTCCCCCGGCGATCGCAGCGCCGTGCCGACCGGAATTGCCATGGCGATTCCGCCGGGTTTCGAAGTCCAGGTCCGGCCACGATCGGGGTTGGCAGCAAAGAACGGCGTCACCGTTGCCAATGCACCCGGCACCATCGACAGTGACTATCGCGGCGAACTGAAGGTGCTGCTGATCAACCTCGGCTCGCGGCCGTTCGTCATCGAGCCGGGGATGCGTATCGCCCAGCTGGTGCCGGCAGCCGTGACGCGGGCGCGGCTGGTTGCGGTTGCCAGCCTTGATGCGACCGACCGGGGGTCGGGGGGCTTTGGCTCGACGGGTGCATGACCGAACTTTCCGACGATGAGCTCGACCGCTATGCGCGCCACCTTGTGCTGCGCGAGGTGGGTGGCCGCGGGCAGGCGCTGATTCGCGCCGCCAATGTCGCCGTCGTCGGCGCCGGCGGGTTGGGCAGCCCTTGCCTGCAGTATCTGGCCGGTGCCGGGGTGGGGCGGATCACCATCATCGACGACGACCGGGTTGCCCTGTCGAACCTGCAGCGGCAGGTGCTGTTCACCACTGGCGACATGACGCGACCCAAGGTCGAGGCTGCGGCCCGGCATCTTCACGCGCTCAACCCGCATGTCGTGGTCCACCCCATCGCGCAGCGGCTCGATGCCGGCAACGCCCGGTCGCTGCTGGCGGATCATACGGTCATCGCCGATGGCTGCGACAGCTTTGCCACGCGGCTGGCAACCGGCGACGCCGCGCAAGCCTTGGAGATCCCGCTGGTTTCGGGTGCGGTCGGGTCGTTCGATGGCCAGCTCGCCACCTTTCGCGGCTATCAACCCGACCGGCCCTGCTATCGCTGCCTTGTCGGCGATGTCCAGGACCGCCCGGGCCAGAGCTGCGCCGAGGCCGGGGTGCTGGGGCCTTTGACCGGCATCATCGGTGCGATGATGGCGATGGAAGTGCTACGCGAGATTGTCGGTTTCGGCGAAAGCCTTGCCGGTCGGTTGCTGCTCTACGATGCACTTGGCGCCCGTGTCCGCACCGTCCGGCTCGGCAAGGACCCGGGTTGCAGCGGCTGTGGCAACTCCGGCTTGTGACTGCGACGATTGCGCCTTATCTGGCACCGCAGTGGCACGCTCCCCATCCCGCCCGGCACCTGTGCGCCGGCCACCCCCAAGAAAAGGTGCCGTGTTGCGTTTCCTGATCGGGCTCCTCAAGGCCGGGCTGCTTGTCGCGCTCGTCGGCATCATCGGGCTGATCGTCGCCGTCGGCATCGCCTATTCGACGCTGCCGGGCTTCGACGAGATGATGCGCTCGCCCAATGGCCAGTCCGTCGAGGTCAAGGCGGCCGACAACAGCGTCCTGGTATCGCTGGGACCGAGTTACGGCGAATGGCTGCCATATGCCCGTATTCCAGGCACCATGACCAACGCCATGATCGCGGTCGAGGACCGGCGATTCCGCATGCACCCCGGCGTCGATCCGTTTGGCATCGCCCGCGCGGCTGTGACCAATCTGCGCGCCGGGCATAACGTCCAGGGCGCATCGACGATCACGCAGCAACTTGCGCGCAACGTCTTTCTGACGTCGAACAAGACCTTTGGCCGCAAGCTGCGCGAGATCGTGCTGTCGTTGGCGCTGGAGCGCAAGTTCACCAAGGATGCCATCCTCGAGCTTTATCTGAACCGGGTCTATTTCGGCGGCGGCGCGTACGGCATCGATGCCGCCAGCCGCAAGTTCTTTGGCCATTCCGCGACGACGCTGAGCCTGGAGGAGGCTGCGGTTATCGCGGGGCTGGTCAAGGCGCCGTCGCGCTATGCCCCGTCCGCCGACGCCGAAGCCGCCCGCTCACGCGCCAATACCGTCATCGCTACCATGGTCGATTCGGGCGCCGTCACGCCGGCGGAGGGTGCCGCCGCCGACATGGCGGCAGTGCGGTTCGTTGCGCAGGATCGCACTGCCGGGGTGCGGTACTTCACCGACTGGGTGCTGAGCCAGGTCGAACAGCTTACCGACGAAAGTGTCGAGCCGTTGCAAGTGACAACCACCCTCGACCGCGTAGGCCAAGCCGCAGCCGAAGCCGCAATTGCTGCCGAGACGCCGGTCGGGGCGCAGGGTGCGCTTGTGGCGCTGGCGCGTGATGGTGCTGTCAAGGCGATGGTCGGCGGGCGGGATTATGTGCGGTCGAACTACAACCGCGCCGTTGCGGCCCGCCGGCAACCCGGATCGTCATTCAAGCTGTTCGTCTACCTGGCGGCGATCGAGGACGGCGTCGGTCCCGACGACATTGTCACCGATGAGCCCGTCACCATCGACGGCTGGAGCCCGCGCAACAGCAATGGCCGTTTCATGGGCCCGGTCAGCGTTCGCAACGCCTTTGCCTTGTCCATCAACACTGTCGCCGTGCAATTGGCGGACAAGGTCGGCTTTGACACCGTCGCCAATGTCGCGCGCCGCTTTGGCATCACCACACCTGTCGATCGCCGGCCCGCGATGGCGCTTGGCTCCTCGGTGGTGACCCTGATGGAGATGACCCAGGCCTATGCCACCGTCGCTGCTGCCGGCACGGAGGCAAGGCCGTACGCCATAACCCGCATCGCCACCGCATCAGGCCGGGTGCTGTATCAGCGCGAGTCCGACCCGGCGCGGGTCGTTGCGGCGCCTGATACTGCGGCAAAGATGACCGATCTGCTGAAGGCAGCCGTCGAGACCGGCACCGGCAAGGCGGCGCAGATCGGCCGGCCGCTGGCGGGCAAGACCGGCACTACCAGCTCCAACAAGGATGGCTGGTTCCTCGGCTTCACCAACGAATTGACCACCGGGGTCTGGATGGGCCGCGATGATGCCAAGGCCGTTCCCGGCCTCGCGGGCGGGCGGGCGCCGGCCCGGGCCTTTGCTGCCTATATGGCACGCGCCGTCGGCGGCACGCCGCCGGCACCGCTGGTTACCAGCATCGACAATGGCGATGCGCCGATCGTCGAACCCGACGACGCCGCTTATGGCATCACCGCCGGCGATGGCAGCGAGGCGACGCCGGCGCCCGATGCCGGGCAGACGACGGTGCCCGACGCGGTGCAGGAACCGGCACCCGAGGCGCCGGCGCGCGATCCGGTGGCGCGTGGTGGTGCTGCCGGCGAGCGCGGCCCGCGGATTGACGACCAATGGCTGGACAAGACCTTGTCGGACGCACCGCCGCCCCGGCGCTAACCTCCTGCCTGCGGACGAAGCAGTTGCGCCTGCGCCCATGCGGCCGCTTCGGCGACGGCGGGATCGGCATCCTCGAGAAGCGCGACAACCGCCGGCAGCAACGCCTCAGTGCCGCTATTGCCGGCGGCGACCAGGCAGTTGCGGACCAGCCGGTCGCGGCCGATGCGTTTGATGGGCGAGCCGGCGAACACCTCCCGAAACGCGCGGTCATCGAGCGCCAGCAGGTCGACGAGTGCCGCGGTGGTGAGTTCGGCACGGGGCTGGAAGGCGAGGTCGCGCGCAGCCTTGGCAAAGCGATTCCACGGGCAGACGGCAAGGCAATCGTCGCAGCCATAGATCCGGTTGCCGATGGCGGTGCGGAATTCATGCGGAATCGGCCCCTTGTGCTCGATCGTCAGGTACGAGATGCAGCGCCGCGCATCGACGGTATAGGGTGCCGGGAAGGCGTTGGTCGGGCAGGCCGCCTGGCAGCGGGTGCAACTGCCGCAGCGGTCTGCATGGGGCGCATCCACCGGCATCGCCAGTGTCGTCATCAGCGCGCCGAGGAGCAGCCAACTGCCATCGCTGCGGCTGACGAGGTTGCTGTGCTTGCCCTGCCAGCCGATCCCGGCGGCAGCGGCAAGCGGCTTTTCCATCACCGGCGCGGTATCGACAAAGACTTTCAGTTCGCCGCCGGCATTCGCAACCAGCCAGCGCGCCAAGGCCTTCAGGCGCTTCTTGATGGTGTCGTGATAATCGCTGCCCAGCGCATAAACCGATATGGCTCCCACCTCCGGATGGTCGGCGTGGCGCAAGGGGTCCAGCCCCGGTGCATAGCTGGTGCCCAGCATGATGATCGATTGGACATCCGGCCACAGCCCCCTCGGGCTGGCGCGGCGATCGACGGTATCGGCCATCCACAGCATATCGCCATGGTGGCCCTCGGCGATCCATTGGCGCAGGCGATTGCCGGCTTGCGGCGCGGCATCGGCGGCCGCAATGCCGAAGGCGGTGAAACCAAGCCGCCTGGCTTCGGTCTCGAGACCGGCGCGCAGAGCCACGGCTTCCATCACGCCGCCGGCAAAAGCGTCAGCCAATCCTCGATATAGTCGCCGACCCGGCGTTCGGTGTCGCCCCAGAACAGCCAATGCCCGGCGCCGGCGATCTCGTGATAATCGACCGTGCCGCCGACACGGCGCGCCGTGGCGCGCGAAATGCCGGTGGGGGTGACGCGATCGTCGCTGCCGACAATGACCAGCGCGGGCCGCAGCAAGCGCGCATGATCGACCTTGGTGGCGCCTGTGGTGGACAGCGTCGGCACCACCATTTCGGCAAGAACGCGGCCGGAATCCCAGACCAGCCCAGCGATTTCGCGCGTCGTCACATCGTCTGGAACGCCGTTGTAGATGCCCCAGCGCGCGCGGTCGGCATCGATGAGGGTAGGTTCCTTCCACCAGTTCCAGTTTGTGACGACGCCAAGCAGGCTGCGCACCGGCCCGATCCCGAAGGCCGGCGTCGAGGCGGTGGCCGCGGTCGACAGCAACACCAGGCCTTTGTGTTCGCAGCGCGCCGCCACGATCTGCGCCAGCATCCCGCCCATCGAATGGCCGATGATGACCGGCGGTTCGGGCAATCGGGCGATCTCGGCAACCAGGAAACGGGCATAGTCCTCGACCGTCACCAGCCCCAGTTCCGCCAGGGGGGGCAGCAGCGGGTCGCGTTCGTGAAAGGGCAGCGTCGGCGTGTGGACGCTGTGTCCCGCGGCCTCAAGTCGCGCCCGAAGACCGGTCCAGGTCGAAGGTGTCGCCCACATGCCGTGGATGCAGAACAGCGTCGCCATCAGTGTGCCTTGCCCATCAGCAAACCACGCCGGTGGAGGCGAGCACGGCCATGGTGACGAGGTCCGACGCCGTCGAGGTCATCGGCGCGATCTGCACGGGGCGCCCCATGTTGACCAGCAATGGCCCGATGACACGCCCGCCGGCCAGTTCCTTCAGCAGCTTGGCGGCGATATTGGCAGAGTGCAGCCCCGGCATGATCAGGACGTTTGCGGGGCTGGAAAGCCGGGTGAACGGATACAGCGCTCGCATGGCGGGGTTGAGTGCCACATCGGCCGACATTTCGCCTTCATATTCAAAACCGACGCGGCGTTCATCGAGCAGTTTCACTGCATCGCGCAATTCACCGACGATCTCGCCGGGGGGATTGCCGAAGTTGGAGTAGCTGACAAAGGCCACCCGCGGCTCCTGGCCGAGACGGCGCGCAACGGCTGCGGTCTGTTCGGCGATATCGGCAAGTTGCTTTGCATCGGGGCGCTCGGTGACGGTGGTGTCGGCAATGAAGATGGTATCCGATTTGCCGACGACCATGTGGACGCCGAACGGGCGATGCCCGGTGGCAGGGTCGATGACCTGGCGGACCTGTCGGTAGGTGGTGGCAAAGTTCCGGGTGACGCCGGTGACCATCACATCGGCCTCGCCAAGCTCGACGAGCAAGGCACTGAAGATATTGCGTTCGTGGTTGACCATGCGCTGGACGTCACGAAGCAGTGCGCCGCGCCGTCGCAGCCGGGTGTAGAGATATTCGACCATGCGCGGCACCAGCGGGCTGATGGCGCTGTTGTGGATCTCGTACGAATCGACATCGGGGACGCCGATGCGGGCCAGGCCCTCGCGGATCGGGGCTTCACGGCCGACCAGCACCGGCTCGCCATAGCCCGAATTGCGATAATTGACGGCGGCGCGCAGCACCACCTCCTGCTCGCCTTCGGCAAATACCGCGCGCCGCGGTCGCGCCTTGGCTGCCTCGACGGCGCTGGCGAGGATGGAGTTGGTCGGGTTGAGGCGCGAGCGCAACTGCTGGCGATACGCGGCTTCGTCGAAAAAGGGCTTGCGTGCCACGCCGGACGCCATTGCCGCCTTGGCGACAGCCGTGGGAATTTCCTCGATCAACCGCGGGTCGAACGGCGCGGGGATGATGTATTCCGGGCCGAAGGTACGGGCCTTGCCGCCATATGCCGCGGCGACCTCGTCGGGGACCTGCATCCGCGCCAGCGCCGCCAGCGCTTCCGCCGCCGCCAGCTTCATTTCCTCGTTGATCGCCGTCGCGCGCACATCCAGCGCACCCCGGAACAGATACGGGAAGCACAGCACATTATTGACCTGGTTGGGATAATCGCTGCGCCCGGTGGCGATGATGGCATCGTCGCGCACGGCGAGAACCTCCTCCGGGGTAATCTCCGGATCGGGGTTCGCCATGGCGAAAATGATCGGGTTCCTCGCCATCGACGCCACCATCTCGGCGTTGACCGCGCCCTTCTGCGAAAGGCCGAGAAACACGTCGGCGCCCCGCATCGCTTCGGTCAGCGTGCGGTCCTCGGTGATTGCGGCATGGGCAGACTTCCATTGGTTCATGCCCTCGGTGCGGCCCTGGAAGATCACGCCCTTGGTGTCGCACATCAGCACGGTGCGTACGCCCATCGCCTTGATAAGCTCGGTACAGGCAATCGCCGCGGCACCGGCGCCATTGACCACCATCTTGACGTCTTCGGCGCGGCGCCCGGTCAGGCTGAGCGCGTTAAGCAAGCCGGCGGCGGCGATGATCGCGGTGCCATGCTGGTCGTCATGAAAGACCGGGATGTTCATCCGCTCCTTCAGCGTTGTCTCGATTATGAAACATTCCGGCGCCTTGATGTCTTCAAGGTTGATGCCGCCAAAGGTCGGCTCCATCAGTTCCACGGCATCGATGAAGCGGTTGACGTCCTCCGTCGCGAGTTCGATGTCGATCGAATCGATGTCGGCAAAGCGCTTGAAAAGCACGGCCTTGCCTTCCATCACCGGCTTGGATGCCAGCGCGCCAAGGTTGCCGAGCCCCAGGATGGCGGTGCCGTTGGAGATGACCGCGACCAGGTTGCCCTTGATGGTGTAGTCGTATGCCGCATCCGGATCGGCGGCGATCGCCCGCACCGGTGCCGCGACACCCGGGGAGTAGGCGAGGCTCAGGTCGCGCTGGGTAGCCATCGGTTTGGATGCGATGATGTCGATCTTGCCCGGCCGGCCCATGCGGTGAAAGGCCAGCGCCTCGCGATCGCCAAAATCGGATGCTGTGTCGTCGGCCATCATGGGTTCCTTGCTTCGGGCCTTGATAGGGGGCGCAGGCGGCGCGCGGCAAGCGAAAGTCATAAGCGCGCCCGCTTCCGCCGTTCGTCATATACCGCTACCAGCGTGGCGATGATCCCGCAGTCTCCTGCCGCACATGCGCCGGCCTCTCCGATGATAGCGCAATATCTGGCGTTGAAGGCAGAGGTGCCGGACTGCCTGCTGTTCTTCCGCATGGGCGATTTCTACGAGATGTTTTTCGATGACGCTGGCGCGGCGGCGGCGACACTCGACATCGCATTGACCAGGCGCGGTGAGCATTTGGGCGTGCCGATCCCGATGTGCGGGGTGCCGGTCCATGCTGCCGATGGCTATCTGGCGCGGCTGATCCGCGGCGGCCATCGGGTCGCCATCGCCGAGCAGATCGAAGACCCTGCGGAAGCGCGCAAGCGACCGGGCAAGAGCATTGTCGCCCGTGCCATTACGCGGGTCGTCACCGCGGGCACGCTGACCGAGGTTGCGCTGCTGGAGCCGAAGCGCGCCAACTGGCTGGCAGCGGTGGTGCCGGGCAGTGCTGCAGGCATGGCCTGGTGCGACCTGTCCACCGGAGTGTTCGCAACGCGGGCGTGTGCGCCGGGCGAGATTGCCGGGGTGCTGGCAAGGCTGGCGCCGGCGGAGGTGATCGCACCCGAAGGTTGGGGCGCACCGGGCCTGGCAATCACGCCGCGGCCGGCGGTGGAATTTGCGCCGGCGCGCGGCGAATCGCGCCTGAAAGCGCGTTTCGGGGTGATGACGCTCGATGGCTTCGGACGGTTTTCTCCTGCCGAGGTGGCAGCCGCGGGGGCGCTGCTCGCCTATGTCGAGGCGACAGCGATCGGCGCGGTGCCGTTGCTGGCGCCGCCGCGGCCCGAACTGCCCGGCAGCACCATGGCGATCGACGCAGCGACACGGACAAGCCTTGAACTGGCACGCGGCGCGGGCGGAGGCAGGGCCGGCAGCCTTGAAGCCGCGATCGACCGTACCGTTACGGCGGCAGGCGCACGAACGCTGGCCGATGATTTGGCGGCGCCGTTGACCGACCCCGGGCGGATCGGTGACCGGCTCGATCTGGTGGCGTGGTTTTGCCAAGACACCATGGTGCGACGCCGGGTGCGCGACGCGCTGGCGGCAATGCCCGATGCAGCGCGGGCCTTGGGGCGGCTGGCGGTAGGGCGCTGGAGCCCGCGCGATCTTGGCAGCGTTCGCGACGGCCTGCAGCTGGCGCTGGCGCTGAAGACAGCATTGCGTGCGGCCGGTGCGTCGACGTTGGCGGGGCCGCCGGAGCTGTTGACAGAGACCCTGTCACGCATCGGCTTGCACGCTACGTTGGTCGAGGCGCTACGCCGGGCGCTCGTACCGGAACCCCCTGCAGACGCGGCGGCTGGGGGCGCCATTGCCCTCGGTTATGACGCCGCCCTTGATGCGCTGCGCGAAACGGCGCGCGATGGGCGAAGTGCGGTTGTGCGGCTGGAAACGCGATTGCGCGCCGACACCGGTGTGGCGGCGCTGAAGGTTCGCCATAATAATGTCCTTGGCTATCACATCGAAGTCGCGGCGCGGTTTGCCGACCCGTTGATGCGGCCCGATTCGGGATTGATCCATCGCCAGACACTGGCCGGCGTCGTGCGTTTCGGCTCGGTCGAACTGGCGGCGTTGGCCGCCACCATTGCGCAGGCGGGAGACCATGCGCTGGCGGCGGAAGCGGCGCATCTCGAGGAATTGCGCGGGCTCGTCATGGGGGAGGCAGCGGCAATCAGCGAGACCGCCGCGGCGCTGGCGCGAATTGATGTTGCGGCTGCCCTCGCCGAGCTGGCGGCCGCGGAAGCCTGGGTGCGCCCGCGGGTCGATGCGACCGCGGCATTCCGTGTCGAGGCGGGGCGACATCCCGTCGTCGAGGCGGCGGTCAAGGCGGCAAGGGGCGCGTTCGTCGCCAATGATTGCGACCTGTCGGCGGATGCACGGCTGTGGCTGGTGACAGGCCCCAACATGGCCGGCAAATCGACTTTCTTGCGCCAGAATGCGTTGATTGCGGTCCTTGCCCAGGCGGGCAGCTTCGTGCCGGCGCGCGCCGCCCATATCGGCGTCGTCGATCGACTGTTCAGCCGTGTCGGCGCTGCCGATGACCTGGCGCAAGGCCGATCGACCTTCATGGTCGAAATGGTCGAGACCGCAGCGATCCTGTCGGGCGCCACCGATCGCAGCCTGGTCATCCTCGATGAGGTCGGTCGCGGTACCAGTACCTACGACGGGCTGGCGATTGCCTGGGCTGTCCTCGAGGTCGTGCATGACGATCTTTGCTGCCGCTGCCTGTTCGCGACGCATTATCATGAGCTGGTGGCGTTGAAGGGCCGACTGCGCAGCTTGCACAGCGTCACCGTGCGTGTGCGCGAGTGGAAGGGCGAACTTGTCTTCCTCCATGAAGTGGTTCCGGGAGCGGCGGACAAGAGCTATGGCCTTGCCGTGGCACGGTTGGCCGGGGTGCCGACGCCGGTGCTGGCGCGCGCCAAAAGCGTGCTGGCGCGGTTGGAAGCCAACCGCGACCGCACGGGCGGTCTTGCGGCGGGATTGACCGACCTGCCGCTGTTCGGTGCCGCCGCGCCCGCGGTGGCGGGCGACCCGCTGCGGCTGCGGCTGGCGGGGCTCGATGTCGATGCGATCACGCCGCGCGAGGCGCTGGATCTGCTGGCGGAATTGAAGGCACTTGGCGAAGACTAGGGGCGCAGGGTAAGGTCAGTCCTCGGTCCCATAATCTCCCACCGACTCGAAAATGGCCGTCAAGGCCTTGATCTCGGTGCCCGACAGCTCGGGTCGCCACACCTCGAACAACAGGATGGCCCGCGGCTCGTCGCTGTCGTTCCATGCTTCATGCTCGATGCTGTCATCGAATATCAGCATCTTGCCGGCTTCGACATTGCGGGTCTCGTTGCCGACGCGCAGCCGGCAATGGGGCGGCACCACCAGCGGCAGGTGACATATCAGCCGTGTGTTCAACATACCGTGATGGGGCGGGATATGGGTGTGCGGCGCCAGGATCGAAAACAGTGCCATCGGTGAACGGGCACGGATATGCGGGATGGGCAGCGCCGCCAGCGCGGTGATCGTTGCCGGGCAACGCGCCGCATTGGCTGTGACCGGTTCGCCACCTTTCCATAGGTGAAAGGCACTCCAGCGGGGATCGCCGAGCAAGCTGTGGCCACGGTTGGGGCGGTTTGGGTCGGCCTCGACATAGGCCGCTACGCCGTCACGGCCGGCGAGCACGGCCAGCGCTTCGGCGGCAATCGCCGGGGCGGCGGCCTCCAGCGCGGCTACCCATTCGAAATCCGTGGTGTCGTAAAAGGGTATCTGCGGGAGTCGCGGGTAATAAAAGCTTGTCGGCTGCTGCAATTGCGGCTGGGCGTTGCCTGAAAGGATGGCCAGTGCCTCCGCCAGCCTCGGTTCCGGGGCCGTCACCCCGGCGCGCGCCAGCCCGGCCTCGATTGCGGCGGCAAAGCGCGTTGCTGCGGCAGCGCGCGCCGCCTCGGCATGGCGCAACCGCTGTGTGAGATCATCGGGCAGGCCCGTGGCCCCCGCAACCGACGAAAGCGCCAGCCCATACCAGCCGACGGCGGCGCGGTCGTCGCCAGCGGCGGCAAACAGATCGCCCTTCATCACCAACGCATGGGGATTGCGGCCATCGGCGCCGAGCACCGCATCGAGCGCGCGGTGCTCGGCGGCGTCATCGCCCAGCATCTCGCACGCCTGCGCCAGGAGCAGGAATATCTGGAGGGTCGCCCGTCCGCTGGCAACGACGGCGTCAAAGGCTGACCGCGCTGCGATGCCGTCGCCGCGCCGCAAGGCGTCGATGCCCGAACGGGCAAGGCGTTCCAGCTCGGAACGTGCGGGATCGGGGGCAGACGCCATCCTCATGTCTTAGCGGCCGCGTCGCCCGCCGCCAACCATAGCCGCCAACCATATCGCCGGCCACGCCACCGCCACGAGCCATGTCCCGCGGGAAAGCACAGCCATGCTTTGCGTGTCTGCGCCGCACCGCGTATCTGTAGCGAATGGCCTCTCGCCCCGACCCTATCCCCAACCGCCGTGCCGTCATCGACAGGCGAGCGCTTGCCGACACGCTTGCCGAGGCGATGGTAACGACCAAGGGCTTCGAGGATCGCCGCGCGCTGTTGGCAAAAACCCTGCGCGACGCGCTTGCCGCCGGGCGGGCGGAGCTTAAGCGCCGGCTTCATGACAGTCCGGCAAAGGGCATCGAGCTTGCCGGCGCGCAGGCCTTCCTGGTCGATCAGTTGCTGCGCATATTGTACGACAGCACCGTCACGGAACTGTATCCGGCGACCAACCGTACCTCGTCGCAGCGCATCGCGCTCGTTGCTACCGGCGGTTATGGCCGTGGCCAGATGGCGCCGTTTTCCGATGTCGACCTGCTTTTTCTCACGCCCTACAAGCAGACCGCCTGGGGCGAACAGGTCATCGAGACAATGCTGTATCTGCTGTGGGACCTGGGGCTGAAGGTCGGCCATGCGACGCGGTCGCTCGATGACATGGTGCGCATGGCCAAGGCCGACATCACCATCCGCACTGCAATGCTGGAAGCCCGTTTCGTATGGGGCGACCAGGCCTTGTACGACGAGGCCGCGTTGCGTTTTCGACGCGATGTCGTCGCCGGAACTGCCCGCACCTTCATCGCCGAAAAGCTGGCCGAGCGTGACGAACGCCACAAGCGCATGGGCGACAGCCGTTATGTCGTCGAGCCCAATCTGAAGGAAGGCAAGGGCGGGCTGCGCGATCTGCACACCCTCTACTGGATCGGCAAATATTCCTACCAGGTCGAGACGGTGGCGGAACTTGTCGACAAGGGGTTGCTGACCGCCAGCGAGCTGCGGCAGTTCCGCCGGGCAGAGAGCTTCCTGTGGGCGGTTCGCATCCACCTCCACGATATCGCCGGCCGCGCCGAGGAGCGGTTGACCTTCGACGTCCAGCGAGAACTGGCGTCGCGGCTGAAATATGCCGAGCGCGGCGGCATGTCGGCGGTCGAACGTTTCATGCGGCATTATTTCCTGATGGCGCGCACCGTTGGCGACCTCACCGGATTGTTCCTTGCGCACCTCGATGAAAGCTTTGCCAAGTCGAGCTGGCTGCCGACGATCACGCGCAAGCCGCGCAAGCTCAATGGCTTTACGTTGCGGCGAGGGCAGATCGGCGTGCCGGCAGACGGGTTTTTTCGCGACAACCCGGTGCGGCTTGTGGAAATGTTCGCGCTGGGGGAGCGCGACGCGCTGACGATTCACCCGCTCGCCATGCGCCAGGCGGCGCGCGATTCGGGGCTTATCGACGAAACCATTCGCGCCGATGCCCGCGCCAATGGCTTTTTCCTCGACGTGCTGACCGGGCGTCACGACCCCGAAGCGATGCTGCGCTGGATGAACGAGGCAAGTGTCTTCGGGCGGTTCGTTCCGGATTTCGGCCGGGTGGTGGCGCAGATGCAGTATGACATGTACCACCATTACACGGTGGATGAGCACACCATCCGTGCCATAGGCCTCGTCGCGCGGATCGAGGCGGGAAAGCTGGCGGCGGATCATCCGCTGTCGACCAAGCTTATCCCCCAACTGGCCTCGCGCCGGGTGCTCTATGTCGCCGTGCTGCTCCATGACATCGCCAAGGGCCGGGGCGGCGACCATAGCGAGCTGGGCGCCGAAATTGCGCTGCGGCTGTGCCCGCGGCTGGGTCTCACCCCGGCTGAAACCGATACTGTCGCCTGGCTGGTTCGCTACCACCTGTTGATGTCGGACACCGCCTTCAAGCGCGATCTCGCCGATTTCAAGACGATCCTCGATTTCGCCGAGATTGTCGCTTCACCCGAACGACTGCGCCTGCTGCTCATCCTCACCATCGTCGATATCCGTGCCGTCGGTCCCGGTGTCTGGAACAACTGGAAGGGCCAGTTGCTGCGTGACTTGTATGAGGCCGCAGAGGAGGTGCTGCGCCTCGGCCACAAGCAGAAGGGCCGCAACGAGCGGATTACCGCCAAGCAGGAGGGCCTGGCGGCGGCGCTTGGATGGGATACCAGGCGCTTTCAGGCCTATGCGCGGCGCTTTGCCGACAGCTACTGGATTGCCGAACCTCCCGAGGCGCTGGCCGGCAATGCCGCGATGGTTGCGGGTGCCGACAATGATTCAGCGCCCCTGTCGATCGCCTGCGTGCCGGACAGCGTATCCGGTACCACGCTCGTCAGCGTTTATGCTGCCGACCATCCCGGGCTGTTCTACCGGATTGCCGGCGCGATCTCGCTTGGCGGCGCCAACATTCTCGACGCGCGTATCCACACCACGCGCGATGGGCAGGCGATGGACAATTTCGTCGTCGCCGACCCGATCGGCAGGCCATTCGATGAGCCAGGGCAACTGGCGCGACTGAAACGCTGCATCGAGGATGTGTTGACGGGCAAGGTGCGGCTGGCCGACAGGCTGGCTGCACGCCCCCTTGCACGGCGTCGGGCAGAAGTCTTCCGCGTCGAACCGAGTGTCTTGATCGATAACAAGGCGTCGAACCGCTACACGGTGGTGGAGGTTGGCGCCGCCGACCGCCCGGCGTTGCTTTATGCTCTCACCAATGCGCTGTTCCAGAGCAAGGTCACCATCCATTCGGCGCATATCGCCACCTATGGCGAGCGTGCCACGGACACGTTTTACCTGACCGACCTGACCGGACAGAAAATCGACAGTCCGGCGCGCCTGCGGGCATTGGAGAAGCGCCTTCTGGAATCGGCCGGTGGCAGCACGGCTCTGGTCGAGCCAGCGCATCGCCAAGCCGCCGAATAACCGGCGTGATGCTTGCGGCCACTGGCCAGATTCACTTGCCGGTGACAGCACCCTGCTGGCTGGCGACCGGCGCATGGAGATAACTCACCACCATTGCGCCGACCGCGAGCACCACCGAAATGATCAATACATAGCGAACCACATGGGTACCGACCCCGGCGCGCGCTTCGGTGGTCGTCAGAACTTCGGGCTCTTCGTCCATTTTTCTTCCTTGGCTACACGGATGACAATGCCCGGGCACCGCCCCGCGTTCCCGATCGCCTACCGTCCGGCGGATTGACGTGACCGCTCGCCTTCGCCTTAAAGGCCCGACAAAGGCCAAGGACCATCGCATGATCAAGCCCACGCTGGACGACTGGCAGAAAATGGCGGCGAAGGAGGTCAAGGGTCCTGCAGACCTGAGCACCCTGACCTGGGCGACTCCGGAAGGCATCGACGTCAAGCCGCTGTATACCGCCGCCGATGTCGAAGGCATCGATCCCGGCCTCCCCGGCTTTGCGCCGTTTACCCGCGGCGTGCGCGCGAGCATGTATGCAGGCCGGCCGTGGACGGTGCGGCAATATGCCGGGTTCAGCACTGCCGAGGCGTCAAATGCCTTTTACCGTCGCAACCTGGCAGGCGGCCAGAAAGGCCTGTCGGTCGCATTCGATCTTGCCACCCATCGCGGTTACGACAGCGACCATCCGCGCGTCGCCGGCGATGTCGGCAAGGCCGGGGTCGCCATCGACAGCGTCGAGGACATGAAAATCCTCTTCGGTGGCATCCCGCTCGACCAGATGTCAGTCAGCATGACGATGAATGGCGCCGTCATACCGTGCCTCGCCTTTTTCATCGTCGCGGCAGAGGAAGCCGGCGTCGACCAGGCCAAGCTCGACGGCACCATCCAGAATGACGTGCTGAAGGAGTTCATGGTCCGCAACACCTATATCTATCCGCCGGCGCCGAGCATGCGGAT
>JANXVZ010000014.1 GCA_025351405.1 Sphingomonadales bacterium | reverse complement strand
CGCGCCGCCGCACCCGCGATCATGGCGGAGGAAAAGGCGCAGAAATGCTCCATCCTGCTGGCACGGGAATATGTGCTCAATGTCGACGACAGCTCGCTCGACATTACGGCGCAGGTCCTGGCGCGCATGTCGGCGCGGCCCACCCGCTAGGCCCTGCTGCCGAAAGGCGCTGCATCGGGCTGTAGATCCGACGGAAATCGGCGATGGCACGTGTGCGGGCTGGAGGAGAGGGTGGGATTCGAACCCACGGTACTCTCGCGAGCACAACGGTTTTCGAGACCGTCCCGATCGACCACTCTGGCACCTCTCCTGAAGCGCTGGTCGCGTTGGCGTGACCGGTCGAAGTGGCGGCGTATAGACGAGGCGTGGCCGTGTTGCCAAGCCTTCATGAAGCCACACTCTTTTCGCAAGGTGCGCCGTACCTATATAGTGTGCAGCAGGAGGCTGCTTTGGGTGTGTTGCAAAGGCTTAGGCGCATGATCGAGCGGATGTTTGACAGGAAGGCGGCCAGCGTGGTCGCAGCGGCGGAAAACGCCACCCCGGCGTCGTTCACCATCGGCGATGTCGTGCGGCACCGGCTGTTCCCGTTCCGCGGCGTCATCTTCGATGTCGATCCGGTGTTCAACAACACCGAGGAATGGTGGAACGCCATCCCCGAAGGCGTGCGGCCGAGGAAGGACCAGCCCTTCTACCACCTTCTCGCCGAAAACGATGAATCGGCCTATGTCGCCTATGTCAGCCAGCAGAACCTGATTCTCGACGCCGATGGCGAACCCGTCCAGCATCCGGCCGTCCAGCAGATGTTCACCGGCTTCGAGGATGGACGCTATCGCCTGCGGCCGGAGATTTGCAACTAGGCACGGCGCGCCCGGTCGAAGCGGTCGCGCTGCGGCGACGGACCGGCGCGACGCAAGCGCGTCGCACCCCGACTTTGCAGGAAAGACCGACGTTTCACCTGCATTGATTTCATTGGATTTTCATTTGGAAGGTCAGCCCCAAGAGGCGTTTTCCTGACCTTCCGATTTGACTGACCTTTGGCGCACCGAGGCATTTGTCAAACAGTGCTGAGAAAGAGCAGCCAAGCCGAAATCGATAGCGGGCCGCGCGCCTGTAGGACAGCTCCGGTCCCGGCTGCATGCCCTGCCAGCCGAGAGCGGCAGGCGAAGCCGTTGCGTCGCCGGGGCAGGGAGATGATGCGCGGGCCATCCCTTCGGGTGTGCTCAAATTGCAGATTGCACAGACGATTGGCTTCCAATGGCGAACAGCCGATGGCGGTTCCGGCGCCACATGGTTGCTAGTCGGCGGCCGCAAAATGGGCCATCTGATCGGCATGCGCCTTGATGAATGCAGGTCGCGACGTGGACCGAGATACGTACGCGCGACACGCCGCATAGTCCGCCAATCCGTTGAACCGGTCTACGAGACGAAGCACATCAGCCTTCATGATGTCAGCGACCGAAAACGACCCTGCCAGCCATTCACGCCCTGTCATCACCGTGTCCATGTGCTTGAGCCGGGCCTCAAGAAAGCTATCGAAAAACATCCGCATCGGTGTCTTTTCGGTTTCACCGGAAAATTCAAAGAAGGACCATGGCTGGCTGGCAGCCTCGACCGAAGCTAGCGCTGCGAACAGCCATTCCTTGACGGCGCTGCGCCCGTGCGGTTCGGCAGGCATCAGCTTGCTGCTCAGTTCTCCGAGGTGAAGCAGGATCGCGCCACTCTCGAAGATCGAGATGTCGCCATCGGTGAGCCAAGGCACTTGGCCAAACGGCTGATGCGCGAAATGCTCGGGCCTGCGATCGCGGAATGGCACGCTTTCCACACGATAGGGCAATCCTGCCTCTTCGAGCGCCCAACGCACACGCAGGTCACGCACGTAGCCGCGCGGCATTTGAGAAACCCGATCGAATGTCGTCAAAATGAGGTTCGCCATTCGGCTGTTGTTATCACAATGCCTTTGGCATGTCCGCTTTCGGGCCAATCTTCGCGGCTTCTCTTCGCCTCGAATGGCGGCGACACCCACCCGGCATCGCCAACCCGCCCGCTAAACCCGCTTTGCCACCGCAATCGCCGTGCGGCAGCCGGCGCGGATGATCGCCTGCATCAGCGGAAAGCCGTTCTCGCCGCTGTGGCTGGCCGCCGTATCGCGGTGGGCGACTTCGTCGGCGCGGAAGTCATCGACCATCGCCGCGAGTTCGGGGTCGGCGCCGCCGGCAAGGGCTTCGGCCTGTTCGCCGTAATGCTGGTCGATGACGGTTTCGACGGCGACCGTGGCGGCCATCGCGGCCTTTGGCCCGAGCAGCGCCGTGGCCGCGCCCAGCGCATAGCCGGCGACGTGCCAAACGGGCGAGAAGATCGTCGGGCGGACGCCGCGCCGGGTCATCAGCGCATCGAAGGCGATGAGGTGGCGCTGCTCCTGCGCCGCCATGTGGCGGATTTCGCCGGATACCCGCGAACGCCGGCCCATCACCGCCAATTGTCCGGCATAGATGCGCGCCGCGCCATATTCGCCGGCCTGGTTGACCCGCACCATCGGCGCCGTGTCGATGCGCGCATCGCCCGGCAAATGTCTCTCGGGTAGGTGCCTTACCGCCGTATCAGTCGCCATAGCGCATAGCCTCCGCCAAACCCTGAGATGATCGCGTTGTATCCTGCCATGGAAATGCCGAAAAGCGACCAGGCGATGGCGTCGCAGCGGATCATCGGCTGGGCGAGGACCTGGGAAATGATGTCGGCGGTCGATCCGCTGGTGGCGGCGGCAGCGCAGCGGGTGATGCCCTTCCACCAATGCTGCTCGACGCCGACATGAAAGGCGGCGATGCCGGCGCCAGCGAGCACGGCGAGCGCCGCCAGCATGAACAAGGGCCGCGCCGTGCCGGACCGAAAGCCCATCCAGCCGGCGGTGGCGAACACCAGCGCGCCGACCAGCGCCCAGCGCTGCCACATGCACATTTCGCACGGCGCGAGGCCGCCGAGATATTGAAAGCCCAGCGCGCTGCCCAGCAACGCCAGCGGCAGAATCGTCAGCAGCGCGCCGGCGCCGCCCAGTACCGCCCGGTCATATCGCATAGCGCACCACCACGAACCCAAGCGCCAGCACCGCGATTCCGGCGGCGACCAGATGAAAATAACGATCGATCAACAGCGCGGCATGGCGCCCGTAATATTTGAGCAGCAGTGCGACGATGAGGAAACGCCCGCCGCGACCGACCAGCGACGCCGCCAGCGTCGCGGCGATGCCCAGCCCGACGCTGCCCGCCGCGATCGCCGCCACCGATGGCCCGAGGCAGAACGCCAGCAGCCACAGCCAGACATTGCCGGCGACATCGTGGAGGAACGCCTCGAACTGCGCCAGATGCCCGGTCAGCCGCAGCAGCGGCACCGCGACACCCTGGTACAACAGCGCGCCGATGCCATAGCCGAGCAGCGCGCCGGCCGCCGACGACAACGCGCCGATGGCGGCGACCCGCAGCGCGCGTTCGGGCCGGGCGATCGCCATCGGGATCTGCAACAGCTCGGGCGGAATCGGGAACATGGCGCCATCGACGGCGCTGACCCCGGCGAGCCAATATTCGGCATCCCGGCCGGCTGCACGCTTGATCGTCCAGTCATAAAGGCGGCGAAGCAAGGCGCGGGTCCGATCGGTGGGGGTCGGCGGGTGGTTTAGCAGCAACAACGGGGCAGACGAGGTATTTTTTAAGGCCCCCGCCGCCCGCTACTTCTGCTTTGCAACACCGGACGTTGGCGCAACCGCCGCCGTCTGCACCGGCGGCTGGCGGGGCGTGATCGCCGCCGTCTGCACCGGCGGCAGGCCGGGCGCCAACCGCGTCAGCAGCTTGGTGGCGTAATCGAGCTGGAAGTCGATGATGCCCTTTTTCTTCAGGTCATCGGCGGTGGCGGTGAAGCGCGGATCCGGGCCATTGTCGCTTTCGACGATCTTTTCGGTGCCGTCCTTGATCTCGTTGATCAGGTGGCGACGCAGATCGGCCTCGCGGACGCGCGGGCGATCCTTGTAGGTGGCATCCGAAAGCTGCGGCACCTGGACGTCGGGCTCGATGCCGTTTTCCTGGACGCTGCGCCCCGAAGGCGTGAAGTAGCGCGCCGTGGTCAGCCGCAGGGCGGTGTCCTGCGACAGCGGAATCAGCGTCTGGACCGATCCCTTGCCGAAACTGCGCTGGCCGAGCACGAGCGCGCGGCGTTGGTCCTGCAGCGCGCCGGCGACGATTTCCGCCGCGGAGGCCGAGCCTTCATCGACGAGGACGACGATCGGCTTGCCACCGGTCATGTCCCCGGACTTGGCATAATAGCGCTGGATGTCGTTCTTGCTGCGGCCGCGTTGGGAGACGATTTCGCCCTTGTCCATGAACACATCGCTGACTTCGATGGCCTGGTCGAGCAGGCCGCCGGGGTTGGAGCGCAGGTCGATGATGAAGCCGGCCAGCGACGGCCCCAGCTTTTTCTCGATCGCGGTGACGGCGGCACGGGTGGCTTCGCCGGTCTGCTTGCTGAACGAGGCGATGCGGATGACGCCGACATTGCCGCGGGTTTCGAACTTGACCGGGCGGATCTGGATGACTTCGCGCTTGAGGGTGAATTCGAGCGGCTTGGTGGCGCCTTCGCGGACCACGGTGATCTTGACGACGCTGCCCGGCGTGCCGCGCATCTTGTCGACGGCGTCCTGCAGGGATGCGCCATAAATCAGCTCCCCGTTCAGATGGGTGATGTAGTCGCCCGACTTGATGCCGGCGCGCGCCGCCGGGGTATCATCCGTGGGGGACACGACCTTGACGGCGCCATCCTCGGTGGTGACGGTCAGGCCCAGCCCGCCATATTCACCATCGGTCGTCTGGCGCATGTTCTGGAAATCGCGCGCATCGAGGTACGACGAATGCGGATCGAGGCTGGCGAGCATGCCGTTGATGGCGCCCTCGATCAGCGCCTTGTCGTCGGTCTTGTCGACGTAATCGCTGCGCACGCGCTCGAAAACATCCATCAGGGCGTCGAGCTGCTTGTAGGTGTCGCTTTCGGCGGCGGCGTGCACGGCGGCGGACGCCGGGATCAATGCCAGCGCGGCGAGGGGCAGGGCGATTTTCCAGCGTGACGTCATGGGCGGCGCGACCTTCGAAAACACAATCGCCACAAGATAGCAGATACGCCGCCGCGCGCCATCCCGGCTCTGGTGACGCACGCCTGTCATCGCAACCTGCCACCATGCGCGGGGTTAGATGGGTAGCTTTTGCGAGGAGACAGACCATGCCGATGATCGAAACCGACGATGGCACCGCGCTGTATGTCAAGGAATGGGGCGAAGGCCCGGCCGTCGTGCTCATCCACGGCTGGCCGCTGAGCGCCGATAGCTGGGATGACCAGGCACTGGCGCTGGCCAACCACGGTTATCGGGTGATCAGCTATGACCGCCGCGGCTTTGGCCGGTCGGACCAGCCGTTCGAAGGCTACGACTATGACACGCTCGCCGATGACCTGGCGGCGGTGATCGAGGTGATGGAAGTCGAGGACCCGGCACTGGTCGGCTTTTCGATGGGGGGCGGCGAGATCGCCCGCTACCTCAGCCGCCACGGCGATGTCCGCAAGGTGGCGCTGATCTCCTCGGTGGTGCCGTTCATGCTGAAGACCGCCGATCATCCCGATGGTGCCGACGAATCGGTCTTCGAAGGCATCAAGGCCGGGTTGAAGAAGGACCGCGCCGGCTTTTTGAAGGGCTTTCTCAAGGATTTCTACGGTGTCGGCATGATCAGCCACCCGGTCAGCGATGAACAGGTCGAATGGTCGTTGCAGGTGGCGTTGCAAGCCGGGCTGAAGGGCACGCTCGATTGTGTCGACAGCTTCGGCAAGACCGATTTCCGCGACGATTTGCCGGCCTTCACCATGCCGACGCTGATCATCCACGGCACCGCCGACAAGACCGTGCCGATCGATATCACCGGCCGTGCCGCCGCCCGCGCCATCCCGCACGCCCAGTTGATCGAATATGAGGGTGCGCCGCATGGCGTGCTGGCCACCCACAAGGACGAAGTCAGCCGCGACCTGATCGCCTTCCTCGACGCCTAGACGGCTACCGCTGTTCCTGCCCTGGCGCGCAGGGGCAGCGGTTACCCGGCCCGGTGGTACGGGTGCCCGGCGAGAATCGTGCCGGCGCGATAAAGCTGTTCCGCCAGCATCGCCCGCACCAGCATATGCGGCCATGTCGCCTTGCCGAATCCCAACAGCAGGTCCGCCCCGGCGCGGGTCGCCACATCATGGCCATCGGCGGCACCGACAAGAAAGCGCGTTTCCCGCACGCCGTCGTCGCGCCAGCCGCGCAGGCGATCGGCAAGCCCTTCGGAGCTAAGATCGCGGCCGGTTTCATCGAGCACCACGGTGCGGCCGCCTTCGAAACGCGGCCAGGGCGCGGTGTCGCCGATTTCGATGATCGCCATTTCGCCGCGCATCCGCGCCCGATAGCGTTCGACGATATCGGCTTCGGGCGAGGCGCCGATCCGCCCGCGCGCGATGATCGTCAGCTTCATGCCGGCTCCGGCGCGTCCGGTCTCAGCGGGCCAGCGCACCCATGCGCGGTTCGCCGGGGTTGGGCTCGCTGTCGAACGCCCACATCTTTTCAAGGTTGTAGAACACCCGCACCTCGGGCCGGAAGACATGGACGATGACATCGCCGGCATCGATCAGCACCCAATCGGCGGTCGGCAGCCCTTGCAGCCGTGCCGGCAGGCCGAACTCGGTCTTGATCTTTTCGGCGATCTTGGTCGCCATCGAAGCCACCTGCCGCCCGGAGCGGCCGCTGGCGATGACCATATAGTCGGCAATGCTGGTCTTGCCGGCGAGCGGGATCGAAACGATCTCGACCGCCTGGTCATCCTCCAGCGATTGCAGGATCATCGCGTGCAGGGCTTCGATATGGGCATCGACCTCGGCGCTGTTCTTTGCCGCAACGGCGCGCTTGGTGATGGTCTTTTTGGGCGTCACCTGGCTGGCTACGCTTTTGGTGGGGGTGGCCCCCTCGTTCGGAATCAAATCGCAAATCCTGTCTTCATCGTCAGCAACCGGGCGGGTGTAGCACATCCTGCGCCCAAAGCGGATTCGCCGCGCGCAACGTCGTCGCAGAAAGTGCGGAGCGACGGATATCCAGAATGATGATCGCCGGCAATCGCCATGACGGCCAGTTGCGCGCATCGCCGCGCGGCCGCCGCCAGCGCCGCAGCCACGCCATCGCCGGGGAGGTCAATGCGGCGCCGACATGGCGCGGCCGCGCCAGGACGGCAAGCGGCAGCGCCCCGGCAAAGGCGCGCCAGCGGTGCCAGCGATGCAGTTGGGGCAGGATATCCGCCCCCATCAGCCAGATGAACGCGGTGCCGGGGTGGCGCCGTTGCAGCGCCGCGACCGTATCGACGGCGTAAACGGTGCCAAGGTCCACCTCGATGGCCATCGGTCGGATGCGCGGGTGGCGGGACACTGCCAGCGCCGACGCCAGCCGCGCGCCGAGCGGCGCCATGCCGGCCGCAGGTTTGAGCGGGTTCTGCGGGCTGACCAGCCACCAGACCTCGTCGAGCCCGAGGATGCGCATGGCTTCGAGGCTGATATGGCGGTGGCCGGCATGGGCGGGATTGAACGAGCCGCCCAACAGCCCGACGCGTTTCACGGCCTGACTTGTCCATGGCCGCGCACCAGGGTCTTGTAGGTGGTCAGGCCCTCCAGCGCGACCGGCCCGCGGGCATGCAGCCGCCCGGTGGCGATGCCGATCTCGGCGCCGAAGCCGAATTCGCCGCCATCGGCATATTGGGTGGAGGCATTCCACAGCACGATGGCGCTATCGACCTCGGCGAGAAAGCGCTCCGCCACCCTCGCGTCTTCCGCCACGATGGCATCGGTGTGGGCGGAACCATGCGCCGCAATATGCGCGATGGCACCGCCAACGCCATCGACGACGGCCACCGAGGCGATGGCATCGAGATATTCGGTGTCCCAGTCCGCCGCGCTCGCCTCGGCAACGCGGGGATCGAGCGCCTGGGCGCCCGCATCGCCGCGCAACTGGCAACCGGCATCGGCAAGGCCGGCCAGCACGGCGCGCGCCAGGGCCGGCGCCGCGGCGCGGTCGACGAGCAGCGTTTCCATCGCCCCGCACACCGCCGTGCGGCGCAGCTTGGAATTGACCGCCACCGCCACCGCCTGCGCCGCGTCTGCCGAGGCATCGACATAGACGTGGTTGATGCCATCCAGATGCGCCAGCACCGGCACCCGCGCTTCGGCCTGGACACGCGCCACCAGGCCCTTGCCGCCGCGCGGGATGATGACGTCGATGAGGCCGTGCGCCGCCAGCATGGCGCCCACCAGCGCGCGATCGCCGGCCGGGACCATCTGCACCGCGGCGGAAGGCAGGCCCGCCTGCGCCAGGCCATGGCCGACGCAATCGAGCAGCACGCGGTTCGACCGCGCCGCCTCGGACCCGCCGCGCAGCAGGCAGGCGTTGCCCGCCATCAGGCACAGCGCCGCCGCATCCGCGGTCACCCCCGGCCGGCTTTCATAGATGATGCCGATGACCCCCAGCGGCACCCGCACCCGCTCGAACGACAGGCCATTGGGCTGGCGCCAGCGCTTGATGACCTCGCCGACCGGATCGGCAAGCCCGGCGACGGTATCGAGGCCATGGGCGATGCCTTCGATACGGCCGACGTCGAGGGTCAGCCTGTCGATCAGCGCGTCGGAAATGCCGGCGGCGCGCGCAGCGTCGACATCCGCGACATTGGCGGCGAGCAGTTCAGGGGTCCGGGCGCGAATGGCGGCCGCGGCGCTGCGGATCGCCCGCGCCTTCACCGCGGTCGTCGCCCGCGCCAACAGCCTGGTTGCATCGCGCGCCGCGCGCGCCATCGATGTTATGATCTCGGTCGGGATCTCGGTCGGGATCTCGGTCGCGCTCACAGCAGCACCAGGTGATCGGCGTGGACCATCGCGGCACGCGGCGCATAGCCAAGAACCGCGGCTTGCGCCTCGTTGCGAAGGCCGCGAATCGCCACCGCATCGCCGGCGTCATAGCCTGCAAGGCCGCGCCCGACATGGACGCCTTCCCCCGTAACCAGCGCCACGACGTCGCCGCGGGCAAATCGCCCCTCCACCGCCGTCACCCCCGCCGCCAGCAGGCTGCTGCCGCGCCGCAATGCCGCCGCTGCGCCCGCGTCGATCGTCAGGGTGCCCGCCACCGTCAACCGCCCTGCCAGCCACGCCTTTTTGGCCCGCGCGCCATCGCCGCCTGGAAACACCGTGCCCCGTCCGCTGGCGCCGAACGCCGCGAGCGGATGCATGCCGCGGCCGTCGGCAATCGCGAGATGGATCCCCGCCGCGCCCGCAATCCTCGCCGCCGCCAGTTTCGCCGCCATGCCGCCGGTGCCGAGGCCCGAACCGCTGCCGCCATCGGCCATTGCCTCGATTTCGGGCGTCACCGCTTTCACCAGCGGCACCAGCGCCGCCGAGGCATCGCGCGCCGGATTGGCGGTATAAAGGCCGTCGACGTCCGACAACAGGATGACCCCGCCGGCCCCGGCCGCCTGCGCCGCGCGCGCCGCCAGCCGGTCATTGTCGCCAAAACGAATCTCGCTGGTGGCGACTGTGTCGTTCTCGTTCAACACCGGCACCGCTCCCAGCGCCAGCAAGCGATCGAGCGTCGCCGCCACGTTCAGATAGCGTCGCCGGTCCTCGAGATCGCCAAGGGTCAGCAACACCTGTGCCATCGTCAGCCCGGCATCGGACAACAGCCGTGACCACACGGCGCTGAGCGCCACCTGGCCGACGGCGGCGGCAGCCTGCGCATCCTCGAGGCTGGCACGCCCACCCCTGGCAAGCTGCAACCGCCGTGCCCCCAGCGCGATCGCCCCGGACGACACCACCACGATTTGCTGGCCGGCCGCGCGCCGCGCCGCGATGTCGGCGACGACCGAAGCCAACCAATCCTGCCGCACGGCTCCCGCGCCGTCGATAAGCAGCGACGAGCCGATCTTGACGACAAGGCGCGCGCAGGCGGCGGGGGAAAAGCGGCTTTCGGGGGTCACCACAGAGCCTGCGGCGAAGCCGTTGCGGGCCTCCGGCAGCCCTTCGGAAACCGCCCACCCCGTCATTACAAGGGCGTCCACCGCCGGATTTCGCGCACCACGGGCCCAAGGCCGGCGGCTTCGCGGGTGGCGCGGTCGCGGTCGTCGAGGTCGCGGCCGGCGACTTCGATCAGCCGGTCGAGGACGGCATCGACCCCGGCATGGCTGGCGGCGGACATGACGAACACCGGCTGGCCGCTGGCGTTTTCGAGTGCGCGCTTCTTTGCGGCAAGCCCCGAGGCGCTGACGAGGTCAGATTTCGACAGTGCAAGCACTTCGGGCTTGTCGGCAAGGCCGCCGCCATAGGCTTCGAGTTCGTCGCGTACGGTGCGCCAGGCCTTGGCCGGGGCCGGCGCACTGGCATCGACGAGGTGCAGAAGCACACGGCAGCGCTCGACATGGCCAAGAAAGCGGTCGCCGATGCCCACCCCTTCGGCGGCGCCGGCGATCAACCCCGGAATGTCCGCCACCACGAGCTCGCGACCCTTGTGGCCGACAACGCCCAACTGGGGCTTCAGCGTCGTGAACGGATAGGCGCCAACCTTGGCGGCGGCGTTGGAGACGGCGTTGATGAAGGTCGATTTGCCGGCATTCGGTGCACCGAGAAGCCCGGCGTCGGCAATGAGCTTGAGCCGCAGCCATATCCACATCTCGCCGCCGGGGAAGCCCGGCTGGAACTGGCGCGGCGCGCGGTTGGTGCTGCTCTTGTAGTGGCTGTTGCCCTTGCCGCCGTCGCCGCCGCGCAGCAGGACAAGGCGTTCCCCGGGGCGGGTGAGATCGGCCAGCAAGGTGCGTTCGTCGTCGTCGGCCAGCAACTGGGTGCCGACGGGGACGCGGATGACGCGATCTTCGGCGCCGGCGCCGGTGCGGTTGCGCCCCGAACCATGGCCGCCGCGGCCCGCGCGGAAATGCTGGGTGTAACGAAAATCGATGAGGGTATTGAGGCCATCGACACATTCGATGACGACATTGCCGCCGCGGCCGCCATCGCCGCCATCCGGCCCGCCATATTCAACGAACTTCTCGCGGCGGAACGACACGGCACCGTCGCCGCCGGCACCCGACGACACGAAGATCTTGGCCTGGTCGAGAAACTGCATTGCGATGTCGATTCTAGAAGCGGCGCACATTATCGCCAAAGAAAAAGGGGAGCCGGTCGCCCGGCTCCCCCTTCAAAACCTGTTGGGCAAAAGCCGGTCGGGCCTATTCGGCCGCAATGGCTTCCGGCCGCGGGTCGACGCTGACGTACTTGCGGCCCAGCTTGCCCTCGTGGAACACGACGATGCCGTGCGCGGTGGCGTACAGCGTGTGATCAACGCCGAGGCCGACGTTGCGACCGGGGTGGACCCGGGTGCCGCGCTGGCGGATGATGATGGTGCCGGCGAGCAGTTCCTGCCCACCGAAACGCTTGACGCCGAGGCGACGACCGGCCGAATCACGACCGTTGCGGGATGAACCGCCTGCTTTCTTATGTGCCATGGTCTCTTAACCTACGCTGGTGATCTTGAGGACCGTCAGCTGCTGACGGTGACCGTTCTTGCGCCGATAGTTGTGGCGGCGGCGCTTCTTGAAGATGATGACCTTGTCGCCCTTGGTCTGCGCGACGATTTCGGCGGTGACCTGGCCACCGGCGGTGATGGCACCGGCATCGCCGAACATCAGCGTTTCGAGCGTGACGCTCGCGCCGGCTTCGCCGTCGAGCCTTTCGACGATGATCTTGTCATCGGTGGCGACCCGATATTGCTTGCCGCCGGTGCGCACCACTGCGAACATCGTGAAAGAACCTTGGCTTCAAATCATGTGGATGGCGGGACTCGGAAAAAAGCCCTGCCGAACGAAGGCGGGGCGATAGGGGAACATGGCGCCGCTGTCAACGATGGCGGGTGCCCGGTGTCGCTATTCCCCTGAGAAGAAGTCTTCGTCGACGGGTTTCAACGCGGCATTCCGCCTTGGTTCCGGCAGGGCGCACGGTGCGGGTGGCGGGCGCCATCGCCGTTGCATGCGCGGCATCGGCCGGGGCCACCAACGTGCCGCGAAGACGCTGGGTGGGGACGCTCGCGCTGGTGCGGGAACGGCTCTGGCAATCGCAGCCGGCGATAGCGGTCTATCGTCGCTGTCCGCCGGTGCAACCGGCGATCGGCAAGCTGGCCCTCGCCACCTGATATCGTCTTCGCTAAACAAGGGCGCAATGGCAAAGTTTTCGCTCGATATGCGCTGCCCGGTTGCCGGAGCGCGCGCTGCCTGGGCGGCGTCCCAGACGATGTTGTCCGATTCGGAGCCAACAGGGTCGGCCGCCAGTCGCTGCGTTGCCCCAGGCGTGCGGCGCTGACCGACCTTGGCTGATTCCGATCCTGTCAGCCTGCGGCGCGGCGTTACGCTGCTGCACGACAAGGCGCCGGGCAAGCGGCGGCTGGCGCTCGCCGGCATCGCGCTGGTGCTGGCCGGTGCGATCGGCCTGGGCGTGTTCCACCGCGATATCGATGCCCCGGCGGCGGCGGCCATCGCCGACAGGCTGATGGGCCAGTATCGCAAGGTCAGCGGCGAGCCGATGCAGCTGTTCACCGCTCGCGAGGGGCGGCAATGGGCGGATGGCTGGGAATTTCGCTGGCGCTACCAGCCCTGCCCGAAGTTCGCGTCGTTGCGGGTGTGGATCAGCCGCGATGGCCGTCGCGCCCGCTTTGCCGAGCTGCCCGATTGCGCGCCAGGCGGCGGCCTGGGAATGGACCCGTTGAAGGTCTGACCGCCGCCGGGCGTTGAATCAGGCGCCGAAGCCGGCGCGCGTCACCATCAGGTACAGCATCGGGAAGCTGAGCACGAAGTTGGTGCGGCTGAACAGCATGGCCTTCCTCGCGGCGGCAGCCTTGGCATCGGCGCTGGCATCGACGATGCCGAGCGCGATCTTCTGTGCCGGCCAGATGAACATCCAGACGTTGGCGGCCATGATGATGCCCAGCCACATGCCAGTGCCGATGTTGCGATAGCCGGCCTGGAAGGTCAGCGCCTCGACGAGGTAATGCTGCTGCGGCGCGCCGGCGATGGCGAGGCCGATGACCAGCGTCGCCAGCGCCGACCAGCGGAACCAGAACAGCGCTTCGGGAGCGATGTACTTCGATACCGCGGGCTTCAGGTCGGCGGGCACCTTGGGCATCGTCGGGATCTGGACGAAGTTGAAATAGTACAGCAGCCCGATCCACAGCACGCCACACAGCGCGTGGAAGAAGCGCAGGAAGTAGTTGAACCAGTAGAGGTTCAGCGCATCGCCATGGAAAATCAGCAGCGCCAGCAGCAGCAGGCCGCCGCCGAGCAGCAGCGCCCGATTGAGATTGCCCAGGATATTCGCCATTTTTTACGCCCCGTTGTTGTGCTGCGCCACCATAGGCACGGTTTCGCGGATTGTTAAGCGTTCCGGCGTCGCAACGACAGCCTGTTACCCCTTGCCCATCAGCGAAAGCACTTCCTTGCGGCTGCGATCGTCGTCGCGGAACACCCCCATCATGCGGCTGGTGGTCATCGTCACGCCGGCCGTCATCACGCCGCGCGCGCTCATGCAGGCGTGGGTTGCCTCGATGACGACGGCGACGCCGAGCGGGTCGAGGTGGCTCTGGATGCAGTCGGCGACTTCGGCGGTCAGGCGTTCCTGCACCTGCAGGCGCTTGGCAAAGCCCTGCAGCACCCGTGCCAGCTTGGAAATGCCGACGACGCGCTTGTTGGGCAAATAGGCGATGTGCGCCTTGCCGATGATCGGCGCCATGTGGTGCTCGCAGTTCGACTGGAACGGTATGTCGCGCAGGATGACGATCTCGTCATAGCCGCCGACCTCGCCGAACGTCTTCGACAGGTGCACGCCGGGGTCTTCCTGGTAGCCCCGGAAATATTCGCGATAGGCGCGCGCCACCCGCGCCGGCGTCTCCAGCAGCCCTTCGCGCGTCGGGTCGTCACCGGCCCAGCGGATCAGCGTGCGAACGGCAGCCTCGGCATCGGCCTGCGGAATCGGTTCGACGTGCGGCGCCGGATGGCCGGAGCCATAATCATCATCGTCCATGGTGCTTCACTCCCCAACGGCCATAAACGCGACCGTAACGTCGCCTAAGACAGCCATGTGGTCGGTCCACGCAATCGTGCAAGTGTCGCAGGCGGTCGATACCGCCCTTGCGGCAGCCCCGGTTCTAGCCGGCAGCCTTGGCCCGCGACGCCTTCTTGCGTTCATTGGGGTCGAGATGGATCTTGCGCAGGCGGATGAAGTTGGGCGTCACCTCGACGAGTTCATCCTCGTCGATATAGGCGATGGCCTGCTCCAGCGTCAGCCGCTTTGGCGGTGACAACTGGATGGCATCGTCCTTGCCCGAGGCGCGGAAGTTGGTCAGCGCCTTCGACTTCAGCGGGTTGACCTCCAGGTCTTCGTCACGGGCGTTTTCGCCGATGACCATGCCCTGGTAAACCGCTTCGCCCGGCTCGATCATCAGCGTGCCGCGCGGCTGGAGGTAGCCGAGCGCATAGCCGACCGCCTCGCCGGTTTCGGTGGAGATGAGCACGCCGTTGCCGCGCCCCGAGACGTTGCCCTTGTAGGGGCCGTATTTCTCGAACAGCCGGTTCATGATGCCGGTGCCGCGGGTGTCCGACAGGAATTCGCCATGATAGCCGATAAGGCCGCGCGCCGGCGCCGAAAAGGTCAACCGCGTCTTGCCGCCGCCAGAGGGCCGCATGTCGGTCATTTCGGCTTTGCGGCCGGCCATCTTTTCAACGACGGTGCCCGAATATTGCTCGTCGACGTCGATGACGACGATTTCATAGGGCTCGGTGCGCTTGCCGGCCTCGTCCTTGGAATAGATGACGCGCGGGCGCGAAATCGAAAGCTCGAAGCCTTCGCGGCGCATCGTCTCGATCAACACGCCGAGCTGCAATTCCCCGCGCCCGGCGACTTCGAAGGCGTCCTTGGAGGCGCTTTCGGTCACCTTGACCGCAACATTGCCCTCGGCCTCGCGGTTGAGGCGGTCGGAAATCATGCGGCTGGTGACCTTCGAGCCATCGCGGCCGGCATAGGGCGAATCGTTGACCGAAAAGGTCATCGACAGCGTCGGCGGATCGATCGGCTGGGCGTGCAGCGGCTCGGTCACCGAGATATCGGCGATGGTGTCGGCAACGGTGGCCTTGCTGAAACCGGCGAGCGCGATGATGTCGCCAGCCTTAGCCTCGTCGACCGGCACGCGCTCTAGGCCCCTGAAGGCAAAGATTTTCGACGCGCGGCCTTCCTCGACGACCTTGCCATCGGGGTTGAGCGCGCGGATCTGGGTGTTGAGGCGCAGCGTGCCCGACAGGATGCGCCCGGTGAGGATGCGGCCGACGAAATTGTCGCGATCGAGCAGCGACACCAGCATCTTGAACTCGCCATCGACGTCGGCGGCCGGCGGCGGCACATGGGCGATGATGGTTTCGAACAGCGGCGTCAGGTCGCCTGAGCGCACCTCCGAATCGCGGCCGGCATAGCCGTTTCTGCCGCTCGCGAAGATGACCGGGAAGTCGAGCTGGGCATCGGTGGCCTCCAGCGTCACGAACAGGTCGAAGACTTCGTCGAGAACCTCCTGTGCCCGGGCATCGGGGCGATCGATCTTGTTGACGACGACGATCGGGCGCAGGCCGAGGGCGAGGGCCTTGCCGGTGACGAACTTGGTTTGCGGCATCGGGCCTTCGGCGGCATCGACGAGCAGGACGACGCCATCGACCATCGACAGGATGCGTTCGACCTCACCGCCGAAATCGGCATGGCCTGGCGTATCGACGATGTTGATGTGGGTGGTTTCGCCCTTGGCCTTGTCGGTCCATTCGATCGACGTGCACTTGGCGAGGATGGTGATGCCGCGTTCTTTTTCGAGATCGTTCGAATCCATGGCGCGCTCGGCGATGCGCTGGTTGTCGCGGAAGGTTCCCGACTGGCGGAAGAGCTGGTCGACGAGCGTCGTTTTGCCGTGATCGACGTGCGCGATGATCGCGATGTTACGCAGTGCCATTTGTCGATAAGTCCTGTCGGGGAGGGCACGGTGGCGCCATCTCAAGTCAAGCGCGGCCACATAGCCGCTTTGACGCGTTGCAGCAACAGCGCAGGCCCGGCCCGCCCGATGCAGCGGCAGTCGGAGCCATATCGACGCCCTGTTGCGATGCCCGCAGCTGGTGCTGCATTGACTTGGGCGCCGCCGCTGGGCCACGGTAAGTGCCATTGGTGTCCGGGCTTTGCCACGGGCACCGCCCTACACCCGAGCGATGCGCCAGCGCCCTTCTTGCCAGGACAAGCAATGCCAGCACCAGCCAACCCGGACGCGACCAGCACCGCATCGGGTGCCGCCGTGACGCCTGCAGAGCGCGTCAACAATGGTCGTGTCGGATCGATGCTGGCGGTGGCGCGCGAAGCGGCGGGGCTGGAACTGACCGATGTGGCGCGCACGACGCGGGTGCCGCTGCGCCATTTGAAGGCGATCGAGGCCGACACGCATGAATCGCTGCCGGCGCTGCCGTATTCGGTGGGTTTCGTGAAGGCCTATGCGCAGGCTGTCGGCCTCAATGGCGACGCCATGGCGCAACGTTTTCGCGCCGAAACCTCGCAGCAGCCGCACGTGCCGACGATGTCGCTGGAGCCGATGGATGCGCGGCGGCTGCCGTCGCAATCGCTGGCCGCGATCAGCATCGGCGCCATCGTGCTGGTCATCGCCGGACTTTCAGCATGGGGCGCGGGCATGTTCGACAAGGCGCCGCCGGCCGTGGCCGTTGCCGCGCCGGCCAGCGCTGCCGATACCACGGCTGCGGCGCCGGGCGCGGCGCCCGCGACAGTGGCCGGCGCGACCGCGGTGGCGGGTGATGCTGCACCCTTGGCAAGCGGGCCAGCGGCGACCGGGCCAGCCCCCGCTCTTGTCGTTCCGGCCGGCGGCGGCGCCATCGCGGCCGGCGGGCCGGTGGTCCTGACGGCGCGCGAGGACGTCTGGATCAAGATCTACGACCGCACCACCCGCACCAGCGCCAGGATCGGCGTCTTGAAGACCGGCGAAAGCTATACCGTTCCTGCCGACCAGCCCGGGTTGTTGCTGTGGACCGGCAAGGCCGGCGCCATCGATATCAAGGTCGGTGGCCGGGCGATCCCGCCGCTGGGTGGCCCGGTGCAGACGGTCAGGGACGTCAGCCTGGTGCCGGCGGACCTGATGGCGCGGGCTGCCGCCGCGCCAGTGGCAGTTCCGACCGCCTCGGGTGCCGCGCAATAGCCGGGCAAGATGGACAAGATAGTGGTGCGTAACATGAAGATGGTGGTGACGGCGGCTTTGGCGGCAATGTTGCTCGGCACGACGCTGGCGGCGACGGCGGCATCCGCGCAGGACGTCGATCCGGTGCGGCTCGACAAGCGGGTGTCGCGGCTTGAGGGTGAAATGCGCGGCGTCCAGCGCAAGGTGTTCCCCGGTGGCGGCGACAAGCCGTATTTCGAACCCGAAATCTCGGCGCCTGCCGCGGCAACTCCGGCCGCCATCGGCACGCCGGCAACCGAGCCGCTGCTCGATCTGGCCCAGCGCGTCGGCGGCCTTGAAAGCCAGCTCCGCACGCTGACCGGGCAGATCGAGGCGTTGCAATTCAAGCAACGCCAGCTCGAAGACGTGCAGACCCGGATGAAGGGCGATATCGAGTTCCGGGTCACCGCGCTGGAGGCGAAAACCGGCGGTATCGCGGCGGCGACTCCGGATGCGGCGGCAGCGGCAGCGCCGGCGCCCGCGCTCCCGGCAAAGCCCGGTGCCAGGCCGGCGCCGGCGAAGCCCGATGTCGTGGCCCGGCCCGCCACCCCGGACGCGGCATGGAAGGCCGCCTATGGCCATGTCATCGCCAAGGACTGGCCGGCGACCGAAACCGCGATGGCGGATTTCATCGGCGCCTTCCCCAAATCCCCGCGATTGCCGCAGGCGCAATACTGGCTCGGCCGCAGCCACGCCGAGCGCGGCCAGAATGCCGAGGCCGCGCGTGCCTATCTCGAACTCTACAAGACGGCGCCGAACAGCGACCGCGCCCCCGATGGCCTGATCGGGCTTGCCGGCGCTTTGAACGGCCTCAAGAAGCCCAAGGATGCCTGCCGCGTGCTCGGCGAGCTCGACCAGGTCTATGGCGCAAAGCTGGCCAAGCCGCAGCAGGCGGAGGCCAAGGCGCTGCGCAGCCGGGCCAAGTGCGAAGCCTAGCGATCGATTTTCCGGCGCTGCTCGCCGATACGGCCGGACGCGCGATCGATGGCGATGAACATATCGCCATCGCCGTGTCCGGCGGCCCCGACAGCCTGGCGCTGCTGGGCATTGCCGCCGCCGCCTTTCCGGGCCGGGTGCTGGCGCTGACCGTCGATCATGGCCTGCGCGCCGCCGCCGCTGCCGAGGCTGCTTCGGTTGCCCGCCAATGCGCCGATCGCGGCATCGCGCAGCGGACGCTGGTCTGGGAGGGCGCCAAGCCCGCGACCAACCTGCAAGCCGCAGCCCGCAACGCCCGCTATGCATTGCTGGCGCAGGCGTGCGGCGATGCCGGTATCGGCTTGCTGGTGACCGCGCACCACGCCGACGACCAGGCCGAAACGCTGTTGATGCGGCTGGCGCGCGGCAGCAGTGGCGGCCTCGCCGGTATCCGCACGCAAAGGCGCCTGGCGCCCGGCGTGTTGCTCGTCAGGCCGTTGCTGGGCGTGCCGCGTGCCACGCTGCACCGCGCCGGCCTGGTCGAGAGCCGGGCCAAAAGCTGGGCCAAAAGCTGGGCCAAAAGCTGGGACGCCGTCGATGATCCGTCGAACCATGATCTGCGCTTCGACCGCACCCGCGCCCGTGCCGTGCTGGCGGCCAACCCGTGGCTCGACGTGGCGCTGCTTGCCGCCGCCGCGGCCCATGCGGCCGACAACGAAGCGGCGCTTGGATGGATGCTCGATCGGGCGTGGGCCGGTGCCGCGGTGGCGGATGCCCATGGCATCGTTCTCGACACCGAAGGCTTGCCTGCCGTTATTATCCACCGCCTTGTCGTGCGTGCGCTGGAGACGCTGGTGCCAGGGGCCGCCCCGCGCGGTGCCGCGGTCGCGCGAATGGTGAAACAACTCACCGCCGGGGCCACCGCCAGCCTTGCCGGCGTCCGCGCCGGACCGCTTGCCGGCGGGGTCGGCCGCGGCCGTTCCAGCGGCTGGCACTTCAGTCTCGCGCCGCCCCGCCGCACTATACAAGCGCGACAGAATCGCATCCCCTGATTGCATGGCTGCGTAAGACGCTTATCTTGTAGCCAGACTCGAAAGCAGGAAGCCGCCCTCATGGCCGACAACAACAAGAAGCCGCCCGCCCCCTGGATGAAGAACCTCGGCTTGTGGTTCGTGATCCTGCTTGGGCTGGTCGTTGTCGTCAACGTCATGCAGTCGCCGTCGCGTTCGGGCGGTGCCGGCACCTCGCTGGCCTATTCCGACTTCCTGACCAAGGTCGATGAAGGCGGCATCAAGACGGTGGAAATCCGCGGTTCCGAGATCAGCGGCAAGACCGCGTCGGACGAAGATTTCCGGACCTACAACCCCGGTGACGACAAGCTCGTCGACAGGCTTCGCGGCAAGAACGTCCGCTTCGACGCCAAGCCCGAGGAAGGCCGGTCGTTCCTGTCGACCATCCTCGTCAACATGCTGCCCATCGTGCTGATGGTCGGTATCTGGATTTTCGTCATGCGCCAGATGCAGGGCGGCGGCGGTCGCGGCGGCGCCATGGGTTTCGGCAAGTCGCGCGCCAAGTTGCTGGTACCCAAGGAGGGCCGCGTTACCTTCGACGATGTCGCCGGCATCGATGAAGCACGCGAGGAGCTGGAGGAGATCGTCGAGTTCCTCAAGGACCCGGCCAAATTCCACCGCCTCGGCGGCAAGATTCCGAAGGGCGCGCTGCTCGTCGGGCCTCCCGGCACCGGCAAGACGCTGCTGGCCCGTGCCATCGCCGGTGAAGCCAATGTGCCGTTCTTCAACATTTCGGGCTCGGACTTTGTCGAAATGTTCGTCGGCGTCGGCGCCAGCCGCGTTCGCGACATGTTCGAGCAGGCCAAGAAAAGCTCGCCCTGCATCATCTTCATCGATGAAATCGACGCGGTCGGCCGCCATCGCGGCGCCGGCGTCGGCGGCGGAAATGACGAACGCGAACAGACGCTCAACCAGCTGCTGGTCGAAATGGACGGTTTCGACGCCAATGAAGGCATCATCATCGTCGCTGCCACCAACCGTCCCGACGTGCTCGATCCTGCCCTGCTGCGTCCCGGCCGTTTCGACCGCCAGGTCGTCGTCGGGCGCCCGGACATCGAAGGCCGTGAAAAAATTCTCGCCGTCCACATGAAGAAGGTGCCGCTGGCGCCCGACGTCAACGGCCGCGTCATCGCGCGCGGCACGCCGGGCTTTTCGGGTGCCGATCTGGCCAACCTCGTCAACGAGGCGGCGCTGCTTGCCGCCCGCCGTGGCCGCCGCCTCGTCGCCATGCGCGAATTCGAGGATGCCAAGGACAAGGTCATGATGGGCACCGAGCGCAAGTCGATGGTGATGACCGATGACGAGAAGAAGATGACGGCGTATCATGAAGCCGGCCATGCCGTCGTGTCGTGCCACGAAGCCGCATCGGACCCGATTCACAAGGCCACCATCATCCCGCGCGGTCGCGCCCTTGGCATGGTCATGCGCCTGCCGGAGCGGGACCAGTACAGCTATCATCGCGACAAGATGTACGCGAACCTGGCGGTGTCGATGGGTGGCCGCGTCGCCGAGGAGCTGATCTTCGGGCACGACAAGGTCTCGTCCGGCGCATCGTCGGACATCAGCTATGCGACCGATCTGGCGCGCTCGATGGTGACGCAATGGGGGATGAGCGAGAAGCTCGGCCCGCTCAAATATGTCGACAACCAGGAGGAAGTCTTCCTCGGCCACAGCGTCAGCAAGACCCAGAACGTCAGCGAGCAGACGGCCCAGATCATCGACGCCGAAGTCCGTGCCATCGTCACGACCGGCTATGACCGCGCCAAGACGGTGCTCGCCGACAATATCGACCAGCTGCACGCGGTCGCCGGCGCCTTGCTCGAGCTCGAAACCCTCACCGGCGACGAGATCAAGCGCATCATGGCCGGCGAGATCATCGACCGCACCACCAGCGTCAGCGCGCCGGTGTCGCGGCCGGCGACGGGCGGATCGGCCATCCCCAAGAGCGGCCGCAGGGCAGGCTTTGGCGAGGCCGCGCCCCAAGCCTGACGGCTTGCGCCGATCGTGAATAAAGCGCCGTCCTTGCGGGCGGCGCTTTTTTCGTGATCCCGGATGCTGACAGGCTTCTGTCACGCCATTGTTTGCGGCAACGGATGCCATCGCCCGCCAGTCTCACGCGTATGACCCCCGCAGGAGCAAGGTTGGGCGGGTGATGGTTTCGGATCGCATCAAGGCGGCGACGGGGGCTGCGGTCCTGCAGCTGCTGCTTGGCTATGCCGTTGTCATCGGGCTTTCGGTCGATGTGCCGGCGCGGGTCGAGGATGCGCTCAAGGTCTTCGACATTGCGCCACCAACGCCACCACCTCCGCCGCCAAAGGTGGTGCCCCGGCGCGCCACTGTCCGTCATCCGGTCGGGGCCGCCGCGCCGCCCGGCTTGCGGGCGCACGCGACGCCGATCGTGGTGCCGCCGCCGGTTGTCCCGCCGCTGGTCATCCCCCCCATCGTTGCAGCGCCTGTTGCCGGAACCGGCAGCGCCGCATCGGCGGGCGCGGCGCCGCTGCCGGGGCCAGGCTCGGGAGCGGGCGGTGCAGGCACAGGCTCCGGAAGCGGCGGAGAAGGCGATGGCGACGGCGGCGGTGTGCCGTCGCAGTGGCTGCGCGGCAATATCCGCGACGGCGATTACCCCCGCGCCGCCACCCAGGCCGGCATCCAGGGCAGCCTGACGACACGCTATGTCGTGGGAACAAATGGCCGGGTGACCGAATGCACCATCGTCAAATCGAGCGGCAATGCGCTGCTCGACGACACAACGTGCCGGTTGGTCATGCAGCGTTTCCGCTACAGTCCGGCGCGCGACGCCAATGGCCGACGTATCCCCGACGTGGTTGTCGAGAACCATAAGTGGGTTATCGAGGCTGCACCGCCCCCGCCACCGCCACCGCAATAGCCGGGCGGCTTCGGCGCCGGTGGACCCCAGCCGCCAGCATGCCGCCAGCATGCCGCCAGCCTGGCAGAAGCCGCGCTTCAGTCGTGGTGGACAGGTTCCGTCCGCAGGGCCCGGTTGGCGAGGCCATAGACGAAAAGCGCCACAAGGACTGCGGCGGCGGTGAAATAGGGCAGGCTTGGGGAAAGTTCGTACAGGCCGATGCCGATGGCGGGGGCAAGCACGAAGCACGAGCCGTTGATCGAGGTGACGGCCCCGGCGACGCCACCCTGTTCATCCTGCCCGACGGCGAGGCTGGCACCGGCGGTGAACCCCGGCCGGGCAAAGCCATAACCCAGTGCCGCCAGGCCATAGGCGACGACGATGCCATGGAAATTCGGCGCCAGCGCAATGCCCAGCGTGCCGGCGGCGGCGATGGCGGTGCCCCAGCGCATCAGTGTCGGCGGGGTCATGCGGAACATCGGGATCAGGCCCCATTGCGCCAGCAACGTGGCGCCGGCGCCGGCCATGAAGACGATGGCGATGTTCTGCTGAGCCGCCGCCGCGCCGATATGCAACCGGTCGATGACGAGAAAGCCCAGGGCCTGCCCGGTGGCCGCCTGTGCCGACCCCGAAATGAAGCCATAGACCATGAATGGCAGGATGCGCGGATCGCGCCACGACAGCCGCGGCGTGCGCCCGGCGGCGGCGGCCTGCAGGCTGCCGCCGGTGGCGCCGCCGCTGACGTTCGGCTCGCTGGCCGGCGCACCATGGGCCAGGCCATCGCTGGCGACGGCTCGCGGCAGGTGGGTCGGGTCGTCATCGGGCAGGAATCGCCGCACGGCAAACAGGATCACCACGGCCACCAGGGCAAAGGCGAACAACGGCCCCGAAAGTCCCAGCGCACCGATGATGAACAACGGTGCGACAGCGGGGCCGACGATGGTGCCCAGCCCGAAGGCGGACGACAGGCTGGCCAGCGCGTTGGTGCGATTGGCCTCGCTGGTGCGCGCCGCGACATAGGCCTGGGCGGCGGGGTTGGACGCCGAGCCGAAGATTCCGAACAGCGATCGCAAGCCGGCAAACAATGCAAAGGTCGCGAACGGGATCAACAGCCCCCGCAATCCGGCATAGATGACGATGCCGCAGCCGAGCATCGACACCCCGAAGCCGGCGACGCCGACTTCCATCAACCGCCGGCGCCCGCGAATGTCCGACTGTCGCGCCCAATAGGGTGCGGTGAAGGTCCACAGCAGCGCCGAGAAGGAAAAGATGATCGCCACCAGCAGGTCCGGGATGTGGATGACCCGGGCGATGGCAGGCAGGACGGTTTGCAGCGCCGTATTGCCGGCGGCGACGGTCAGCAGCACGACGAACAGCACGGCGAATTCGCCGGCCGGAAGGCTGGCGGGAAGGCTGGTGGGCAGGCTGGTTTGGCGCGCAGACGACATCGCTGCTGCATGGGCGACGCGGGCGCGCTTGCCAAGCCGAAGCTGGCCACGGCGGTGCAATCGGCGTGCGCGTCCACGACGATAAACGTTTCGGAGGAATATCAATTGCTGCGGTGCGGTGGACGCGTCGGCACGATGCAGCTACCGTCACGACCCGAGCAACAGGTAGTGATTTCATGCGATCCAGGTTGGTCATGACAATGGCGCTGGGCCTTTTGCTGGTCGCATGCGGCAAACAGGACGGTGCGCCGCAGGGCGGGCCAGGGGGTCCGGGCGGCGCGCCGCCGGTGACCGTGGCGCCGCCGCTGATCAAGCAGATCGTCGACTGGGACGATTACATCGGCCGCTTCGAAGCGCGGCAGAGCGTCGAGGTGCGTCCGCGCGTTTCGGGATATGTGTCGCGCATTGCCTTCCGCGACGGCTCCTTTGCCCGCAGCGGTGAGCTTTTGTATGAAATCGACCCGCGGCCGTTCGCCGCAGCATTGGCGCAGGCGCGGGCGGACACCGCCAAGGCACGCGCCAGCGCCGACCTGGCACGGACCAATTTCGAACGCTCGCAAAAGCTTCTCGATCTGAAGGCGATCAGCAAGGAAGAATACGACACCAGCAAATCGACGGCGGCGCAGGCGCGCGCCAGCGTCGATTCGGCGCTGGCCACCGAACGCTCGCGGGCACTCGATCTCGGTTACACCCGGGTCACCGCGCCGATTGCCGGACGCCTGTCCGATCGCCGGGTCGATGTCGGCGCCTATGTGACAGCGGGCACGACCGTGCTGACGACGGTGGTGACGCTCGATCCGATCTATTTTACCTTCACCGGGTCCGAAGCTGTCTACCTCAAATACCAGCGCGCCAACCGCGCCGGCACCCGGCCGTCGTCACGCGTCGCCCCCAACCCGGTCGATATCCGCCTTGCCGACGAAACCGGTTTTCGCTGGCGCGGTCATATGGATTTTGTCGACAACGTCATCGAAAACGGCTCCGGCACCATTCGCGGCCGGGCGGTGGTGCGCAATCCGGATGGATTCCTGACGCCGGGAATGTTCGGCCATATGCGGCTGCTCGGTTCCGGCGCCTATGACGGCATGCTGATCCCGGAGGATGCCATCGTGACCGACCAGACCCGCAAGGTGGCGCTGGTCGTTGGTCCCGATAACAAGGTGGCGCAGCGCGTCGTCGAACTGGGGCCGATCGTCGATGGCCTGCGCGTCGTGCGATCGGGCCTGAAGGCGAGCGACCATGTCATCATCGCCGGGGTCCAGCGCGGCCGGCCGGGGATGGCGGTCAAGGTGACGATGGGCAAGATCGTGCCGCCGGCACCCGGCACCGGGCCGCAATTGCCGGAAATCATCGCGCCGCCCGCCACCTCCGCCACCACAGCCAGCGCCCGCTGACGTGCGGTTCTCGCACTTCTTCATCAACCGGCCGATCTTTGCGGCGGTGATCTCGATCCTGATCGTGCTGATCGGGTTGTTTGCCTATCCGGTGCTGCCGGTGGCGCAATATCCCGAGATCGCGCCGCCGACGATCGCCATTTCGGCGTCATATCCGGGCGCCTCGGCCGAAGTGCTCGCCGATACCGTGGCGGCGCCGATCGAACAGGAAGTCAACGGCGTCGAGAACATGCTGTACATCACCTCGTCGTCGACGGGGGACGGCCGGGTCACGATCAACGTCGTCTTCAAGCTGGGCACCAACCTCGATACGGCGCAGGTGCTGGTGCAGAACCGCGTCGCGTCGTCCCTGCCGCGCTTGCCGCAGACGGTGCAGGACCTTGGCGTCACAACGCGCAAGAATACGCCCGACCTCCTGATGGCGGTGTTCCTGACATCGCCCGATGGCAGCCACGATATCCAGTATCTTTCCAACTATGCGACGCTGCAGGTGCGCGACAAACTGCTGCGCCTGCAGGGCATCGGCGGGATCAATGTCTTCGGCGCGCGCGACTATGCCATGCGCGTCTGGATCAGCCCGGAGAAGGCCGCCGCGCGCAACCTCAACGCCTCGGAAATCGTCGCGGCGTTGCGGGCGCAGAATGTCCAGGTCGCGGGTGGCAGTGTCGGCGCGCCGCCGTTCGCGCGCGGCGGTTCCGGGTTCGAGCTCAGCGTCCAGACGCAGGGCCGGCTGACGACGCCCGAACAGTTCGGCGATATCGTCATAAAATCCGACGGCAAGGGCGCGTTGACCAAGGTCAGCGACGTGGCGCGCATCGAGATCGGTTCGCAGGATTACACCACCAACGCCTATGTCAACGGCACGGCGGGTGTCGGCCTCGGCATCACCCAGTTGCCGGGGTCGAACGCGCTGGCCACGGCAAAGAACATCATTGCGGCCATGGACGAAGCCAAGAAAAGCTTCCCGCCCGGCGTCGCCTACACCATCCCCTACAACCCGACCACCTTCGTCCAGCAGTCGATCAACAGCGTCCAGGAAACGCTGGTCGAAGCCGTGCTGCTCGTGGTGCTCGTCGTGCTGGTGTTCCTGCAGAGCTGGCGTGCGGCGTTGATCCCGGTGCTGGCGATTCCGGTGTCGCTGATCGGCACCTTCGCGGTGATGGCGGCGTTCGGCTACAGCCTCAACAACCTGTCGCTGTTCGGCCTGGTGCTGGCCATCGGTATCGTCGTCGATGATGCCATTGTTGTTGTCGAAAACGTCGAGCGCGAATTGCGCAACGGGCTTTCCCCGCACGACGCTGCCTTTGCGACGATGGACGAAGTCGGCGGTGCGCTTATCGCCATCGCGCTGACGCTGTGCGCCGTGTTCGTGCCGACGGCGTTCATCAGCGGCATATCGGGGCAGTTCTACAAACAGTTCGCGCTGACCATTTCGGCCGCCACCGTGCTGTCTTGCATCGTCTCGCTGACGCTGTCGCCGGCGCTGGCGGCGCTGCTGCTGCGGCCGCACGGCGACGACCATGACGAACCGCGCGGCTGGTTCGCGCCGGTGCAGCGTGCCGCCAACGGCTTCAACCGCGGCTTCGACTGGCTTTCGGACCGTTATGGCCGATTGACGGCGCGCACCGTCCGCACCATCGGCATCGTGCTCGTCTGCTATGTCGTGCTGCTGGGCATTGCCGGCTGGCGCTTCACGGTGACGCCGGGCGGTTTCATCCCGGCGCAGGACCAGGGCTATCTCATCGGCGTCGTCCAGATGCCGCCGGGATCGACGCTGGAGCGTACCGACGCGGTGATGCGCAAGGCGGTCAACATTGCGCTGAAGACCGCGGGCGTAAGCCACATCGTCAATATTGCCGGGCTCGATGGCGCCAGCTTCTCCAATGCCCCCAACGCCGCGACGATGTTCATTGCGCTCGACGACTTCAACGTCCGCAGGGAGCACCAACAGACCGGCGCCTCGATTCTGGCGGACTTGCGCAAGGCGCTGGGCGGCATCGACGCTGCCAATGTGCTGGTCATCGCACCGCCCCCGGTGCGCGGCATCGGCACCGGGGGCGGCTTCAAGATGATGGTGCAGGATCGCGGCAACAAGGGTCCGCGGGCGCTGGAAGCGGCGACCATCGACATGATGATGGCGGCGAACAAGACGCCGGGCCTGACCTCGGTGTTCACGCTTTTCAACACCGGCACGCCCCGCATCTATGCCGATATCGACCGCGAAAAGGCGCAGCAACTGGGGGTGACGCCCAGCGATGTGTTCTCGACGCTCCAGACCTATCTCGGATCGAGCTATGTCAACGACTTCAACCTGTTCGGCCGGACCTACAGGGTGACGGCACAGGCCGACGCGCCGTTCCGCGCCGCGCCGTCGGACATCGTCAATTTGAAGACGCGATCCGCATCGGGCGAGATGGTGCCGATCGGCTCGGTGGCGACGCTGAAGGATGATTCGGGGCCGTATCGCGTGGTGCGCCACAACCTGTACCCGGCGGCGGAACTGCAGGGTGACCGCTTGCCCGGCTTTTCATCGGGGCAGGCCCTGAAGGCGATGGAGGACCTTGCCGCGGCGCATTTGCCCACCGGATTCAGCTTTGAATGGACCGAACTGGCGTATCAGGAGAAAACCCAGGGCAACACCGCTGCGATCGTGTTTGCACTGGCGGTGGTGTTCGTCTTCCTGTTGCTGGCGGCGCAATATGAATCGCTGCTGTTGCCGCTGGCGGTCATCCTGATCGTGCCGATGTGCCTGCTGGCGGCCATCCTCGGCGTCAACCTGCGCGGCTTCGACAACAATATCCTGACACAGATCGGCCTGGTCGTGCTGGTCGGGCTGGCAGCCAAGAACGCCATTCTCATCGTCGAGTTTGCCAAGCAGGCCGAGGAGCGGGGGGAAGACCGCTGGCGGGCCGCCGAAAGCGCGGCGCGAACCAGGCTCCGCCCCATCCTGATGACCAGCTTTGCCTTCATCCTAGGGGTTATGCCGCTGGTGATCGCGTCCGGCCCGGGGGCCGAGATGCGGCAGGCGCTGGGCACCGCGGTGTTCTTCGGGATGGTCGGCGTCACGGTGTTCGGGTTGTTGTTCACGCCGGTATTCTATGTGGTGACCAGCGGCATCGCCGACAGGTTTGCGCGCTGGCGCGGCCGGCCGGCAGCCCCGGTTGCAGCGCCGGATCCCGCGCCGGAGCCGGCAGAATGAGCCGGGTGATGCGGGCGATGCTGCTGTCCGCCACCGGGCTGCTCGGCGCGTGCACGGTGGGGCCGCAATTCCACGCGCCGGCAACGCCGCCGGTTGCCGCCGGGGCGTTCGTTTCCGCGGCGCCGGCCATTGCCAGCAAAGCCCCGGCTCCGGCGCAATGGTGGCGGCTCTACGACGATCCCGCGCTCGATGCGCTGGTCACCCGGGCCTTTGCCGCCAACACCGATATCCGCGTCGCCGTCGCCAACCTGGCGCAGGCGCGGGCCGTGCTGGCAGAAAGCCGCAGCGCCCGCTTGCCGTCGACGACCGCCAGCGCTGGGGCGGGCTATGGCCGGAACGTCGTCGCGACGCCCGGCGGGCAACGCGCGGTCAACAGCGAATTCTATTCGCTCGGCTTCGACATGAGCTACGAGCTCGACCTTTATGGTCGGGTAACCAACAGCATTCGCGCCGCCCGAGCCGACGCCGATGCGCTGGCGGCGGCGCGGGATGCGGTGCTGGTCAGCGTTGCCGCCGAAACCACGCGCGCCTATGCCGATGGCTGTTCGGCGGCGCGGCAACTGGTGGTGGCGCAGGAGAGTCTCAAGCTCCAGTCCGAAAGCTTCGACCTCACCGAACGCCTGGCGCAGGCCGGGCGGGGCAGCCCGCTCGACGTGGCGCGGGCGCGGGCGCAGCTTGAATCGACGCGGGCGACGCTGCCCGGGTTTGTCGGCAATCGCCGATCCGCACTGTTTCGCCTTGCCGTGCTGACCGGCCAGCCACCGAGCCAGATCGACCCGGCCGCGGCGAGCTGCAAGGTCGCGCCCCGGCTGCGCAAACCCTTGCCGGTCGGCGATGGCGCGGCGCTGCTGCAACGCCGGCCGGATATCCGCCAGGCCGAACGCAAGCTCGCCTCGGCGACCGCGCAGATCGGCATCCAGACCGCGGCGCTGTTCCCGCAGATCCGTCTTGGCGGTTCGGCGCAGACGGCGGCGACCAGCGTATCGAACCTTTTCGCGCCCAGCGGCACGACCTTCAGCCTGGGGCCGCTGATCAGCTGGACCTTTCCCAACATCACCGTGGCGCGCGCTCGCATCGCCCAGGCCCGCGCCGGCAGCTATGCGGCGCTTGCCAGCTTCGATGGCGTTGTGCTGACCGCGCTGCAGGAAACCGAAACCGCGCTCAGCGACTATGGTGCCAGCCTCGATCGCAACGCCGCGCTGCGCAGCGCCCGCGACCAGAGCGCCGAGGCGGCGCGAATCGTCAACCTGCGCTACCGCTATGGCGCCGAAAGCTTCCTCAACGTTCTCGACGCCGAACGCACGCTGGCCAACGCCGAAGCCGAACTTGCATCAAGCGACGCGGCGCTTACCACCAACCAGATTGCGGTGTTCAAGGCCTTGGGCGGCGGTTGGGAGGACGCTGGGCGATAGCCGCTCGATCCTAGTCCGGCAGCACCAGCGCGCCGTCGGCCGCCAACGGGAAGTGCGGGTTCCATGCAACCTCCCAGGGGTGGCCATCGGGATCGCAGAAATAGCCGGAATAGCCGCCCCAGAACGCATCATGGGCCGGTTTTTGCAGCGTGGCGCCGGCCGCCACGGCGCGGGCAAGCAGGGCATCGACTTCGGCCTTGCTGGCAAGGTTGTGGCACAGCGTGAAGCCACCGAAGCCCGGTCCGCGGTCCGCCATGCCGCAATCTTCCGCCAGCGCCGCGAACGGATAGAGGCCGAGCGCCAGCCCCCCCAGCTGGAAGAACGCCATGGCGGTGATGCCGCCGGCCTTGCGTTTCCAGCCCATGGCCTCCCAGAAGCTGACGGCGCGTGAAAGGTCGTCGGTTCCCAGCGTGACGATGCTGATGCGTTGGTCCATTGTCTCTCCCCTAGGGTCGGGAGATTGGCATGAGCCGCGGTGAAATGGAACGGATCGTCCTTGTCAGGCACATCGTCGGCGCGCCGTCGCCCGAAGACTTCCGCATCGAGCGCCTGCCGATCCCCGAGCTTGCCGACGGCCAGTTCCTTGCCAGAAACCATTTTGTCTCGTGCGATCCCGGTACGCGGTCGCGGTTGTCGCCCGGCGCCAGCTATGCGCCGGCCTTGCAGCCCGGGGCGCCGGTCGATGGCTTTTCCGTCGGCACGGTGTTGGAAAGCCGCAACCCGCGCTTTGCCGTGGGGGATGCCGTCGCGCTGACCGGCTGGGCGACGCATGTGGTGTCCAACGGTCGCGGCTATGCGGTGAAGCTGGCCAATCTGGGCGTGCCGGAACAATTGTGGATCGGCCTGCTCGGAGTGCCGGGGATGACGGCGTGGTTCGGGTTGAAGCGCGTCGCGCAACTGGCCGCCGGCGACCGTGTGCTGGTCACCTCCGCTGCCGGGCCGGTGGGGGCCACAGCGGGGCAACTGGCCCGGCTGTGGGGCGCATCCGAAGTCGTCGGCATCGCCGGCGGTGCCGAAAAATGCGCCTGGTTGACCGATGTCGCCGGCTTCGATCGCGCCATCGACTACAAGGCCGCCGATTTCGAGGCGCAGTTCGCCGATGCCGCCGCGGCTGGCTACGACGTGATGTTCGACAATGTCGGCAACGCCATGATCGATCACGCCCTGCCGGTGATGAAACTGCGCGGCCGAATCGTCGTGTCGGGGCAGGTGGCGGATTACAACACCCCCAACGACCAGCTCCCCGGCGTGCGCAACACCCGCGAATTCATCGCCAGGCGCCTGCGCATGGAAGGCCTGGTGGTGTTCGACGACCTGCCCGGCTTTGCCGCCGCGCAGGCCGAGCTGGCGGCGCTGATCAAGGCCGGCACCATCAAGTATCGCGAGGAGATATTCGAGGGGTTGGCGAGCTTGCCGGCCGCGTTCTGCGGGCTGTTCACCGGCGCGAGTTTTGGCCGGCGGGTGGTGCGGGTATGACCCGGTTCAAAGCGCCCGGTCGTTCGTCGGCAGGCCCAGCAGCACCCTGCCTGTAACCTCGAAGGTCGCCGGTGCGACCATCATGTGCTGCGTCGCCACATGTGCATCGCGGAACCGGCGCTGCAACGGGCTGCTTGCATAGACCGCGCTGCCGCCCGCCATGTCGTACGCCATGCGCGTCACATCGGCGGCGGTGCGGGTGAGGTGGGTCGCGGCAAGGCGCAGGCGCGCCCGGGTGTCGATGTCGATCGGCCTGCCGTCACAGACCAGCGCCCACGCCGCGGCGATGCCGGTATCGACGAGTGCCTGCGCCGCCGCCAGCGATGCTTCGGCGCGGGCGAATTCGGACTGGACGGAATGGCGTTCCGCCAGCGATCGTGACGACCCGCCGCCTTTCTTGGCCACCGCCAGCGCGCGAAAATCATCCAGCGCACCGCGGGCGTTGCCCGATGCGACGGCGGCGATGCCCAGCGCCAGCAGCGCGAACGGCGGAAACGCATACAACGGTCCCGGCGCAATCGGCGTATCGACGAGGAACGACACCGTTCGCGCCCTCGGCACCCGCACGCCTTCGACCGCCATGTCGCCCGACCCGGTGCCGCGCATGCCGCTCGCCTCCCAGGTGTCGATCAGTTCGACGTCTTCGCGGCGGAAGATCATCATGCGATGGTCGGGCCCGCCTTCGGGCAGCGTCCGCATGACGCCGTCTTCGAAGACCAGCGCGCCGCCGACCAGCCAGTTGCAATTGGCCGACCCCGAAGCCCATGCCCAGCGACCGCTGACGACATAATCGTCGCCATCGCAGACCGCCGTGCCGTTCGGGGCAAACACTCCGCCGCTTATCGACAGCGGGTTGCCGAACACTTCAGCAGCATGGGGCGCGGGCAGATACGCCGCAGCGAGCGCCGTATTGGCGGCGATCATCGTGCACCAGGCGGTGGCGGCATCGGCAACGGCGAGGGTGGTCAACACCGAAACCATGTCGGCGGGCGCGGTTTCGCCACCACCCAGGGCTTGCGGCACCATCATGCGGAACAGCCCGGCAGCGGCAATTTTTGCGGCAAGGCTGGCGGGCAGGCGGCGCGCCGCCTCGGTCTCGGCGGCGCGGGCGGCGATTTCCGGCGCAAGGCGCGTCGCGGCGGCGAGCAGCGTCACAGCTTCAACAACGAGGCGAGGTTGTTCTTCTGCATGTCGCTCGACCCGCCGACGATCGGCATGCCCAGCAGGTCGCGGACATGGCGTTCCATGTCGAAGGCATCGGACAGTGCATAGGCCCCCATGACCTGCTGGCAAATAAGCGCGATCTCGACGCCGGTGTCGGCGACGAACAGCTTGGCCATGCTGGTTTCCACCGAACAGGGCCGGCCCGCATTGGCCAGCCAGGCAGCATGGTAGAGCATATGTCGCGCCGCCTGCAGCCTGGTGCGCGCCGAGACAAGCTTGTGACGGACCGACTGGTGCTGGGCGATCGGCTTGCCGAACTGGACGCGTGCCTGGGCATAGGCCCATGCCTCGTCCAGTGCGGCACGGGCGATGCCGAACGCCACCGCGCTGATTTCCAGCTTTTCGACATCGAGGGCGCGGCCGGCGAGCAACTGCCAGCCCTTGTTCCACATCTCAGGGCCGCCGACGATGTTGCCGATGGGCACCCGCACATTGTCGAAGAACACGTCCTGGCTGGCGGTATAGCGCAGGTTGGAATGGTGGATCGACTGCATGGCAATACCCGGCGTGTCCGTCGGGATCAGCACGAAACTGAGGTTGCGGTAGCGGTCCTCGGCTGGCCCGGATCGCACCAGCGCGTAAATGACGTGCGCCCAATCGGCCCCCGAGCACCAGCGCTTTGCGCCATCGATGATGACAGTGTCGCCTTCGCGTCGCGCCCGTGTCGTGACGCTGGCGAGGTCGCCGCCGACATCGGGTTCGGACAGGCCATAGGCAAAGAACAGCTCGCCGCGCGCCAGCCGAGGCAGATATTCCGCCTTTTGCGCGGCCGATCCGTTTTCGGAAAGGTTCATGCCACCATAAAAGGCCGTGTGGATGAACGGCCCGGCGAGGCATGGCCCGACCTGCGCCAGTTCCTCTATCACGGCGATGGCGGCGACGATATCCTGCCCGGCGCCGCCGAATTCCTGCGGCACGGTCAGCGCCGTCAGGCCCAGCTTGTTGAGTTCGGCATAGACGTCGCGCGGCCAGGCATGGGCCCGGTCCCAGGCAATGCGCGCGGTGCGCGGCGCATGGTCGGCGACGAACTTTGCTACCGTTTGGCGCAACTGGCCGATGTGCGCCGGCTCGTCGGTGAAGCTGGGCAGGCTCATTCGCCGCTGAGCCGGGCCGGCCGCCGTTCACGCATCGCCGCAACGGCTTCGGCGCGGTCGGCGGTGACGTTCGACATCATCTCATAGGCGACCGAGGCATCGAGCATCTGCGCCACGAGCGCCTTCAGCGGCTGGTTGGTGACGGTCTTGGTCCAGCGCACTGCCCAGCGCGAATTGCCCTGCAGCTTCCCGACGATTTCTGCCACCTTGGCGTCAAGCTCGGCGGCGGGGACGGCGTAGTTGATCAGGCCCATGTCGGCGGCGCGTCCGGCCGTCACCATGTCGCCGGTCATCAACAGCTCCTTGGCGCGGGCATAGCCGATGAGCTGCGGCCAGATGACGGCACCACCATCGCCCGCCACCAGCCCGACCCTGACATGCGGATCGCCGATGACCGCGCGGTCATCGGCGATGATGATGTCGCACAACAGCGCGATCGTCGCGCCCAGCCCTGCCGCGGCCCCGTTCAGGCGGCAGACCACCGGCTTTTCGAGGTCCAGCAGCGATGTGACGATGCGCTTTGCATCCCAGGCGATGTCACGGAAACGCCTTGGGTCGGCGATATGGGATTCGAACCAGGCGAAATCGCCGCCGGCGCAGAATGCGCGCCCCGCCCCTGTCAGGATGACGATGTCGCTGTCCGCGTCATGCTGGATATCGGTGAACACCCGCGCCAGTTCGTCGTGCATCGGCCCATCGACGCCGTTGACCGGATTGGCACCGGTAATGGTAACCGTCAGCACCCGGCCATCACGGGAAAAACCAAAGCGCGTATAATCCGCAAACGCGGCACCTGCCGTCATCACCATCTCCCCGGACACGAACCTGAACGACTGGGCAGGCGCGGTCAAATCCTTGCCGCCCGGTGATGCGCCTGTCACCCGCAACTGCGCCTGTCACCCGCAACTGCGGCTTTGCGCGGCGGTCGGCAACGGCTACACACGGGCGATGTACCTTGTACCGCGCGCTTTTATCGCTTTCGGCCTGCTGCTTGGCCTTTTCGCAGCGCCCCTGGCCGCGGCGCCGCCACCGCAACGCCCGCTGGTCATCCTGGTTTCGGTCGATGGCCTGCGCCCGGACTATCTCGATCGTGGCGTCACGCCCAATATCGCCGCGCTGGCGGCCGCCGGCGTGCGCGGTGCCATGCGGCCCTCGTTCCCGTCGCTGACCTTTCCCAACCACTATACCCTTGTTACCGGCCTGCGCCCCGATGACCATGGCATTGTCGGCAACACCATGTTCGACAGCGATATCCCCGGCGTCCGCTTCAGCCTCGGCAATCATGACGCCGTCGTCGACCGGCGCTGGTGGGACGAGGCCGAGCCGATCTGGGTGACCGCCGAAAAGGCAGGGCTGCGCACCGGCACGATGTTCTGGCCGGGGTCCGAAGCCGCAATCCATGGCGTCCGCCCGACTCGCTGGCAGGCGTTCGACGGCAAGCTGCCGGCCGCGGCGCGGGTCGATGTGCTGTTCGGCTGGCTCGACGATCCGGCACCGATCAGGCCCGTGTTCCTGACGCTGTATTTCGACGATGTCGATCACGCCGGGCATGAGGCCGGCCCCGATGGTGCTGCCGTCAACACCGCGCTGGTGACGGTCGACCGTGCCATTCGCAAGCTGGTGCGCGGCCTAAAGGATCGCGGCATCGCCGCCAACATCATCCTGGTTGCCGATCACGGCATGGCGGCAACCTCGCCGGCCCGCGTTATCCCGATGGCGGCGCTGGCCCCCGCCGCGACCTACAGGCTGGT
>JANXVZ010000012.1 GCA_025351405.1 Sphingomonadales bacterium | reverse complement strand
ATGGTGCGCCAGGCCGTGGCAGGAGCGCTGGCGGCAATCTCCGAAGGCGATGCGGCGGCAATGAGGGCGGTGAGGAGCAGGATCATGCCGGTACGGTGGCGGAGGTGTGGACAGAGTGCAACCGTGCCTTCGCCTTACCGGGCAAACCTGGTTCGCCAGCCCGGCCGTCCAGCGCAATCCTGTTGCTTATTCCTCCGGCTCGAACGCCAGTGCGAGGCCGTTGATGCAGTGGCGCTGCCCCGTCGGCCGTGGACCATCCGGGAACACATGGCCGAGGTGACCCTCGCAAGCGGCACAATGGACTTCGGTGCGGACCATGCCGGCGCTCGTATCGCGCGTGACCCCCACGGCGCCTTCGACCGGCGCCCAGAAGCTGGGCCAACCCGAGCCGCTGTTGTATTTGGTATCGGATTTGTAGACGACCGCACCGCAGCCGGCGCAATGAAAGGCGCCGGCGCGCTTTTCATCGTTCAACGGCGACGAAAACGGGCGTTCGGTGGCGTGCTCGCGCAAAACGGCGTGCTGGTCGGGGGTCAATTCGGGCATGGCATTGGTTCCACGTATCGTTTTACGTCCCCGAGATTGGGGTTTCGCCGCGATTTGGCAACTGCGGCCGCGTCAGTGCGTCAATCGCGCCCTGCAGTATGTACGCCGCCGCCAGCCGGTCGACCCGCTCCGCCCGCCGCGCCCGGCTCAAATCCTCGGCGATCATGGCGCGTTCGACGGCCTGGGTGCTCCAGCGTTCATCCCACAGCAGCAGCGGCAGCCCCAGCGGTGCCAGGTTGCGTGACAGCGCGCGCACCGATTGGGTGCGCGGGCTGTCGCTCCCGTCCATGCTCAGCGGCAGCCCGAGCACCAGCCCGGTAATTCGCTCGGCCTTGATGAACGCCCGCAGTTTTTCGAGATCGGCACCGAATTTGCCGCGCGCGATCGTGGAGTGCGGCGCGGCGAAGCTCCAGCCGGCGTCGCAGGTTGCCAGCCCGATGGTCTTTGTCCCCGCGTCGAGCCCGGCCAGCCGCCCGGCATCGGGCAGGGCCGCGGCGAATTCCGCCACGTCGGTGGTGATCACGGCGTGCCGATCACGCCGCGGCCATGTGCTTGACCGGCTTTCGCGCCGGCGCGACCGGTGCGGCATAACCATCGACCCGACGTTCGACATCGGCGCGCAGATTCGCCCAGAACAGCGGATAATCATAAACATGGTAGTTGTTGCCGGGGAGGACATAGCTGCCAAAGCCATTCGGTGGCTCGCCGATGTCGAGGATGCCGGCGGGCAGGCATTGCGCCCCGATGCCATGCGGCACCAGGCTGCCACCGCTGAAATCGGCATTGGGCACCAGCGAGCCCAAATTGGCCTTTGCCGGTACTTTTTCGTCGCTGGCCATCCCTGTCATCGGGTTGACGCACAGGATACCGGTGCCGAGACGGCGGGCGCCGGTTAGGCCGGTACCCGCATCGAAACGCGCCCGGATCGCGCCATAATCGGCCGGGCGGGCATAGCTTTGCCACGACAGGATACAGCCGTTCTGATCGGGCGTGCTGCACGCCGGCAGGCCGAGCGCCGGCAGGTCGGCGCTGACCGAGATCGGCCAGCCAGGAATGTAGACGGCGACGATGCGCGCGGCGATCCCGGTGCCGGCGACACGGTCCTTGAGCAGGCGCATCAGCAACAGCGAACCCTGGCTATGCCCGGCAAGGATGATCGGCCGGCCCGCCGGTTGCGCTGCGATGAACGCGTCGAATGCTGCAAGCACGTCACGATAGGCGAGATCGAGCGCCTGCTTCGCTTCGGGCTTGTCGGTAAGGAACGCGCCGAAGGTCGCCTGGCGATAGCGCGGTGCCCAGATTTCGGCGACGCCGTTGAAGACGCTGGCCTGCGATTGCAAGAACAGGTCCATGGTCTGGCCGACCTTCGCATCGTCCATCGCCGCATTCCAGCGCGTGCGGTCGAAGATGCTCGTCGGCAGCACATAGAATACCGACACGCCGGGCCTTGGCGGCGCCGTGTAGCCGGCGGGTGTCCAGTGCGCCGCGTCCCGCGGTTTGGCCGGATGCGCCGCCCAGGCTGCCAACTGGCTGTAATCGGGTGCATCCTTTGCCGGGGGCGCCTTGAATTCGGCGCTCGGCACCATCGCCGCGGTGATCAGCCTTTCGCCGAACAGCGAATAGGCGAACGCCGCCGCGATGACGATCATGATCAGGATCGCGATGATCCAGAGGAAGCGGCGGGCCAACATCGCGCCTCCCTAGCAGGCGCATTGCCGCAACGGGAGGGGCAACCGTGCGGGAGAGGCGCTTAGCCGCCCCTCCCGCCGGTTAGATCAGGCTTTTGACGCGGCAATCGTCGTTGCGCTGACACCCAGTTTTGCCGCCACCTGCTTGGCAACCTGGGAGCCGAGCCAGACGCCGCCGGTATGGCCGAGCTTGTCGGGCATCGGCAACACCGCGGCGAACTCGTCATCGGTGCCCGCACTGTTGCGCTGCGTCAGTCCGTCGAACTGCCAGTGCACGCCGAGGAACACCCGGCTGACCGAATTTTCGAGGATGGCAGACCACAGGCTGGTGAAGCCGCGGGTGATCCGGTCGCGCGCCCGGCCGGTCCGCGCATCGGTGTTGCGGCCGTTGTACTCGTCCGACACGAAGTCGAAATCGAAGGTGTCATCGCCGTTCTTGCGAAAGGCGGTCACACCCTTTTCCACGAGGAACATCCGGAGGACCCCGAACGCCGCCGCGCCGAAGGTGGCATGGCCCGAGGGATAGGCCGGGAAATCCGGAGTCAGCCACAGCCCGGTGCCGTTGGTATCCGGCCGGCCAAGCGGCAGCCAGCCGGGGATGGCGACGCCGTTGCCGGCCTGGGCGTTCTGGATGCCCACAACCGGCCGCCACATCATATGGGTCGGCGCATATTTATAGTGCCAGGCTTCGATGCCGGCGTCGGCCATGGCGAGCGCCGCCCCGGCGATGACGGCGAGCTCGTCGTTGACCGAAAGCCGTTCGACCTTGTCGAGTTCGATGGCGTCGAGCGCGGTCAGCACCACCTGCATGTAGAGCCGCGGCGGCGTGCCGAGCTCGGGCGGGCCATCGTAACCCCAGAAGATGCCCATGACTTCCTCATCGGCGGTGCGGGTGCTGCCGAGGTTGACGCCCTTGACCTTGACCTTGTCGAAATCGGCCACAAAATGCGCCGTCGGGTTGACGACGGCACCTGAAATGCGCCCCGGCGGCCCCGGAAATCCGGTCACCGCGACGCTCGCCAGCCGGTTGGCATTGCCCCACAACCCGCCCGAATAGCCCTGCGTCGGCTGGTTGGGCGGCGGCGCGTGGACATATGGCGGAATCGGCGGCGGCGGGAACATCCCGGCAGCGGCAAAGGTTGGATCATTGCCACCAAGCGCATGGACGGCATCGCCAAAGGCGCGACCGGCGGGTTCGGACGCGCCGCCGCTGCCCGCGGGGTTGTACAGCCCAAGCCAGCGGATCCATGCCGGCGACAGGAAGGGCGCCTGTTTGGGATAGCGCTTCAAAAGCAGCTGGTGGCAGGCAGCGGCGGCGGCAAGATCGGGGCTGGCTCCGGCAAGGCCGGGCGGCACGGCCGGCGCCGGGTCGAGCAGTCCGGGGCGGCCCTCGGCGATCGCCTTCGCATCGTGGAGGGCCGCCATCGCCATGCCGAGTGCACGCGCGGTCAGAAAGGGTCCACGCTGGTCGCCGGCGCTATCGATCGGTGTGTGGTCACGGCGCACACACTCGGTCGCCATGTCGACCCAGAAACGCAGGATTGGGGAAGCAGCTGTCACGAAGTCATCTCCTCGGGGAAGGCCGGACGCCGACGCCGCTTCGCGGCTGACTGCGGCCGACGGGATAACCGGTCATTGCCGGCAGCGACCCGAGGGATGTATTGCGATTAGCAAATGATAGTTTCGGTTTGGTTACGGATGCGTTCCAGGCCCGTACTTTCAACGCATATTTTTCGTGAAGGGCGAGGCGCTTAGGTGTAGCCTAATTGCCGGCCGGCGAGATCGAGCATGATTTCTTCGCTGCCGCCGCCGATGGCGTTGACCCGCACCTCGCGATAGATGCGCTCCACCTTCGACCCGGTGATGTAGCTGGCGCCGCCGAGCACCTGCGCCGCTTCGCGCGCGACATGCTCGAGCATCCGCGTCGCCTGGACTTTCAGCATGGCGAAATCCGCCGGCAGGCCCTTGCCGGTCTTCATCTGCCACGCGCACAGGTCCACCCAGGCCTGTGTCGCGGCGATTTGCCGGGCACAATCGGCCAGCTTGATGCGGATAGACTGGTGCTGCGCCAGCCGCTTGCCGAAGGTCTCGCGGGTCGTCGCCCAGCCGACCGCTTCGGCCAGCGCCACCCGCGCCATCGCGCAGCAGCCATGCGCCATGCCGAGGCGCTCGCCGTTGAAATTGCGCATGATGCCGGCAAAGCCGCCATTCTCCGGGCCTATGAGATTTTCCGGCGGCACCTCGACATTGTCGAAATGGATGGCGGCGGTATCGGAACAGCGCCAGCCCATCTTGTCGAGCCGGGTGCGCGACACGCCGGGGCGATCGGTTTCGATGAGCATCAGCGAGATGCCGCCCATGCCTGCGCCGCCGGTGCGCACCGCGACGGTCAGATAGTCGGCGCGCATCCCCGACGTGATGAACATCTTGCTGCCGTTGACGATGTATTTGTTGCCGGTCAGCACGGCCTTGGTGCGCAGTTGTGCAACATCGCTGCCGCCCGAAGGTTCGGTAATGGCGAGCCCGATGATCTTGTCGCCGCTCAGCACTTCGGGCGCGATCCGCCGCTTCATGTCTTCGGAGCCGAGCGCGAGGATCGGCGGCAGGCCGATGCCGTGTGTCATCAGCGATGCACCAAGTCCGCCCGCCCCGGCAGCCGCCATCTCTTCAGACTGGGTCAACGAATGGAAGATGTCGAAGCCATCGCTATGCCCGCCGAATTCCTCGGGGTAGTTGAGGCCAAGAATACCGGCGGCGGCGGCCTTCTTGTGCAGGGCGCGGGGCAGCTCGCCTTCTGCCTCCCACCGGTCGATATTGGGCAGCACCTCCTGCGCCATGAACCGCCTGACGCTTTGCGCGACGGCTTCGTGGCTTTCGTCATAAAAGGGGGAGCGGGCGCGCCATTGGTCAAAATCGGTGGTCATGCGAGGCACACTAGCCTTCGGCGCCGCGACCGGGAATAAGCGTTGCAATATTATTCCCAACCGACAGGCCCAACAGATGAAGCCGTTCCTGCTCGCCCTGCTGCTCGCCAGTGCGCCGACCCTCGCCGCGACGCCGTTCGAACCGGCCGATTTCTACAGATTGTCGATGGTCACCGACCCCAAGGTATCGCCCGACGGCAGCCGCGTGCTGTTCACCCGCGCCACGTTCGACATCCAGACCGATACCCGCCAGGGCGAAATCTGGCTCGCCACCATCACCGGCAAGACCGTCGAAAAACATCTGCTCATCGGCGCCGCAGCCAAGGCCGGCGGTGTCGACTGGTCGCCCGATGGCAAGCGCATCGCCTATGTCGCGCCGTGGCTGGGCAAGCCGCAACTCTGGGTGATGGACGCCGCATCCGGGGTGGGAAAAGTGCTGACCACCGGCAAAATGGCACCGGTCGCGTTCGTCTGGTCGCCGGACAGCAGCCGTATCGCCTTCGTCGCGCAGGTCGAAGCGCCTGCGGTCAAGATCGCCGGGATGCTCGAAAAGCCCGAAGGCGCGACCTGGGCTCCGGCACCCAAGATCATCGACGCTTTCCACTATCGCGGCGACGGCGCCGGCTATCTGCCCGCCGGTGCAGCGCAACTGTTCGTGGTGCCGATCGACACCGGCACCGCCGTGCAACTGACCAGCGGCAACACCGACCAGATCAGCGGCGGGCTCGACTGGACGCCGGATGGCAAGCGCATCGTCTATTCGACACAAACCCGGCCGGGCGCCGAAATGCTGCCGATCGAGAGCGATCTCTACAGCATCGCGGCCGCAGGCGGTGCGCCGCAGCGCGTCACCAGCAGCGATGGCACCGAGGATTCGCCGGCGGTCTCACCCGATGGCCGCACCCTCGCCTATATCGGCGCGCTGACAGCGACGAGCTTTTACGTCCAGCCGGATCTGTGGATCATGCCGCTGGCGGGCGGCACGGCGCGCAACCTGACGAGGGCGCTCGACCGTCCGATCATCGACGCCCGATGGGCCAGGGACGGCAAGGGGCTATATGCCTTTTACAATGACGCGGGCCTGACGCGGGTCGCCCTCGTGCCCGTCGATGGCGGCAAGCCGCGGGTCGTCGTCAACGCCATCGGCGGCACCCGGCTGTATCTGCCCTCTGCCGGCGGCAGCTGGTCGGAAGGCAACGGCACCTTTGCCTATACCACCGTGGAGGCCGATCGCCCGGCCGGCCTCGGCATCCAGAAGGCGGGCCGCGAAATCGCCCATATCGACTTCAACGCCGATTGGCGCGCCGGCAAGACCATCGGCAAGATGGAGCATGTCGCCTGGAAATCCGCCAGGGATGGCCTGCCGGTGGAAGGCTGGGTGCAATACCCGCCCAATTTCGATGCAGCGAAGAAATACCCGATCGCACTGGAGATCCACGGCGGCCCCAACACCGACTATGGCCCGTATTTCTCCATCACCCACCAACTCTACGCCGCCGCCGGCTATATCGTGCTGTTCACCAACCCGCGCGGCTCGATCGGCTATGGCCAAAAATTCGCCAATGCCATCGACAAGGCCTACCCCGGTGACGACCTGTCCGACCTGATGTCCGGTGTCGATGAAATGCTCAAGCGTCCCTATGTCGATGCCCGCAACCAGTTCATCGGCGGCGGTTCGGGCGGCGGAGTGTTGACCACCTACGCCATCGGCAACACCAACCGCTTTCGCGCCGCAGCGGCGCTGCGCCCGGTGACCGACTGGACGGTGCAGGCACTGACATCGGACATCCAGGCCTTGACGCTGAAGAACTGGGTGCCCGGGACACCGTGGGACAACCACGAGGATTACTGGCGGCGGTCGACGCTGAGCCTCGTCGGCAAAGTGCAGACACCGACCCTGCTCATCGACGGCGAGGCCGACTGGCGCACGCCGATCGGCCAAAGCGAAGCCTATTACCAGGCGCTGAAGGTGCGTGGGATCGACACGCGCATGGTGCGCCTGCCCGAGGCCGGCCACGGCATGGGGCGGCCCAGCCAATGGCTGCAGACCAACATGGTGGTCGTCGAATGGTACAACAAATATCTGGTCAGATGATCGCCGGGCACACGGCCGTGGCGACGGCCATGTGCCCGGAAGAAGCGGCCCCGCCGCGTGTCGGTGCGCCTCTGCTAAACCGTGGTCCGGCGCCTCTAAGCTACGCCGCGCTCGGCTGTACCGCGCTCTTCAGCCGTGCTGCATAGCCCTTGCGGAACTTGGCAAGCTTGGGGGCCACCACGGCGGCGCAATAGCCGTTGGCGGTGCCGTTACGCTCGAAATAGCGCTGGTGGTACGCTTCGGCCGGGTACCAGGTCGAATCGGGCTCGATGCTGGTGACGATAGGGTCGTCCCACACCGCCTGGTTGCGCGCGATGGCCGCCTCGGCTGCGGCGCGTTGCTCGGGAGACGCCGGGAAGATCGCAGACCGGTATTGCGTACCGCTGTCGGCGCCCTGGCGATTGAGGGTCGTCGGATTATGGGTGTGGAAAAAGATATCGAGCAGGTCGGCATAGGGAATGACGTCGGGATCGAACGCGATCCGGATGGCCTCGGCATGGCCGGTCCGACCCGAGCACACCTGTTCATAGCTCGGGTTGACGGTTTCCCCGCCGATATAGCCGGAAACAACGCTTTCGACGCCACGCAATTCGTTGAACACAGCCTCGGTGCACCAGAAGCAGCCGCCGGCAAAAGTCGCGATCTCGGTTGCCATTTTATCCTCTTTGGTCACATACTCGACGGTGCGTCACGTAAGTGTTTTGTCGATGTGTTTAAAGTGCCACCTTGCCACGGCAGGCTGGACAACCAAGATGGCTGGTGCACAGGCGCATTTTCAGGGGCAAGATTTTGAGCAAGTTGGCGGAGGTCCAGCAGTTTGTCCGGGCTGTCCGCGATGCAGACAGCCTTGCGACGATTACCGACACCCTCAGCGATGCGACGCGGCGCTTCGATTTCGATTATTTCGCCCTGGTGCAGCGGGTGAGTTCAAGGCTCGCCATCGGCCCCGTCCAGCTTTCGGACTATCCGGAAGCCTGGATCGAACTGCTCGGTGCCACAGATTACTTTGTTCACGACCCGGTGCTGGTGGCGTGCGAAAAATCGGTGGCGCCCTTCTCCTGGGATGCGATTCCCGAAATGATCGCCATGTCGAAGCACCAGAAGGCCTATATGGCCGATGCGCGCGAGGTCGGGCTGTCGCAAGGTTATACGGTGCCGATCCATGTACCCGGCGAGGCATCCGGGCTATGCAGCTTTGTCACCACCAAGGGCCGCGAGCTGCCGGCGGATTCGCTTCCTGCCGCGCAATATCTGGCGTGTTTTGCCTTCGAGGCGGCGCGCCGCCTGGTATCCCGCCGGCCGGGCGGGCCGGACGGCGACGGCGAGGCCACGAAGATGCCCAAACTGACGCAGCGCCAGCTCGATTGCGTCGTACTCGCCGCCAAGGGCAAATCGAACTGGGTCGCCGGCCAGCTGCTCGGCCTGTCGCCCGACACCGTCCACAAATATCTTGAAAGCGCCAAGCGGCGCTATGGCGTGTCGAGCCGCACCGAACTGGTGGTGCGCGCCCTGTATGACGGCCAGTTGAGTTTCAAGGACGTCGTCGGCGAGCGCTGAATACCTTGTAATGGCGCAATATTGATACACAGGCGTTCCCGTTGCGCTCGCTCGGCCCGTGCGAATCGACGGGGCGCATGAAATGTCGGTCACAATGCCGTGCTTCGGGTAGCTATCGCTTGAAGGCAATGTTATCCACAGGGCAGACTCGGGGGAGTCATCGGTATGGTCGCTTCTGCGCCTGCTGCCGCGGTCATCAACCCCGGGCAGGGTAGCTGCGGTGGATCTTCGATGAATCCTTATGAAGCCAATCTCACCAATACCGTATCGCGGATTGCCGCATGGACACGGGGTTTGATTCACCTTTACCGCCGACCGTTGCTCCTCATTGCCGCTTGTGGCGCCACCGTTGCGCTTGCCGCCGGGGCCGGGCAGCCGGGTGCGCTCCACGCCACCGCGCATGTCGAGCAGCGTTGAGCCGCGATTGCGCCGGATTTTTGCCAACCGCCACCCCTGAAGAGCGGCTTTTAACCTTCCCGCCAGCCTGCTACCCCTGTCGACAAGCGGAAATCAGCCGCATCGGGGAGTGGGCGCATGGCCGATAGCGACGTGCAGATGGCGCTGCATGATGATGCAGCCGCGTTGGCCCGCAAGGCCGATGACACCCGCGCCGCCGATCTGCTGGCCGCCGCCCCGCCCGTTGGCGGCGCCTATGCCAAATATGTGCTCGGCGTGCTGGTGCTGGTCTATGCACTCAACTTTGTCGATCGCCAGATCCTGTCGATCCTCGCCGAAGACATCAAGCACGACCTCAAGCTCGATGATGCGCAGATCGGCTTCCTCTATGGCACGGCCTTTGCCGTCTTTTATTCGCTGTTCGGCATCCCCCTCGGGCGGCTTGCCGATAACTGGATTCGCGTCCGCCTGCTCAGCCTTGGACTGTTCGTCTGGTCGGTGATGACGGCGCTTTCGGGCCTGTCCACCAGCTTCCTGCAATTGAGCACGGCGCGTGTCGGCGTCGGCATCGGCGAGGCTTCGGCCAGCCCATCGGCGTTCTCGATGCTGTCCGACTGGTTCCCGCGTGAAAAGCGCGGCACTGCACTCGCGATCTATTCCGCCGGGCTGTACCTCGGCGGCGGCGTCTCGCTGCTCATCGGCGCCATCGTCGTCAAAGCCTGGAACCACGGCTTCCCCGGCGGCGGGCCGCTCGGTCTGGTTGGCTGGCAGGCGGCATTCCTTGCGGTCGGGCTGCCGGGGATCCTGCTGGCACTGTGGGTTTCGACCCTGAAGGAGCCGATCCGCGGCCGTGCCGAAGGACTGCCGCCGCCGCCGCGTGTTGCCAACGCCGGGCGCAAGCTGTGGGAGGATATCAGCAGCGTCATCCCGCCGCTCACCCTCCTGCATCTGGCGCCGTTCGGCGCGCGGGTGCTGGCGCGCAATATCGGCATCGCGCTGGCCTTTGCGCTATTGGCGGTCGGCCTGATCGGGCTGACGGGCGACAAGCCGCAATGGATTGCCCTTTGCCTTGGCGGCTATGCCGTCGCAAGCTGGGCGCAATCGCTGCGCGAACGCGACGCGCCGACCTTTGCGCTGATCTGGGGCACGCCGACCTTCCTGCTGGCCATCGTCGGTTTCGGCAGCATTTCGTTCGCCGGCTATTCGATCGCCTTCTGGGCGATGCCCTATGCCATCCGCACCTTCGTCGTGCCGATGGCGGTATTGTCGGCAGCGACGGGAACGCCGCTGCCCTGGTACGCATCGAAGGAAATGGTGGCGCTGCTGCTTGGCGGCTGGGGTGCCGCCGGCGGGTTCCTCGGCGTTGTCATCGGCGGCTGGCTGTCCGACTATGCCAAGCGCAGCAACCCATCGGGACGCATCCTTGTCGCCTCGCTGGCCACACTGGTGCCGGCGCCGTTCCTCGTCGCCATGTTCACGACGCAAAGCCTTGGCTGGTACCTGGTGATCTATATCCCCATTGCGCTGTTCGGCAGCTGCTACGTCGGCATCGCCGCCGCGACGACGCAGGACCTGGTGCTGCCGCGGATGCGCGGTGCGGCCACAGCCACCTATTTCATCGGCACGACGCTGCTCGGGCTGGGCCTGGGGCCATATTTCACCGGCGCCATCTCCAAGGTCAGCGGCAGCCTCGCCACTGGCGTGCTTTCGCTGCTTGTCGCGGCGCCGCTGACGCTGACCTGCCTGTTCCTGGTGTACCGCAAACTGCCGATGGCGGAAGCCAGCCGGGTTGCCCGTGCCCGCGAGGCGGGCGAGATTATCTAGCGGACGCCATTTTACCCCCGCTTTACCCAAGGAAACGCAATGAAGATCGAAGACCTGTTCTCCGTACGCGACAAGCTTGTCGTCATCACCGGCGGCAGTCGCGGCATCGGCGAGATGATCGCCCGAGCCTATGTCGAAAATGGCGCGCGGGTCATCATTTCGGCGCGCAATGCCGCGGTTTGCGATGGGCTGGCAGCGCAATTGTCGAAGATCGGCGAGTGTGTGTCGATACCCGCCGACCTGTCGAAGATGGCCGAGATCGAGCGCTTTGCAGCGGCGGTGGCGGCGCGTGAAAGCAAGGTCGACATCCTGTTCAACAACGCCGGGGCGAGCTGGGGCGCGCCGTTTGACGATTTCCCGGAAAGCGGCTGGGACAAGGTGATGGACCTCAACGTCAAGTCGATCTTTTTCCTCACCCAAAAGCTGGTCAAGCTGCTCGAGGCCGCGGGGACGGCGCATGACAACGCCCGGGTCATCAACATCGGGTCGATCGAAGGCATCCATGTTTCGGACATCGAATCGTACAGCTATGCGGCGTCGAAGGCCGGCGTCCTGCACATGACGCGGATGATGGCCAAGTATCTTGCCGGGCGACATATCGCGGTCAATGCCATCGCACCGGGCTTTTTTCCGTCCAAGATGACCATGGGCATACCAGCCGACATTGCCGGCCACACGCTTGCAGCCACACCGATGAAGCGCATGGGCGACAGTGACGACATGGGCGGCGTGGCCTTGTTCCTCGGGTCGCGCGCCAGCGCCTTCCTGTGCGGCAGCGTGGTCACGGTCGACGGCGGTTTCGCAACGACGGTGTGAGCAAGCTGCCCCATTTTCGGGCAGGTGATGGGGAATTCGGCAGGTTTCCGCGGCAATTTGGTGGGGTCTTGCCTCCATTTTGCCGCGCATCGCTGGAAAACCGTGCTAACTTGCGGCTGGCACGGCAATTGCTAGGCGGAACCTGAAACCTTGGGGTGCGGCGTGAAAAAAGTCGAAGCAGTGATCAAGCCCTTCAAGCTCGACGAGGTGAAGGAGGCGCTGCACGAAGTCGGCGTGTCCGGCATCACCGTCACCGAAGCCAAGGGTTTTGGCCGGCAGAAGGGCCATACCGAACTCTATCGCGGCGCCGAATATGTCGTCGATTTCCTGCCAAAGGTAAGGCTCGAGGTGGTTGTCGATGACGACCAGGTCGAACGCGTGGTCGAGGCCATCGCCAACGCCGCGCGCACCGGGCGCATTGGCGACGGCAAGATCTTCGTGTCCGCGATCGAGAGCGCCGTGCGCATCCGCACCGGCGAGCGCGATTCCGACGCAATCTGAATTTCAACACGAACGCGTGAAAAGGGTCTGACGAAAATGGCGAAGAAAGCTTCTGGCGTCCTCGGGATGATCAAGGAAAAGGAGATCGAATGGGTCGATCTGCGTTTCACCGATCCCAAGGGCAAGTGGCAGCATCTGACGATGGTTGCGAGCGTTGTCGATGAAGACATGCTGACAGATGGCTTCATGTTCGACGGCTCGTCGATCGACGGGTGGAAAGCGATCAACGAGAGCGACATGATCCTCATGCCCGATCTCGACGCCACCTATATCGACCCGTTTTCGGCGACGCCGATGCTGATCCTCATCTGCGACATCGTCGAGCCTTCGACCGGCCAGCTTTACAGCCGCGATCCGCGCTCGACCGCCAAGCGCGGCGAGGCCTATTTGAAGGCGAGCGGCATCGGCGACACCATCTACATCGGGCCGGAAGCCGAATTCTTCGTCTTCGACGACGTGCGATTCGGCCTTGGCTATGGCGAAGGCTTCTATCACCTTGACGACATCGAATTGCCGGGCAATTCGGGCAAGGTCTATGATGTCGGCAACATGGGCCACCGCCCCCGCGTCAAGGGCGGTTACTTCCCGGTTGCGCCCGTCGATTCCGCCGTCGATCTTCGCGGCGAAATGGTTTCGACCATGCTCGAGATGGGGCTCCCTTGCGACAAGCACCACCATGAAGTCGCCGCCGCCCAGCACGAACTCGGCCTGACCTATGGGACGCTGACGACGACGGCCGACCGCATGCAAGTCTACAAATATGTCGTCCACCAGGTCGCCCACGCCTATGGCAAGACCGCGACCTTCATGCCCAAGCCGATCAAGGACGACAATGGCTCAGGGATGCACACCCATCTGTCGATCTGGAACGGCAAGACGCCGCTGTTCGCCGGCGACGGCTATGCCGGCCTGTCGGAACTCGCGCTGTTCTTCATCGGCGGTATCATCAAGCACGCCAAGGCCTGCAACGCCTTCACCAACCCATCGACCAACAGCTACAAGCGCCTGGTCCCGGGTTTCGAAGCCCCCGTGCTGCTCGCCTATTCGAGCCGCAACCGATCGGCATCATGCCGTATTCCCTATGGCAGCGGCGGCAAGGCCAAGCGTGTCGAAGTGCGTTTCCCGGATGCGATGGCCAACCCCTACCTCTGCTACACCGCGCTTTTGATGGCCGGCCTCGATGGCATCGAGAACCGCATCCACCCCGGCGCGCCGATGGACAAGAACCTTTATGACCTGCCGCCAAAGGAGCTGAAGAAGGTTCCGACAGTGTGCGCGTCGCTGCGCGAAGCACTTGGTGCTTTGGACAAGTCGCGCGCTGTCTTCACCAAGGGGGGCGTGTTCACCGACGACCAGATCGATTCGTACATCGAACTGAAGATGCACGACGTTCAGCGTTGGGAAATGACCCCGGCGCCGGTCGAATTCGACATGTATTACAGCTCGTAAGCGGCTGGGCCGATTGCGGGGGTCGTTCTACACCAAACACCCCGCAATCGGCCCGGATTCGCCCCGGGCCCGACCGACCGGCGCGCGCACGGCCCGCGTATCTTGCATCACGCGATCACCACCATACCCACCCCGTCCATCCCAGGCGGGGTTTCGTTTGTCGCGAGCGCGGCAAGCCGAGAGATGACCACATAAAAAAAACGCAGGCAAAGCCCGCGTTCGCGTCAGTCGAGTTCGCCCGGTAAATGCCCTGCAGCCTCGCTGGCCGGGGCTGGTGCGCGTCAGGGCCCGGTCGGCAATTCGCGACGAACGAATTGCCGACCGGGCCACTGCCGTGATGCGTCTAGAACCCTGCCGTCAAGCTGACGACGAACCGGCCCTTGGTATTCGAGCGGTTGAACGAGTTCTTGTCGACGTCGTTACCGATATACTGAAGGCCGAGCGTCAGCACCTTCCATTTGATGTCGGCGCCGACCATGTAGTCGACCTTGCTGCGCCCCGAAGAACCGGCTGCCGGCGGGCCCGACCCGTCTTCATAACCGAGCGAACCCTTCAGCGTGATCGGCGTATTGGGAATGCCGACGGTGCCAAGGCCATAGATATAGAAATCGTCGCTGACGAGATTCTTCTGGTTCGGGCCATAGTTGATGCCAAGGGTCAGCCCGACTGGGCCCAGGGTCTTGGCGATGCTGCCGTAGATTTCGTAATAGTCGACGCCGCTGCCGCCTGGATACAGATAGCTGTAGATGCCGATCGTCGAGGTAACCGGGCCCGTGGTGCCGGTCCAGCCGCCGAACACATCGACTTCGGTGTTGGCGCCACCGTAAGTGGCAATCGAGGATCCCCAGAGCCCGACGTAGAAGCCGGGAGCGGTGTTGAGGGTGATGTACGGCTGCACGGCGATTTCGGTGTTCGACAGCGAGACGCCGCGGAAACGATAGTCGGAAACGAAGCTGGCACCGCCGGTGATGCTGAAAAAGTCCTTAGGCGCATCTTCGGCGCGAGCAGCGACGGGCGCGGCGGCGGTGATGGTAAGTGCGGCAGCAATGGCTGCTGCACGGAATTTGGCACGCATGGATAACCTCCCTTGCACCCGGCCTTGGGACCGGGCTGTTGTGATGACTGTCCTGCTCGCGCCGGTCTGATGCCGGATGTGCCATCAAGATTGGCCGACCTTTGTGCATTGCACAAGAGATTGTGCGGCACCGCAACGTTTCCCCGGATGATTGTGGACATTCGGCCACACTGCGCGGCGCCTGCGCTGGAGAGACGTCCAGCATCCGGTGCCGGCCATGAAAAAAGGGCCGGCGGAAAAACCACCGGCCCCTGAAGTTTATCCTTGGGGAGGATCGCCATATTGGCCTGATTGTTGTGCACTGCAACAAAGGCATTTGCAACGCTAAAAATGGGTCCGCGTCAAAAGTTTTCCAAAGAGTCATGAAATCGTCCCGTCAGTAGCTGTTTCGCCAGCGTTCTCCCTCTGTCCTCCCGCACAATGCCGGACTATGGTGGCTGCATGAGCGATTTGTTCGCCGCGACGGCGGCCTCCAGCGACTATGATGCCAGCCATATCGAGGTGCTCGAAGGACTGGAGCCTGTCCGGCGGCGGCCGGGCATGTACATCGGCGGCACCGATGAGCGCGCCCTGCACCATCTGGCCGCTGAAGTGCTCGACAACAGCATGGACGAAGCGGTGGCGGGCCATGCCACCCGCATCGAAGTGACCCTTGAAGCCGATGGCTCGCTGAGCATTTCGGACAATGGCCGTGGTATCCCCATCGACCCGCACCCGCGTTTTCCGGACAAGTCCGCGCTCGAGGTCATCATGACCATGCTGCATTCCGGCGGAAAATTCAGCGGCAAGGCCTATGCGACGTCGGGCGGACTGCACGGCGTTGGCATTTCCGTCGTCAACGCGCTGTCATCGGTGATGACGGTCGAGGTGGCGCGCAACCGCGAGTTGTTCCGCCAGGGGTTTTCGCGCGGCGCGCCAACGACAGGCCTTGAGAAGATGGGCGCGGTGCCGAACCGGCGCGGCACCACCATCCGCTTCTTGCCGGATAGCGATATTTTCGGGCCGGAAGCCAAATTCAGGGCTTCGCGGCTGTATCGGCTGGCGCGATCCAAGGCCTACCTGTTCGGCGGCGTCGAAATCCGCTGGAAAGGCGCGGCGGCGCTGCTTGACGGCGACACGCCTGAATCCGCGACCTTCCAGTTCCCCGGCGGACTATCCGACCACCTTCGCGAACGCCTCGCCGACCGCGAGCTGGTAACGCCGGACCTGTTTTTTGGCCGGGCCGACCTTGCCGAGGGCAAGGGTGCGGTCGAATGGGCCTGCGCCTGGCCGGCCTATGGCGAAGGTTCTGCCAGCTTTTACTGCAATACCATCCCGACGCCGGATGGTGGCACGCATGAGGCGGGGCTGCGAACGGCCCTGACCCGCGGCCTGCGGGGCTATGCGGCGCTGACCGGCAACAAGAAGGCTGCCGAACTGTCTGGCGAAGATGTCTTTTCCGGCGCCGAACTGATGCTGTCGCTGTTCCTGCGCGACCCGCAATTCCAGAGCCAGACCAAGGATCGCCTGACCTCGCCCGAAGCGACACGGCTGGTCGAAAACGCCATCAAGGACCATTTCGACCATTGGCTGACCGCATCGGGGGAGCGCGGCAAGGCGTTGCTGGCGTTTGTGACCGAGCGCATGGAGGACCGGCTGCGCCGCCGCGCCGAGCTGCTGGTCAAGCGCAAGACCGCAACCTCCAAGCGCAACCTGCGGTTGCCGGGCAAGCTGACCGATTGCGCGCGCAACGATTCGGCCGGCACGGAGCTGTTCATCGTCGAAGGTGATTCGGCGGGTGGCTCGGCAAAACACGCCCGCGACCGCAACACCCAGGCGATCCTGCCGATCCGCGGCAAGATCCTCAACGTCGCCTCCGCCAACGCCGCCAAGATCGGCGCCAACAACGAGGTCGCCGACATCATCCAGGCACTCGGGTGCGGCACCCGCGGCAATTATTCCCCCGAAAACCTGCGATACGAACGCATCGTCATCATGACCGATGCCGATGTCGATGGTGCCCATATCGCGACGCTGCTGATGACCTTCTTTTTCCGTGAAATGCCCGGCCTGGTCCGCGACGGTCGGCTGTATGTCGCGCAACCGCCCCTGTACCGGCTCGCTGCCGGGGGCACCGTCGCCTATGCCCGCGACGACGCCCATCGCGAAGAATTGCTGCGCACGCTTTTCGCCGGCAAGACCAAGATCGAGACCGGCCGCTTTAAGGGCCTTGGCGAAATGGCGCCACAACAGCTTCGCGAAACAACGATGGACCCGAAGAAGCGCACGCTGTTGCGGGTCACCTTGCCCGAGGGCGTCGACGGCCGCGCCGATGTCGCCGACCTCGTCGAGCGGCTGATGGGGCGCAACCCCGAACATCGTTTTGCCTTCATCCAGGCGCACGCCGATGCTGTCGATGCCGAGGCACTCGACGCCTAACGGCTGGCCCTGGCAAAGACATGGCGGGTATAAAACCAGCTGACCCCGATCAGGCTGATGCCCAAACCCAGGAACGACGCGATCCTGAGCAAGCCTTCCAGTGCCGCTGCATCCGACAGGAACACCTTGCCGACCGCGCCGAGCAGCAGCACCAGCGAGGCCACCCGCATGACGGCGTTGTCGCGACGCGCGCCCCATGCCAGCAAAACCAGCGCAGTAACGATCGCCGCCAGCGAATAGGCATAATATTCCGACGTTCCGACGGCACCGGTCGCCAATATCCCGCCGTGGAAGATCTGGCGGACGCTCCACAAGGCAAAAGCGGTGACGGCAACCACGCGCAGGATTTCAAGGCAGATACCCAATCGCCGGTCGAGGTCGGGCTCGTTGCGCAACAACCAGCCGACCGCCAGCATCGGCGCAAGGAACGCCGGCAGCAGCCAGTTCAGCCCCGGCACGTCGCCGACATTCTGCGCCACCAGCGGATTGTAGAAGATGAGATCGAGCGTTGCGAAACGCAGCAATCCGCCAGCGGTGGCGGCCCGCGCCGACCAGCGCCACACAGCGCCGCGGGGCGCCAACCCGTAGAGCGCCGCGCCGCTGCCGAGCAACAACAAGGTGATGAGCGTGCGTTCGGCAAAGCCGCGCGCCACGAAGTCCGCCGCTGTCGCAATGGCGAAAGGTTGCCTCAGCAGCACGTAACCGGCGACCGCGAACGGCAACGCCGCGACGGCGGCACCGCGCATGCGCCAGTGCGGCGGCGAAATTCGCCATCCCAGCGCCAGCAGCAGCACTGCGGGCAGCACCAGCCAGCGCAACGCATGGGTAACCGTCGGCAGGTCGCCGACGAGGATAGGCAACGACGCCGGGACATGACCAAGGATGGCCAGGCCGGTCATCGCCACCGGCGGCAGCATCCATAGCATCGTGTAGAATGCGACGCCGGCACTGCCTTCGGCCAGCGGCAGGCGCGGCCAGCGCAGCGACGTTTCGCCCAGGACCAATGCCAGCGCCGCCAGCCCGAGCGGCCGCCAATCGGCAGGAAGCATCTGGACGACGCCGATCGCGAGCAGCAGCGTGCCGAGCCCTGCGAAGATGCGACGGCGATCAGCGGCTGGATCGGCAGCGGATGCGCCGAGCAGCGCCAGCCCCGGCAGCACGTAGCGCAGCTGGCCGTCGAAGGGTGCGATGCCGTCGACGCCGAGCATCCGTACCGCCTGTTCGGAATGATCTGGATTGGCAACGAGCAGCGCGGTCAATGCAGCCGCCACGGGACCGAATGCCAGCCAGCCGAACCGTGGATCCCGCGCCGGTTGTGCCAACACCGCGATGAACAGCGCCAACCCGGCATAGCACAGCGGCAGGCCGATATCCGGCACCGTCATCGCCAGCGCAAAGCCCGCCAGCAGAGCCGTCACCGCCGTGCCACCGAACAGCGCCAGCGTCCCGCCCTTGCTGTTGGCGCGCCATGCCAGCCACGCCGGCGCCGCCATCGCCACCAGCGCGACGCCAGCCCACAGCGCCGGCGCCAGCATGTCCGGCAGTCGCACATAGGCGATCGCGGCCGGTGCGAGAGTCGCCGCCAGCGCCAGCACGATCCACGCCCGCGCGTCGCTGCGCACCGCCATGGCATAGGATGGAATGCCGAACAGCAGCGTCGCCAACACGGCAACGGCGGCAAAATTGGTCAGCGGCGCCGGCCAGACCAACAGGGTCACCATCCCGATGGCAAAGCCGATGAGCGGCATGCGACGGTAGCGCGAATCGCGGATGCCGATAACAAGCGTGGCTGCGCCCAACAGTCCGTAAAGTCCCCATTCGAGCGGGCCGAAGCCGCCCTTGCCGACGACAAAGGCCAGTTGCACGAAAGCCAACGCCATCGACGCGCCGGACACCAGCCAGCGCGGCGGGAAACCCCCGGCCGCATCGCCATTGCGACTATCGGACCACACCGCTGCCAGCGCCAGCCCGGCGAGGAACAACCCGGTCAGCCGCAGGTCAGCCGTCGCCATGTGCCCGAACAGCAGCAGCGCGCCCCAGCCAAAACCCCCCAGCAATGCCAGCGCCGCTAGCCAGCGCCAGCCCTGCCGGCCCGCCAGCCCGAGCAACCCCGCAACCGTCAGCAACAGATAGCCGAGCAGCACCGGGACACTGCCTTCGCCCGACGCCACCAAAGCCGGCGTCGCAAAGCCACCCAAAAGCCCCAGAAGCGCCGTGGCCGGGCCATGGCGGAGCGCCAGCACCAGTGCAATGACGGTGGTCGCCGCCATGCCGGCAAAGCCCACCGACGGCGGCACCAGTTCATACAGCCGCGTCGCCACGAAGCTGACGGCATAAAGCACCGCGACACCGCTTCCCGCCAGGGCCTGGCCGATACGCGGGTCGGCCGCTGTCTTGGACCACCGCCGCGCCACTTCGGCCGCAGCGATCAGGACGATGCCGAAAACGACACCGAGAAGGATGCGAACGGCCGGGGTGATCAGGCCGATGTCGATCGAATATTTGACCAGGAAGAAGCCGGCGAGCGCCAGCGCAATGCCGCCCCCCCACACCGGCAATTGCTCGCCGAACAATTGTTCGAAGGACCAGGCGCGCGAGGGCTGCACAGGTACGAGGTCCGGCTCGGGCCCGACGTCCGGCGCCAACGACTCCAAAGGCTCCGGCAGCTCTGGCAGCTCGGGCGATGCCTGGCGTCCGGGCGACGACACGATGGTATCGGGAAACGGCGGCGGCGTGTCCCATGGGGTCGGTCGCGGCGCCGGCGCGGTAACGGGCTCCGCATCGGCCGCCGGGGAGGTGGCGCTTTCCGGCGTGATACCAACGCGCCTGTCCACGCGTTCGAGCAATTGCAGCCGCTGCTCGGCCCAATCGAGCCGCAAACGGTCGTCCCGGGCCGCTTCGCCAAGCCGGCGCAACCGCTGGTGCAGGTCGACAATCGCCGCCACAGCGACGATGAGCAGCAAGAATGTCATTCAACCCCCGCGCGATGGCCCCCATGCCTGGGGTAGACGCGGCGGCTTAGAGCGGCAAGCCTGCGCGGGCCCGAATATCCCAAACTAACCCTGCGACGCACCCTCCAGCGCTTCGCTTGCCAGCAACCATCGGGCTTCACTCGCTGCCAGTGCGCGTTCGGTTTCGCCGCGCAGGCGCATCAGGTCGCCTGCCGTAAGCTTTGCATCCGCTGCGGTCGCCGCGGACGGGTCGAACAGTGCGCGGTCGATTTCGGCACGCCGGGCGGTGAGGCGAGCGGTTTCGGCTTCGGCGTCCTTGATGGCCTTGCGTTGCGCGCCCTGAGCCTCGCGCGCCGTGGCAGCGGCTTTGCGTTCGTCCTTCTTGTTGCCTCTGGGCGCGCCTTTGCTGCCTTCGGGCTTTGCATCGCCCTTGCCCAAAATGCTGTCGGTATAATCCTCGAGGCTGCCGTTGAATTCGACGGCGCGGCCGGCATCGACGAGCACCAGCCGGTCGGCGCTGGCCTCGATCATGTGGCGATCGTGGCTGACGACGACGACGGCGCCGTCGTAATCGTTGAGCGCCTGCACCAGCGCCTCGCGGGTATCGACGTCGAGATGGTTGGTCGGCTCATCGAGGATGAGCAGGTGCGGCGCATCGCGGGTGATCAACGCCAGCGCCAGCCGGGCCTTTTCGCCGCCTGACATCTTGCCGACCTTCTGTTCCGCCATGCCCCCCGAAAAGCCGAAGCGCCCGAGTTGCGCCCGCACCTGCGACGGGTTGGCGCCGCGCATCAGCCGGGTCATGTGTTCCAGCGGGCTGTCGTCGACATCGAGTTCCTCGACCTGGTACTGGGTGAAATAGCCGACGCGCAGCTTGCCCGGCACGGCGATATGGCCGTCCATCGCCTTCAATTGGCCCGACAGCAGCCGCGCCAGCGTCGTCTTGCCGTTGCCGTTGCGCCCCAACAGCGCCAGCCGGTCGTCCGGATCGAGCCTGAGGTCGATGTGCTGGAGAACGGGCTTGCCGTCATAGCCAACCGAGGCTTCGTCGATCTGCACCAGCGGCGGCTTCAACGGCGGCGGCGACGGGAAGTTGAACACCAGGGTCGGATCGGTGACCGCCTCGGCGATCGGCTGCATCCGCGCCAGCGCCTTTTGCCGCGATTGCGCCTGTTTGGCGGTCGAGGCACGCGCGCCGTTCCTCGCGATATAATCCTGCAGCTTGGCGCGCTGGGCGGCCTGCGCCTCGCGCGCCGACGCCATCTGCGCCAGGCGTTCGGCGCGTTGGCGCTCGAAATCGTCATAGCCGCCCGGATAAAGCGTAATCTTGCCGGCTTCGAGATGGAGGATATGGTCGACGACGTTGTTGAGCAGGTCGCGTTCGTGACTGATGACAACGATGGTGGCGCGATAGGATTTGAGGAAGTTTTCCAGCCACATCGTTGCTTCGAGGTCGAGATGGTTCGAAGGCTCGTCGAGCAGCAGCAGGTCGGGTTGCGAGAACAGCAACGCCGCCAGCGCAACGCGCATCCGCCAGCCGCCCGAATAGCTGTCGAGCGGCCGGTGCTGCGCGGCCTCGTCGAACCCAAGCCCGACGAGGATGCGCGAGGCGCGCGCCGGGGCGGTATGGGCGTCGATGGCGACCAGCCGCTCGTGAATTTCGGCGATGCGATGGGGGTCCGGGTGGCTATCCTCCTCGGCGATCAGCGCGGCGCGTTCAACATCGGCCTTGAGCACGGTTTCGAACGGCGTGCCCTTGCCCGCCGGTGCCTCCTGCGCAACATACCCCAGCTTGGCCGATTTGGGCATTTCGACGCCGCCGCCATCGGGATCGAGAGTGCCGGCGATGACCTTCATCAGGGTCGATTTCCCCGCACCATTGCGGCCGATGAGACCGATGCGGCCCCGGGGCGGCAGGGTCGCGGTGGCACGGTCGAGGATGGTCCGGCCGCCGAGGCGGACAGTAACGGCGTTGAGAGTCAGCATGGGCGCCGGTTAGCATGGTGCGACGCACAAGGGAACGGGGCGTAACGGCCGCGGCTATCGCTGCCAATCACGCCGCGGTGTCAAGCCAGCAGGAACTCGACCATCGCCCGCACCTTGGCCTGGCGCCATTGCGGGGTCGGTGCAACCAACCAGAACGCCTGGCTCGTCGGTACCGGTCCACCCGTCTGCACGACCCTGCCCGCAGCGATGTCGGCAGCGACCAGCGTTGCCGGCACGCGCGCAACCCCCAGCCCGGCAGCGGCGCTGTCGATGGCAAGGCCGGCGTCACTGACCGTCAAACCGGGTGCTTCCGGATCGCCGGGATAGGCGATGCGCGGCAGGTCGGGGGACGCGCCGGGGGCCCGCACCGTCAGCAGTGTTTCGACCGCCAGCGTCTTGCCGTGGATGCCTTCATCGCCCGGCTCCCCGCCATAGACGATGGCGAGGTCGAGATTGGCCTGGGTAAAATCGACAGGACCATCGATCGCGGTGATGACGAAGCGGACATCGGGGTGCAGCTCGCCATAGCGTGCCAGCCGTGCGGCCAGCCATTTCGCCGTGAAATCGCGCGTCGCGGCGATCGTGAGCACCTTCGACGACTGGCCATCCTGCAACACCCGCACCGATTCCTCGAATTGCAGGAAGCCGGCGCGCAGTGCGGGCAGGCTGCGTTCTGCCTCGGGCGTCAATTCGAGGTTGCGGGTCATGCGCTTGAACAGCACGACGCCAAGGGTGTCTTCGAGCGCCCGGATCTGCTGGCCGACAGCTGCCGGCGTGACGGCGAGTTCGTCGGCCGCCTTGGTGAACGACAGATGCCGGGCGGCGGCGTCGAACACCCGCAATGCGTTCAGGGGCAGATGGGTACGTTTCAATTCAAGCTCGGCTTCAACGTCGGATGCTCGAGCGCAAATGCCGGTATTTCGACGTCGAAGACTTCGCCGTCGCGTTCCATCGCATAGCTGCCGTGCATGGTGCCGGACGGTGTCGGCAGCGGGCAACCCGACACATAATCATAGGCGCCCCCCGGGGCGATGAACGGCTGGTCGCCAACGACGCCCTCGCCTTCGATTTCCTCGATATGGCCATCGGCGTCGGTGATGATCCAGTGGCGGGCGAACAACTGGACGCTCTGGTCGCCATGGTTTTCGATGCGAACGTGATAGCTCCACACGAAACGCGGTGCCTCCGGGTCCGACTGTTCGGGCAGGAAACGCGGCGCGACGCGCACCGTGATGCCGTCGGTGGTCGCGGCGTAGGGAAAAAAGGCGCGCATCGGCATGGCTATAACCCGGCCTTTGCCAGCGCCTGGTCGAGATCGTCGATGACATCCGCCGGGTCTTCAAGACCGATCGACAGCCGCAACATCCCCTCGGTGATCCCCATGCTGGCGCGCACCTCCGGCGTCACGCTGGCGTGGGTGGTCGACGCCGGATGCGTCATCAGCGACCGCGAATCGCCAAGGTTGTTGGAAATGTCGATCAATTCCAAACCGTCCAGCAGCGCATGGGCCTGCGGCCGGCCACCATCAAGAAACAGCGCGATGATGGTGCCGCCGGCCGCCATCTGCTGCATCGCCAACGCATGCTGGGGGTGCGAAGCGAGGCCGGGATAAAGCAGTTTCGGCACCCGCATTTCAAGAAAGCTTGCCACCTTGAGCGCGTTTTCGCAGCTACGTCGAACGCGCAGATCCAACGTTTCCAGCGACTTGAGCACAACCCAAGCATTGAAAGGCGACAAGTTGGGCCCGGTGTGGCGGGTGAATGCCAGATAGATGTCGTTCATCCATTTTTCGTCGGCGAGGACAGCGCCGGCCAGCACCCGGCCCTGCCCGTCCAACAGCTTGGTTGCGCTATAGGCGACGACGTCGGCGCCAAGGTCCATCGGGCGCTGGACGATCGGCGAGGCAAAGGCATTGTCCACCACCACGCACGCCCCGGCATCATGGCCGATGTCCGAAATAGCGCGGATGTCGGAGATTTCGAGCCCGGGATTCGACGGGGTTTCAAGGAAAAACACCTTGGTGTTGGGCTTTCGCGCCTTGGCCCATGCGTCGGGATCGCGCGCATCGACCGTCGTTGTCTCGATACCGAAACGCGGCAGGATGGTATCGACGAGCACCCGGCATGATCCGAACAGCGCTCGCCCGGCGACGAGATGGTCACCGGCTGACAATTGGCACATCAACGCAGCCGTCATCGCCGCCATGCCGGTGGCGGTGGCGCGCGCCGCATCGGCACCCTCAAGCAGCGCCAGCCGCTTTTCGAGCATTTCCACGGTGGGGTTTTGCAACCGCGAATAGGTCATGCCGGGGCGCTCGCCGCGGAACCGCGCCGCCGCTTCCTCCGCATTGTCATAGGCATAGCCCGAGGTCATGAAGATCGCCTCGGACGTTTCGCCGATGTCGGTGCGCACCGTGCCGCCACGCACGGCGAGCGTGGCGGGCCGCCATTTGTCGGTGATGCTGCGATCCTGGCCGGTAAATCGTTTCATGGCTGCGGGGATAGCCGCGCACCGGGAGGCACGCAATCCAAACCGCTTTCCAACCGGGGGCAAAGGGACGACCATCAACGCATTGACCGGGGAGTCGGAGACATGAACGCTATCAAACCCTGCCTGTGGTGCAACGGCGACGCCGAGACGGCGGCACATTATTATGCCGGCATTTTTTCCGGATCATCGGTCGGCACCGTCAGCCGTTATGGCGAAAATATGCCATTTCCGGCCGGCACGGCGATGATGGTGGAGTTCACGCTGCGGGGACAACCGTTCCAGGCGTTGAACGGCGGGCCGCAGTTTCCGTTCACCCAGGCCATCTCGCTGTCGGCCGATTGCGCCGACCAGGCCGAGCTCGACCATATCTGGGACAGCCTCGTCGCCGATGGCGGCAAGCCGGTGCAGTGCGGCTGGCTCAAGGATCGCTATGGCGTGTCGTGGCAGCTTGTCCCGGCAGCGTTGGGGACCATGCAGCGCGCCGGCAGCCGCGAGCAGGTCGGCCGCATGATGCAGGCGCTGATGGGGATGGTGAAGCTCGATATCGCTGCCCTCGAGGCCGCCTATGAAGGCGCCTGAACATGCCTGAAGATTTCGAACTGGCGGTGGAGCGCCTGATCGCGGCACCGCCTGAAACGGTGTGGCGCGCCTGGACCGAACATCTTACCGAATGGTGGTGCCCGAAACCCTGGACGACGCGGATCATCGAGCAGGATTTGCGCAGCGGTGGCATCACGCACCTGGAAATGCACGGCCCGAACGGAGAAAGCCATGCCCAGCAGGGCGTCTTCCTCGAAGTCGTACCGGCGCGGCGCGTGGTGTTCACGGATGCCTTCCGGCAAGGCTGGCACCCGCAAAAGGCCTTCATGGTCGGACTGTTCGAATTCACCGCGGAGGGCAGCGGCACGCGCTATCGTGCCAGCGCGCGGCACTGGGACGAAGCTTCGATGCAGCAGCACCGGGCGATGGGGTTCGAAGCCGGCTGGGGTGCCGTGGCCGATCAATTGGCAGCGGTAGCCGAAGCCCTGGACCGATAGAGCCCGGACCGGTCAGCGTGCCGAGCGGCCGCGCAAGGCGTGCCAGCCGAGCACCAGCGTTGCGGCGATGCCCGCCGGCCAGTGCGCCCGGTCGGCGATGGTGCGGGCGAGTTCGCCGCTTTCGTAATAAAGCACCAATCCGCTGAAGCCGAGCAACAGCAGCATCGCCCCGACAACGGCGCCGCTGCGGTGGTTGCGGCGCCCGCGCCAGCCCATCCTGACGTGCACCGGCAAAAGCGCTCCCGCCAGCACCAGGAAGACATAGGCGGCGATACCGTGAACCCGCATCAGCCAGGATTCGACGGGGTTTACCTGCGGACCGGGAAGCGGCTGCCGGACGTCATGCACCCACAGCCATGCCAGCCCGGTGACGACGAGAATGCCGAAGCCGGAATAGATCGCCCGTTCATGCAGCCTGGGCAGGCGCTGGACAAACACGATGGGCGGCTCCGCGTTCAGTCCGCCACTCCATTGGGCAAATGCCCACGCACGATCAGCAGGTACATGACCGGCGTGACGATACGACTGAGCAAGGTCGATGAAATCAGCCCGCCGATTATCACCCACGCCAGCGGGCCGTAAAGTCCCGAGCCGGACAGCGCCAACGGCAGCAGGCCACCGATGGCGGTCACCGAAGTCAGCAGCACCGGCAGGAATCGCACCTCACCGGCACGTTCGATGGCGTCGCGCAGGTCCATGCCCTGTTGTCGCAACTGCGTGGTGAAATCGACGAGCAGGATCGAATTCTTGATCTCGATGCCGATCAACGCGACAAAGCCGATGACGGCGGTGTAGCTGAGCGAATTGCCTGTCGCGAACAACGCCACCAGCCCACCGAAAATCCCGAGCGGAATGACCCCGGCGACCACCGCTGTCTCGCGGAAGCGCCCGAACTCGATGACCAGCACGCCCAGGATACCGAACACCGCGATGGCGATGATCGGCCCCAGCCCGCCAAAGCTCCTGGCCTTTTGTTCGGCCTCGCCGCCGCTGTCGATGGCATAGCCATCGGGCAGCCTGACTTTGCCGACGGCATCGAACACCGCGGTGTTGACCTTGGCGGTGAGGAAGCCTTCGGCGACCTGGCTCTGCACATAGACGATGCGCTGCTGGCGCTCGCGGCTGATTCGCGCCGGCGCAGAATCGAGGTGCGGCGTCGCGATCTGGCGCAGCGGGATGGCGCCATTGCTGCTCGGCACATAGATGGCGTCGAGTGCCGACACCGGCTGGCGCACATCGAGCGGCAGCCGAACCACGACATTGTAGCTGTCACCCTCGCTGTCGCGCAGTCGCCCCGCCGTTTCGCCGGCCAGCGCCAGTCGCACGGCGCGGCGCGGCGCCCCCGGCACGACACCCAACAGCGCCGCCTTGCCGGCATCGAGCCCCAGGTCGAGCCGCGGCTGGTCGATCGCCACCGGGTTTTCGATGTCGCGCGTTCCGGGTACATTGCGAACCACAGCCTCTATTTCACCAGCAAGGCGTTTCAGCACCGGCAACTCGGGGCCGAGTATCTTGACCTGGATCGGCGCATCGACCGGCGGGCCATTCTGGAAGATCTTGATCACCAGGCGGGCATCGGCACAATCGGCGAACCGCTTTCGCAGCCGCGCCACCAGGGCCGGGCCGCGGACCGGATCCCAGCGGTCGAGCACCACCAGCACCTGGCCGATGTTGCTGCGTTGGTCGAAACTGCGCTGGTTGTAGAAAATCTGCGGATTGCCGCGCCCGACGTTGGCCATGACGTTGGTAACGTCGGGCTCGCCGCGGGTCGCCGCCTCGACAAAGCGCACGGCGCGGTCGGTCTGGGTCAGCGCGGCGCCCTCCGGGGCTGTCACCTCGACGAGGAAATAGGCGGTGTCGGCCGAAGGAAACAGGCTGGACCCGATGAACGGCACCAGCGCGACCCCTGAAAATACCAGCAGCGACGCCGCCAGCATCGCCCGCCACGGATGCGTCAGCGACCAGTGCAGGGTCGGCGCATAAAAACGATGGATGCCCGACTGGATGGCCTGCAGGACGCGATTGCCATGCGCCGGCTCGTGCCGGGGCAGGATACGGCTGGCGAGAAACGGCACGATGGTCAGCGATACCAGCAGCGACGCCGCCACCGTGCCGAGCACCGCCACCGGCAGCGAACGGGTGAATTTGCCGGCGCCTTCCGGCAAGAATGCCAGCGGCAGGAACGCGAACAGCAGCACGGCGGTGCAGCCGATCACGGCTACGGCGATCTGGCGGGTGCCGTTCAACGCGGCGCTGGTACGATCCTCGCCCTCACGCAGATGCCGGGCGATGTTTTCGGTGACGACGATCGAATCATCGACGAGCAACCCGAGCGCGATGATGAAGCCCGATATCGCCAACTGGTTGAGGGTGAAGCCCAGCGTTGCCAGCACCGCGCAGCCGATGGCGAGGCTGAGCGGAACCGACACCATGACGACGAACGACGCCCGCCAGCCAAGCGGCAGCAGCGTCAGCAACACCAGGCCGAGGGCGATGGCGAAATCACGGCCGAGCTGATCGAGCTTGCGCGAGATATCGAGCGACTGGTCAAAGCCGGTCTGCAGCGTCACGTCGGGTGGCAGCAGGCGACGATAGTCATCGGCTACCTTCATCGCCGCGTTGCGGACATCGAGCACATTGACGCCATCCTTCTGGGTCAGCGTCACCCAGATGGCGCGCTTGCCGTTGAAGCGCGCGATGTGCGGCTGTTCCTCATAACCCCACCCGACCCGTGCGACGTCGCGCACCCGCACCACCCTGCCGGCGCCGGAATCGCTGACGGCGCGCACCGGCACATCGGCGACTTCATCGATCGATCGGAAAGCCCCGCCGGCCTGGACGTTCAGCCGCTGGTCGCCGCTGTGCACGGCGCCGGGCGGCAGGTCGGTCGAACCCTGGCGCAGTGCATCGGTCAGCGCCGTCACCGGCAGGCCCAATTGCGCCAGCCGCCCCGCATCGATGGCGACGCGAACCTCGGGCACCGGCACCCCCCAGGTCTTGCTGTTGCGCACCCCCGCGACCCGGTTGAGGCGCTCGCGCAGGTCCTTTGCCAGCTTTTCGAGGCGGCGATACGAAGCCGTTTCGCTGACCAGCGCGAATTGCACGACCGCAGCCTCGGTGGTGCGGGTCTTCTGGAATTCGAGGCGCTGCAACGCCGATGGCAGGCTGGGGCGGATGGCGTTGACCTCGCGCACAACCTCGTCATAATTTTTCTCGGGGTCACCGTCCCAGCTGAATTCGGCGGTGATGACGGCGGTCGAATCGGTCGATCGCGACTGCACCCTGACAATGCCGTCGAGGCCCTGGATGACATCTTCGATCGGCTTGGCGATGGTGGTTTCCATGTCCGACGGTTCGGCGCCGGGCACGATCGCAACGACATTGATGAACGGCGACGGGAAGTGCGGATCGACCGATCGCGGTATCGTCAGGAACGCCGACACCCCCACGGCAACCAGCAGCGCGAAGATGACGAGCGTGACCTGCCAGCGATGGATCGCGAAGGCGATGATTCCCACCGGTTCAGGACGCGATATGGACTTTGGCGCCGTCACGCAGGCGATCGACACCCGACACCACGACCCGTTCGCCGGGCTTCAGCCCGCCCGTGATGACCAGCGCCGAATCGCCGAGGGCCCCAAGCGAAACCTGACGCAGGTGCACCCGGCCCCCCGCGCGATCATGCACGAAAACAAATCCTTCATCGGCACGCGCTGCAAACACCGCCGTGGCGGGAACGCTGACGCCACCGCTGCTGCTCGCTTCGCCGGCAAAGCGCAGTTGCGCCGTGCCGATCAACCCCGACCGCAAACCGCTATGGGGCGGCAACGCCACTTCGACGCGAAACGTGCCGGTGGCATCATCGCCTCGCGCACCGATTTCAGAGACTGTTGCCGCAATCGCGTCATTTCCCAAAGCGGGGACCCTGACCAACGCCGCCTGTCCGCGGGCGATGCGCTGCACATCGGCATCGCTGACCGGCAAGCGCATCACATACCCCGACCCCAGTTCGCCGATGGTCAGCACCGTCATGCCCGGCGTTACCATCTGGCCAGGCTCGGCAGGGCGCCGCAACACCACGCCGGCCGATGGCGCACGCACCACCGCCAGACCGATGTCGAACCCGGTTTGCTGCACACGCGCCCGCGCCGCCGCCGCCGTGGCGCGAGCGGTCTCGACGCGCGGCGCCGTCACCCAGCCCTTCTGGAACAGCCCGGCGAGGCGGCGGTAGTCGGCATCGGCTCGCGCCGCCTCCGCGCGGGCCGAGCTTGACGCCGCGTCGAGCCCGGTCGGATCGAGCCGCGCCAGTACCTGCCCGGCGCCAACGCTGTCGCCCTCTCGCACGGTGATCGCCGCGATGCGCCCACCGGTGTTGAAACCCAGCGGCGTTTCGCGCTTCAGCCGGACGGTGCCGCTGATCGCGAGGGTCTCGCCCCCCGATGCCGGCAGCGCCTCGGCGAGCTTGACGCTGATCGGCGCTTCAACGGCTGCGGGGACAGTCGCGGGTTTGCCACACGACGCCAGCAAGGCCAGGGGCGCGGCTGCCATCAGCACCAGCGGCACCATCGGCGTCACCCCACGCGTGCGAGCCAAGTTGAAAATCCCCCCGGATGGTCGCAATCACAATTTGATTACGACTCATATCCTTGGCAGGAAACGCCGCGAGAGCAAGCAAATTTTGAGCAGCACTCAGGAAAGCAGTGCGGCCAGGTCTGCCGGTCTGCGCCGATCAGTCGATGATGGTGAGTGCGCGCACGCACAGCGATTGCGCTGCGTTGCCCGTATCGAACACCGCGAGCACGCCCGGCGTCGCCGCAATCTCCGCGACAATCTGCCCCGCCACTGGAATCTCCGCATCGCCAAGGTCGGCGAGCAGCAGGGCCAGCGCGGCCGCCACTGCGGCGGCGTCGCCATCGAGGCGCAGGTCCAGCTTGTGGGTCGCACCGACGAAGGTGGCACTGGCCCAATCCAGCGAACAGGCCGATTCGACGATCAGGATCGGTTTTTGCCTATCGTGCACCGACAGAAATGCGACGTTGGCGATGGCGCGCAGCAGCGCTGCCTGGACATGGTTACCGCTGGTGCGCATCAGAAAATCTCCCGAATCTGGGGGTTATGGGTGGCTGCGCTACCTGTGGCCGCAACCGACTCGGCGTTGGCTATGAAGGCCATTACCCGCGCCGAGGTGGCACCGCGCGGTTCGCGTCCGCGTCGCAAATCGAAGACGAATCGCGGATCACCGGCAACTTCGCGGCCGAAGCGCGAGGGTGCGATGCCGCGATGTCGCAGGTGGCGTTCCACGACACTCAGCAGGCTCATTTATTTTCTCCCGTAATCGCAAAGGCTTTGTCCGTTGCAACCGATTCGGCTGGTATCCGTATTTATCCGTCGGCAAATCCTACTAGTCTAGGTAAAAAACTATGGTAAGATGCCGCCAAGCGGTCCTGGAGAGGAGGTGCCGCGAGTTATGGACAGTATCGCCATCCGCAAGCGGTTGGATGAGCTGATTGCGTCGCGTGGCGAGGACTATGCTTCGCTGTCGCGACGGCTCGGCCGCAATCCGACCTATATCCAGCAGTTCGTCAAACGCGGCGTGCCAAGACGCTTGTCCGAAGAAGACCGGCGGGTGCTGGCGCGCCATTTCGGGATCGCTGAACACTTGCTCGGCGGGCCGGACGAGGCCATTTCCACCGCCGCGATCCGGCCGGGTTTTGCACTCAGATCAAATGATTATGTCCTGATTCCTCAACTCGAAATCGGCGCTTCGGCCGGCAGCGGCAGCCTGACCGGCAGCGAAGCGCCGCTTGCCGCACTGGCCTTTCAATCCAACTGGGTACGCGGTGTTGCCACCGGCCGCCCCGAGGCCCTGTCCGTTATCGGGGTCGAGGGCGATTCGATGCTGCCGACGCTCGCCGATGGCGACCAGATCCTGGTGGACAGCGACGATCGCGAACGCCTTCGCGACGGCATTTATGTCTTGCGCACCGATGACGCGCTGCTCGTCAAACGCCTGTCGGTCAACCCGGCAACGCGGCGATTGACGATTCGCAGCGACAATGATGCCTATCCAAGCTGGGACGATTGCGACCCTGCGGCGGTAACGGTGATCGGACGGGTGGTGTGGGTCGGCAGGCGGCTGAACTGAACGTCACCGTCATGGCCACCGCCGCAGCACGGGCTCAGCGCCGACGGTCGGCCAGTGCCATGACGATCGCCGCCGCCGCACCAAGTCCGAAGCCGATCAGCAGGCCAAGCGAGGTTTGATGAAAATACATCCCGACCAACGGCCCGGTGATCAGGCCGATGGCGACAAGGCAGCCGCCGCCGCGCCTCGGAGACGGGGGCTGCGAACCCGCAGGGTCGATAATCGGCTGTTTTCCGGACATGATGGTGCTTTGGCACGGTCAATCGCTTTGCGCCAACCCTTGTAGTGCCGCAGCGGCCTTTGCGACACGCCCTGCCTCGTCTAGACCCGGTGGCGATGCCCCCCGTCCCGCCCGTTCCGTCCGTCCGTGTCCACGGGGTCTGCGCGTCGCTGCTGTTGTCGGTCCTCGTCCTCGCTGCGGCGTCCGATGCGGCCATGGCACAGGAGGCCGCGGTTGCGACACCGGCCGTGCCGACCACAATATCGCCCGCACCGGCGGTGCCCACAATATCGCCCGCACCGCCAAGTGGAGGTGATGCAAAGCTCGAGGAGTTCACACCCCTGCCCGGCTCCACGCCATGGCCCACGGTCGAATCGACGACCGCTGCCGGCGGTGCCATCGAAGTCGGCGATGTACGCTACTCGGTCGTCATCGAAGGCCTGTCGAGCCTCGGCCTGCAGGACGAGTACCAGTCGCTGTCGTCGCTGTGGACGAAGAAGGGCAGCCCGGCCAACCTCGCCCAGATCAATCGCCGCATCGCCGAAGATCGCGACCTTATCGACCAATTGTTGCGATCCGTCGGGCATTATGGCGGGCAGACGGCGGTGGCCATCACCGCGCCGGCAGCTGGCCCTGGCGCAACTGTCGTCAAGCTCGTCGTCACGCCGGGGCCGCTGTACACGTTCGCCGCCGTCAGCGCCGGCCCCACCGAAGGCGCGCAACCGCTGCCGCCCGGGCTGGTCGAGCCGCTGCTCGGGGTCAAGGCGGGCGATTCTGTCGACGCCGCCAGGGTCACGCTCGCCCAAACCGACCTGCCGCAAAAGCTCGCCGATGCCGGCTACCCTTTCCCCCGCGTCATCGCGCCCGAAATCATCGTCGATCACGCCAACCGCACCGCGACGCTGGTGCAAAAGCTCGATCTGGGCAGCCGTGCCGTCTTTGGTCACGCCCGCATGGATACGCCCACCGCGCGCTTCCCAGATGCACACCTGGCAGTGCTGGCACGCTTCACGCCGGGGGCGCCCTACAAGGGCAGCGAGCGCGAGGACCTGCGCCGCGCCCTGGTCCTGACCGGGCTGTTCAGCGTCGTCAGTATCAAGCCGGTCGCGGCGGGGCCGCCAAACGCCGATGGCACGCAAACCGTCGATCTTGTCGTCACCACCGAGATGGCGCCGCCGCGCACCATCGCCACCACCGCGGGTTATTCCACGGGGCAGGGCATCCGCGTCGAGGCAAGCTGGCAGAACCGCAACCTGTTCCCACCCGAAGGCGCATTTACGGTGCGCGGCGTCGGCGCCGAGCGTGAGCAGTTGCTCAGCGCCGAAATCCGCCGCCATAACTTCCGGCGACGTGACCAGACGCTGGCCACATCGGCAATCCTGTCTGCCGAGGAGCTCGATGCATTTGCCGCCAAGACCTTCGAGCTGAGCGCCATTCTCGATCGCCAATCGGTGTCGATCTACCAGAAGCGCTGGACCTATTCGGCCGGGGTCGAGGCACTGGTCACGCAGCAGCGCGACCGATCGGCGATCGGCAACCCGCTCAATATCTACTACATCGTCGCGCTGCCGGGGTCGGTGACCTATGATGCGTCCGACGATCTGCTCAATCCGGCGAAGGGCTTTCGGCTGACAGCGCGGATATCGCCGGAGCTGACCTTGCGCAGCGGCAATTACCTCAACTATTTCAAGGCACAGGTCGAAGGCTCGATCTACCAGCCGCTCGGTCCCGTCATCCTTGCGGCGCGGCTTCATCTCGGCAGCATCGTTGGCGCCGATCGCGGCAGCGTCGCCCCCAGCCGGCGCTTTTATGCCGGCGGCGGTGGCTCGGTGCGTGGCTATAACTACCAGGGTGTCGGCCCCAAGGATGCCGGAAATTCACCGCTGGGAGGCAACGGTCTCACCGAAGCCAGCTTCGAAATCCGCTATCGCTTCACGGCCTTCGGCAGCGACGTCGGGCTGGTGCCGTTCGTCGACGCCGGGCGCGTCTATTCCAAAAGCCTGCCCGGCTTCAGCGACCTCAAATACGGTGCCGGCCTCGGTTTTCGCTACTACAGCGGCTTCGGGCCGATCCGGATCGACATCGCGACACCCGTCAACCCTGACAAGGGTGACCCCAAAGTGGCGTTCTACGTCTCCATCGGCCAGGCGTTCTAGGCGTGGCCGATTTGCCCGAAACCGATATCGCGCCGGCGCGCCGCAGCGCCCGGGCCAATTCGCGCATCATCGGCCGCGTGCTGTCGGCGGCGGTGCTGCTCATCATCCTGCTCGGCGTGCTCGGCTATGGGGCGGTGCGCTGGCTCGACAGCGACAGCGGCCGCGCCTTCATCGTCCGCCAATTGCCGCTTTATGCACCCAAGTCCGGGTTGTTCATCCGGGCGGGGCGCATCGACGGCTCGATTTTCGGCAACGCCATCATCCATGACATCACGATTGGCGATCCCAAGGGCGTTTTCGCGACGATCCCCGAGCTCGATCTTGACTGGCGACCACTCGATCTTGTGTCCAACCGGTTGACCGCACGATCGGTACTGGCGCGCGAAGTCCGGGTGTTGCGCAAGCCCGAGCTGCGCCCCTCCGCCGACAAGCGCATCCTGCCCGATATCGATATCGACATCGCCAAACTGCGCATCGACAGGCTGATCCTCGAAGCGCCGGTCATCGGTTCGATGCGCGTGCTCGGGTTGGGCGGCAGCGCCGACATTCGTGCCGGCCGCGCCAGGATCGACCTTGCAGCGCTGACCCTGGCAGGCGCCGGCGTGAACGGCGGCGACACCGTGCGGCTCAAGCTCGATTCGCGCCCCGATGACAATATCTTCGACGTCGACGCCCTGGTCGAAGCACCAAAGGGCGGCGTGGTGACGACATTGCTCGGCCTGGCCGCGCCCCTGCAGGTCAAGCTGTCCGGCGACGGCAGCTGGACGGTGTGGAAGGGCCGGTTGCTGGCGCGGCTCGGCGAAGCGCCATTGGCGGATTTCGCCGTCAACGCGCGCGCCGGGCAGTTTGTCGCCGTTGGAACGGTGCAGCCCGGTGGCGTGCTGCACGGTGCGGCGCTGCGGCTGCTGGGTCCACGGCTGGCGGTCAACGCCACCGCGCGGCTGGCGGATCGCACCCTTGACCTGACGGCGCGGCTGGCCAGTCCGGCGCTTAGTGCCGATATCAGTGGCGGTGCCGATTTCGCTTCGGAAACGCTGCGCAACATCGCCGTCAACGCCCGGCTGCTGCAACCTGCAGCGCTGCACCCGCGGGTCAGTGGCGCCAATATCCAGTTGACGGCACGGCTGGCGGGCCGCTTCGCCGATCCGCTTGTCGATTATCGGCTGACCGCCGACCGCATCGCCTGGGGTGCAACCGAGGCGATGGGGGTCCGCGCCGCCGGGATCGTCCGCGCCGGCGCGCAACCGACCCTGATCCCGGTCAGCCTGACGGCGCAGCGTGTCAGCGGCGTCGGCGAGACCGCGGGCGCCTTGCTGACCAATGTCCGCATCACCGGCCCGCTGACGCTTGCCAACGGCCAGTTGACCGCGCAGGCCCTCGCCTTCCGATCCGATCGCATGAACGGTACCGCCAGCGTCGCCCTTGTGCTGGGGGAGGACCGTTATCGCATCGGCATCAAGGGCACCCTGCCCGGCTATGTTCTGCCCGGCCTCGGCATCGCCGATATTCGGGCCGATCTTGCCGTGACACCTGCCGCCAATGGCGCCCGCGTCGCCGGCACCGCCGATGTGCAGGTCACCCGCCTCGACAACGGTTTTTTCAACACGCTGATGGAGGGCAAGCCGCGCATAACCGCCGATATCGATGTTGCAGGCGACCTGTCGCTGTCCTTCCGCAACGCGCGGCTGATGTCGCCCGGGCTGGCGCTGACCGCAAGCGGAACACGCGCGCCTGACGGATTCATCCGCCTGACGGGAAGCGGCAACTCGCGCGCTTATGGTCCGGTGCAGCTGGTGCTCGCCGGGCAGATAGACGCCCCCACGGTCGACCTGGTGCTGGCGCGGCCCGGCCTTGGCATCGGGCTGGCGGGTGTCACCGGGCGCGTCGCCCCTGCGGCCGGCGGCTGGAGTTTCGATGCACGCGGCGGCTCCGCCTATGGCCCGGCCAGTGCGCGCGGGCTTATCCGCACCGGCGCCGGCCCGCTGGTCATCGATCTCGCCAGCGCCAGCGTTGCCGGGGTCACGGCACACGGCAGCCTGACCCAGACCGTGGCGGGACCGTTTGCGGGACAGTTGGCACTGGCCGGCACCGGCTTGAGCGGTCGAGCCGGGCTCAGCGCTGCCGGAGCCGTGCAGCGTGTCGACCTGGCGATGACCGCCCGCGATGCAACGCTGGCGACGACGACGCCGGTCACCATCGCAGCCGGCGATGTCAAGCTCGTGCTGATGCTTCCCGATGCCGGGGCGAGCGCCACCGGCAGCTTCAGGCTGCTGGGGGTGGACCGCGAGGAGGTCCATGTCAGCAAGGCCGATGGCACGCTCGATTATCACCAGGGCCGGGGAACCGCCCATGTCGATATCGCCGGCAACACCAGCGTGCCCTTCGCCTTCAATACCGATATCGCATTTGCCCCGGATCGCATTTCCGTCAGCGGCAACGGCAGGCTCGATGGCAAGCCGATCACGCTGAGCAACGCCGCCGTCCTCACCAGGACCGCGGCGGGCTGGCAACTCGCGCCTGTCGGCGTCGTCACCAGTTATGGCCGCGCCGAACTGTCGGGGCTGTTCGGCAACACCAGTGCCGTCAAGGCACGGCTCGATGGCATCGGCCTTGGACTGTTGCCGCTGTTCCTCCCCGGCTATGACCTGAGCGGCCATGTTTCGGGCGACCTCGACCTGCGGATGCCCGCCGGTGGATTGCCGACGGGAACAGCGCGCCTGCGCGTCAACGGCCTGTCGCGTGCCGGCATTGCATCGTCATCGACGCCGATCGACCTTGGCATCAATGCCGATCTCAACGGCAACGAGGCCGTCGCCAAGGTCGTCATCGTTCGCGGCGGCAAGGTCGAGGGCCGGGTGCAGGCGCGCCTGGGGCCGTTCCCGCCAGGGGACACGGTGAAGGCGCGGCTGTTCGCGAGTCCCTTGTTTGCCCAGGCGCGCTACAACGGGCCGGCACAGGCAATCTGGGGGCTTGCCGGCATCGAGGCGCTCGACGTGCGTGGCCCGGTGGTGGTCGCTGCCGATGTCAGCGGGCCATTGGGGGATCCGCGTATCACCGGCACCGTCCGCACGCAGGGCGCCCGCGTCGAAAGCCCGATCCTTGGCGCGGTCGTGGAGAATGTCATCCTCGACAGTCGCTTCACCGGGTCGCGGCTGGAATTGACCAAATTCACCGGGGATGCGGGCAAGGGTGGCAGCATCACCGGCACCGGTGGCATCGACCTGTCCGCCGAACGCGCCTTCCCGATGGATATCCGGCTGCAATTGAAAAACGCGCAATTGCTCAACCGTGACGATCTGACCGGCACCGCCACCGGCCGCATCCGCATCGCCACCGACGAATATGGCGGCGTCGTCTCGGGCAAGCTTGCCATCGACAAGGCCGGGTTCCGCATCGGTCGCGCCGCCACTGCCGAGGTTGCGGTGCTCGACGTGCGCGAAGTCAACACCCGCGCGCTGGGACGGCCCGGCATCGTCTATGCCAAGCCGACGCGCTGGCTGCTCGAAATCGATACCAGTGCCGACCGGCGGTTGACGGTATCGGGCATGGGGCTGACATCGGAATGGCGCGGCAACCTGAAGGTCACCGGCGGCGCGACAACCCCGGAATTGACCGGCCGCGTGCAACTGGTGCGCGGCGATTATGACTTTGCCGGCAAGCGATTCGAACTGACGAAGGGCGATATCCGCTTCCAGGGCGGCTACCCGCCCGATCCCCTTATCGACATTACCGCTGAAAGCAGCTCGAACGGCTTTACGGCGCAGCTCAGCATCAGCGGCAGTGGGCTGCATCCGGAAATCAAATTCAGCTCGGTGCCGGCGCTGCCCGAAGATGAAGTGCTCAGCCGCGTATTGTTCGGCGCCTCCGTGACCAATTTGTCGGCACCCGAAGCGTTGCAGCTGGCAGGCGCACTGGCTTCGCTGCGCCCGAGCAACGGCGGCGGCTTCAACCCGATAAATGCAGTGCGCAAGGGCCTGGGCATCGACCGTCTGCGCATACTGCCGGCCGATACCACGCTGGGCCGCAAGACCGCGGTCGCGGCCGGGCAGTACATCGGCCGCAGCGTCTATGTGGAGGTAGCCACCGATGCACAGGGCTACACCGCCAGCAACCTCGAAGTGTCGTTGACGCGCTCCCTGTCGATCCTGTCGCAAGTCGCGACCCTGGGCGGTACCAGCGTCAGCCTGAAATGGAAAAAGGACTATTGATGCCGTCGGGGCGGCTGGTCACCGCCCGATAAGCGCCCGCGCCATGGAATCGGCAACCGCGTCCGTCGGCCGACCGCTGCGCTCGGCCTCGGCAAAGATATCATGCAGCCGGCCTTCGATCCGGGCGATGGATTGCGCGACGGACGCGGCGTCACCATGGCCCAGATATTCTGCCACGACGTTGATGATGCCGCCGGCGTTGATGACGTAATCCGGCGCGTACAAAATGCCGCGCGCTGCAAGCCGTTCGCCGTCGGTGGGTGTCGCAAGCTGGTTGTTTGCAGCCCCGGCCACCACGGCAACCTTCAACCCGGCGATCGTGCTCGCATCGAGCACCGCGCCCAGTGCATTGGGACTGAACACATCGGCCGCAACCCCGGTTATGTCGCCAACCGGGACCGCCGTCGCCCCCAGCCGTGCCGCAAACGCCCGCGCCCGCGAATCGTCGATATCGGCAAGCGTCAGCACGGCGCCCGCCACCGCCAGCTTTTCTGCAAGTGCGCCACCCACGCTGCCCAGACCCTGGATCGCGACATGGACGCCGGCAAAATCATGGCGCCCAAGCTTGTGGGCGACAGCGGCACGCATGCCGACAAACACGCCCTCTGCCGTCGATGGCCCGGGGTTGCCGCCCGCCGCGCCGCCCGCCACCGGCAAACCGGAAACATGTTTTGTCCGCCGCGAAATGACGGTCATGTCGGCATCGCTCATCCCGACATCCTCGGCGGTCACGTAACGGCCACCAAGCGAATCGATAACACCGCCAAAGGCTTCGAGCATCGCCTCGGTCTTGGCGGCGCCCTTCATGATGACGGCCTTGCCGCCGCCCATGGGCAACCCGGCCATGGCGTTCTTGTAGCTCATGCCGCGGGACAGCCGCAGGGCATCGGTCAACGCCGCGGCATCATCGGCATAGGTCCACCAGCGGCAACCGCCGGCGGCGGGCCCCAGGTGCGTCGAATGCAGCACGATGATGGCGTTCAACCCCGTGGCCGCGTCCTGGGCGAAATGCACGGCTTCATGAGCGTCGAAATCGGGCGCGTCGAAAATCATGGGGTGACTCGCTTGTGAGCTGGAATTGCGGCCGGAAGGAAGTTGCGTACTCGCGCAATAATCGAACGGCGCAGCCTAGGGAAGTGCAAACACGCCCGATTGCGCCGCGCCCGCACATCTCCAGCTTGCGCCCGCCCTCGGCCTCCTCTATCTGACGCGCCTTGCGTGGACAACGCGCGCCGTGTGGCGGTCGTAGCTCAATTGGTTAGAGCGCCGGTTTGTGGTACCGGAGGTTGCGGGTTCAATCCCCGTCGATCGCCCCAGCGAAGGCTGGTGCAGGCCCCGTCGATCGCCCCAGCGAAGGCTGGTGCAGGCCCCGTCGATCGCCCCAGCGAAGGCTGGTGCAGGCCCCGTCGATCGCCCCAGCGAAGGCTGGTGCAGGCCCTATTTCCGCGCAGCCACCAGTACGCCGCACGCAATCCGCGCGCCTGAATTTCCCGATGGATCGGTCTTGTAGTCGTCTGGTCCGGCATGGAGGACGATCGCTGCACCATCGGCATCGAGCAGCGGCGCATCGCCGTCCACCAGCCGCATTCCGCTGCGCATGGCGTCGAGAGTGCCCTTGCCATCGGCGCCGATGGTCAGGTTGGGCAAGTCTCCGGCATGCTCGCCCATGGGGTTGAGGTTGCCGTGCTGCTTCATGCCGGGGTTGAAATGCCCGCCGGCGGTGGTGAACGCCGGGCCTTCGCACTTGCCGACCGCATGAAGATGAATGGCATAACTTCCGGCCGGCAGGCCATTGAGGGTCGCGGCAACATGGACGCCACCGGCTTCCTGGGTCACGGTCGCGGTGCCGATCTGCTCGTCCTTGGGCCCCAGCAGGTTGGTCGTGATCGACAGGGCCGGCGGTGCACCGTGCGTCCGGCCCATCGACGTCGCCTTTATTGCACCCGCGGCGCTGGCAAGGCCGAGCGGGACAATGGTCGCAAGAAGCATGAACCGGCGCATCTGCATGGGAAACTCTCCACAAGGAAACATCGACTATCGATGCTTTGCCGGCCTGCTTCAAGCCAGCTTGTAGTGAGACACCAGCCGATCGAGCGCCAGCAGCAGCACCAGCTTGCCGGCGCGTGACGGCCAGCCAAGCGCACGCTCCGCAGTCTCCAGCCCGTCGCCCATGCACACCACCCGCCACAATATGTCGCCCAGACCCGGACCCGCGGCAGCTACGGCGGCATCGAAGCGCTGCCGCGCGCTGATCTGCGATGTTGTCGGGTCCATTGGCTGGCCACCGCCGCCGCGCGGGCTGCCCGGCGCCGCGTCCCAGCGCATGGTGACGCGCGGTGCCTGGCCCGCCATCATGAAGTCGTGCCGCAGTCGCTCGCTGGCGGCGAATTGCAGCGGTGCCACCAGGCCGCGCCGCGCCAGCCACGCCAGCGGCGATTCCGCCAGGTTGACGGTTACGACGCTGCGATCGACGGCATCGGCGGGCGCCAGTCGCCGCTGCGCCAGCAATCGGTTGCGTGGTTCCGGCAGAATATCATCGGGCTGGCCGACTGGCTTTCGTGATCTTCGCATGGTTAATTTCCTCACCCAATTGCGAATTGGGTCTTGCCACAGCGTGGTAACTGTAGGACAGATTAAACCATACAGGTTCACAGGATTCAGGAATTAACCATGCTCACGCGCATCCGGGAAGTCCGCAAGGCCAAGGGCCTGACCCTGCACGAGGTCGCGGCGCGTTGCGATCCTGCCACGACCGCGCAAACCATCGGCCGGCTGGAAACCGGGACCCGCACCGTCTCGGTGGGATGGCTCAACCGCATTGCCGCGGCGCTGGGCGTCGATGCTGCCGATCTTGTCACCATGCCCGGCCGTCCGGATGTGCCGGTCGCCGCCATCCTGTCCGGCGATGGCGCCACCGCGCCGCGCCGACCGCAAACACTGCTGCCGCCGGCCCCTGGCAGCGACATGATCGGCATCATCGTCGACGTAACGCAGGGGGATTACCGCAGCGGTGACGCGCTATGGGCCGAAAAGCTGGCGCCGGAGCATTTCGGCAGCGCCGTCAACCGCGATGTACTGGTGCCGCGCCCGGTCGGCCGTTTCGCCTTCGGGCGCCTTGCTGCCACGGAAAATGGCCGTGTGCAGCTGCTGCCGCTCAGCCCGGGTGCGCGCCAGCAGGTCCTTGCCGACGTGCCCTGGATCGCCGTCGTGCGGCAGTTGATCCGCAGCTTGTAACCGCCGCCGCCGGGGTCGGGCAGACTAGTACCGCGCCCACTTTCGGGCCGACTTCCGCGCCGAACATTGCGCCGAACTGACCAAAGATTACAGAAACTTGACTTGTCACATGGCCCTAAAACTGCTAAAAACTCTTTATTAACAAAGGGCAATTTATGTTTGACAGGGTTCGCTTTTGCATCCTGCTGGCGTTGGTACCAGTGCCGGCTTCCGCGGCAATTGTCGTCAATGGCGGGTTTGAAAGTGCCGGCCTGTCGGGGTGGTCCGCCACCGGCACGGTCGATGCCTGGCAGGGGTCACGATATCACGATTATATCGGCTCCAGTGTAACCTCGGCGCAGAGCAGCAACACCTATGCCTTTTTCGGTGCCGGAAACGTCTCCGGTACGAATGTCCTGCAGCAGACGATCGCGACCACCGCCGGCACGCAATACCGCTTCAGTTTCGACTTCGTCGCCCTTGGCGCCGGCACCCAGGGTCTCGATTACACCTTTGGCGGTGCGACCGGCACCATCAGTGCCCTCTCGACCAATAATTTCAGCAGCTTCAGCACCATCTCCGGCAGCTTCATGGCGACGGGTGCAACGACGACTGTCAGCTTCCGCAATATTTCCAGCTATGACAATGTCGATGTCGGAATCGACAATGTCTCGGTCATTGTCGATCCGGTCCTGACCGGCTCGCTCTCGCTTGTCGGCGCCATCCCGGAGCCTGCGACGTGGGCCATGCTGATCGCCGGCTTCGGCCTTGTCGGCACCGCACTGCGTCGCCGCCGCACCGCTGCTTCTACCTCTACCACGGCTGCCTGATCAGCCATCTGGCGATCCTGGCGGCGGGCTTGTCGCCCCAAAGGCCGCCGCCGGACGGGCTGGGCCATGGGTGCCTCGTTCCCTAGCGGGCGAACAGATTCTCCGGCTTGCGCATGGCCTTGAATTCCAGCGCATTGCCGGCGGGATCGAACAGGAAAAAAGTCCCTTGTTCGCCCGGACTGCCTTTGAACCGTACATGCGGCGGCAGTTCGAACGCTGTGCCGGCGGCGGCGATGCGCGCTGCAAGCGCTTCCCAGCCCTGCCAATCCAGCACCATGCCGAAATGCGGCACTGGGACGGCGTCGCCATCGACTGCTGATCGCGTGATCGCGGCGCGCGGCGCCAGGTGCACCACGAGCTGGTGGCCGAACATGTCGAAATCCACCCAGGTCGGAGCCGAACGGCCCTCGGCAAACCCCAAAAGCCCGCCATAAAACCCGCGGGCTGCAGCCAGGTCGTCGACCGGGATGGCGAGGTGAAACGGCGACATCAGCGCGTCGCATCCGCCAGCGCCCGGGTGCGCGCCGCCAGGTCACGCGACCGCGCCGCAATCTCGCCGCCGGCGACGCCCTGCAGCACCGCCGCGATCGGCCCCGGCTCCGCCAGCCCTGCCGGTGCTGCCGCTGTCCCCAATGCCGCCTCTCCCCTGGGGTCGAGCAGCCACGCCATCACCGCCATCAATCGTGCCGTGGTGCCCAGGCTTTCGATGGCGACGAGGGCCTGATTGTCCGGAGACAGCCGCCGGCGCCACGCCTGCCCCGGACCGTCGAACCAGCCCCGCGCCCTGTCGGCAAGCATCACGGCCTCGTCGTATAGCGCGGCGCGCTGCTGTTCGTTCTGGGTCATGACAACGACATTATCCGGCCACGCCGCCACGGCAACCCCACCTCTTGAAGTTATGCGACGCGATCCCAAATCCACCATCGTCGCTGTTGCCGAACGGGATGGCGACGCGCTCCGGCCCGCACGGGCGGGGCAAGACAGTGTGCAATTCGCTTTGAAAGGACTTGCTGACATGCGTGCATTCGACATCTCCCCCCTGCTGCGCTCCTCGATCGGCTATGAAAATCTCAATCGGCTTGTGGAATTCGCCAGCCGCGTCGACGGCGGCGACAGCACATACCCGCCGTACAACATCGAAAAGATGGGTGATGGCGCTTACCGTATCGCCATGGCCGTCGCCGGCTTTGCGCAGGACGAGCTTGACCTGACAGTGCAGGAGAACACCCTGATCGTCACCGCCAAGGCCGCCGCCGAGGACGATGCCGGCCAGCGCCAGTTCCTCCATCGCGGCATCGCCAAGCGCAGCTTCGAACGCCGTTTCCAGCTCGCCGATACCATCAAGGTGACCGGCGCCAGCTATGAACACGGCTTGCTCAACATCGAACTCGTGCGCGAGATTCCCGAGCACAAGAAGCCTCGCAAGGTCGAGATCGGCGCTCCGCTGGAAGCGACGCCGGCCATCGTGACCAAGCTCGCCGCCGAATAAGCCCGGTCGCGCGCATCAACGGCGGCGGGTGGATGGCACCCGCCGCCGTTTTTCATGCGCCGGGGCAGCCCGACATCAGCCGGCCGCAGATTTTTGCCGCACCGTCTGGAAGCGTTGCAACTGCTCCGACGGCTCGGCCCAGCCCGGCGCCAATTGCGCCGCGCGACTATAGTCTTCATACGCCGCGCGCGCGTTGCCTAGCAATTCCTGGGCAACGCCGCGGGTGTAATAGGCAATTTCCGGGCGGATGGGGTTGCGGTCGAGGCCCTCGGTGAGGACTGCGGCGGCTTCGGCGTCGCGTCCGCCGATGTGGAGCAACGCTATCCCCTTGTTGACATAGGCTTCGGCCGTTTCCGGACGCAGCCGGATCGCCTCGTCATAGTTGGCGATGGCTTCCGGCAGATGTTTGCGCTGCATTTCGACGATACCGCGATTGACCCATGTCGCGGCGCGATCGACGATCGACAACGAATCATCGGCGAGTGCCTTGTCGCAGAACCACAGGCCCTCGCGCGTTGCGCGCCGGGTTTCGGCGGCATCGAAGCAACTGCGGGCATAGCCGGTGCCAAGGACCGACACGGATGCCGCGACCGGCGCCGCCACAACGGCGAGCATCACCGCCACCACGGCGGCCATCGGCATCACGACACAGCGCATAATCCCTCCCCTGAGCGGTGGTGCATCATATCATGGCTCGGCAGCGTGCCGTCACGCAATGATATCGGGGATCAGCATATCTTCGAGCAGGGCAATCTCGTCCTTCAATCGCAGCTTGCGCTTCTTGAAGCGCTGCAGCTGGATCATGTCGACAGTCGGAAGGACGCGCAGCGCCTCGATGGCGGCATCGAGGTCACGGTGATCCTGCTTGGCCATCTCGATGCGGGCGTGGATTTCAGTTTCTTCCATGCACGCCGACCTTCTTTCCAGCACCGTTCCACCGAGTCGAAACCCGCGCCCCCGCCCGTCACCGCCGCGTCGCCGCGCTACCGTGACGCGTGTACCGTATCTGGGGTGTGATGACGCTCCAACGCAACAACATAACGTATTGGCCCATGACGACGCAGGGGCTTGGACAAGCGGCCGTGACTGTGATTGACTATTCCATCCCAATATCTGTTCGCAGGGCCCTGCTCAGGGCTAATCCAGGGAGTACCCGATGGCCAATGCCCATCTCGCCAAACTCAGCGCCCGCCATGCCGCGCTTGATGCTTCGGTCGCCGCGGAAACGCGTCGCCCGCTGCCCGACCAGGTTGCGCTGGCACGATTGAAGCGAGAGAAGCTGAAGCTGAAGGAAGAAATCAGCGCGGCACATTGAATCGACTGCGAACAGACGATCGGATCATCGGCACCTATTCGTCGCGGGTGATCTTTTCGTCCCGTTCGTGGCGCTCCTGTGCTTCCAGCGTCATGGTCGCAATCGGCCGCGCTTCCAGCCGCTGCAGCGAAATCGGCTCGCCGGTGACTTCGCAATAGCCATAGTCACCTGAATCGATCCGCCGCAGCGCTGCGTCGATCTTGCTGATCAACTTGCGCTGGCGATCGCGTGTGCGCAGCTCGATTCCCCAATCGGTCTCGCTTGAGGCGCGATCGTTGACGTCCGGCTCGCGCATCGGCTCGGCCTTGAGCGTTTCGAGTGTACCGGCTGCCTCGCGAAGGATCTCGTCCTTCCAGTCGAGAAGCTTGCGGCGGAAATACGCCAGTTGCCGGGGGTTCATGAACGCCTCGTCGGCGGTCGGCCCGTAACTCTGCGGCAGCGTTGCCGCCTGCTGTCCCGATCCGTTGCTCATGCCGTCGCCCCCGACATGATCATCATCGATTGCCGTTGCGCCGCTTGCATTGACCCCATGCGCAGCCGCCGAAGAATCCATAACATTCCAACTCCAGCCCCCGGACGTTGACGGACGCCTGCGGTGCAGGATCCGTTGACGATACCGACGCGGCGCACCCCCTTGCGAGACTTCGCCGCTCCCCGCGCCAGCCCATAGCGGCGACGCAACGGCGCGGCAAGGTGTGGCATGGCGATAACAAAGCGTAAAAAGCGCATACGCCGAGTCGCGGCGATACTTTGCGACCAGTCGTGGCCAAGCCAAGACAATTGTTGCGGGAAACCGACGTTGCACCCGGAACCAGGGTGACGCGCCTAACCCTTTGCGAGACCGTCGAGCCGGGCTTGCAGCGCCGCCATTTGGGACTTCAGCGCGCGCAGTTCATCGTCGCTGTTCGCCGCTGCGGTCGGCGTGGCGGGTGCGGCTGGCGCCGGCGTGGTGGCGGTGCGGGTCTTGCCCGCCATACCCGACATCGCAGCGCCTGGCCGGCCGCTCAACATTTCGCTGGCGGCCTGGAACAGCGCCAGGTTCTGTTTGGCAAGCTGTTCGAACGGCTTGAGCGCCGCATCGCGAAACTTGGCCTGGTTCTCCGAAAATGCCGCCATCGAGGCTTCGAGGTAATGCGGCACCATCGACTGCATCGAATCGCCGTACATCGAAATGATCTGGCGCAGGAACGGTACCGGCAACATCGTCTGGCCGGTCGATTCCTCCTCCATGACGATCTGGGTGAGCACGGACCGGGTGATGTCATCGCCGCTGCGGGCATCGAAAACCTGGAAATCACGGCCTTCGCGCGTCATCGTCGCCAGATGCTCCAGTGTGATGTAACTGCTGGTTTCGGTATTGTAGAGGCGGCGGTTGGCATATTTCTTGATGACGACCGGCAAGGCGGCCTTGGAACCGTCACTATGAGCAGAGGCGTCGGCCATGATTGTTCCCGATACAGACGAAGCTGCGGCAGTATCACACATATATGCTGCACCGCAACGCGGGTCTGCTGCGCCGCATGACGAGGCAGCATCGGCCGTCGCCAGGGGCCGCGGACCGCATCCGTTGCCGGTGTTCCTTGCCGCGGTAAACCGGGCTTGCGGTGCCGACAAGGAGCGCATGGCCGCGGTGCTGGCCGGGCTGCGGCGATACCAGTCCGCGCCGATTGCGCCGCCGCGGCCTTCGTATCCGGTGGTGGCACGATCGGGGGCGATCGCACTGCGTGATCTGGGGCTGGGAACGGGTCGCCCGCTGCTGGTGGTGCCGTCGCTGATCAATCCGCCGCACGTCCTCGACCTGGCGCCCGGCAATTCGCTGCTCGGGCATCTGGCTGCCCATGGCCACCGCCCGATGCTCGTCGATTGGGGCCCGCCGGAAACCGGTGCCAGCCTTGCCGCGCTGGTCGAAACCCGGCTGCTGCCGCTGCTCGATGCCATCGGCGAACCGGTTGCGATGCTCGGATATTGCCTTGGCGGCACGCTGGCGCTGGCGGCCGCTGCACGCGCCGCGCCGGGCCGGGTAACGCGCCTCGCCTTGCTCGCCGCGCCGTGGCATTTTGCCGGCTATGACGACACGGCGCGCGCCGCGCTGGCGGATTGGTGGCGCGGTGCCGAGCCGCTCGCCATTCCCTTGGGCGCGGTGCCGATGGACCTGTTGCAGCCGGCATTCTGGGGTCTCGATCCGGAGGGACTGGTGGCGAAATACGCCCGTTTTGCCACCATGGCCGATGGCCCCGAGGCGGACGCCTTCGTGCGGCTGGAGGACTGGTCGAACGCCGGGCATCCGTTGTCGCTGGCCGCGATGCACGATCTTGCGGTCGGTTTCCACGGCGAGGACCTTCCGGGCACCGGGCGCTGGCAGGTCGGCGGCAGCGGTGTCGACCCTGCCGCGCTTGCCATGCCGGTGCTCGACATCGTGGCCCGGCGCGACCGGATCGTGCCCGCCGCCGCTGCGGTTTCGGCGGGGGGCATCGGCACCGGCCTGATGCTCGATGCGGGCCATGTCGGCATGATCGTCGGGCGTCACGCCCCGGCCCTGCTATGGGCACCGCTGGGCCGATGGCTGCTGGAAGGTCAGCCCCGGGGGGCCAAATCCTGACCTTCCGCGGCGCCCGGACACAGCCGGCCACCGGCGCGGCATCGACACCTCTATGGCCTTTGCCACGGCCAGTCCTTACCGTGCGGCGAACCGAATCACACACACATCGCTGGGGAGCTTGTCCATGACCGGAACCGTCATCACCGCCGCACGCCGCACACCTGTCGGCAGCTTCATGGGCGCCTTCGGGGCGGTGCCGGCGCACGAACTCGGCAAGGCTGCGATCCTTGCCGCCATGGCCGATGCCGGCGTTTCGGCGGACGAGATCGACGAAGTCATCCTCGGCCAGGTGCTGACCGCCGGGCAGGGCCAGAACCCGGCGCGGCAGGCGGCGATGGCGGCCGGCATCGCCCAGGCCACCCCGGCATGGGGGGTCAACCAGGTCTGCGGCTCGGGCCTGCGCGCCGTCGCCCTCGCCTCCCAGGCCATCCAGTCCGGCGACGCAAAAATCATCATCGCCGGTGGCCAGGAATCGATGAGCCTTTCAACGCATGCCCAGGCACTGCGCAGCGGCACCAAGATGGGCGCCATCGAGCTTGTCGACACCATGATCAAGGATGGCCTGTGGGATGCCTTCAACGGCTATCACATGGGCATCACCGCCGAAAATGTTGCCGAACAATATCAGATCAGCCGCGCGGCGCAGGATGATTTCGCGGTTGCCAGCCAGAACAAGGCCAGCGCCGCCCGCAGCGAAGGCCGCTTCAAGGGCCAGATCGCGCCGGTCACCGTCAAGGGCCGCAAGGGCGATACCATCATCGACAGCGACGAATATATTCGCGACGGCGTGACGCTTGAAAGCATTTCGGGCCTGCGCGGCGCCTTCAAGAAGGACGGCAGCGTCACCGCCGCCAACGCCAGCGGGCTCAACGACGGCGCCGCGGCGCTGGTGGTGATGAGCGAGGCCGAGGCAGCGCGGCGCGGCGCTCCCGTCATCGCCCGCATCGCCAGTTGGGCCAGCGTCGGCGTCGACCCGGCGGTCATGGGCATCGGCCCGGTGCCGGCATCGCGCAAGGCGCTGGAAAAGGCCGGCTGGACGGTCGCCGACCTCGACCTCGTCGAAGCCAATGAGGCGTTCGCGGCGCAGGCGCTGGCGGTTGGGCAGGAACTCGGGCTCGATCCGGCGAGGGTCAACGTCAACGGCGGCGCCATCGCCATCGGCCACCCGATCGGCGCCTCCGGTGCGCGGGTGCTGACGACCTTGCTGCACGAAATGGTGCGCCGCGATGTGCGGCGCGGGCTGGCAACCCTGTGCATCGGCGGCGGCATGGGCATCGCCATGTGCGTCGAGCGCGGCTGAACCACGCTGCGATAACATGCCATGACCAATGCCGCGCCCCCGCTCGAACGGCTGTTCGCCGGCGGGCGGCATATCCGGCTGCTGCTGTTCGGGGTGCCGCCACCGGAACTGGCGATCCCGCCGCTGGACCATGTCGAGCGCGTCGCCCGGCTGGTCCGCCCGGGTGAATATGGCCCGGTGGTGGCCGATCCGGCACGCCTGCCGTTCATCGAGGCGCTGTTCGACCGGGCGCTGGTCACCACCACCCTGCCCAGCGCGGGCATCCGGGCGGAACTGCGCGAACTGTGGCGTGTCACCGCGCCGGCCGGGCTGCTGCTGCTTGTCGTCAAGGCGCGGCGCCGCTGGGAATGGCAGGCCTCCGGCTGGACCCGCGATGCGCTGGCGCCCGAAATCGAAGCCGCGATGTTCGAAGTGCTCGACTGGCGGGTGGAAACCCTGCCCGATCGCTGGCACCTCATCCTCGTTTGCAAACGCGACGGCCTGCGCCCGGCACTGATAGGCAGGGTCGTCGAAGCGGTGGCGACGGTCACCGTTTGAGGGCCGGGCGAAATCGGAAAGTCACCCCCAGGCGCCGTTTTCATGACCTTTCGCGCTGTCCGCATTGTCAAAATCTCCTGTCGATATAGCAGAAGATTAGTAACCTGGTTGGATCGTTTTGTCGATACAACCGGCAAAATGCTCCTCTCGCACCTGCGGGAGAGGCAACACGCGCCCCAGCTCGGCGGGTGAGGGTGTGCACAATCTCGCCAGAGGATCACCCACGTAGTTCGGCCAAAGTACCCCTGCGTCTGAAAACATGGCACCGGCGCTCGCCAAACCCGCGCGCGCCTGGGTCGCCCCACGTGTTGCCAGCGGCGAATGGGCGAGCGAAGCTGCCTACGTCTCCCGCGACTGGAAGGATGCGGAGAGGTTGACTGCCCTCCACGCCGCGATCGACGAGGGCGACACCAGCGAGATCAGCGACCTGACCATCAAACAGATCTTCGAGGAAACCCGCGCCCGCCATCTCCATAAAGCGCGTTAGATATCGCGCGGTTCGACTGGAATCGAGCGTAACATCGCTATTTTATTATAAGGCGGACGAAGTCGAGTAATTCATCCGGGACTTGGCTCAATTTCATTCGCTTTGAGATGGATTGGGCACCGAAACTAACACCGTATTTTTCGCGACAACTAGCGGATAGCAAACTAAATATTCGCTTACCGGAAGC
>JANXVZ010000010.1 GCA_025351405.1 Sphingomonadales bacterium | reverse complement strand
ATCAAAGGCATAGACGCCGTGGCAGCCGCGCGGCGCAAAGCGTTCGCCTTCGACCTGCGCCGAGGTGATGAGATCGAGCGCCACCATGCCGGGCACCAGCGTGATGTTGGGATGGGCGACGGCCGCGGTTTGCAGCGCCTGTTGCACCGCCCAGCCGGTGGCATCGTCGACATGGACGATGCGCCGGTGGCTGTGGCCGCCCTCGCGGGTCAGGTGCCAGCGTTCGGAAACGGTCTCACCGGGGTTGAACGGCACGCCGAGTTCAGCCAGCCGGTCGATGGCGGCCGAGGCATGCTCGACGACATATTCCACCGTGGCGCGGTCGTTGAGGCCGGCCCCGGCGATCATGGTGTCTTCGATATGGCTTTCATAGGTGTCGCCGGGCTCGAGCACCGCGGCGATGCCGCCCTGCGCCCAGGCGGTCGACCCCGCCGATACGTCGCCCTTGGCGAGGACGGCGACGTTGAAACGCCCGGCAAGGTTGAGGGCGGCGGTGAGGCCGGCGGCACCGGATCCGATGACGACGACATCATAGGCGCGAGCCGGGGGGGAAGGACGTCTGGCCATTGCTTAAACTGTCACCGTATTTCGAAAGGGACACTGGACGGCTTCTACCCCTTCGCAAAGGGTGGCGGCGCTATCCATGCGCGCGGGTCAGTTCGAGAAACACGTCTTCGAGGTCGGCCTCCTGCGTCGAGACATCGACAACGCCGAGCCCGGCCGCTGCGACGGCGGCCAGCACCTGCCCGGCGTTGCGTTCGCGCTTGTCATAGGTCAGCACCAGGGTGCGATCGCCGCGCAGCTCGGTGCGGGCTTCCAGCCCCGGCGGCACCGCGGCCAGGTCGCGATCGACCAGCACCGTCAGCTTTTTGTCGCCCGCCGTCGCCAGCAGCGTCGAGGTCGCGTCGTTGGCGATGATGCGGCCCTGGTTGACAATGGCGATGCGGTCGCAAAGCGCCTCCGCTTCCTCGAGGTAATGCGTTGTCAGCACCACCGTCGTGCCCTGCGCATGCAGTTCCTTGACATAGTCCCAAAGCTGGGCGCGCAATTCGATGTCGACCCCGGCGGTCGGCTCATCGAGCACCAGCACCGGCGGATTGTGGACCAGCGCCTTGGCCACCAGCAGCCGGCGCTTCATGCCGCCCGACAGGCTGCGCGAATAGACGTGCGCCTTGTCGTCGAGATGGACGGCACGCAGCAGTTCCATGGTACGGCGCTGCTTGGGTGGTACCCCGAACAACCCGGCGGCGAGCTCAAGCGTTTCATAGGGCGTGAAGAAGGCGTCGAAAACCAGTTCCTGCGGCACGATGCCGATGCTGCGCTTGGCATTGCGGGGATGGGCATCGATGTCGAAGCCCCAGATATTGGCGGTGCCGCCGGTCTTGTTGACCAGCCCGGCGAGGATATTGATCATCGTCGACTTGCCGGCGCCATTGGGGCCGAGCAGCCCGAAGATGCTGCCGCGCGGGATTTCGAGGCTGACACCGTCCAGTGCCCGCTTGCCGCCGGCATAGGTTTTTTCAAGGCCGACGATGGAGATGGCGGATTGCGTCATGCCGGCGGAGATAGACCCGGCGGCAGGGAGCGGCAAGCCTCCTGCACTGCGACACGTCGGGCAGGACGCCCCCCGATTCGACAAAGGCGAGGGGCGTAGGGGCGTGACTCCATGGCACCGGCTTGATAGGGACTTGGCATGCAGACCCCTTCAACCCCGCAGCCTGAAACCTTCGTCACGGACAGCGCGCGGGTGTTCTGCGATGGCGATGAAGCCGGTGTCGGCAACGGCCACCCGCGCGTCTGGCTGCAGATCGGCGAGAACGGTGTCGCCGAATGCGGCTATTGCGACCGGCGTTTCGTCCTGGCGGGCGGCCCTGCCGACGCACGCGGGCTGCGCTGAGATGCCGGGCCGGGCAGTCGCGCCGTCGATTGCCCTGGCATCCTGGCTCGTATTGGCCGGCCTGGCCGCTCCCGCTGTGGCCGCGGGCGTGCCGTTGCCGCCCCCGGCGCCGATTGTCATTCCCGCCGATGCCGAACCGCGCATCGCCATTCGCGTCAAGAACGGCGACCTTTTCGTGCGGCTGGCGCTGGGCTTCGACAAGGCTTTGTTGCTCAACGCCGCCCCGGCGGCAAAGGCCGGGCTGAAGGCATTTCCGTTCATCGGCAAGCGCACGGTCAGGAACCCCCTGATTCCCGGCGGCGAGGCGGTGTTTCGCGGCAATATCTACAGCGTGACGCCGCGCGGTTATGCCAAGACCGGGGTGCCGACGGTGTGGGTGGACAAGCCGATCGCCAACGATGCCGATGGCATCATGTCGGCGTTCGCGCTGGAGGGGGACCGCATCAGCTTCGTCCAGCCTTCGGCGCCGATGGGTAACCAGCTGCACACCATGACCCGGCCGGGGCGCAACGATTCGCTGATGAAGCTGGCGCTGGGCGGTGAGGTCATCCGCGTCGGTTTCGACCTGCGGTCGCCCGATACGGTGATGAACGCGCGCGCCGCCGAGGCGCTTGAGTCGGCGGGTCTGGTGCACCGCGCCGGCACTGTTGGCCAGTGGCAGCCCTTTCCCGGCGTGTCGCTGCCCTTCGAGCGGTTGACCCCGGTGGCAGGGGCCAAGCTCCTCGGGCTGCCGATGTTCCGCCCCGCCGTGCGCATCACCGAAGCGCGGGCCAAGCTGCTCGATGCCAAGGCCGCGGCCGGCACCAGCACCGTCGCCGACGAGGAGGATGCGATCACCGTCAACGCCAGGCGCGAGGCGAAAAAGCGACCCGCGCCGTGGCTGCTGATCGGTCGCGACGTGCTCCAGCATTGTGCCAGGATCGAGATCGACCGGCCCGGCAAGACCTATCAGCTAACGTGCACGATCTAGCGCCCCGGTGTTCACGTCGGGCGGGGCGCAGGCCGGCCGATCAGCCTCATCGATAATGTCGCGGTTTCCCTTGGCGCCAACCATCCCTATATCTGCCGCATGAGCAATCTCGACCCCGCCACGATCTTCTATACCGACACCGGGCTGGACCCCGGCCGTACCGAAAGGCTGGTCGCCGACGCCCTCAACGGCTGCGACGATGGCGAACTGTACCTGCAATACGCCGTTTCGGAGAGTTTCTCCTTCGACGATGGCCGGCTGAAGGCCGCGACCTTCGACACGCAAAAGGGCTTTGGCCTGCGCGGTGTCGCCGGCGAGATGACCGCTTTTGCCCATGCCAACGACCTGTCCGACGAGGCAATTTCGCGCGCCGCCGACACCATACGCGTTGTCCGTGATGGCCATGCCGGAACGATGGCACTCGCCCCGCAGCGCACCAACGCGCGCCGCTACACCGATGCCAACCCGTTGGACGGGATCAGCTTTGCCGACAAGGTGGCGTTGATGCAGACCATCGATGCCGCCGCGCGCGCCCGTGATCCGCGCGTGGTGCAGGTCTCCGCCAGCCTGCTGGGCAGCTGGTCGGTGGTGGAAATCATCCGTGCCGATGGCCAGCGCGTCCGCGATGTGCGCCCGCTGGTGCGGCTGAACGTCCAGGTCGTCGCCGAAAAGAATGGCCGCCGCGAAACCGGCGTGCACGGCATGGGCGGGCGCTACCTCTATGATGGGCTGATGGACCCGGAGAACTGGCAGGGCGCCATCGACATCGCGCTGGCGCAGGCGCTGGTCAATCTCGATGCTGTCGCCGCCCCGGCCGGCGAGATGACCGTCGTGCTCGGGCCGGGCTGGCCGGGCATTCTGCTGCACGAGGCCATCGGGCACGGGTTGGAGGGTGATTTCAACCGCAAGGGCACATCGGCATTCTCGGGCCGGATCGGGGAACGCGTGGCGGCACCCGGCGTCACCGTCGTCGACGACGGCAGCATCGACAACCGGCGCGGATCGCTGACCGTCGACGATGAAGGCACCCCGACCGAACGCACCGTGCTGATCGAGGACGGCATCCTCAAGGGCTACATGCAGGATCGGCTCAACGCCCGGTTGATGGGCGCCGCCGTCACCGGCAACGGCCGCCGTGAAAGCTATGCCCATGCGCCGATGCCGCGAATGACCAACACCTTCATGACCAATGGCAGCGAAGACCCCGGCGAAATCCTGCGCTCGGCGAAATCGGGGATCTATTGCAAGAGCTTCGGCGGTGGCCAGGTCGATATCACCAGCGGCAAGTTCGTGTTCTCCTGCACCGAGGCCTATCGCATCGAAAACGGCAGGCTGGGCGCGCCGATCAAGGGCGCGACGCTGATCGGCAACGGCCCCGACGTGCTGACGAGGGTCAAGGCCATCGGCAACGACTTCGCCCTTGATGAAGGTGTCGGCATCTGCGGCAAGGGCGGGCAAAGCGTCCCCGCCGGCGTCGGCCAGCCGACACTGCTCATCGAAGGCCTGACGGTCGGGGGAACCGCGGCGTAGGCGGAAGAGAAAGGCGCGGCCTGACCGGCCAACGCGGTCGCAGCGTCATCATGGTGTCACCATGATGACACCATGATGTCACCATGATGACAGGGGGGGGAGAGCCAGCATGTCCGAGTTCTTCGACCACATCACAGACGAGCACCGCGCGTTCATCGCTCGCCAGCCGGTGTTCTTTGTCGCCACGGCGGCGGCGGATGCGCGCATCAATCTGTCGCCCAAGGGCATGGACAGCTTCCGCGTGCTCGGGCCCAATCGCGTCGCCTATCTCGATTTCGGCGGTTCGGGCAACGAGACCAACGCGCACCTGATGGCCGATGGCCGTATCACCATCATGTTCTGCGCCTTCGACCAGCCGGCGTTGATTTACCGGCTCTACGGCCGTGGGGTGCCGGTGTTGCCGCAGGATGCAGGCTGGGCCGGACTGGCGACACATTTCGCCATCGAGACCGGCGTGCGGCAGATTTTCGACACCACCGTCACCTCGGCGCAGACGTCGTGCGGCTGGGCGGTGCCCAAAATGACCCTCGAGGCCGAACGCCAGACCCTGCGCAAATATTATGCGCCGCGCACCCCCGAGGCGCTGCTGGATGTCTTCCAGTCCCGCGTCCGCAGTATCGACGGCCTGCCGACGCGGCCGGCAGTGGTGGTGCCGGCGATGCCCGGCCCAGCGATGCCCGGCCCAGCGATGCCCTTCCCCGCGACCGGCGATCCGACGGCATGAACCCCGCACCATGAACCCCGCACCATGAACCCCGCAATCGCCGCCGACCTGGTGGTAAGCTTTCACGCCGCCTTCATCCTGTTTGCCGTGTTCGGAGCGTTGCTGGTGCTGCGCTGGCCGCGCGTCGCCTGGCTGCACCTGCCGGCGCTGGCCTGGGCCGGCGGCATCATGATCATCGGCGGCATCTGCCCGTTGACCCCGATTGAAAACCGCCTGCGCGATGCAGCGGGCGGCACCGCTTATGCCGGCGGTTTCATCGATCATTACATCGTGCCGCTCATCTACCCGCCGGGCCTTACCCATGCGATGCAACTTGGCGGCGCAGCCGTGCTGCTGGGGCTGAACGGCGCGGTATACGGCCGGGCCTGGCAGTTGCGGCGTCGAAGGGCGTTCCGCGCATGAGCCTGGTCGTGCTCGCCACGGTGTTCGACCCGGTGGAGGCGGAAATCATGCGGATGCGGCTCGAAGCCGGTGGCATCGAAGCCGTGCTTTTCGACGCCGGTATCGCGTCGTTGATCGGCAGCGGTCTGTCGGGGGTGCGGCTGATGGTGCTCGATGACGATGAAGCCGATGCCCGCGCCCTGCTGGCGGCGGCATGACGCCATGACGGCAGCACCATGAAGCTGGCACTCGCGCTCGGCGGCGGCGCTGGGCTGGGCTGGGCGCATATCGGCGTGCTGCACGCGCTGAAGGCGCGCGGCGTTACCGTCGATGCCGTCAGCGGCACCAGCATCGGCGCGGTGGCGGCGGTCTGCCTCGCGGCCGACAGGGTCAATGTGCTGGAGGATATCGCGCGGTCGATCAACGGTCGCCAGGTGCTGCGCTTTCTCGATATCGATCCGCGCAAGGGCTCGGTGCTCGGCGGCCGTACCGTGCGCAACCGCCTGCGCACCCATTTCGGCCATGACAACCTCCAGGACCTGTTCATCCCTGTTGCCGTCGTCGCTGCCGATATCGTGTCGGGCGAGGAGGTTTGGATCACCCGCGGCCGCGTTGTCGAGGCGGTCACCGCATCGATCGCCATTCCCGGCGTCTTCCCGCCGGTGCGGCGCGACGGCATGATCCTCATCGATGGCGGGGTGGTGGCGCCGGTGCCGGTGCGCGCCGTGCGGGCGCTGTCGAAATCACCGGTGCTGGCGGTCAACCTGCAGGGCGACTACCTGCGCCGCGCCGAAGCGACGATGCCGGTGGAAAAGCGCATCATGACGCCGTTTCGCGTCGGGCGGGCGGGTATCTCGCTGCTGTTCTCGCACCTTGCGCGGCAGGGTCTCATCATCGATCCACCCGATCTGGAGATCGCCCCCGCCATCGGCCACATCGATGTGCGGGACTTTACCAAGGCGCACCAGCTGATCGAGCTTGGCGAGGCGGCGGTGGCGGACAACTGGAGCGCCATCGCAGCGCTGGGGTAACGCGCCCTGCCCAAAAAACGCGCCGTCTCCCTGACTCTGCCGCCGAATCGGGCAAGTGTTGCCTTGCCATGCTGCGTCGCAACACGGGCGCGGCGCTTGGCACGATCCGTGCATGGCGAATGGGAGCGCGGGGGGTCCGCGCCAACCGTCGGTCAACGACTGCATCAAGGGAGGGGCCATGAAACTCGTCATCGCCATCATCAAGCCGTTCAAGCTCGACGAAGTGCGTGAAGCGCTGTCCGCCGCCGGCGTGCAGGGTATGACCGTCAGCGAGGTGAAGGGCTTTGGCCGGCAGAAGGGCCAGACCGAAATCTATCGCGGTGCCGAATACACGACCAACATGGTGCCCAAGATCAAGATAGAGGTCGTTGTCGACGACAGCCTCGCCGCGCAGGTCATCGAGACCATCCAGCAGGCCGCCCACACCGGGTCGATCGGCGATGGCAAGATCTTTGTCGCCGATATCGGCCAGGCGGTGCGCATCCGCACCGGTGAAACCAATGAAACCGCGCTCTGACGTGACCGGAGGGGGAACCATGACATTCGATTACAAGTCGCCGGGTTTGCTGCAACGACTGGGACTGGCCGCCGCGACGGTGGCGCTGTGCGCTGCCGGCCCGGCACTCGCCCAGGAAGCCGCCGCCGTTGTTGCCGCCGCTCCCGCTGTCGCCGCCGCCGTTGCGGCAACGCCGGCCCCGCCGGTGCCCAACAAGGGTGATACCGCCTGGATGCTCGTCGCCACCGCTCTGGTGCTGATGATGTCGGTCCCCGGCCTCGCGCTGTTCTATGGCGGCCTTGTCCGCACCAAGAACATGCTGTCGGTGCTGACCCAGGTGTTCATGATCGTCTCGATCGTGTCGCTGTTGTGGGTCACCTATGGCTATTCCGAAGCCTTTACCGGCGGTTCGCCCTGGGTCGGTGGCCTTGGCAAGCTGTTCCTGAAGGGTGTCGATGCCAACAGCAATGCCGCGACCTTCTCGGCGGGCGTGTATATCCCGGAATATGTCTACATCGCCTTCCAGATGACCTTTGCCTGCATCACGCCGGCGCTGTTCATCGGGTCGTTTGCCGAACGCATCAAGTTTTCGGGCCTGATGGTGTTCGTCGTCGGCTGGGTGACGCTGGTCTATTTCCCCATCGCCCATATGGTCTGGTACTGGGATGGTCCCGACGCCTTCATCGCCGCGGCGCAAAAGGGCCAGGCCGCCTATGATGCCGCTCTCGCTGGTGCCGGCTACCTGTTCCAACTCGGCGCGCTCGATTTTGCCGGCGGCACGGTCGTCCACATCAACGCCGGTATCGCGGGCCTCGTCGGCTGCCTCATGCTCGGCAAGCGGACCGGCTATGGCAAGGAATCGATGCCTCCGCACTCGCTGACCATGACCATGATCGGCGCCTCGCTGCTGTGGGTCGGCTGGTTCGGCTTCAACGCGGGTTCGAACCTTGAATCGAACGGCGTCACCGGCGTCGCCTTCCTCAACACCTTCGTTGCCACCGCCGCGGCCGCAGTGTCGTGGGTCCTCGTCGAACAGATCGCCAAGGGCAAGCCATCGCTTCTCGGCGGCGTCACCGGCGCTGTTGCCGGGCTGGTCGCTGTCACCCCGGCTTCGGGTTACGCCGGGCCGATGGGGTCGATCGTGCTCGGCCTCGCGGTCTCGCCGATCTGCTTCTTCTTCTGCACCACCATCAAGAACAAGCTCGGCTATGACGATGCGCTGGATGTCTTCGGCGTCCACTGCATCGGCGGCATCGTCGGCGCCCTTGCCACCGGTATCCTGGTCGATCCGGCACTCGGCGGGCAGGGCATCGCCGACTACATGCTCAAGCCGGGCATCATCAGCTTCACCTATCCGGGTGCTGCCACCCAGTTGCTCATCCAGGCCAAGGCGGTCCTGCTGACACTGGTGTGGTCGGGCGTCGGTTCGGCGATCCTGTTCTTCATCATCGGCAAGACCATCGGCCTGCGTCCGACCGTCGAAGCCGAGCGCGAAGGGCTCGACATCAGCGAACACGGCGAACGCGCCTACAACTACTGAGCGGTTCAACGCTCGGGGTTGGTAAAGTTCCTCCCCAAGGAAACAACCTGGCCCGGCAGAGCAATCTGCCGGGCCACTTTTTTGGGTCCATGCCGGTCCATGCGGTGCATTTCGACGTGACGCTGCCCGCCGGCGCTGGCATGACTGCGCGGGCAAGGCGGCGCCTGTCCGCCGGCCAGGGGAGAACCGCCATGAAACACTTGATCGCCGCGCTTGCTGCCGTCGTCTTCATTGCCGCACCCGCCAGCGCCCAGACTCGCCCGCCCGAGGACGTCGCCCGCGACGCTGCGCGCAAGCCTGCCGACATGGTGGCCTTTGCCGGTATCGAGGCCGGCTCCAAAGTCGCCGACATGATCCCGGGTGGCGGCTATTTCACCCGGGTGTTCTCGATCGCCGCCGGCCCCGCCGGCAAGGTCACCGCGATCATCCCGCCGGCCGCCGAAGCCGCCTATGGCGATGCATCGAAGGCAGTGCGGGCCCTGCCGACCCTGGGCTTCACCAACGTCAATGTCGTATCGTCGCCGGGTGACCCATCGCTGGCAGGCTCGCTCGATGTGTTCTGGACGGCGCAGAACTACCATGATCTCCACAACAGCCTGCCGCCCGAAGGCGTTATCGGTTTCAACAAGGCGGTGTTCGCCACGCTGAAGCCGGGCGGCGTCTATGTCATCGTCGATCATGCCGCCGCCGATGGCAGCGGGCTGGCGGCGACCAAGACGTTGCACCGCATCGACCCGGCGGCGGTGAAGGCCGAAGTGCTGGCCGCAGGCTTCGTCTTCGACGGGGAAAGTGCGGCGCTGCACAACGCCGCCGACCCGCATACCGCCAATGTTTTCGATCCCGCCATCCGCGGCAAGACCGACCAGTTCGTCTATCGCTTCAAGAAACCCTGAATCCGAAAAGCGCCCCAACCCATGCCGACACTTGTCCTGCTGCGTCACGGCCAATCGACGTGGAACCTTGAAAACCGCTTCACCGGCTGGTGGGATGTCGGGCTGACCGAAAAGGGCGATGCCGAGGCAAAGGCCGCCGGCATCGCCATCGCGGCTGCGGGGATCGATTTCGATTGTGCCTTCACCAGTGTCCAGTCGCGGGCGATCAACACGCTCAACCTGGCGCTGGCATGGATGGATCGCGCCTGGTTGCCGGTAACCAAGGACTGGCACCTTAATGAGCGGCACTATGGTGGGCTGACCGGGCTCAACAAGGCTGAAACCGCGCTGAAATACGGCGAGGAGCAAGTCCGGATCTGGCGCCGCAGTTTCGACGTGCCGCCGCCGCCGATGCTGCCGGGATCACCCTATGACCTGTCGGGCGACCGGCGCTATGCCGGCATCGCCATTCCCGCCGCCGAAAGCCTGAAGGACACCATCGAGCGCGTGCTGCCCTATTGGCAAAGCGCGATTGTTCCCGAACTGCGCGCCGGCAAGCGCGTGCTTGTCGTTGCCCACGGCAATTCGTTGCGGGCCCTGGTCAAGCATTTGTCGGGCATTTCGGACGCCAATATCGTTCATGAGGAAATCCCCACCGGCAAGCCGATGGTCTATGATCTCGATGCAGACCTGAAAGCGATCGGGCGCCGTTACCTGTAAGGGGCGCCCGCACCGACCGTTTACCCGTCGCCCACACGTCGCCCACACGTCGCGCCGGTCGACCCTAAAAGAAATCGGCGCGGGGCCGGCCCTGCGGATCATAGACCGGCTGCATCGCACTGACCGCGAACTTGGTGCTGACCGCGGCGGTTATGCCAAAGCCCTGCATATGGCCGAGCATTCCGCTGTAAGCCGGTCCCGCGAGATGTGCCGCCAGCGCCTCGGTCGAATCCCATTGTTCAAAGACATGGACGCGCGCCGGGTCGTACGGGTCGGCGCACCACGAATAGGCACGGCAGCCGGGCTGGGCGAGCGCGGCATCGATATGGCGCCGGGCACCGTGCAGGGCGGCGTCGCGCTGGCCCGGATCGAGATCGACGACGGCCTGGATGATGGTGACCATGCTGGAGGCTCCTGACCACCATGGGGTACGGGCCGGGCGGCCGCCACGGCAACTGGCATAGTTTGCAGGGGGGGATATGGCGGTTGCCCTTGCGCCACCCGGCCCTTAAGGTCCGGCGCTTCCTGTTCGGGGTTGGGGAAGCTGGGTGGACGCACCGCTCGTCGGTATCATCATGGGGTCGGTGTCCGATTGGGCAACGATGGAGCACGCGGCACAAACGCTGGCGGCGCTGGGCATTGCCCATGAAACCCGCGTGGTCAGCGCCCATCGCACCCCGCAGCGATTGTACGATTATGCCACCGGCGCTGCGGCGCGGGGCCTGCAGGTCATCATCGCCGGGGCCGGCGGCGCGGCGCATTTGCCCGGCATGGCGGCGGCGATGACGCGGCTGCCGGTGCTGGGCGTTCCCGTGGAATCCAAGGCGTTGAGCGGCATGGATTCGCTGTTGTCGATCGTCCAGATGCCCGCCGGAGTACCGGTCGGCACGCTCGCCATCGGCAAGGCCGGGGCGATCAACGCCGGCCTGCTGGCCGCCGCCATGTTGGCCAACAACGATGCGGCGCTGGCGGCGCGGCTCGATGCCTGGCGGCAGGCGCAGACCGACGCGGTGGCGGAACAGCCCCCGGCCTTATCGAACCAGGCATGATCGCACCCGGTTCGACGATCGGCATCCTGGGCGGCGGGCAATTGGGGCGGATGCTGGCACTTGCCGCCGCCAGCATGGGCTATCGCGTCCATGTCCTCGCCCCCGAGGCCGAATTGCCGGCGGGCGATGTCGCAGCCGTTGTGACCCGCGCCGAATACACCGATTTTGCCGCGCTCGAGGTCTTTGCTGCCAGCGTCGACGTGGTGACCTTCGAATTCGAGAACATCGCCACCACCGCCATCGATTTTCTCGCGGCACGCGGTCTTGTCCACCCCGGTTCGGCAAGCCTTGCGGTGGCGCAGGACCGGCTGGCGGAAAAGGCCTTTGTCGAACGGCTGGGCGGCACCCCGGCGCCCTATCGCGGTGTCGAAACCCGCGCCGAACTCGATGGCGCCATCGCCGCGCTGGGCACCCCCGCGGTGCTGAAGACGCGTCGCATGGGGTATGACGGCAAGGGCCAGGCGCGGATCATGACACCCGGCGATGCCGATGCGGCCTGGTCGACCATCGGCGCACAGCCGGCGGTGCTGGAAGCCTGGGTGCCGTTCGACCATGAATTTTCGGTGCTGCTGGCGCGGCGGGCGAATGGCGAGACGGCGGTCTACCCGGTGGCGTGCAACGTCCATGATGGCGGCATCCTCGCCACCAGCACGGTGCCGGCGCCTGCCGCCGTGATGGCGCAGGTGCCCGCCGCCGCCGCGCTGGCGCTGCAGGTGGCGGAAGCGCTTGGCCATGTCGGGGTGCTGTGCCTCGAATTCTTCGCCACCGCCGATGGCCCGGTGTTCAACGAGATGGCGCCGCGTGTCCACAACAGCGGGCACTGGACGATCGAGGGCTGCCGTGCCTCGCAGTTCGAAAACCACATCCGCGCGGTCTGCGGCCTGCCACTGGGTTCGACCGCGTTGACCGCGGCCGATGTGGTGATGCGCAACCTGCTCGGCGACGACGTCCATGACTGGGCGCACCTGCTCGCCGATCCGCGTGCGCACCTGCACCTCTATGGCAAGTCCGAAGTCAAGCCGGGGCGCAAGATGGGCCATGTCACATGGCTCTGAACGCGGCTGCGGACCCGGCTGCGAACCAGCGCCGCGCGCTCATCTTCATCTTTGTTACGGTGCTGATCGATGCCATCGGCTTTGGCGTCGTCATCCCGGTCCTGCCCGGGCTGATCGTGTCGTTGACCGGCCGTTCGCTGGCCGGCGCGGCGCAGGTCAGCGGCTGGATCATGTTCCTTTATGCGGTGACGCAGTTCCTTTGCGGCCCGGTCATCGGCGGGCTTTCCGACAAGCTGGGCCGCCGCCCGGTGCTGCTCGCCAGCCTGACGGCGTTCGGCATCGACTATATGGCGATGAGCTTTGCGCCCACCCTCGCATGGCTGGTCGCGGCGCGGCTGCTGGCGGGGGTGACGGGTGCAAGCTTTCCCACTGCCTATGCCTATATCGCCGATATCTCGCCGCCGGAAAAGCGCGCCGCCAACTTCGGCATCATCGGCATGGCCTTCGGCTTCGGCTTCATCATCGGGCCGGCGTTGGGCGGCATCGTTTCGCAATTCGGTGACCGGGTGCCGTTCATGCTCGCCGCCGCGCTGGCCTTTGCCAACGTTGCCTATGGCTTTTTCGTGCTGCCCGAGAGCCTGAAAAAGGAAAATCGCCGTGCCTTTGAATGGCGACGTGCAAACCCCGTCGGCGCGCTGATGCGGCTGCGCGCCGCCAACCCGCGGGTGCTGTTGCTGGCGGCGACGGTGTTCCTGTGGACGATGGGCTACCAATCGCTTTACGCGACGTGGAACTATTTCACCATCGAGCGCTTCCACTGGAGCCCGCGTGAAGTCGGCTGGTCGCTGGGTGCGGTCGGGGTGACGGGGGCGCTGGTGCAGGGCGTGCTGTCGCGGTCGCTCATTCCCCGGTACGGCGCGCGCAACATCGTCATCGGCGGGGCGCTTTCGGCGGTTGCCGGCTATCTGATCTATGCCTTCGCCGGCGTCGGCTGGCTGATGTATGTCGGCATCATCGTTTCAGCGTTGCAGGGGCTGGTGTTCCCCTCGATCCAGGGGATGATGTCGTCGGGCGTGGCACCATCGGAGCAGGGCGAGCTGCAAGGCGCGGTCAGCAGCATCCAGAGCCTCAGCTCGATCATGGGGCCGCCGCTGATGACCGGCAGTTTTGCCTATTTCTCGGGCATCGGCGCGCCGGTGTATTTCCCCGGCGCGCCGTTCGTCCTTGCCGCCTTGTTCAGCGTTGCGGCACTTGCGGTGTTCTTCCGCGCTGTGGGGATCAGATCCGCCCGAGTACCAGCAGGATGATGATGATCAGCAACACGGTGCCGAGCACGCCCGACGGCGCGTAGCCCCAGTTGGCCGAATGGCCCCAGCGCGGCAGGGCGCCGACCAGCAACAACACGACGATGATGAGAAGAATAAGTCCGAGTGACATGGTGTGACCCCTGTTGGCGTCCGCCCCGTTATCGTGGCGGTATCATGGGGCGAACGTGGCCGAAGGCGGGCGGTTCCGGTCGAGGACGTCAGCGCACCTCCACCGGAATTCCCAGCTTTGCCAGTTGCGGCTCGACCAGCTTGCGGTCACCCACGACCACCCAGACGAAATGATCCGCGCTCAACAGCCCCGCGGCGCTGTTGAGCTCGGCCAGCGTCAGCGCTTCATAGCGCGCCGGCAGCTTGCGGTAATAATCGTCCGGTCGGCCCAGCAGGGCGTTGCGCTGGATGGCGCCCAGCACGGCGGCGCCACTTTCGAACTCCCCGGGCAGGGCGCGGGCGTTGCTGTTGACGACCTTGGTACGCTCCGTGGCGTCGAGCGGCCGGTCCTTGTGGATGGCGGCAAAGTCGGTGATGATCGCGGCGATGGCATCCCCCGTCCTGTCGGTCTGCACCGGCGCGACGACGAAATAGTAAAGCTGGTCGACGCCTTCCGAAACGCGGCTGCCGACGCCATAGCTCCAGCCCTTGGCCTCGCGCAGGTCGGCATTGAGGCGTGCCGTCAGCCCGCCGCCGATCAGGTCGTTGGCGGCCGTCAGCGCAAACGGGTCGTCACGGCCGGTCAACGGCAGCAATTGCCCAGCGCGGATGTACGATTGCGGCGACCCCGGGCGGTCGACGAGAATGATGCGCGGCGCCGGCGTCGGGATGCGGGCGGGGAAGACCTTGGTGCCGCGTGGGCCGGCCGGGGCCTTCCAGCTGCCAAGGCTGGCTTCGAGCATCGGTCGCAGTTCGGCCGCGGTGACGTCGCCGACGACGAACAGTTCGGCATTGTCGGGGCGGATCCAGCGCTGGTGATAGGCGACCAGCCCGGCGCGGGTAACGGCCTTGACCCCGGCCTCGGTGCCGGCGCCGCTGCCTGGGATGCCATAGGGGTGGGTAGCATCGAACAGCAGCGGCACGAAGGCGCGGCGGGCGAGGCTGGCCGGGTCGCGCATTTCCTGGGCGATGCCGGCCAGCGCCTGGCCGCGGACGCGTTCGAGTTCGGCGGCGTCGAATCGCGGGTTGCGCACCACGTCGGCGAACAGGTCGAGGCTGGCGGCGAGGTTGGGCTTCAACGCGCTCAGGCTGACCTTGGTGGTATCAAAGCCGTTGCCGGTGCCGATATCGGCGCCGAGCCGTTCGGTGGCGCGGGCAAGGTCAAGGCCTGTGCGCGTCTTCGTGCCTTCGCTCAGCATGGCCAGCATCAACGCCTCGGTGCCGGGGCGGGCGGGATCGTCGGCGGCGAAGCCGGCATCGAAATTCAGCGCCATTTGCACGGTCGGGATGGTGGTGCGGCGTGCCAGCGTCACCTTGATGCCGTTCGACAGGGTGAAGCGATCGAGCGCCGGCACCGCCAGTTCGGGCGCGATGGTCGGCAGCACCGGCAGCTTGCGGTTGCCGGCGGCGACCGGCGTGCCGGCGGCGGGCGGCGTGGCGGCGGCAGGCGCCGGCAGCGGCGCGGCAACATCGGCGACCTTGCGTTCCCCCGGCATTACGGTCAGCCGGAAATCACCCTTCGCCAGCCAGCGGCGTGCGGCCGCGCCAACGCTCGCCGGGGTGGCGGTGGCATAGCGCGCAAGTTCGGTGCGATAATAGGTGGCATCACCGGCATAGACCGCGCCTTCGGCCAACGTCACCGCCTTGCCGCCAAAGCCGCCCACCGCTTCCAGCCCGCGGATGGTGCCCGATACGGCGCGGGTGGCGACGCGCTGGACCTCGTCGGCGGTGGGGCCGTGCCTGAGGAATTCGGCGAACAGCGCGTCGATGCGCGCCTCGACGACCTTGGGGTCGACGCCGGGCTTCAGGTCGATTTCGAACTGCACCAGGCTGATCTTTTCAAAGGGCTCGACGCCGCCGCTGACGGCGACGGCAAGCTGCTTGTCGCGCACCAGGTCGGTATACAGCCGCGATGTCTCGCCGCCCGCCAGGATGGTGGCGGCAACATCGACCAGCGGTGATGCCGGGTCCGTACGGCCGGGCAGCACATAGGCGCGGATGAGGCGCGGGTTGGCGATGGCATCGGTCATCGTCTCGCGGGTCGTGACGGTGCGCACCGGCACCGGCGCCGGGTAACGCACCGGCTCCGGCCCGCGCGGAATGTCGCCGAAATACTTCGCCACCAGCGTCCGTGCGGTCGCTTCGTCGATATCGCCCGCCAGCACCAGCACGGCATTGTTGGGGCCATAATTGGCGCGGAACCAGCCCTTCACATCGGCCAGGCTGGCTGCGTCGAGGTCTGCCATCGACCCGATTGTCGAGTGGCGATACGGGTGGCCAACCGGGAACAGCCCGTCGCCGATGGCATATTGCACAAGGCCGAAGGGCCGGTTGTCGCCCTGCCGCTTTTCATTCTGGACGACGCCGCGTTGGATATCGAGCTTCGACTGGGTGACGGCGCCAAGCAAATGCCCCACGCGATCCGATTCGACGAACAGCGCGGTTTCGAGCGCCGGGGTCGGTACATTCTCGAAATAATTGGTGCGGTCGTACCAGGTCGAGCCATTGTCCTGCGACTTGCCGATATCCTCCATGATCTTGTCGAAATCGGCGACATTTTCGGAGCCGCCGAACATCAGGTGCTCGAACAGATGGGCAAAGCCGGTCTTGCCCGCCGGCTCGTCCCTCGAGCCGATGTGGTACCAGACGCTGACCGCAACGATCGGCGCCTTGCGATCTGTGTGGACGATGACCCGCAGGCCATTTGGCAGGGTGAACTCGCTGAACGGAATCCGCACCTGCGCGACCAGCGCGCTGACCGGGGCTGGCGCCGGTGATGGCGCCGGTGACGGCGCGAGCGTTGCCGTAGTCGCGGCGATGGCCGGGGCGGGAAGCACGGCAACAGAGCACAACAGGCTGGCAACAATCGGCAAACGCAACATGGCAGGCTTTCGCTGGGACGGATGGCCAATGCTTAGCGCGGTTGCACTGCGGCTGCCAATGGCATGGTGTCGCCCCATCGGCCGGACAGTTGCGCAAAAAAATGCGCGGCCAGCCGGTTTGGCGCGGTGGGCGGTTCCACGCTGGACATCGCTTGCCGGCGCTCCATACTGCCCCAAAATCATCCGGGGAGATGTTCATGGCCGAGCCGTTCACCGACAGCGATGCCGAAATCCGTGCGGCGCTTGAGGCGGCGCATATTCCGGCGCTGCTGGCGTCGCTGATCCATTTCACCGGCAATGCCGATCACCTCGATGATTTTCCGGTGCCGGTGGCGGATATCACCAACATGGCCGACGAGCATGGCGGCATCCCGGCAGAGCGCCAGGCGGCGGCGCGCGACCTGGCGTTTGCGCATCTGACTCGCTGGCGGGCGGCGGGTTACCCGGCGTTGCCGCGGCCCTCCACCGCTGCGGTGAAGCGGGCGATGAACTTTGTCGCCGGGGGGGCAATCCCGGCTGCCTATGACGCGTTTCTCACCGCCGAACTGCACCTCGATGGCCTGCCGACGGCGACAGGGGTCACCATCGATGCGCCCGCTGCGGCGAAGGCGGCGTGCCCGGTGGTCATCATCGGCGCCGGCATGTCGGGGTTGCTGGCGGGCATCGCGCTCAGCCAGGCGGGCCTGCCGTTCACCATCATCGACGCGCAATCCAGGGTTGGCGGCACCTGGTGGGCGAACCGCTATCCCGGTTGTCGGGTGGATACGCCCAACCACCTCTACAGCTATTCGTTCGAGCCGGCGCATGAATGGCCGTTGCGCTATTCGACCCAGCCGATCCTGCAGGAATATTTCGAGCGGATTGCGGCCAAGCATGGCCTCCACCAACACATCCGCTTTGAAACCCGGGTCGAAAGCGCTGTCTGGGATGGCCATGACTGGCAGGTGACCGTCACCGGCCCGCAGGGCACCGAAACATTGGCGGCGCGCGCCGTGATAAGCGCGGTCGGACAGCTCAACACGCCGAAATTGCCCGATATCAAGGGTGTCGGCAGCTTTGCCGGGCCGGCATTCCATTCGGCGCAATGGCGCGACGATGTCGATTTGCAGGGCAAGCGCGTCGCTGTCATCGGCACCGGCGCCAGCGCCTTCCAGATCGTGCCCGAGATTGCCGGCAAGGTCGCGGCGTTGACGGTGTGCCAGCGCACGGCACCGTGGTTGCTGCCGCAGCCGGCCTATCATGATGCGGTGCCGGCGGGAAAACGCTGGCTGCTCAAGCATGCGCCGTCTTATGCCAACTGGTATCGTTTTGCGCTGTTCTGGTCGTTGACCGAGTTCCTGCTGCCGGCGGTGACGCGCGATGCAGCCTGGCATCACGCCGGCTCGCTGTCGGAAATGAATGCCGGGCTGCGGGCCTTGCTCGAGGCTTCGCTCGCCGAACAGCTCGCCGACCGGCCGGACCTGCTGGCGAAGTCGATTCCGCCCTATGCGCCGGGGGGCAAGCGGATGCTGGTGGACAATGGCGTCTGGGCCGCGGCGCTGAAGCGCGACAATGTCGAGCTGGTCAGCGACCCGATCGCCGCGATCGAACCCGGCGGCGTGCGCCTCGAATCGGGGCGGCTGGTCGAAGTCGATGTCATCATCTACGCGACCGGTTTTTCAGCGTCGGATTTCCTCGTGCCGATGCAGGTTGTCGGCGAAGGCGGGGTGGAACTCCACGACAAATGGGCCGGCGATGCCAAGGCCTATCTCGGCATGACAGTGCCGGGATTTCCCAACTTTTTCATGGTATATGGCCCCAATACCAATATCGTCGTCAACGGCTCGATCGTGTTCTTTTCGGAATGTTCGGTGCGCTATATCGTCGGTTGCCTGAAACTGCTGGTCGAGGACGGGGTCACCGCGCTGCAACCGCGGCCGGATGTGACGGCGGCGTTCAATGCCCGTGTGGATGCCGCCAATGCCGAAATGGCGTGGGGCGCGCCCGATGTTTCGAGCTGGTACAAGAATGCCAGTGGCCGGGTCAGCCAGAACTGGCCGTTCGCGCTGGTCGATTACTGGAATGCGACGCGGGCCCCGGAACGCGCCGATTTCGTCGGGTAATGCTGCCCGTCTGAAAAGGCCAAGGCGGCCAACCCGCCTTTGGGGCAAGGGAAAAATCGTCGCACGGCCTTGCACGGCGGGCGCGACAAGGCCCTGTCGCGCGTTTTGCGGATTGCGACGGCCAAGCCCCGGGGCGTCCGCGCACAGGAAAGGAATGACCGATGAAGATCCTGATTGTTCTCACATCGCATGACACGCTCGGCAACACCGGCCACAAGACCGGCTTCTGGCTCGAGGAGCTGGCAGCGCCTTATTATGTGTTCAAGGATGCCGGCGCCGACATCACGCTGGCATCGCCAAAGGGCGGTCGTCCGCCGCTCGACCCCAAGAGCAACGAGCCCGAAAACCAGACGGAAAGCACGCATCGCTTCGAAGCCGATGCAACTGCGATGGCGGCGCTGGCCAGCACCGTTAAGCTCGCCGACGTATCGCAGGCCGATTTCGACACGGTTTTCTACCCCGGCGGCCACGGACCGCTTTGGGACCTGGCGGAAGACGGCAACTCGATTGCCCTCATCGAAGCATTCCTTGGCGCGGGCAAGCCGGTGGCGCTTGTGTGCCACGCACCCGGTGCACTGCGGCATGTCAAGACGGCCGCAGGGCGCCCGCTCGTCGAAGGCAAGCGGGTCACCGGCTTCACCAACGGCGAGGAAGAAGCCGTCGGGTTGACCAAGGTGGTTCCGTTCCTCGTCGAGGACGAACTGATGGCCAAGGGCGGCCTTTATTCAAAGGGGCCGGACTGGTCGTCCTATGTGGTGCAGGAGGGCCTGCTGATCACCGGCCAGAACCCCGCTTCATCCGCCGAAGCGGCCGCGCGGCTGCTGGACGCCGTCAGCGCCGTCGCGGCCTGATCCTGCCGCGGCACGGGGAGGAGGGCATTGCGCCTCCTCCCCGCTGTCGGGAAACCGGGTGGGGCTTAACCCTTGAGCGTTGGCGAGACCGTGGCGCCATCGTCTTCCAGCCGTGCCATCACCGCCTTGTAGAGCGCGATATTCTGTTCAGCCGTGCCGGGCGCGCCGGCGTTGACGCCAAGCTCGGTGGCCAGCGTCTTGCGCGCATCGAGGCTCGAATCCATGTTGAGCAACTTCATCAAGTCTACGACCGACGACTGCCAGTTGCTCTGGACGCCGTCGGTGGCGGCCATTTGAGCAAGCACGGCTTCGACGTCGACGGGGGCACTGGGAACGACCGGGGCGGGTGCGGCAGCGGCGACCACGGTCGGGGCGGCGGCGGGCGCGGCAGCGGGAGCCTCGGCATGGCCAAAGATCTTGTCCTTGATGAAGCCGAAAATGCTCATGCGCGGTCCTTTAGGCTGAAGTGTCGTGATGCCGGGTGGCATCGGAATGACATCTATTGCCGCAAAAGGTTACAGGATGGCAACTGCGCGGTGCCTGTGAAGCGCTGGCCGGAAAATCGCGGCGGGCGCAGCTGGGACCGAAACGTCGGGCGAGTTCGGCCGCAGTTCGGTGATTGCCTTGCAATCTCCGAACTGCGGCCGGTCGCACTAGCGGCGGAAAAACCGCCGCTGGTTCATTGGCATTGGAGCCGTCTTCTCACGGAAGACAATACGCCCCTTGTCGAGGTCATAGGGGGTCATTTCGACGTGAACCCTGTCCCCCACGATCGACCGGATGCGGTTCTTGCGCATTTTCCCGGCAGTATAGGCGATGATCTCATGCTCATTTTCCAGCCGCACGCGAAAGCGTCCGTCGGGCAGGATCTCGGCGATCACGCCTTCGATCTTGATAACCTCTTCTTTGGGCATAAGCTGCCTCAGGCCATCGAAAGGTTGACCGCCGAGGCGCGACCCTGACGATCATTCTCGAGGTCGAACTGGACCTTGGCGCCTTCGGTCAGGTCGGACAGACCTGCACGCTCGACGGCTGAGATGTGGACAAAGACGTCCTTGGAAGCGCCATCCGGGGCGATGAAGCCATAACCCTTGGTGGCATTGAAAAACTTGACTGTACCAGTGGCCATTTTCAGGTCCTTGATTTGATTGTTCCGGCAAAAACGTTCGGCCGGATGCAACCGGGGACCGTTCGCCGAAGAGGGAGCCGAAGCACCGCGGATCGCTTGCAGGCACCTTCGCGCTGGGGGGCAATGCGCCCAAGCTGCAAAAAAAGCAAGCGCAGTGCGCCGGCTTCGACAAAGTGGCATTGGGTTCGCTGCCGTTTTGACGCTAGGAACGGCGCACGCCAATGATGAGGTAAGCCCCGTGAAGACCCGTGCCGCCGTCGCCTTTGCCCCCAGGACTCCGCTCGAAATCGTCGAGGTCGATCTGGAGGGCCCGCGCGCCGGCGAAGTGCTGGTGGAGATCATGGCGACGGGCATCTGCCACACCGATGCCTATACGCTCGACGGTTTCGACAGCGAGGGGCTGTTCCCCTCCATCCTCGGCCATGAAGGCGCCGGCATCGTTCGCGAAGTCGGCGCCGGGGTGACGTCGGTGACGGTCGGCGATCACGTCATCCCGCTCTACACGCCGGAATGTCGCCAGTGTAAATCCTGCCTGTCGGGCAAGACCAACCTGTGCACCGCCATTCGCGCGACGCAGGGCAAGGGCGTCATGCCCGATGGCACCAGCCGCTTCAGCTACAAGGGCCAGATGCTGCACCACTACATGGGCTGCTCGACCTTTTCGAACTTCACCGTGCTGCCCGAGATCGCCGTGGCGAAGATCCGCACCGACGCGCCGTTCGACAAGAGTTGCTATATCGGCTGCGGCGTCACCACCGGGGTCGGCGCCGTGGTCAACACCGCAAAGGTCGAGCCGGGCAGCAACGTCATCGTCTTCGGACTCGGCGGCATCGGGCTCAACGTCGTCCAGGCGGCGCGGATGGTCGGCGCCGACAAGATCATCGGGGTCGATATCAACCCGGACAAGGCCGAATGGGGCAAGCGCTTCGGCATGACGCACTTCGTCAACCCGAAGGATGTCGACGGCGATATCGTCGCGCACCTGGTGGCGCTGACCGATGGCGGCGCCGATTACACCTTCGATTGCACCGGCAACACCATCGTCATGCGCCAAGCGCTGGAGGCGTGCCATCGCGGCTGGGGTGTCTCGGTGGTCATCGGCGTCGCCGAATCGGGCAAGGAAATCAGCACCCGGCCGTTCCAGCTCGTCACCGGGCGGGTGTGGAAGGGCAGCGCCTTCGGCGGCGCGCGCGGGCGGACCGACGTGCCGAAGATCGTCGACTGGTACATGAACGGCAAGATCGAGATCGACCCGATGATCACCCATGTGCTGACCCTGGACGAGATCAACAAGGGCTTCGATTTGATGCACGCAGGCGAGAGCATCCGGTCCGTGGTGGTGTTCTGAGCGTGGAAACCCTCGCCTCTGCCGCCTGCCACGGCGGCCGCCAGTCCTTTCATTCGCACGCCGCCACCAGCACCGGGACGGCAATGCGCTTCGGGGTGTTCACGCCGCCCGGCAGCCGTGGAAATGGGGGCCCATTCCCGATCCTCTGGTGCCTCGCCGGGCTGACCTGCACCGAGGAAACCTTTGCCATCAAGGCCGGTGCTCAGCGCGTCGCCGCCGAACTGGGGCTGATGCTGGTGACGCCCGATACGTCCCCGCGCGGTGAAGGCGTCGCCGATGACGTGGCGTACGACATGGGGCAGGGGGCCGGCTTTTACCTCGACGCCACAGAGGCCCCCTGGGCGCCGCATTTCCGCATGAAATCATGGCTGCTCGACGAATTGCCCGGCGTCATCGCGGCGCACTTCGGCGGCGATCTCGATCGCCAGTCGATCACCGGGCATTCGATGGGCGGGCATGGCGCGCTGACCCTGGCACTGTCGACGCCGGGCCGCTTTCGCAGCGTTTCGGCCTTTGCGCCGATCGTCGCGCCGTCGCAGGTGCCATGGGGGCAAAAGGCGTTGCCGCTGTACCTGGGGCCAGACCCGGCAGCCTGGGCGGCGCATGACGCGGTGGCGCTCATCGACGGCGGCGCGCGGGTGGCGGAGTTGCTGGTTGACCAGGGGCTGGCGGACAATTTCCTCGACAGCCAGTTGCAGCCCGAGCGGCTGGAGGCGGCGTGCGCGGCGGCCGGCATCCCGCTGACGCTGCGCCGGCACGCGGGCTATGACCATGGCTATTGGTTCATCCAGAGCTTTGTCGAGGACCATCTGCACTGGCATGCGGCGCGGCTGGCGCCCCGATGACCATGATCCTTCCCCTCCACGGCCTTCGCGTCATCGATCTCGGTTCGGTGGTCTTCGGGCCATATTGCAGCCAGTGGCTCGCCGACCTCGGGGCCGATGTCATCAAGCTGGAAGCACCCGAGGGCGATTCGACCCGCCTCACCGGGCCAGCGCTGGAACGCGGCATGTCGGCGCTGTTCCTCGGCTGCAACCGCGGCAAGCGCGGCATCGTCCTCGACCTGAAAATGGCAGAGGGGCGCGCGGCGTTCGACCGGCTGCTCGATGGCGCCGATGTGCTGCTCCATTCGATCCGGCCGCAGAAGCTGAAATCGCTGGGGCTCGACCCCGACGACCTGCTCGCCCGCCATCCGCGGCTGATCTATGCCGGGCTGCACGGTTTCGGCGAGGCGGGGCCCTATGGCGGCCGCCCGGCCTATGACGATGTCATCCAGGGCATGTCGGGCATCGCCGACCTGATGGCGCGGCAAACCGGCGAGCCGCGCTATCTGCCGACCATTGCCGCCGACAAGGTTTCGGGGCTGGTCGCGGCGTTGTCGATCCTCGCCTGCGTGGTGCGGCGCCAGACGACCGGCAAGGGCGGCTTTGTCGAAGTGCCGATGTTCGAGACGCTGGTGGCGTTCAACCTCGTCGAGCATTTCTATGGCCATCACTTCGATCCGCCGCTCGCCGATCTCGGTTATCCGCGTGCCATGGCGGCGTGGCGGCGTCCGCTGCCGACAGCGGACGGCCATGTCTGCATCATGCCCTATACCAACGCGCACTGGACGGGCTTCTTCCGGGTGGCAGGGGCGGAGCAGCACCTCGCCGACCCGCGCTTTGCCGATATCGGCACGCGAACGGCGCATATCGGCGCGCTTTATGCCATCGCCGGCGACCTGATCCGCCAGCGCCCGACCGCCGAATGGCTGGCGCTGCTCGATGGTGCACAAATTCCGTGCGCGCCGGTGTTCACGCTCGAGGCGTTGGAGACCGACCCGCACCTGGTGGCGACGGGGTTCTTCACCTCGGTGGAAACGGCCGCCGGGCGGTTGCGCTATCCCGGCGTGCCGGTGCTGTTCGATGGCGTGCGGCCGCCGGTGGGGGTGCCGCCGCGACTGGGTGAGCATACCCGCGCCGTGCTCGCCGAGGCGGGGTTTTCGGATGCGGACGTGGCGGCGTTGCTGGCCAGCAAGGCGGCGCGGGAGGGCTGACGCCGCGTGCCTGCTCCCCTTCCTTCAGGGGAGGGGGCAGGGACTAGACCTCGCGCGCCACCGTCACTTCGATCAGCGTCGGGGTGTCGCTGGCGAGCGCGGCGGTGAACGCGGCGCGCACGTCTTCCAGGGTATCGGCGCGAACGCCCGCCACGCCATGGGCCTTGGCCAGCGCCATGAAGTCGATCGCCGGGGCCTCGATGTCCATGGCGATGAATTCGCCGGTGCGGGCGCTGTGGTCGCCGATGGCGCGGGTGCGCTGCTTCAATATGCGATAGCCGCGGTTGTTTAAGATCACCGCCACCACCGGCAGCTTGTAGTGCGCCAGCGTCCAGAGTGCGGCGGCGGAATACAGCGCGCTGCCGTCGCCCGAAAGCGCCACCACCGGGCGGCCGGGGTTGGCCAGCGCGATGCCGGCGGCCTGGGGCAGCGCGACGCCGATGCCGCCGCCGCGCATGCCGAACCAGCTGTCCGGCGCAACGGCGGGGACCAGGTGGCGGACGGTGTTCATGCCGCTCGACAACAGCTCCTCGATAACGATGGCGTCGGCAGGAAGCAGCTCGCCGATCAGCTTGAGCACCGGCATCGGCTGCAGCGGCAGTTTGCTCGCCATGGCGTCGGCGCGGGCGAGGAGCGCGGTGCGGGCCGCGGCGAGGCGGGCGATGATGGCGTCGCGGCGAACGTCTCCGCACCCGGCCACCAGCGCCGTCAATTCGGGCAGCGTTGCCCTGGCGTCGCCCTGGATGGCGGCGGTGGCGGCGAAGTTCTTGCCGATCTGCCACGGTTCGTCATCGAGGTGGATGACCTTGGTGCCCGGCGCCAGCGCCTCCACGCCGGTGGCCTGGCTTTGCGTCATCAAATCGGCGCCGATCGAAATCAGCAGGTCGTGGTTTTCCATCGTCGCGCGCATCGCCGGGGTCATCCGCGCCACCGTGCCGGCATAAAGCGGGTGGTTCGACGGGAAGGCGGCGGTGTTGGCCATACCCTCCAGATACACCGGCGCGCCGATGGCCTCGGCCAGCGCCGCCAGTTCGGCATGGGCGCCCGATTTTGCGACATGGTCGCCGGCAAAGATCACCGGCGACTGCGCCGCGTGGATGAGCGTGGCGGCGACGGCAATGGCGTCGGCATCGCCGCGCAGCCGGGCGCCGATGCGGGTCGGGGCACCCATGTCGAGGTCGTCGGGCGCGGTCGCGGTCAATATATCGCCGGGGATCGACAGGAACACCGGGCCGGTGGGGGCGGTCAGCGCCACCTTCGCTGCGCGGCGGATGGCGCGCGGCAGTTCGGCGATTGACGCCACCTCGAACGACCATTTGCACAGTGGCCGTGCCAGCGTCGCCAAATCGTCCCACAGCAATGGCTCCGATAGCCGGATGCTTGTGTCCTGCTGGCCGGCGGTGACGAGGACAGGCGCCCCCGCCTTCGCCGCATTGTACAGCATTCCCATGGCGTTGCCGAGGCCGGGGGCAGCGTGGAGGTTGCACACCGCAAGCTTGCCGGTCGCCTGCGCATAGCCGTCGGCCATGCCCATGACGACGACTTCATTGAGGCCGAGGACGTAGCGGATGCGCTCCTCGACGACCATCGCGTCCATCAGTGGCAGCTCGGTGGTGCCGGGATTGCCGAAAATGAACGCGACGCCTTCCGACGCCAGCAGATCGAGGAGGATGTGCTTGCCCTGCCTGCTGCTTTGCAGGCTTTCATCGCGCCTGCTGCTTTGCAGGCTTTCACCGCGCCTGCTGCTTTGCAGGCTTTCGCTCTCGTTACTGGTCGTCATGGTACCACCTCGCCGACCTCGACCGGCGGCAGGCGGAAGCGGCCGTCGAGCATTTCGGCACGCGGCAGGTAGCCCCGGAAGACGAGGACGAACTTGCCCCTGGGTGCAGGCAGCCAGTTGACGACACGTTCCCCCTCCGGCCGCGATGGCTGGACGAAGAATTCATAGCTGCCATCCCGATCGGCGCGGACCTGCGGCGAGCGATCGCCGACGGCGAAGCGGTTGAGCGGGTTGGCGACGAAGAACAGCTTTCCATCGGCTTCGACCTGGTACATCGACAGCGACCAGAACGCGCCGATCGGCATGTGCGCCGGAATGCGGACGCGATAAGCCTTATTGCCATCCAGCGCAGCGCCGTCCTTGTCGGTGCGGGCGGAAAGGTACATCGCTTCGACGCGGGGCAGCGCCGCGAGGCCGCCGAGCGCAACATAGCTGCGCAGGTCGTCATCGGCGTCGGGACTGCCGATGCCGGCGCGCGGGTACGACCAGCCGTCGACGACGTCGCCGGCAGCGGCGATGCCGCCCTTCAGTTCCTGCCGCAACGCCGGGAGCGACCGTGTCCACAACGCCCGGGTTTCGGCGGGCAGCGCATCCCAGCCGCTGCCGATGCCGAACGCGGCGAAGGCCTGCGCCTTTTTCACCAGGGCGGGGTTGCCCGTCGACCGCGCCAGCGCCTCGTTGACGACGGCAAGAAAGCTTTTGGCGTCGGCCGCGGGGGTCGCCACTGTCGGCACCGGCGCGGCGCGGCCTTCGGGGCTTTCGAGACTGTAGCCGCGCAGGGCAGCAGCGGCGGCATCGACATCGGCAGGGCCGTTGACCAATACCCGCACCAACAGCCATGCATCGTTGCTCGGCATCTGGATCTTTTGCGTGTCGCGCGGAATATTGCCGGTATAATCCGGCCCGACGATGGCATAACGGCCACCCTGTGAGCCGGTGCGGGTGCCGAGGATGGCGATATTGTCGGTCATCACCGACATCAGCGCGGCGGAATTGTAGCGCCCCGCCATGGCCGGCACGTTGAGGACCACCGGCCCGGCAGCGAGGTCGAGCCATGCCGAGCCGTACAGCGTGTCGTTATTGGGCGTCGTCACTTCGCGGCTCGATGCGTCGGCGAGCGTCAGGCGCGGCAGGATCATGTTGACCGCATTGGACAGGCCCATCGCCCGTGCCCTGCCGAGTTGGGCGTCGCGGGTTGCCATGACCGCATAGACCGGGAAGGCGAAGCGGAAGGCGCTGCGCAACTGGGCTATTTCGGCGGTATCGGGCAGCGGCGCGATGGCAGCGGTCTTCGGCGCCGGCTTGACGGTCTTGCCGGCAACGACCCGGTGTTTCGCCGCCGGTCTGGGCGCGGTTTTCGACCCGGTCTTCGAAAATGCACCGGGGGCGGTGCCGAGCAGCAACGCCGCCATGAGGAGAGTGACCGCGCGCATGGGCTGTTCCTTCTGCCGGGACCGGCCCGACACCTGTTCTTTGCGCTTCCTTGCCGCGTGCCGACTTTGGCGTAAAGTCGCTGCACAATTAAAACCACCTTGGGAGCCCCCGCCGATGCATGAAGCCTATATCGTTGCCGCAGCGCGCACCGCCGGCGGCCGCCGCGGCGGACTGCTGTGCGACTGGCACCCCGCCGACCTGGCGGCGCAGGTGCTCGATGCGCTGGTGGCGCGATCGGGGGCCGATCCGGCGCTAGTCGAGGATGTCATCATGGGCTGCGTAAGCCAGTTCGGCCAGCAATCCGCCAACATTGCGCGCAACGCCATCATGTCGTCGAAGCTGCCCGAATCGGTGCCTGGCACCAGCGTCGATCGCCAGTGCGGCAGTTCGCAACAGGCGGTGCACTTCGCTGCCGCCACGGTGATGTCCGGGCAGATGGACATCGTCATCGCCGCCGGCGTCGAAAGCATGACGCGGGTGCCGATGGGGGCGCCGGCCAAGCTGGCGCACGACAATGGCATGGGATCGCCGTTCGGCAGCGCCGGCATCAAGGCGCGCTACCCGGGGATCCAGTTCAGCCAGTTTACCGGCGCCGAAATGATCGCGAGGAAGCACGAGCTGACCAAGGACATGCTCGACGAATTCGGCTTCCACAGCCAGCAGAAGGGCGCGGCGGCAGCAACGGCGGGCACCTTCGACAAGGAGATCGTGCCCATCGAAGTGACCACCCACGAGGGCGAGGCACGCCAGCATATCGTCGATGAAGGCATCCGCTTCGACGCCAGCCTGGAGGGTATTCGCGGCGTCAAGCTGATCCAGGAGGGTGGCCGGCTAACGGCGGCGACGTCGTCGCAGATCTGCGACGGTGCATCCGGCGTGATGATCGTCAACGAACGCGGGCTGAAGGCCTTGGGGGCAAAGCCGATGGCGCGCATCCACCACATGACGGTGGTGGGGGAGGACCCGGTGATCATGCTCGAAGCCCCCATCGGCGCGACCCAGCGTGCGCTCGCCCGGTCGGGGATGAAGCTGGGCGATATCGACCTTTACGAAGTCAACGAAGCCTTTGCCTCGGTGCCGATGGCATGGCTCAAGGTGCTGGGCGGCGATCCGGCGCGATTGAACGTCAACGGCGGCGCCATCGCGCTCGGGCATCCACTTGGCGCATCGGGGACCAAGTTGATGACGACGATGATCCATGCGCTGCACGCACGCGGCAAGCACTGGGGGTTGCAGACGATGTGCGAAGGCGGCGGCCTCGCCAATGTGACGATAATCGAGGCGCTGTAGCTTTCTCCCCATTGCGGAAGAAGCGAACGTTAGGAACCCATATGACTTTTACCCAGATTGCCCTCGACATCGATGGCCCCGTCGCCACCATAACGCTGGATCGGGAGGCCAAGCTCAACGCCTTCACCGCGACGATGATGGCCGAACTGATCGCCGCCTTCGACATTACCGACGCCGATGACGCGGTGCGTGCTGTCATCGTCACCGGGCGCGGCCGGGCCTTTTGCGCCGGGGCGGACCTGTCGGCGGGCGCCGCGACCTTCGACTACGACACCCGCACCGACAGCCCGCGCGGCGCCGAATCGCCGGTCCGCGCCGATGGCAGCATCGATTACGAACATGACGCGGTGCGCGATGGCGGCGGCCGGGTGACGCTGCGGATTTTCGAATCGCTTAAGCCCGTCATCGGTGCCATCAACGGCGCCGCGGTCGGCATCGGCGTCACCATGCAACTGGCGATGGACATGCGGCTGGCGTCGAGTGCGGCGCGCTTCGGCTTTGTCTTTGCCCAGCGCGGCATCGTGCCGGAGGCAGGGTCGTCATGGTTCCTGTCGAAACTCGTCGGCCTGCCGCGGGCGCTTGAATGGTGCATGACCGGGCGGATTTTCGGTGCCGACGAGGCATTGGCCGGTGGGCTGGTTTCGGCGGTCCATGCCCCCGGGGACCTGCTGCCCGCCGCTCGCGCGCTGGCGCTGGAGATTGCGGAAAACACCGCGCCGGTATCGGTGGCGATGACCCGGCAGATGCTGTGGCGGATGGCGGGCGCGGCGAGCCCCTGGGATGCGCACCGCCTCGACAGTCGCGCCATCTATTCGCGCGGCCGATCGGGCGACGCCAAGGAAGGGGTGGTGTCGTTCCTCGAGAAGCGCGCGCCTGCCTATCCCGACAAGGTGAGCGCGGACATGCCCGACTTTTTCCCGTGGTGGACCCCGGAGACCTTTGCCGGGAAATAGCGGGGCGGCGTGCCGGCGTCGGCTATGCGGGCAAAGGGCGGCTGTAAGTCTGGTTGAAGGACTGGTCGGTTATCGGAAAATGCGTGTGGATGCACGGTTGCTTGAATTGTTTGCCCATGGTGACGACCATGCGGGTGCACGCCGTGCGGTTCCCGTTCCGCAGCGTATAGGCGGCGAACAGGTTCGGGATCGGGCAGATCAGGTTGAAATCGTTGATGTTGACGCAATTTTCCTTGAAATTGTAACTCTCGTGATATCGTGCATTGTCCGTCCAGTTGTCCTTCAACACCGCGCGCAGCATGTCGGCCTCGATGGATTGGGTCAAATCGCGCGTTTGCTGGAGGTTGGCCGGATTTTGCTGTTGGTAATAGCTGACAGGGTTGCGGGTGTTGGCGCTGGCGATCGACATTGCACGTGTCTGCGACCTGTGCTTGTCGTCATGTGACATCACATATTTGGCCACGGCGCCTTTTTCGAATTCGTCGAAGTTTATGTATTGATTGGCCGACAGGACGATCACCTTGGCGATGCCCATTGCAGTTCCGATATTCATCTGCGATCCCCTCAAATTCCGTCGAACGACCGGGCAGCTGGAGATTGGTCTTGCGCAAGTCGACATGCGCGCCGGCCCGTCCGAGAAAAGACTGGCCGGGAACCGAAAAGCTGAGCGTTTTATTTCGACAACGCAACAGGAATTGATCGTCATCCATCGTATCGGGGACCGCAGACACGCAACCGCGAGACCGGCGGTTGCTGCCGGATCGACCCGCCATCGGCCAATCAATATCACCCATCTGGTGTTTTATGATTGACAAGCGTCACGCTATCGGTTAGAGATTCGGCACGCTTCAGAAATCCGCCGCAAGAGCCCATCCGGGAAAGCCCGGCGGCTGCGGCGGTGATCCAGACCAATTTGAAGGAGGGTGCCATGGTGACGTTGCGTCGCGGCTATTGGCGGCGGTCCGAGCGGGCGCTGTTCCTCGAAACGCTGGCGGAAACCGGCGACGTCGTGGCAGCAGCGCTCGCTGCCGGAAAGACCGTGCTTTCGGCGCATCGGCTGCGCGAGGCGGACCGTGATTTCAGCGGTGAATGGTCGCTTGCGGAGCGTGCCGCCTGGGACCGTATCGAAGCAGCGGCGATGGCGCATATTCTCAAGACCATGGCTGCGGGTGGCAAAATCGACGAAAAGCTGACGCTGGCGATTTGGCAACGGCATGAACCCAAAGCCCATTTGCTGGCGGCGCGCTTGCCCGACCGGACACGCGTCAAGGAGGCCCGGGCAGCGATTGCAGCCCTGGCTTTGGCGATGCCGCCGAGCTGGCAACCGCCGCATTGACCACACACAGGCGCCTGCGAGCCAGGGCGACGCCGAACAGCCTTTGACCCTGATATCGGGAGGCGATTGCATGGCAGATCGTCACGATAGACCCCAGCCGAACGGTTCCGTTGCCGAGCGTTGGGCCGCGATCGGCGCGGACAATCGTGCGTTGGTCACGGCGGTTTATGGCGGACCGCTGATGGCGGCGGCAATCGCTGGTGCCGGCGCGCTGCGACCCACGCAGATTGCCCCGGACGGGGACTGGACGATCTGGGCGATCCTTGCCGGGCGGGGCTTTGGCAAGACCCGTGCAGGAACCGAATGGGTTCATGAAGTCGCGTTGACCACGCCAGGTTGCCGTATCGCGCTGGTCGGTGCCAGCCTCGACAATGCCCGGGCGGTGATGGTGGAGGGGGAATCGGGCTTGCTGGCGCGGCTGCCGGCGGGCGAGGATGTCAGCTTCCTGCCCAGCCTCAAGCGCCTCGAATGGCGCAATGGCTCGGAGGCGCGGCTGTATTCCGGCGGCGAGCCGGACAGCCTGCGCGGCAACCAGTTCGATTTCGCCTGGGGCGATGAATTCGCCCATTGGCCGCGGGCCGAAGCGACGTTGGCCAATTTGCGGCTGGCGGTGCGGCTGGGGGCACACCCCCGCCTGTTGCTGACGACGACGCCGCTGCCGCACGGCTGGCTGAAGGCCTTGCTTGCCGAGCCGCATGTTGCGGTGACGCGGGGCCGGATGCATGACAACCACCCGAATTTGCCCGAAAGTTTCATCGATACGGTCACCCGCCGCTATGGCGGCACCGCGCTGGGCCGGCAGGAACTCGACGGCGAAATCGTCGATGACCTGGTGGGGGCGCTGTGGACACGGGGCCTCATCGAACGCCAGCGGCGGCGGGCCGCACCCGAACTGACGCGGGTCATCATCGGCGTCGATCCACCCGCCGGCGGCGCGCGGGGGGTGTGCGGCATCGTCGCGGTCGGGCTGGGAGTCGACGGCATGGGGCACGTCCTCGCCGACGCCAGCGTCGAGGGGGCGCGGCCGGAAGGCTGGGCACGGGCGGTGGTCAACGCCGCCGAACGCTGGGGCGCCGACCGGGTGGTGGCAGAGGTCAACAACGGCGGCGATATGGTGACGGCGGTGCTCAAATCGGTCGATAGCGCGCTGCCGGTGCTGGAAGTGCGGGCATCGCGTGGCAAGGTGGCGCGCGCCGAGCCGGTGGCGAGCCTGTATGGTGAAGGCCGGGTATGGCACGCCGGGGCATTTCCGGCGCTGGAGGACCAGCTTTGCGGGTTCCTCGCGAGCGGGGTTTATGCAGGGCCAGGGGCGTCGCCCGATCGCGCCGATGCGCTGGTTTGGGCGCTGACGGCGCTGATGCTGGGGGAAAGGCGGCGGGAGCCGGCGGTGCGGGGTTTGTGAGGCCTTCTCCCGTTTACGGGAGACGGGCGATATGGGCTGTGCGTCAGAACGCGGGACATCTATGGATGCCATATGCTCGAGGACTTTGGCTACGCGGCGCTGTTTTTGCTTGTCGTTTATGCACTGGATTGGTCAGCGTTCGCGCGGATGACGAATACTATCAACATCGCGCGCTTGAGTAACGGGCGACCAGAAGCTGGATCGTCGTACCTTCCCATCCGGCGTTACCGCATCCTATGTGTAATATCGGCTACAGCCATGTTCGGACTGGGCGAGGTCGTTGCAGCGCCTTTTCACCAAATGCTGTACGCCACCGCGGCGATTGCTGCTGCCGTCATGATATTTATCACAGTCGGGCAACCCGAGCCCTGATCTGAAGCGGTTTCGCCAAGTAATTAGCCTGGCAGCCCAAATATTCGGGTGCAGGATCATCCCTTGCCCGCCAACGGCATTTTCCATTGCAGGAGAACCCCATGAAACTGCCATTCTGGCGGACCAAAAGTGCTGCGTCGCCGCTGCGGGTTCCGGGCTGGGCGACGCCGTTCGGCGGGGCCGAGCCGCCGCGCAGTTACGAGGCGCAGGTGCGGGCGTCGTATCTCGCCAATCCCATCGCGGCGCGGGCCATTCGCCTGGTCAGCGAGGGGGCGGGCGGGGCGCCGCTGGTGTCGAATCCGCCCGGGCATCCGGCGCTGGCGCTGCTCGGCAGTGCCGGGTTCGGTGCGTCGGGGCCGGGCTTGCTCGAAACGCTGGCGGCGCAGTTGCTGCTGCACGGCAATGCCTATGTCGAGGTTGCGACCGGTCCCGATGGGTTGCCGGCAGCGCTTTTTGCCTTGCGGCCCGAACGGGTGACGGTGGAGGCCGATGGTCGCGGCTGGCCGACCGGGTATCTGTACCGCGCCGGCGATATGCTGACGCGATACCCTGCCGAAAGCCTGGGCGATCGCGTCGGTTTGCTCCACATTCGCGGCTATCATCCGCTCGATGACCACTATGGCGCGGGTTGCCTGGGGGCCGCGGCGGCAGCGGTCGATGTCCATAATGCCGCGGCGAAGTGGAACCGTGCGTTGCTCGACAATGCGGCGCGGCCATCGGGGGCGCTGGTGTACCAGCCCGGTGACGGATCGACGCTGAGCGCCGAGCAGTTCGACCGCCTGAGAACCGAAATGGAGGCAGGGTTTGCCGGCGCGGCCAACGCCGGGCGGCCGATGCTGCTCGAAGGCGGGTTGAGCTGGCAGGCGATGAGCCTGACGCCGGCGGAAATGGACTTTGCCAGGGCGCGCGACAATGCGGCGCGCGAAATTGCACTGGCGTTCGGGGTGCCGCCGATCCTGCTCGGGCTGCCCGGCGATGCCACCTATGCCAACTACAAGGAAGCCAATGTCGCGCTGTGGCGGCTGACGCTGCTGCCACTGACCTTGCGCATACTGTCGGCGCTTTCCGCCCATCTGCAGAGCTGGTGGCCGGGGCTGGAGCTGAGCGTCGACCGCGACGCAGTGCCGGCGCTGTCGGAGGATCGCGAAAGGCTGTGGGCGCAGATCTCGGCGGCGGCATTCTTAACCGATCTGGAGAAGCGGGCGTTGCTCGGGTTGGAGGCGGGACGATGAGCGCGGTGCTGGAGGGGTTGGTGGCGCAGGCGGAAGCCGAGGGCGCGACGCGGGTGACGCTGCGGGCGCTGGTCGAGGAGGCGTGCGAGGTGGGGGCGGCGCGGGCATTGCGCACCCTGGGGTTGATGGACGAGCGCGCCGGGCCGGACATTTTCGACCTGCGACAGCTTATCCAGGGCTGGCGCGATGCCAAGCGGTCGGCGCTGTCGGCGGCGCTGGCCTGGGCGGTGCGATCGGCGGTGGCGCTGTTCCTCGTCGGGCTGGCCTTCAAGATGGGCGTTATCGAGCGGGTCCGCGGCTGACGCTTAGCGTCTGATGAAGGCTGAAGGGGGTTGGCATGGGCGATGTGCGTTTCGCTGGCTATGCCAGTGTCTTTGGCGTGCCCGACAAGGGTGGGGACGTCGTGCTCCCCGGCGCCTTTTCCGCGCTGGGCGGGCAGGTGCCGCTGTTATGGCAGCATGATACCAAGGAACCCGTGGGGTTCATCGAATCGATACGCGCCGACCGCCGCGGCTTGCGGGTGGTTGGCCGCGTGGTGGCGAGCGGGCGGGGCGCGCAAGCCGCCGACCTGCTGTGTGCGGGTGCCATCGACGGGCTGTCGTTCGGCTATCGCGTCAAGGCGGCCCGCGCCAACCGCACACTTGGGCTGCGTGAGCTGGCGTCGCTCGAACTCATTGAAGTTTCACTGGTTACGTTCCCGATGCAGCCGCTGGCTCGGGTCCTGGGATTTTCCATGGTGGCAGAGGAGACGATGAATGCGTTATGAAATCAAGGCCGATCCGCTCGACGCAGTGTTCGAAACGGCGGCGGCTGTCGATTCGGGCGGCGAGATTGCCGAACTGCGCGCCGAAATGAGCCGATTGACCGGTATGGTTACTGCGCGCCATGCTGCAGCGGTTCGCCCGGCGCTCGCAGGGGCCAAGGCGGAGGAGGCCGTTGGCATCGGCGGCTATCTGCGCAAGGGCGAGCTGAGCGTCCCCGAGACCAAGGCGGCGAGCATTGCGGCGCCATTGAAGGGCGGCGTCGCCGTGCCGATCCTCATCGACCAGGTCATCGACCGTGTGTTGCGTGCTGCATCGCCGATGCGGGCCATCGCACAGGTCGTCGATATCGGCACCGCCAACTATCGCAAGTTGATCACCACCTCGGGGGTGGTTTCCGGCTGGGTCAGCGAGACCGCCGGGCGCCCCGACACCGATACGCCGGATTTTGCCGAGATCGCGCCGCCGATGGGAGAGCTTTATGCCAACCCGTCTGCCAGCCAGGCGATGCTCGACGATGCGATGTTCGATGTCGAGGCCTGGCTGGGTGCCGAAATCGGCCGTGAGTTCGCACGTGCCGAAGGCATTGCCTTTGTATCGGGTGATGGCGTCAACAAGCCGAAGGGGTTCCTCAGCGCCCTCAACAGCGCGCTGCCCGATGCGACCCGCCCCTTTGGTACCCTGCAATATGTCACTTCGGGTGCCGCCGGGGCGTTTGGCGCCACCAACCCGCAGGACAAGCTGATCGACCTTGTCCATGCCCTTGGCGCTTCGTACCGCCAGGGTGCCACCTGGGTGATGAATTCGGCGACACTGGCCAAGGTCCGGAAAATGAAGGACGCGCAAGGGGCGTTCCTGTGGCAGGCTGCGCTGGCGGCCGACCGCCCGGCGACATTGCTGGGCTATCCGGTGATCGAAGCCGAGGCGATGCCCGATATTGCCGCCGACAGCCTGTCGATCGCGTTCGGCAATTTTGCCCTGGGCTATGTCATCGCGCAGCGGCCCGACACCATGGTGCTGCGCGACCCGTTCACCAACAAGCCGTTCGTCAGCTTTTACGCGACGCGGCGGGTGGGCGGCACGGTCGTCAATTCGCAGGCGATCAAGCTGATGAAGTTCGCGGTCTAGCCGCCGTCGCCTCGCCCCTTCTCCCGCAGGCGGGGGAAGGGGCATCGGCGAACTTTTTCTCGATATTACCGGGGAGGCACAGACCATGTCGATAATCTCGGCGATGGTGGAGGCGAACGGCTGGGTGTTGCGGCTGGTGGTCAGCGGCAGCCCCGGCAGCTTCGCCGCCTACACGCTCGACCCCGATGGCACGCCGCGGGTGACGCTGACGACGAGCCATGCCGGCTACGCGCCATCGGGGGGCCAGGCGGTCAGTGCGCCGCTTGCGCGCAGTTTCGTTGCCACCAAGCCATTGCGCAAGCCGGTGTCATGGGATGCAAGTGGCACCATCCTGCCCGCCACGATCGACGAAACCGACAATGGCAACGGCACCATAACCTGCCGGCTGGCGCTGGCGGAATGGGTGTACGCCACGGACAGTGCGCTGGCGTTGGCGGTGGCGGCGGGCTGGCGAACGGGCGAAAGCGCCGCATCGGCGATCGCCGTCACCAACGCATCCACCCGCGTCGCACCGCTGCCGATCATGCGCTGGGCCGATGCCGTCTATCAGGTGCAGGGCGGCAATTTCCGATTGTCCTTGCTCGTCGCGTCGCACCATCCTGTCGGCCTGGCACCGGTCGCCGGCGTCAGGTTCAGTGTCACCGACGGCACGACGGTCAAGACCTACTGGACCACCGCGCTCGGCACCGACAACAGCTATGGCGACGCCCTGCGCTGCTATTATGTCGATGTGACGCCGGCGATGGCCACGGCGCTGACCGCCGGGCTGTTGCGCTGCGATGCCGAGGTTTACCCCTGGCTGGGGGCGATGCGATCGACCGATGCGGCGGGCACGCGGTCAATGACCGGGCTTGGCACGGCGGGTTATGGCGACGGCGCGCAATCGCCGTTTGTCGTCGGGTATGACCCGGCGGGAACGCGCTATTCGGAACGCTTTCTCTATGTCGATCCGGCCGGGACGGTCACGGCGAACGCCGCCATGGTCCAGGCCAGCCACGCCGCCGCCAAGGGGCTGGCGCCGGCATCGCGGCCGGCGAACATCACCACCGCCATCCAGGCACTGTACCTCGCCAACAAGACGCTGGCGGCGGCCAATGGCCAGGCAGCGCAGACGCGGGCTGTCGATGGAGCCCGCATCCGGCTGGCGGTGGGGACGCATGCAGGGGTTGGCGCGACGGCAGTGACCAGCGGTGTCACCAGCCTTGAAATTCCGCTGGTCATCGAGGGCGATCCGGATGACGCCAGCCCGCGCAGCAACTGCATCCTGCAAACGGCAACACCGCCGACCGGGCGGGTAACGCGCTATGCCTTGCGCAACCTCGTGCTGGAAACCGGCACCACCACGCTCATCAGCAGCGCGCTGTACTGGCACCTCGACAATATCGAGGTGCGCGGCAAATCCGGACAGACCACCAATACCGTCGCGCCGTTCGGCGGCACGGTTCCGGCCAGCCAGTTCAACATGACCGCAACGCGGACGAAATGGTGGAAGACCGGATCGCGGCTGGCGGGAGCATCGATGCGCCACGGGCTGTTGCGGGCCTGCGAAGGCAGCCGCAAGGCCGAGGCGCTGTGCATTGCCAGGCACCGCCGCATTCCCGCCACCGAAGACACGACGATGACCGGCATCGAGGATGGCGTGTCATCGTGGAGCGGGCTGACCACCGCAGCGTCCGGTGAGGACTGGATGGTCGCCTATAACGATCTCAGATCGTGCAACAATCGCGTCATCCAGATCCAGCCGGTGCCGCAGGTGGCCGCCGGGACGGTGGGCGAAAGCTATCGGCGCGCCGCGATCATCGGCAATGTCTGTGAAACCATCGGTGCCCAGGGCCAGCCACAAATGGCGATGGGCGAGGTGACCGTCCAGACGCAAAGCTACAACATCATCGAAGGCAACAGCTTTGTCGGCGAACGCTGCACGCTGATGTACGGGAGACCGACGCCGACGACGCTGGCGGAGTGCGACAGCCAGGTCACCCATGCCTTTGTCAACCGCGTGGCGAACAACAGCTTCGACTGGGTGACGACCAAGCACGACGATGTGTCCGAACCGACGACGCAATCGATCCGCGCAGCCAACGGCGTCAGCCCGGCAACGGGTTATCGGCCGCAGATGGTCGAGACCTGGGGGATTTTGTACGGCGTCGGCTGGGAGGGCAATTACGATTTCGGCCGCCATGTCGATGCTGCATCGGGCAATTTCCGCCATGAATACATGGGGCGGCGATCGGCACGGGTGGCGCCGGGATTGCCGGGCTATGTCGATGATCGCAGCAGCTACAGCGCGACGCCGACCGGCGGCGGCAACTACCAGCCGCCATTGGGCGGGGTCCTGTCGGCGCGCGGCATCCGCAGTTCGATGGACAAGGACCGGCTGGGGACGGCGCGCGGCGTGCCGTTTACCACCGGCGGTGTCGAGGTGCCCGGGTCGGCCGGGCTGGTCAGCCTGGCCCCGGCCAGCAACGCCGTGGCGACGCGCGCGGCGGTGACGCTGCTGGGCTGGGTCGGCGCCCTGGCTCCCGTTTCGACGCGATCCGGGCAGGCAGTGCAAGTGACCGCCCTGGGCTGGGCCGGGGCATTGGTGCCGACCCCTGCGCGCACTGGCCAGCGTGCGGCGCTGACGCTGCTGGGCTGGGCTGGGGCGCTCGTGCCTGCGGCAGCGCGATCCGTGCAGGCGGCTCGTACCCCAGGGGTCGGCTGGACCGGGGCGTTGGCGCCGCTGGGCGGACGCAGCGCACACAGCGGCCTTGCAACCGTGCTGACTTTCACGCCGCCCGGCATCGGCCTTGCACCCTCCGGCGCGGTGCACGCCATCGTCGATGCCGTGTTGCTGCTGTTTCCGGGCAGCGGCGCGGCAGTGGTGCCGACGCTGCACATCCCGGCCGATCTCCGCACCATCACCATCACCTTGAACTGACGATTTCATCTCGAAGGGAGACCAACCATGTCGAAATTTGCCAGCACCGACGTCCTTGACGGCAGCCTCAACATCGTCCGCGCCGCAACGCGGATGGTCGCGGTCAGCGGACAACCGACGACCTATGCCCAGGCCGATAGCGGCCGCCTTGCCGAAGGCGCGCTGGTGACCGCCGATTTTGCCATCGGCATCGGTGACATTTCCGGGCGCAAGGTGACCATTGCCGCGAAATCCGGACTGTCGGTGGTCGCCGCCGGCACGGCCGATCATGTCGCGCTACTCGATGGCACCACCAGCCGGCTGCTTTATGTCACCACCTGTCCGGCGCAGGCGCTGGCCCTTGGCGGCACCGTCAGCATTGCCAGCTGGAGCGTCGAAGTCGGCGCCCCGGTCTGATTTGCCGCCGGTTTTTCCACGCGTTCGGGTGCACTCCGGCGGAGTGCGCCCATAACCTAAGGGGCAGGCATTGGCGATTTTCCTCAAGGATCCGGCCGCGGTGGTCGACTATGCCGTCGATTGGGCCGGCGGCTATCTCGGCAGCCTGGCGATCATGTCGTCGCAATGGCGGGTGACCCCGGACGGACTTGCCGTTTCGGGCGCCGTCATCGATGCACAACGTACCATGGTGACGCTGGCGGCAGGCGTTGCCGGCACTGTCTATCGCGTTGTCAACGCGATCACCATGTCCGATGGCCGCAGCGATGAACGGACGTTGGTTATCCGGGTGGAGGACCGATGATGCCGGAAACGATGCCAAGCCCCGAAGCAGCAGTCAGCCTTGCCGAGGTGAAGGCGTTCCTGCGGCTCGAACGCGACGACGAGGATGCCTTGCTGGCGGGGTTCATCCGCACGGCGATAGCCTTGTGCGAGGCGTTCACCGGCCAATGGTTGATCGTTCGTGATGGCCGCCAGCGGATCGCCGCGAGCCCGGACTGGCAGCGGATCGGGGTGTTGCCCGTCGTGGCGATAACCGCGGTAGCCGGCGCCGGCGGCGCGGTGGCGGGCGATGGTTTCGAAACCGACATCGACGTTTCGGGCTGTGGCTGGGTGCGCTTGCTGGCACCCTTCGACGTCGTGCAACCGGTGGTCGCGTTTCGCGCCGGGCTGGGGGCGGATTGGAACGGCGTACCCGAACCGTTGCGCCAGGGCCTGGTGCGATTGGCGGCACACCTGTTTTCACATCGCGATGCCGCCGATGCCGGGCCGCCGCCCACCGCGGTGGCGGCGCTGTGGCGACCGTGGCGGCGGATGCGGCTTAACTGAAAGGACCGGTGATGGACGAACTTTCGGGCGCGCTCGTCGAGCGCGTCGGCATCGAGGCGTGGGTGGACCTGCGCGACGAGGCCGGGGCCTCGGCAGGCTATTGGGCGGCGCGTGGCGAGGTGTACGCGGCGGTGTCACCCGCCGGCGGCCCGGGAAGCGGCGGGGGGAGCAGCGCGGTCGGCAGCATTTTAGGCGAGGCGCGGCGGGCGCAGCGGCGTTGGCAGGTGGTGCTGCGGGCGCCGGTTGCGGTGGACCTGACGTCGCGGTTGCGCTGGCAGGGCGCCACGCTGGCGGTGCTGTCGGTGGCGAACGATCCGCGCACCCCGGACCGGGTGACGCTGGCTTGCGAGACCCGGACATGGTGACGGCGGGCTGGATCATGGCGCTGGTGGCACAGCGCGGCATCACGGCCGGGCAACACGCGGTCAGCGCCGCGGTGCCGCGCCTGACGGCGGCGGCACAGGCCGAAATGCCGGCGATTGCCGTCGAGCCCGGCGATGATTTCGTGCGCCTGCGCGCGCCGGCACTGGTGGCGCGGGCGTTCGGCACGCAGCGACATCCGCCGGACCCGCGCATCGCGGCGCTGCTGGCGACTTTGACGGGAGGGCGGCGATGAGCGCGAGCCTGGCTGTACAAAAGCTTGTTGCCGCGTCGCTGGCGGCAATCCCCGGCATCACCGGCGTCTATGACGGTCCGCCGGCCGAAGCGGCGCCGCCCTACGTCGTCATCGGCAGCGATGTGGTCACCGATTGGGGCACCAAGACGAACGCCGGCCATGAGCACCGCCTGAGCATCGGTGTCTGGGATTCCGGGCCTGGCACAGTGCGCGCCAAGGCGCTGATGGGGCTGGTCGAGGCGGCGCTGCTGGCGATGTCCGGCAGCAGCGGCGGCCACGGCGTCGCCAGCGTCCGTTTCATGCGGTCGCTGGTGCTCACGGACCCGGGGGGCTGGACGCAGGGCATCGTCGATATTCGCGTTCGCAGCATATCCATCTGATCCGAAAGGGGTAAATTCATGGCCATCGAAAAGGGCAGCGCCTTCCTGTTGAAGGTCGGCGACGGGGCGCCAGTGCCGGCGTTCACCACGGTTGCGGGTTTGCGGACGACGCAGATGGCGATCAATGCCGAAACCGTGGTGGTGACCAACCAGGGTTCCGGCGGCTGGCGCGAGCTGTTGTCGGGCGCAGGCGTTCGATCGGTCTCGCTGAGCGGATCGGGGGTGTTCACCGGGTCGGCAGCAGAGGCGCGGATCAAGGCCAATGCGCTGGCGGGGGTTATCGACGACTACCGCGTCAGCTTTGAAAGCGGCGCCACCGTAACGGCGAAATTTCTCATCACCCGGCTTGATTACGCCGGCGATTTCAACGGGGAACGTACCTATACACTGGCGCTCGAAAGCTCCGGCGCCGTGGTGGCGGCGTGAACGGCTTGCGCGGCGAGGCGGCGCTGTTGCTCGGTGACCAGGCGCTGCGACTGCGGCCCACGTTCACGGCGCTGGTGGCCGCGGAAGCCGAACTCGGGCCGCTGTTCGCGCTGGTGGAACGCGCAGCGGCGGGCGGCCTGACCCTTGCGGAACTGGCGGGGCTGTTCTGGCATTGCCTCGATGGCGCTCCGGCGGGGCTGGAGCGAGGTGCGTTCTCCGAACGGCTGGTGGCGCAGGGGCTGGCGGCGGTGACCCCGGTGCTGCGCGTGCTGCTCGGGCAGATACTGGCCGGGCGATGACGTTCGCGCTGACGTTCGCCGCGGCGGCGCTGCAGGCGGCGCGGGTTGCCAGCGCTGCCCTTGGCTGGCGGCCGGCGGAGTTCTGGCTGGCGACCCCCGCGGAATTGCGCACGGCTCTTGGCCTTGATGACGCCGATGCCGTGCCCGCCGATGGCGCCATGCTCACACGATTGATGGAGGCATTTCCCGATGGGCGGTGAGGGCACGGAACTGGATACGCTGGTCATTCGCGTGCGCGCCGATACCAGCGACTTCCTTGGCGGCGTCGGCGACATCCGGCGCGAGCTGGATGGACCTTTGGCGCAGGGTGTCGATCGCGCCGGGACCAGCATCGAGCGGGCGCTGGCGCGGGCGGCGGTGTCGGGCAAGTTCGGGTTCGAGGATTTGCGGCGGGTGGCGCTGACGGCGCTGGCCGATATTGCGGCGGGGGCATTGCGGACCGATCTGGGTGCCTTGTTCGGCGGCGGTGGCAGCGGTGGCGGCCTGCTCGGCTCGCTGGCCGGGGCGGTGTCGGGGCTGTTTTCGGGTGCACCGGGGCGGGCGATCGGCGGGGCGGTGGCCGGCGGGCGACCGTATCTGGTGGGTGAGCGGGGGCCTGAACTGTTCGTGCCGACGGCGGCCGGGCGGATCGACAACGGTAGCGGCACCGGCGGCTGGAGCAGCGGGCGCGGCCCTGTCAATGTAACGGTCAACGTGGCTACGGCCCGCGACACCTCGCCGGCGTTGATGGCGCGGACGGGCGACCAGGTGGCGCGCGCTGTGCGCCAGGCGCTGGCGAGGAGCGCATAATGCGCTATTGGCTGGCGACGGCGGCGGACCAGCGCCGGACGAAATGGGTCAAGCGCTTTGACCCCCGTTGGTGGACAGTCGATTTTCCGCGCCCGATGATGGCAGCGGTGACAACGGCCGGTGCCGACGCGATGATCGTCGATGCAGTCTTCCACCGTGCCGACGATCTCGCCGGGCTGATCTGGGACTCGACCGATCGCTGGAGCCATCCGCTGCTCGCGCTGGAGACATCGCGGGATTATCGCGGCACGCAACTGCAGTTCCGCTGGCAGGGCAGCGGTGTCATGCCGCTCGACGCGGTCAACGGCCCGGTGCTGACCATCGAAGGGCGCGACGCATCGGGAGCGCCGCGAAGCTGGTATGTCCGGCTGTGGAACTATGCCGTCGGGGTTCCCGATGATGCGGTCATCAGCCTCGATTTCGACGCGCTGGCCGGTGGCTTTCTGCACCCTGCCGAGTCCGATCCGGTGTGGGCGAGGGATATCGACCGGCTGTTCATATCGCTGGTGGCGCCGGCGTATGACGGCAGCGCGGCGGCGTTCGCCGCGCCGGTTACCGGGCGGGTGCAGATCGGCGCGGTTCGCTGCGATGGCCCCGGTTCCATGCTGCGCGCCGGCGATGCCTTTGTGCCGCCGCACCGCCTGCGCATGGCGAGCGGCTATGACGACAGCTATAACCAGACGCCCGAGCGGCTGGTCGAGGCGCTGTTCGCCCTCGGCTATCGCGACGCGCTCGTCCACTATGTCGGGATGAGCCATTTCATGGGGCTCAGGCGCGACGCCGCCAGCGGGGCCTTCCTCGCCGACCCGGTGGTGCCGATCAACGCCCCGGCGCTGGCATGGCACGCGGACTTTCTGGCGCGCGCTGCGGCGCTTGGCTTTGCAACCATCATGTCGCTGTCGTTCGAGCTGCTCGACCAGCATTGCCCGGCGGAATGGGCGCAGCGCGGCACTACGGGCGAGCGGGCGGTGACCGGCTATGTGCCCGCGTCCACGCTGCTGTCGCCTTGCAACGCGGCGGCGATGGCATGGCTGGAAAGCGCGGCGCTGGCGTTCACGGCGCTGATGGGACCTGCGCCGCGCTTCCAGATCGGAGAGCCCTGGTGGTGGGTCGCCGCCGACGGGCAGGCGTGCCTCTATGATGCCGCGACCACGGCGGCATATCGGGCGGACACCGGCCTCGCGGCGCCCGCCATCGCCGATGTTCGCAGCATCGCCAGCGCCGGGGAACGCGCCTATCTCGATTGGTGCGGCAACCGGCTTGGTGCCGCGACACTGGCGCTGCGCGAAGCGGTCCTTGCTGCGGCGCCTGCCACGGTCACGCATATATTGTTCTACGCCCCACAGGTGTTCAACTCGCAGGCGCCCGAACTAATTCGCGCCAACCTGCCGGTCGCATGGGCGTCACCCGCGTTCGATGTGCTCCAGCTGGAAGACTATGAATTTGTCACCACTGGCGATGCCGGCGGCCAGCAACGGGCGCGCGCCGTGATCGCGGAGCGGCTCGGCTACCCGGCGGCGAAACAGCATTATTTCAGCGGTTTCGCAGCGTCGGCGGCGGATTGGCCGGCCATTGTCGATGCCGCCCGCGCAGCGATGGCGCGCGGCGTCGCGGAAACATTTGTCTGGGCCTGGCCGCAAGTCGCGCGCGACGGTTTCACGGCATTCGAAATCAACGGGGAGGAAGACGTGGCAGGCTTTCACGACGTGCGCTTTCCGCTTCAGCTCGGCTATGGCGCAGCGGGCGGCCCGGAATTTTCGACGCAGGTGGTGGTCACCGGATCCGGGCGCGAGCAGCGCAACAGCCAGTGGAGTGACGCGCGCCTGCACTATGATGCCGGGGTCGGCGTGCGATCGGAGGCCGACCTTGTCGCGCTCGTCGGGTTTTTCCGGGCACGGCGTGGCCAGGCGCATGGCTTTCGCTTCAGCGATCCGCTGGACCGGTCGTCGGCGGCACCCGGAGCGCCGTTGGCGGCAACCGATCAATCGCTTGGGGTGGGCGATGGGCTGGCGACGCGCTTCGCCCTCGTCAAACACTATGGCGGCGGCGACGACATCCAGACGCGCCGCATCACGCGGCCGGTCGCCGCCAGCCTGCGCGTCGCGGTCGGCGGCAACGAGCGCAACAGCGGCTGGAGCCTTGGCGATGGCGGCATGATCGATTTTGAAGTGGCGCCCGCTGCCGGGATCGCGGTCAGTGCAGGCTTTGAATTCGACGTGCCCGTGCGCTTCGCCGCCGATCGCATCGACGTGTCGCTCGCCGGCTGGCGGGCGGGGGAACTGCCCTCGGTGCCGCTTGTCGAAGTGCGGGAGGATTAGGCCCATGGCGGAATTGGGAGCGGCGCTGGCCCCGGACCTGACGAACGACCTCACCATGCTGGCAATCTGCTGGCGGGTGTCGCGACGGGACGGCGTGACGCTGGGTTTCACCACCCATGACCGGCCTTTGGTCATTGCCGGGCTGCGATACGACAGTGCCCCGGGGATGAACCCATCGGCGATCGTCGCCAGCGACGGCCTCGATGTCGATACCATGGACGTGGCCGGTGCGCTCAGCGCCGATGCTATCACCGCGGCGGACCTGGCGGACGGCCGCTATGATGGCGCCGAAGTGTCGCTGGTGATGGTCGATTGGCGCCAGCCTGACACCGGGTCGCAGCTGCTGGCGCGCGGCACCTTGGGAAGTGTCGAGGCCGGCACCGGGCCGGACGCCGGCTTTACCGCGACGCTGCGCGGACCGACGTCGGCGCTCGCCGCTGTGCGCATCGAGACCTGCTCACCCGAATGTCGTGCCGAACTGGGCGACGCGCGCTGTCGGGTGGCGATGCGGGGCCGCCGTCATCGCGGCGTGGTGACCAGCGCCGATGGCGATAGCCTTGTCATTGCCGGCGTCGATTCTGCCGGCGACCATATCGAAGGTCGGATGCGGGTACTGACGGGCGCCGCTGCCGGAATCGAGCGGCGCATCGTCGCGCACACGGGTGCCAGCCTCGCCCTCGACGAACCGCTGGCACTGGTTCCCGGTGTCCTTGTCGAGATCGAGGCCGGTTGCGACAAACGCTTTGCAACCTGCATCGGGCGCTTTGCCAATGCCGAGAATTTTCGCGGCGAGCCCCATGTCCCCGGCGGCGACCTGCTGACCCGCTTCCCCGGCGCGTGAGAACCCAACTCCCGGAGGTTTCCGTGATGACCGAAGCATCGGCCCGCGATGGCGCCGCGATCGTCACTACCATCATTGCCGCCGTGCGGGATTGTGTCGGCACCCGATTTCGGCCCCAGGGACGGATCCCGGGCCTCGGGCTGGATTGCATCGGTGTTGCCTTGTGGGCTGCGGCTGCGGCCGGGCTCGGCGGACTGGCGGTGCCGGCCTATGCCATTGGCGGCGACAATGCCGGGCTGCTCATCCCCTTTCTGGCGTCGTGCGGCTGCCGATGCGTGGGGGCGGCGCAGCCCGGCGACATTCTGGTGGTGGAACCCGCTCCGGGCCAACGTCATGTCGCCATCGTGACATCGCGGGGGGTGGTCCATGCCCATGCGGGCCTGGGCCGGGTCGTTGAAGGGCCGATCGATCCCGGCTGGACCATCATTGCCATCTGGCGCTTTCCGGGAGTTGGCTGATCATGGCGACACTTATTCTGGGCGGGATCGGCCGTGCCGTCGGCGGGCCGATAGGCGGCATCATCGGCAGCCTTGTTGGCAGCAGCGTGGATCGCGCCGTGCTGGGCAACGGGGGTGCGTCACGCGAAGTCGGCCGGATCAGCAACCTCGCGGTGCAAAGTTCGGCTTATGGTGAACCGATCCCGGTCATCACCGGGCGGATGCGCGCCGCCGGCAACCTCATCTGGACCAGCGGCATCAAGGAAAGCAGCAGCCGAAGCGGCGGCAAGCGCAGCGGCGGGGCGACGACACGCTACAGCTATTCGGCGTCGTTCGCAGTGGTGCTTGCCGGCCAATGTATTGACCGCGTCGCCCGCATCTGGGCTGACGGCAAGCTCATCCGCAACGCCGACGGCAGCTTCGTATCCCCCGTGACGATGCGGCTGGCGCGAGGCAGCGAAGGGCAGCTGGTCGACCCGTTGATCGCCGCGGCAGAAGGCGCCGGCCGCGCGCCGGCATATCGCGGCCTGGCTTATGCGTTGTTCGAGGACCTGCCGTTGGCCGATTACGGCAACCGCATCCCCAACTTGACGTTCGAGATCGTCGCCGACGCCTCCGACACCTTTGATTTCGGGTCCGCCATGCACGGCCTGGGGCAGGGCACGATTGCCGTCGCGGGCGATTTCCCCGCAATCAGCGGCTATTTCGCCGGACGCGCCGGCAGCCTCTTCACCGCGCTCGAACCCTTGGTGGCGATTACCAACGCGCATATGGACTCGAAGGGCGGCCTGACCTTGCGAGGTCGCGGCGGCCCCGTTGCAATGGTCGCTGCCGGAGACTGCGATGCGTCCGGCACCGGGAGCGACCGGGCCGGAGAGCGGCGCAAGCGCAGCGGGGCGGACCAGCGCGCCGATAGCGTCGAAGTCGGCTTCTATGATGCCAGCCGCGACTACCAGCCAGGTTTGCAGCGCGTGCGGCGCGGAACGGGCGCAGTCATTGACCAGCACGATATCGCCGCCGCAATGTTGCCGGCACAAGCCAAAACGTTGGCGGCGCAGCTTTTGGTGCAGGGCGAAACAGGGCGGTTGACCGCGACGTTGCGATTGCCATGGCGCCATTTGCCGTTGCGCCCCGGCGCGCTGATTTCGGTTTCGGGCGACGCGACGACCTGGCGGGTGCGGGAGGCGCGCTTTGTCGGCTGGGTGGTTGAGCTCGATGTGGAGCGGGCCTCGGTTGCCGTCGCCCCGCTTGTCGACGCAGATGGCGGCCGCGCCCTTGCCTTCGACAATCGTGCTGCCGGTCCGACGCATCTGACCGTTCTCGACCTGCCGCCGCTGCCGGGGGACCTTCCGGCGGTGCCGCGGTTGTGGATCGCGGCCACCGGTGCCTCGTCGGCATGGCGCCATGCCGGAATATCGGCGAGTGGCGACGGTGGCGCGAGCTACGCGCCACTCGGCGTTGCGGAAAACACCCTGGTCGATGGTTCCGCGCTGACGATCTTGCCCGATGGCCCCGCCGATCGATGGGACCGTTTTTCAACAGTCGATGTCGATCTGCGCCATGATGGCATGTGGCTCGAAAGCCGCGACGAAGCGTCGGTGCTCGCCGGGGCCAACCTTGCCATCATCGGCGACGAGTTGATCCAGTTCGCCACCGCCGAAGCCCTCGGCCCCGGGCGATTTCGGCTCTCGACCTTGCTGCGAGGACGGCGCGGCACCGAGGTCGCCGTTGCAATGCATGGCGGCGGGGAAACCTTTCTCATGCTGGACCCCCAGGCCTTGCTGGCGTTCGATCCACCACTGGAAGCGGTGGGACGGCCGTATTTGTTCCGTGCCGCCGGCCCCGGTGACGACGGCTTTGTCGCGGTCGCCCGGGTCGCCGGCGGTGCTGCCTTGCGACCGCTGTCGCCCGCGCACCTTCGGCTCGGGGTGGAGGCCGGCGATATCAGGGTGCAATGGCGACGGCGGAGCAGGGCGGGGTTCGGCTGGCCCGACTTCGTTGATGCAGCGCTCGGGGAGGCTGCCGAGTCATACCAGGTCGTTGTGTCGCTCGATGGCCACATCGTGCGCAGCGTGTCTGTGGATGCGCCGGTGTTTCTGTACACCGCCGCGATGCGTACCGCTGATGGCGGCGGCACACGGCTTGGTGTCGCGGTGGCGCAGCACAGCGCCGCCATCGGCCCCGGCGCACCAGCCTTTGCCGAACTTGTTCTCAATAGGGCCTGACCTGTGGCGGGCATAAGCCGCCACCACCCATGCCCCCAGCACAGGAGCCGTTTCCATGGGCGAAACCGACCGTCATCATTTGCCGCTTCTCGCCGCCGGCCAGGCGCAGAAGGAAGTCACACACAATGAAGCGCTTGCCGCCATCGACAGGCAACTCCATCTCGCCATCATCAGTCGGCAACTGGCAATTCCGCCCGCGACGCCGGTTGCCGGCGATGCCTATCTGGTGCCTGCGGGTGCTGCCGGCACCTGGGCTGGTTGGACCGGCGCCATCGCCAGCCATGACGGCTTCGGCTGGGCGATAACCTTTCCTGTTCGTGGCTGTGTCGCCTGGATCATCGACGAAGCCTGCTTCTCGGTGTTCGACGGTGGCTGGTCCAGCCAGGGATGGCCGGTCGATGCGCTTGTGATTGCCGGTCGCCGCGTTCTGGGGGCACCACCGGCTGCGGTGGCGGCACCGGACGGCGGCAGCACGATCGATGCAGAAAGCCGCGCGACAATTACCAGTTTGCTGATAACGCTTCGCAATCAAGGCATTATCGCCTGATTTGGACCGGTAACGTATCGTCCCGACTGTTGAATGTTCCTGTCGTGACTGTTGCTATACAGCAACAGACTATCCCAATAGGCTCTTGCACGGAACCCGATTGCTGGGTTAGAGCGTTGTGAGAATTAGACAGAAACACGGAGTTGAAAGGGGATGACAATGCGTAAATTCGCAATAGCCATGGCGCTGGCCACCACTGCGCTGGCCGGACCGGCACTTGCACGAGACCACGCCTGGTACATCGGCGTCGAAGCCGGTCCCAACCTGATGCAGAACCAGAAGTTCGACATCAGCAATTCGGCTGGTACGGTTGTCGTTCCGGATGGCCTGACCAACCGGTATGAAATCGGCTATGCGGCCGGTGGCACCATCGGTTACGACTTCGGTCCGATCCGCGGTGAATTCGAAGTCGGCTACAAGGACAACAACCTCGACAACGTCACTGTCGAGCAGGCGATCCCGCCGATCCGCCTGTCCAATGGCGCGATCGCGTCGCCGCCGCTCGGCAACAACCCTTCGGCTGACGGCAACGCCCGCGTTCTTTCGTTCATGGCCAATGCCCTCGTCGATTTCGGCGGCAAGGACGGCGCAGTCGGCGGTTATGTCGGCGGTGGTGCCGGTGTCGCTCGCGTCAAGCTGAGCCAGTTGCAGCTTGCCAAGTTCGGCAGCGCCTACCTCGATGACAGCAGCACGGGCTTTGCCTGGCAGGTTCTCGCCGGCTTTTACAAGCCGCTGACCGACCACGTCGATATCGGCATCAAGTACCGTTATTTCAAAGTTCCGAAGGTTGATACCTTCACGAACAACGGTCTGCCGACCTACACCGACTACCGTGCGCACAGCCTGATGCTGACGCTGGCCTACAACTTCTTCACGCCGCCGGCTCCGCCGCCGCCGCCGCCGGCTCCGCCGGCCCCGGTTGCAGCCCCGCTGCCGCCTTGCCCGCCTGCCGCTGTGACGCCTGGACCGTTCCTGGTGTTCTTCGATTGGGACAAGTCGCTGATCACGGCTGAAGCAACGCAGATCCTCGATCGTGCCGTTGAGCAGTACCAGGCAACTGGTCAGACCAGCGTCGCGCTTGCCGGTCACGCCGACAAGTCTGGTAAGGATGATTACAACGTCCGTCTCTCGCAGCGCCGTGCCGATGCCGTGAAGGCATACATGGCTGCCAAGGGTGTGCCGGATACGGCGATCACGACTGAAGCCTTCGGTGAAAGCCGTCCGCTGGTCGATACCGCCGATGGTGTCCGTGAACCGCAGAACCGCCGCGTCGAGATCACCTTCGGTGGTGCTCCGGCCCCGGCAGCCGCTGGCCCCTGCACCCCGCAGTAAGCCGGACGGTTCCGCGAGGAACGTCGAATGGATCAAGGGCCGCCCCATGGGGCGGCCCTTTTTCTATGGCCGATCGCGATGAATCAGACTTGGCGGCAAGGTTCGGCATGCGCGCGCGCCAAACGCTCCGCCGGCGAGGCCCGATGAGCAAATGGCGAAATATTGTGCTGGATGCCGTCCGCCAAATCGAGGGGCGACGGCGCGCTCAGTCCGTTGAGATGGGCTCGACGGCGAGTGGCGCGATGTCGATCTCAGCCAGCGCCGGCGATAGCGGCTTGGGAACCAGCGATGCTCGCATGACAGGATTGTCGATCTTTGCAATCGCGCCGAGTTGACCCTTCGGGATCGTCAGGAGCTGGCGCCCGACCAGAGCGGCGGCGTCGCAAAAGCTGTATTGCGCGTCCAACGTTGAATAACTGTTGTATGTACGCGTCGTATATTGATCGAAATTATTTGCGGCACGGGCGCCATCATAGCGTTTGAAATGCGCTATCATCGTCATCTGTGCGCTGGTGATCTCTTCGCCATGGTGCTTCAGCAGGTCGTTGTAATTCTTAACTGTCGCCAGAAATGGCGAAAACTGGCACTGAAGCGCCGCAATGTTCAGTGCCGCACGAACGTTCCAGACGGCATTGGCCTCATCCTCCGCCTTGGTCGTCGTGCGCAGCACAACGGCCTGGGGGACCATGAAACCGCCCGGACGTGCCGGTGCGGTGGGTTCGGCAATCTTCGTCGTCGCGGCACTTGCAGGTGCGGAACGTGACCTGGTTGCGGGTTTCTTGGCCGGCTTTTTTGCAACGGCCCCGGCGGGAGTGGCGGCAGTGGCCAGCGCCAGCGCGCACCCGACCAAAATCCAACGAACCTGCTGCATTCAACACCCTTTTCACGGTTATAGCCGTAGATCGGGAATAGCGCCGCCATTCCCGACCCGCCAGCACCGTTTGCCGGCCAAGGCCAGCATTTCAGCTTAGCCGAGTATGCTGCCAAGCTGAAGCGCGACCGACATATCCCCGTCGATCTTTAGCTTGCCCATCATGAACGCCATCTGTGCGTTCTGCTTGCCATTGGCGATGTCCATGAAGTCGGCCATCGAGACCTTTACGGTGCAATCGACGGGTTCATCGGCGTTGTCGACGACGGCGGGCGATACCGTATCATCGATGTGGACAAGGCCATCGCTGCCAAAATCGAATTTAACCGACTTCTTGAAATTGCCGCCGGCGCCGATCCGCGCCTTCATCTGCTCGGTTATTGCTTCAAGGCTCATATTCTATTCCTTCCCCAAAAATCGACACATAAAAAAAGGGCCGCCCAAGGGCGGCCCTTTCCATAACGCACAACGCGTACGTTGACCTTACTTCTTGGTTTCGGTCGTCGTCGCAGTGGTGGTCGTTGCAGCCGGTGCAGCGGCATCGGCGGCAGGAGCGGCGGCGTCAGCAGCGCCGGCGGCCGGAGCAGCGGCAGTTGCTTCGGTGGTGGCGGCATCTGCGGCCGGAGCGGCAGCAGTGGCGTCAGCAGCCGGAGCAGCAGCTTCGGTCGTCGTCGTGGTCGACTCGGTGGTGGTTTCGGCCTTCTTTTCGCCGCAAGCGACGACGAGCAGTGCAGCACCAGCGATGAGCGTGACGGTCTTAAGCTTCGAAATCATGTCAGCCATGTTGAACTCCTTTGTTCCGTGAAAATGTGGGACCCATACAAGTTGGGCCGGTTGAAACCTTATCCCCCAACTGAGGTAGACATTAGCAGAAATCGCAGCGCCCTCAAGCGGCATGATTGCAACCTGAACAGATTGTCGCAAACGCGGCTCGGACTATCCCATGTCGGACAATAGCGCCGGCAACTTTTCCCGCAGAACCGCATCCAGAGCCGCCATGTCCGCGGTTTTGCCCAGCGCGACCATGCTTGTCACCGGGTCGGACAGGCCGCACGGAACAATTCCGTTGAAATGGTCGAGGTCGCTCGAAACATTGATGGCGAGACCGTGATAGCTGACCCATCGGCGAACGCGCACGCCGATCGCCGCAATCTTCGCGGTGGCGCCCGGCATGGCCACCCATACGCCGACCTTGCCATCGATTATGCCGCTGTCGATGCCGAATTCCGCGAGGGCCGTGATAATCCAGCCCTCGAGCATCGCCACGAAGCGCCGCACGTCTCGCCCGCGCCGATCGAGATCGAGCATGACATACACGACGCGCTGACCGGGTCCGTGGTAGGTGTATTTGCCGCCTCGCCCGGTCTTGTGGACAGGGAAGCGGTCGGGATCGACAAGGTCTGCCGGCTCCGCGCTGGTGCCGGCCGTATAAAGCGGCGGATGTTCGACCAGCCACACGAGTTCGCGGGCCTCGCCGCGGCGTATGGCCTCGACGCGCAATTCCATCGTCGCGACCGCCGCTCCATAATCCAGCAAGCCCGGTTCGACCCGCCATTCGGGCAAGTCCATGGTCACAGCGCCGACACGAACTTTCGCAAATCGGCGAGGAACAGCTCGGGTTCCTCCAGGCTGGCAAAATGCCCGCCGCGTGGCATGTCGGTCCAGTGCACGACGTTGTAGCTGCGCTCGACCATGGCGCGGGGCGGGAACGCCAGCAGATCGGCCGGAAAATTGGCGACACCTGTCGGCTTTTCGATCCGGCGATCCGCCGGCACGGTAAATCCGCCCTCCAGGAACATGCCACGGTAAATCCATGTTGCCGTCAGGAAGCTGCGTGTCGTGAGATAGATCATGATGTTGGTCAGCAACACATCATGGCTGAACGGCGGGTTGGACGCCCCCGCCTCGACATCCGACCAGCCACAGAATTTCTCGCAGAACCACGCTGCGACGCCCATCGGCGAATCCATCATGGCGAAACCGAGGCTTTGGGGCTTGGTGCCCTGCAATTGCAGATAGGCGGTTTCGGTATCGCGGATCGCGACGGCCTTTTGCAGCCATCGGCCCTGCTCGGGTGTCTCCGGGTGCATGTCGGCAGGCCGGAGCCCGAAGCCGCTGAGATGAACCGCTTCAACGCGTGCGCTGTCGAGCCCTATCCAACCGCCGATGACGCAGCCCCAGTCGCCACCCTGGTAGACATAGCGATCGTACTCCAGCTTGCCCATCAGCGCGTCGTAAAGCCCGGCAATGGCGCGCGGACCAAGGGGGTTTGCGGGACGGTCCGACCACGCATAGCCAGGCAGCGACGGCGCAACCACATGGAATGCGGGCTGGCTCTCGTCCTCGGGCTCGGCCAACCGGTCGATGATGGCGTCGAACTCCAGGATCGATCCCGGCCAGCCATGGGCAATCAGCAGCGGCCTCGCGTCGGCGCGCGAGGATCGCCGATGGATGGCGTGGAGGTGAAACCCGTCTTCAACCTCGACCCTTACCTGCGGATGCCGGTTGAGCCGCGCTACCGCCGCCGGCCAATCGAAGCCATCGAGCCAGTAATCGCGTATGCCCTGCATATAGGCCCGGTTGGCGCCATGGTCCCAACCAGCATTCTCGGGCTCTTCAAAAAAGCGAAACGCCCGAACACGTTCCCGAATCCACGCGACTTCCGCAGCGTTGACCGGGATTTCGAATGGCGCGCTGCTCATGCGGCAATGCCGAGCTTGCGGTCGAGGTTGCGACGTTCGCCGATGAGATCGGCGGCTTTTTCAGCGATCATGATCGTCGGGGCATTGGTGTTTCCCGATATCAGATACGGCATCACCGAGGCATCGACGACGCGCAGGCCTTCGACGCCGTTGACCCGCAAATGGCCGTCGACAACGGCGTTCGCATCCGCGCCCATGCGGCAGGTGCCGACTGGGTGGTAGATGGTTTCCCCCCATTGCCGCATCGCTGCAACCACCGCTTCGCGGCCTTCGATGGCTGGGCCTGGCCAGGTTTCGCCATTATTATAGGCGGCCAGCGCCGGTTGACGCCCGATTGCCCGGGCAATCTCGACGCCGCGATACAGGGTTTCGACATCCTCGGGCGCCGACAGATATTGCGGGTCGATTGCCGGATGCGCGAGCGGATCGGGTGAGGCGAGGCGGATGGTGCCGCGGCTTTCGGGCCGCAATTGGCAAACATGCATCTGGTAGCCATGCTCTCCGCTCATGGTGCCGCGGCCATGCGGTGCACCGCGTACGGGCATGAAATGAATCTGCAGATCGGGCGCGGCAAGGCCCTCGCGGCTGGCGATAAAGGCGCCGGAGGGCGTCGGCATATAGCTGGCGGTACCGGTCTTCGCCAGCAGCCACTTGCCGAATGCAACCGTCTTGGTGAGAAATCTGGCATTGCCGTTGAGGGTGATTGGCTGGCTGCAGCGCCATTGCACGATCATGTCGAGATGGTCCTGCAGATTACCACCGACATCGGGCGCATCGTACACGACGGCAATTCCCATCGCTTTCAAGTGCGCTGCCGGGCCGATGCCCGAGAGCATCAGCAGTTGCGGTGAATTGACCGCGCCTCCGCACAGGATGACTTCCCGGGCCAGCGCCGTTTCGGCCTTGCCGCCGCGCTTGTAGGCGATGCCGCTGGCGCGCCGGCCATCGAATATGACGCGCTCGACCTGGACCTCGGTGCGGATTTCAAGGTTGCTGCGCGCCTTCACAGCATCGGTGAGATAGGCCTTGGCGACTGAAAAGCGGCTGCCGTCCTTTATGGTTGAATCGTAATAGCCGGCGCCGGCGAACTGCGGCCCGTTGAAATCATCGGTGCGACCGTGCCCGGCTTCGACGCTGGCTTCGATAAAGGCCTCGTTGAGCGCACTCGGCAAAACCCGCGTCGACGTGTGCAAAGGGCCGCCGGTACCGTGAAAGGCATCCGAACCGCGCTCGCTGTTCTCGGCCTTGCGAAAATACGGCAGCACGTCCGCCCATCCCCAGCCGGTCAGCCCCAACTGCGACCACCGATCATAGTCGCTCGAATGGCCGCGGATATAAACCATGCCATTGATCGACGATGATCCGCCCAACGCCCGACCGCGCGGCCAGTACATCGGCCGATTGTCCATCGCCGCCTGCGGTACCGTCCAGAACCCCCAGTCATACGGGCTCGCCTTGTCGGGCGGGATGATCTGGGCGATTCCGGCGGGCATCTGGATCATCAGGTTGTTGTCACGGCCACCTGCCTCGATGAGCAGCACGCGCGTTGCCGGGTCGGCCGACAGCCGGTTGGCGAGCACACAGCCGGCAGAACCCGCCCCGACGATGATGAAATCCCAACGATCATTCTCGGGCTTGTTCACCGGCACACTCCCCAAACGCAATTTTGCGTATTGCTACTCCGCTTTCCGGGAAGTGCAACGGGGCAAAGTGTCAATCCGGAGACGTGCCTCAAGCTTGGTGCCACGCCTTCAGCGGTATTGCCGTGTCCGCGAGCTGCGCGGCTGCCAGCATGGCGCCGCTCTCGACGAGCGCCTTGCCCTGCACATAATCGCGCACCGCGTTGACGCAATCGAGCGCAATGACGTGGCCCTGACGCAAATAGACGAGGCTGAAACTGCGCGCCGCCATGTCGCCACGCAGCACGGTGGCGTCATAGCCCATCGACATCCCGACGGTTTGCAGACGCAGGTCATACTGGTTCGACCAGAACCATGGAACCGCATGATAGGGCTTGGGCGCCCCGGTCAGCATCCTTGCCACGGTTGTCGCCATGTCATTGGCATTTTGAACTGATTCGAGGCGGATAAGTGCGCCGCCGGCAAATTCGTTCTCGTGCGCGGCGCAATCGCCGATGGCGAAGACATGGGGCAGCGACGTGCGGCAATGGTCGTCGACATCGACGCCGCCCGGTGCACTGGTCTGCCCTACGGCACCCGCCGCCAGCAGCGGGGCAACTTCCGGGATGATGCCGATGCCGACGATGACCATGTCGGCGGCTATGGTTTCGCCGGTTGCCAGCGTGACGCCGGTGGCGCGGCCAGCGGCCCCGGTGATCCCCGAAACGGAGACGCCGGTGCGGATCTCCACCCCGTGCGCGCGGTGTTCGCCCTCGTAAAAGCGCGACAGCGGCGCTCCGGCGACGCGCGCCAGGACCCGGTCCATTGCTTCGAGCACGACGACCTTCTTGCCGAGCTTGGCCAACACGGCCGCCGCCTCCAGCCCGATATAGCCGCCGCCGATGACCGCGACCGTCGTGGTTGTCGCCAGCTCGCGCTTCAATTGCTCGACATCGGCGCGGGTGCGAATGGCGTGGACGCCGGCGAGGTCATGGCCTTCGCACGTCATCCGCCGCGGGCTGCCGCCGGTTGCCCAGACGAGGTCGCCATAGCCGATGCTTTCGCCCTCCGCAGTCGTTACCCGCCGGGATGCTGCGTCGACTGCAACAACGCGTCGGCCGGTCAACATCGTGACATTTCGTTCGGCCCAGAAAGTCGCCGGCCGGATCAGCAGCCGGGCGAATTCCTTCTCGCCGGCAAGAAAATCCTTTGACAGCGGCGGACGCTCATAGGGGATTTCCGGTTCCTCCCCGACAATGGCGATGCTGCCGGCAAAGCCGAGTAGGCGCAGCGATACCGCTGCCTGCGCGCCGCCATGCCCGGCCCCGACGATCAACACGTCATGATGATCGGCCATCTGGTTTCCCCCTTGCTGTCGGCGACCGCTAGAAGCTTTGCCGGTGCCCGGCAACCTGTCCAACGGTCAGGGTATCGGAAGCTTTGAAAGCCGGCCGAATATCGCCAGCACATCCCCCGGGGCGGCCCTGTCGAGCGCGCCATCGGCAACTTCGCCCGCATCCCACAGCCAGCTTGGGGCGGGATCGTCGCGCATCGTCCAGCCAGGGAACATACGGTCATCGACGGCAATCCTGCTGATTTCGGTGACCGCCAGATGGCGATTGTCGCCGGCGATGCGGTCGAAGGTGGTCGCCACCGCCGCATCGGGGCCTTCCAGAAGCTGCAGATAGAGATCGGCGCGAACAATAAGCGCGCCGGTCAAATCATTGGCGGCGTTGTTGCGCCGCGCCTGTATCAATATTCCATTGAGCATCGCTTCGTCGAACCCGAACGGCTGCGACCTGTAGATCAACTGCGCCAACGCCATCGTCATCCCCTGCCATTCCCGAACGGCAGCATGGGCCACGGCCGCCGTACGGCCAAGGGGCGATTGGTCGCCACCCCTTCACATGGGCCGCTGTCGCTGCCACATCACCGCTATGGAGCGTCCCGAAAACCCCGATTCTGCGGCGTACAGCCACCTTGTCGCGCGCACGCCGCTGGTGCGGCGGCTGCTGGCGCACAACCCGTCGGCATTCACCTATACCGGGACGGGAACGTTCGTTGTGGGCAAGGGGACGGTCGCCGTCATTGACCCGGGTCCGGACGATCCCGACCATATCGCCGCTCTGATCGGTTCGTTGCAGGGCGAGACTGTCAGTCATATCGTCATCACCCACACCCATATGGACCATTCACCCGCCGCTCCGGCGCTGAAGGCAGCGACCGGCGCCGAAATTGTCGGGTGCGTGCCGCTGGTGCTGTCGGACGATGGTCCGCGCGCCGATGCTGGCTTTGACCCGACCTATGCACCCGACCGCGTTCTGGTCGAAGGTGACAGCATATCCGGCCCCGGCTGGACGCTGACCGCGTTGGCGACGCCGGGCCATACCTCCAACCACCTGTGCTATGCGCTGGCAGAGGAAAAGGCGCTGTTCACCGGCGATCATGTCATGGGCTGGTCAACGACGGTGGTGGCGCCGCCCGATGGCGACATGGCGGCCTATATGGCGTCGCTCAGGAAGCTGCTCGGCCGCGATGATGGGATTTACCACCCGACGCACGGTGAGCCGGTGACCGATCCGCAGCGTTTTGTGCGGGGGTTGATCACGCACCGCAAACAGCGCGAAAACCAGATATTGAAGCTCCTCGGCGATGGCCCGCACGCCATTCCGGCGATGGTGGCGGTTATGTACGCCAAGGTCGATCCGCGCCTGCACCCGGCGGCGGGGCGGTCGGTGCTGGCGCATCTGATCGATCTCAATGCGCGCGGCCACGTCATTCGCGCCGGCGACGACTGGAAATTGGCGGCATGAAGCGGCCCTGGATCCTGGGCATTGCCGGCGGCCTGCTCGCCGGCCTGGCGATCGCCGCATGGCCGGGCAATCCGCTGGCGCGCGTGTTTGGGCATGGGCCTGACCCCGCGAGTGTCATCGATACGACACTCACCGGTGTCCAGGCGCTCAACCGGCTGACGGTATTCGCGGCGGTGCTGACCACGACCGCCACCAGCAAGGCTGCGGGTCCATTGGGAATCGACCTTCTAGGCAGCCGCAAGACCGTCATCGTCCCCGGAACGGTGCGCTACGACGTCGACTTTTCGCGCGTTTCGCGACGTGATCTGGTCTGGGACGCGGCAACCAGCACCCTGACCGTCAACATTCCCGAGCCGATCGTCGGCGACCCCGCCATCGACCTGCGTCGCCTTGTCACCTACAAGGACGGGGAGCTCGTCATGGCGTTGACCGGAAGCGAGCCGCTGCTTGACGACGCCAATGCCAAGGCCGCCACCGCCAGCCTCCGGACTCTTGCCGGCGCACCGCTGTTGATGGACATGGCGCGCAAGGCCGGACGTGCCGCGATTACCAATAATTTCGAATTGCCGCTGCATGCGGCCGGTGTTGGCGCGCAGGTTCGCGTGCGCTTTCCCGGCGACAGGATTTGAGGAAAGCCGAAATGGACGCGCGTTTGAATCCCCTGGGCGGTATCAAGGCCAATCTCGCGGCGCTTGACCTGAAGGACGAGATCAACAGGCTTCGACGCGAAAAGAACGCGGTTATCCTGGCCCATTACTACCAGGAGCCGGCGTTGCAGGACATCGCCGATTTTGTCGGCGACAGCCTCGACCTCAGTCGCAAGGCCGCCGAGACCAACGCCGATGTCATCGCTTTCTGCGGCGTCAAGTTCATGGCGGAAGTGGCAAAAATCCTGTCGCCGCAGAAGACTGTGGTTCTGCCCGACCTGAAGGCCGGCTGTTCGCTGGAGGATAGTTGCCCGCCGGAAGCCTTTGCCAAGTTTCGCCGCGCCCATCCCGATCACATTAGCCTCACCTATATCAACTGTTCGGCGGCGGTGAAGGCGGAGAGCGACATCATCGTCACCTCGTCGTCGGCCGAAAAGATCATCAACCAGCTGCCGGCGGACCAAAAGATCCTGTTCGCGCCCGACAAGCACCTCGGCGCCTGGCTCAACCGCAAGACCGGGCGCGACATGCTGCTGTGGGACGGAACCTGCATCGTCCATGAAAAATTCTCGGTGGTCGAACTGTTGAAATTGAAGGCGCAATATCCGGCGGCTCCGGTGCTTGCCCACCCCGAATGTCCCGCCGCCATACTCGACCTGGCGCATTACATCGGCGCCACCAGTGGCATTTTGAACTATGCGCTGAACAGCCCGGAACCCGTCGTCATCGTCGCCACCGAGCCCAATATCATCCACCAGATGCAGCTGAAGGCACCGCACAAGACCTTCATCGGCGCGCCTGGGGCGGATGGCAATTGCGGTTGCAACATGTGCCCCTACATGGCGCTCAACACCATGGAAAAGCTGTATCTTGCGCTGCGTGACCTGTCCCCGGTGATCGAAGTGCCCGAGGATGTTCGGCTGCGCGCCAAGGTGTCGCTCGACCGGATGTTGGAGATGGCGGGCGCGGTGACGCCAGTGCGGGTGACGGGGGATTGAGGCGGTGACCGAACTGGCAATTCCAGGTTTCGACCTCGCGGCATTCGTTGCCGCGACGCTGGCCGAGGACATGGGCGAGGGCGGTGATCGCACCTCTGCTGCCGTCATCCCGGCCGATGCCGTGCTGACCGCGGTCATGGACAGCCGTGACGCCGCCGTCATCGCCGGGCTGCCGATTGCTGCGGCGTTTTTCCATGCCCTCGACCCTCAATGCACGGTCGAGATATTGGCGGCGGAGGGGGCACCGGTTGCCGCCGGCGCTGACATCATGCGCGTTCGCGGCAATGCGCGGGCGCTTCTCACCGCCGAACGTTCGGCTCTCAATACCGTCCAGCATCTGACAGGCATTGCGACGATGACGCGCCGCTATGTCGACGCGATTGCCGGGACGGGCACCATCCTGCTCGATACCCGGAAGACGTTGCCCGGCCTGCGTGTGCTGGAAAAATATGCGACGCGGATGGGCGGGGCAACCAACCACCGGATGCGGCTCGATGATGGCGTGATGATCAAGGACAATCATATCGCCGTCGCGGGCGGCGTCGAACCCGCCGTGCGCGCGGCGAAGGCTGCGGGGCTGACCGATGTGGTGGTGGAGGTCGATCGGATCGACCAGATCGGGCCGGCGATGGCGGCAGGCGCGGATCGCCTGCTGCTCGATAACATGGGGCCGGAGGTATTGCGCCAGGCGGTGGCCCTGGTCGCCGGCCGGGTGCCGACCGAGGCCAGCGGCGGCGTCAACCTCGCCACCATCCGCGCCATCGCCGAAACCGGCGTCACCTTCATCTCGGTCGGGCGGATCACCCAGAGTGCGCCGGCCGCTGATATCGGGCTGGATTTCGCCTGATCAGCGAGCGTTGATGACCGCCGCGGACGGGTGATGCCGGTCGAGATGCTTGCGGATCAGCTTCAAGTTCATGCTGTTCGAGCGGAACATCATGTCGAACAAGTCGCCGACGATCGGCACCGCGCCGAATGCCGTGTCGATGCCGATGTTGGCGAGCATCCGCACCAAGGTGCGCTTCGGCATCCCGAGATTGCGCGCCTCGAAGACGATATACAGCCCCATGGCGCCGGCGATCAGGTCGCCCGCCACCGGAATCAACCCGACGATCGCGTCAAAGCCGATGGCGCGGTTGATGCCGGGGATGATGAAAACGCGCTCCAGCAGCTTTTCGGCGACCTCGACACGGGCGCGAATGGCGGCCGGGTCGTTGCCGAACATGGCTTTTGCATCGATGGCGGTAAAGGTGGCGGCCATTGCGGTCGCAGGTCTCCGTGGCGGAAGCGCCAGCATGGAAGATGGCGCGTTTCGCGCTGGATTCAAGATCGGGAGCGCTGGCACCCTGCTTGTGTCAGGCTGATTGGCGCCTGGTGGGAAGGGAGCGAGCCATTTGGGCGAGCCGGTAAACCGACGAGGTGCAGGGCTGGCGCGGAATGACGTGCGGCTATAGTTCGCCCTGCAGCATCGCCGGTAGCGCGCCCTCATGCGCGGCGCGGAGCGCGGAAAGTTCGATGCCACCAACCTTCGAACCTCCTGTCCAGCCAATGCGACGCATGCGCACCGGCGCTTCCTTAATCGTGGTTGGCGGTGTCGTTATCACATAGCGTCCCTGGTCTTCACCGAACGCCTCCGCCGCCGAACGCATTTCATCATCATAAACGACAGCACCGATTCCGCCGGCAAGCGCCATTTCCGCCAGCGCGACAAGAACGCCGCCATCCGAAACATCGTGGACAGCAGTGACATTGTCCCATCGGATCAAATCGCTGATAAACTCGCCGGTACGGCGCTCTGCCAAGAGATCGACCGGCGGGGGCGGGCCGTCTTCGCGACCCTGGCATTCGCGTAGCCACAGGGATTGGCCGAGGTGCCCGTCATAATCTCCGCCCACGACCCAGATTTCGTCCCCTTCCATCGAAAAAGCCATCGAGCACCGCCAGTCGTAGTCCTCAATCACACCCACGCCACCAATCGCCGGCGTCGGCAAGATGCCTACCCCATTGGTTTCATTGTACAAACTGACATTCCCCGATACAACAGGGAAATCCAGCGCAAGGCACGCTTCCGCCATGCCTTCGATGCAGCCGACGAACTGCCCCATGATTTCGGGCCGTGTCGGCGCGCCGAAATTCATGCAATCGGTGATCGCCAGCGGCCTGGCACCGACCGAGATGAGGTTGCGCCAGGCTTCCGCCACCGCCTGCTTGCCGCCTTCGACCGGATCGGCGAAGCAATAGCGCGGGGTGCAATCGGTGGTGATCGCCAGCGCTTTCTTCGTGCCATGCACGCGTACCACTGCAGCGTCGCCGCCCGGCCGTTGCACGGTGTCGGCGCCGACCATATGGTCATATTGCTCCCAGATCCAGCGCTTGGAGGCGAGGTCGGGGCAGGCCATCAGTTTCAGCAAATCGGCGCCGATGTCGGTCGATTCCGGTACATCGGTCAACGGCGCGCGCTTGGGTGTCGGCACCCAGGGGCGATCATATTTCGGCGCTTCATCGGCAAGTGGCCCCAGGGGGATGTCGCCCACGACTTCGCCATGGAATGTCAGGGTCAGGTTACCGCCCTCGACGACTTCGCCGATCACGGCGAAGTCGAGCTCCCATTTGCGGAAGATCTTTTCGGCAATACCCTCGCCACCGGGCCTGAGCACCATCAGCATGCGCTCCTGGCTTTCGCTCAGCATCATCTCATAGGGTGTCATCCCCTCTTCCCGGACGGGCACCCGGTCGAGATCGAGGCGCAGGCCGACGCCGCCCTTCGACGCCATCTCGACGCTCGACGAGGTCAGCCCGGCGGCGCCCATGTCCTGGATGGCGACGATCGCATCCGAGGCCATCAGCTCGAGGCAGGCTTCGATCAGCAACTTTTCCGTGAACGGGTCGCCGACCTGCACCGTCGGCCGCTTGTCCTCGCTGGAGTCATCGAATTCGGCGCTGGCCATGGTGGCGCCGTGGATTCCGTCGCGGCCTGTTTTCGACCCGACATAAACCACCGGATTGCCGATCCCGGCGGCGGCGCTGTAGAAAATCTTGTCTTGTTTCGCGATGCCGACCGTCATGGCGTTGACGATGATATTGCCGTCGTAAGCCTTGTGGAAATTGGTCTCGCCGCCAACGGTCGGCACGCCGACGCAATTGCCATAGCCGCCGATGCCGGCGACGACGCCCTTGATGAGGTGCTTCATCTTAGGTGCGTCGATTTCGCCGAAACGCAGCGCGTTCATGTTGGCGACCGGCCGCGCCCCCATGGTGAAGACATCGCGCAGGATGCCGCCAACCCCGGTGGCAGCCCCCTGGTAGGGCTCGATGAAGCTCGGGTGGTTGTGGCTCTCCATCTTGAAGATGGCGGCGTCGCCATCGCCGATATCGATGACGCCGGCATTTTCGCCAGGACCGCAGATGACCCAGGGTGCCTTTGTCGGCAGCTTGGCGAGGTGCATGCGCGACGATTTGTACGAGCAATGCTCCGACCACATCACCGAAAATATACCGAGCTCGAGCATGTTGGGGACTCGCCCCATGCTGGCGACGACGCGCGCATATTCGTCCGGGGTGAAGCCGTGCTCGGCAACGATCTGCGGGGTGATTTCGGTCATGCAACCGGCGATAGCGAAGGTAGCGCGCACTGTCACCCGCTGCCCCTGCAATTCTGTCATCGCCCTTTCATGATATTCATGTTATGTTCTCACAAATCATTGGGAGAACAGTCATGACGACGCGGAAAATCGCCGCCGATGTGGTGGCCATGGCCAAGGCCGGCAACCTTGATGGCATCGGCAGCAAATATTGGTCCGACGACATTGTCAGCATCGAGGCCATGGACGGCCCGATGGCGCGTATCGAGGGCAGGGCCGCGGTCGCCGGCAAGGGTGAATGGTGGTACGGCGCCCACGATGTTCACAGCGTCGAAACCTTCGGTCCCTGGGTCAATGGCGACCAGTTCAGCGTCCGCTGGGTGATGGATGTCACCCAGAAGGAGACCGGCAATCGCATGACGATGGACGAGATCGCGCTGTTCACGGTCAAGGACGGCAAGATCGTCGAGGAACGCTTCTTCTACTGAGCGTGCCGCTCCCCCCCGGGGTTGGGTCGTCTCGCCGCTTGGGCAATCGCTGCGTCATCGCTAAGGTTGCGCCATAACTGGCGGGGACTCTGAATGGTGCGGCGGGCAGACGGCAAGAAGACGCAGATTGTCGTGGTCGGGGGTGGCGCCGGCGGGCTGGAGCTTGTCGCCAAGCTTGGCGCGCATTTCGGACGGCGCGAGTTCGACATCATCCTCGTCGATCGCAATTCGACCCACATCTGGAAGCCATTGCTGCACGAAGTTGCGGCAGGGTCACTGGATGCCAATCTCGATGAGGTCGGCTACCGCGGCCATGCCTACCGCTGGGGTTATCGATATTTCGACGGCGCGCTCGAAGGCATCGATCGCGACGCCAAGGAGATCATCGTTGCCCCGATTCGCGATGAGGATGGCACCGAAGTCATCGGTCGCCATCGCATTCGCTATGACTATCTGGTGCTGGCGGTCGGTTCGGTATCGAACGACTTCGGCACGCCCGGGGTGCGCGAGCATTGCCTGTCGCTCGATACCCGGGCCGATGCCGATCGTTTTCGGCGGCGGCTGCTCAACCAGTGCCTGCGGGTGTCGCGTGCCATGACCGCCGACCCTTCGGCAGACGCCTATGCGCGTGTGGCGATCGTCGGTGGGGGCGCAACCGGGGTCGAGCTTTCCGCAGAACTCTATTCGGCGGCATCGGCGCTGGGCTTCTACGGGCTGGAAGTCTTCGACGAAAAGCGCTTGCAGGTAACGCTCATCGAAGCCGGCCCGCGCATCTTGCCCGCGCTTCCGGACAAGCTGGCGGCAGCGGCCACGGCCGAGCTGGAGGCCCTTGGCGTCCGCGTGCTGACCGGCACCCAGGTTGTTTCCGCCACCGCAGAGGCCATTCTCACCAAGGACGGCGAAACGATCCCCTGCGACCTCAAGGTATGGGCGGCCGGCGTGAAGGGCGCCGATTTCCTGAAGGATATTGCCGGGCTCGAAACGACCCGCGGCAACCAGCTCGTCGTGCTGCCGACGCTGCAAACCACCCGCGATCCGGCAATCTTGGCCATAGGCGATTGCGCCAGCTTCGTTCCGGGCGAAGGCCAGAAACCGATTCCACCGCGGGCCCAGGCGGCGCATCAGATGGCGACGACCGCGTTTCGCAACCTGCGTGCGCTGGTTGAAGGCAAGCCATTGAAAGCGTTCGTCTACAAGGACAATGGCTCACTGGTCAGCCTGGCGAAATACACGACGGTCGGCAGCCTGATGGGCAATTTGGTCGGGGGCCGCATGGCGATCGAGGGGCGGTTGGCGCGGCTCGTCTATACATCGCTGTACCGGATGCACTTGCTGGCGATCCACGGATGGGTCAAGGGGCTGTCATTGCTGCTCGTCGGCCATGTCAACCAGGTGGTGCGGCCCAAGCTGAAGCTGCACTGAAAACGCGGACCCCCGCGCAATGTCACTCGTGAAATTCTGCCAAGTCCGGAATCCGGGTGAAGGCGATCCGTGGTCCCGACGATTTCGTCGCCCCGGCCACATCGTGTCCAAAGGTCACGGCATCGCGGCCAAAGCGGGTGTTCATGCGATCGATGGCGTTCGACAACGCCAGCCGCCGTGCATCCTCACGCGGGCCCAGCGCGACACCGCCATCGAACAGGTGGAGTTGCACGGCGTCGGCCGCCTGCAATTCCGCCAGGGTGACGCCGACCTGCAGGAACCGGCGGTGCGCAAACTCGGACAGCATCCGCGTCCATAGCCCGTCCAGCGCCGCGAGCAGCGTGACACTGTCCATCACCTGCGGCAATCGCATGGTTCGATGCCACTTCGGCTTGGCGTTGCCCATGTTTTCCGGTTCGGCCTTCACCGACAGCCCGAGCAGCCCGGCCCGGCAGTCTGCCCGGCGCAGGCGCGTGGCGGCCTTCATCAACAACCGCCGCGCCACCAGCCGTGCCCGATCAGGCGCCCGCTTTTCTGGCCCGAGGACGTGGCTGTGTCCGATGCTGCGACGCTCGGTTGCGATTTCGGCAAGATCGACACCCTGCAAAAGCCAGTGCAAGCGTTCGCCCCAGATACTGCCCCAGGCGCGGCGGGCTTCATCCGGCCCCATCGCCAACAGGCGGCGCATCTCGACGATGCCCTTGGCCGCCAGGCGCCGCTCCATGTTGCGGCCGACGCCGGGAATATCCGATAACTGCAACGCCTCCAGACGCGACCGCACGCTCGCGGCGTCGAGAATCGTCAATCCGTCGGGCTTCTGCATGTCGGCCGCCATTTTCGCCAACAGGCGGTTGGGCGCGACGCCGATCGACGATGTTAGCGCCACCCCGACATTGGCGCGAATGCCCGCCTTGATACGTGTCGCCAGCGCCCGTACCTCGGCGATGCCATTTTCGTTGTCCATCAGCCGGCACGCTACTTCGTCGATCGAGCACACTGCGCTCACCGGCACATGCCGTTCCACCTCTGCGACAATTTCGTGGTGGAAGCGGACATATTGCCGGTGTTGCCCTGGCACGATGATGAGGTCTCGGCACATCGCCTTGGCGTCGCGGATCCGGGTGCCGGTGCGGATGCCATAGGCCTTGGCTTCATAGCTGGCGGCGATGGCGCTGGTCGAATCGCTGTCGACCGGCGCCACGACGATCGCACGGCCACGCAGGGCGGGATTGAGCTGTTGCTCGACGCTGGCAAAATAGCTGTTGAGATCGAGATACAACCATCGAAGGGGCGGCGAATCAGCCATCAAGCAAGACTAGCATATGTGGAACGTAACAAGAACACGGAACCGGCCCCAACCGTGGCGGTTTCAGGCCGGCGACATACCGGCACGAGGGTGCGAGATGGCAACAGCGGTAACCACCAACAGGAAAGCCGCGCGCCGCGCTGGGCTGCGCTATGTCAACGACGACGATACCGGCATCACCCGCACACCTGTTGCGGAAGGGTTCCACTACCGGACCGCGTCCGGCCGCACGGTGCGTGACGCTGCAACGCGCAAGCGCATCGCGGCCCTGGCGATTCCGCCGGCGTGGCGCGATGTGTGGATCTGTCCCGACCCAAATGGCCATATCCAGGCCACTGGCCGGGACATGCGGGGCCGCAAGCAATATCGCTATCACGCGCGCTGGCGGGAGACGCGCGATTCCGCCAAATTCAGCCAGATGGCGGCGTTCGGGCGGGCGTTGCCGACGATCCACGCTGCCGTCGATCGCGACCTTCGCCGCCGGGACCTCAGCCGGGAGCGGGTCCTGGCCACGGTCGTGCGGCTTCTGGAGGCGACGCTGATCCGCGTCGGCAACGACGAATACGCACGCACGAACAAGAGCTTTGGCCTGACCACCCTGCGGTCGCGACATGTAAAGGCCGATGGCGCCGCGCTCGCGCTCGACTTCAAGGGCAAGAGCGGCGTTCATCACCGGGCTCGCATCAGTGATCGCCGCGTATTGCCGATCATTCGTCGGTTGAACGAACTGCCGGGGCAAAGGCTTTTCCAGTTCGTCGATGCGGATGGCGCCCGCCACGACATCGGTTCCGCCGATGTGAACGCCTATCTCCGCGAGATCAGTGGTGCCGACATTACCGCCAAGGATTTCCGCACCTGGGCTGCGACGCTGGCGGCGGCGCGGGCGCTCGCCGATATCGACCCACCGCTCAGCGATACCGAGGCGCGGCGGCTGATCGCGGGGTGCGTGCGCGACACGGCCGGTTTGCTTCGCAATACGCCAGCCGTATGCCGGTCGGCGTACATCCATCCCGGCGTGTTTGCCGGTTGGCGGGACGGGCTGCTGGCGGGCAAGTTCAGCAAGGCGGACGACGAGGCCGCGCTGATCGCGTTCATCGACCGGCTGGGGTGAGCCGGCGCCGCCGCGACACCTTCCCCCTTTCGTCCCTGTCGCCACCCGCTACAATCCGGGTAGCAAGGGGACCTGCCAACCATGGATATCACCGCCACCAAGGAGCCAGCTGGCATCGTTGCCATCGAGGCTGACGCACTCGCCGGGCGCCAACTCCGCTATTATGATTTTGCCATGGCGGCCTTCGCGGTCATCCTGATCTGCTCGAACCTCATCGGAGCGGGAAAGCCGGCGCAACTGACCTTGCCGATATTCGGCACCGTGACTTTTGGCGCCGGCATCCTGTTCTTTCCGCTGGGCTATGTGCTCGGCGACGTGCTCACCGAGGTGTACGGCTTTGCACGTGCGCGCCGCGTCGTCTGGGCGGGGTTTGCCGCCTCGGTCTTTGCAGCGGCCATGGCCTTCGTCGTCGTCTCGTTGCCGCCGTCGCCCGATTGGAGCGGTCAAGCGGCGCTCGCCGAGGTGTTTGGCCAGGTGCCGCGCATCTTTTTCGCTTCGATCGCGGCCTTCTGGGCGGGCGAAATGGCCAACGCCTTCGTGCTGGCGCGGATGAAGGTGTGGACCGGCGGGCGGATGCTGTGGACGCGGACGATCGGCTCGACGATTGTCGGACAGGGGGTCGACAGCCTGATCTTCTACCCGCTGGCATTCCTCGGCGTCTGGAAAACCAGCCTTGTCATTCATGTGCTGTTTACCAACTACCTGCTCAAGGTGCTTTGGGAAGTGATCCTGACCCCGGTTACCTATCGCATCGTGGCGTTCTTCAAGGCGGCAGAGGGTATCGATGTGTTCGATACCCGAACGGATTTCGGCTTGTTCAAGACAGAGGTTTGATAAATGGACGATTTGCCCGCGGAAGGGAACGACAAGCGGCTGAACCGCACCGTGGCGATCAGCGTCGTCGTTCTGTCGGTCTTCCTCGGGCTTTGCCATATCAAGGACGACAATATCGTCCAGGCGATGCAGCAGGCCAAGGCCGATGCCGTCGATACCTGGGGCGAGTACCAGGCAACCAAGACCAAGCTGCATATCACCCAGGGCGCCGGCGACCAGTTGGCGGTACTGGGCGAGCTGGCACACGACAAGGCAGCCGTTGCGGCGCAGACGGCGCGATTGGCGGCCGATGTTGCCAAATACACCCGCGAGCTGCCGCAACTGCAATCGAAGGCGCGCGGATTCGAGGCGGCATACGACACCATGAACTATCACGACGACCAGTTCGACGCCGCCGATGCTCTGGTCGGCATCGCAATATCGGTGGCGGCGGTCGCCGCGCTGGCTGATTCATGGTGGGCTTTGGGCGCAGCATGGGTGTTCGGGGCATTCGGTGTCTTGATGGGACTCGCGGGCTTTGCCGGCTGGTCGATCCACCCGGATTTCCTGGCGAAACTGTTGAGCTGAACCAACGCTGCGGCCGATCGACCGGGCGCCTGGGCCTAGCCCAGTGCGGCTTCCAATGCTTCGAACAGCCGGCGGCCATCCGTGCCGCCCTGTTCCGCTTCGATCAGGCGCTCGGGGTGCGGCATCAGCCCCAGCACGTTGCCGGTGTCGTTGACGATGCCGGCGATGTCGCGCGCCGAACCGTTGACCGCCTCGGCATAGCGAAAAACCACCCGACCCTCGCCCTCGAGCCGGTCAAGCGTCTCGGCGTCGGCGACGTAATTGCCATCATGATGCGCCACGGGGATACGAATGGTTTCACCGGCGTCATAGCGGCTGGTAAACATCGTCTGGTTGTTGCCGACGGTCAGGGTGACGTCGCGGCAGACGAAATCGAGGCCCGCATTGCGCATCAGCGCGCCCGGCAACAACCCGGCCTCGGTCAACACCTGGAAGCCGTTGCAGACGCCCAGTACGGCGCGGCCCTCGTTGGCAGCGGCGATCACCGCCCGCATCACCGGCGAGCGCGCGCTCATCGCGCCGGAGCGCAAATAATCGCCATAGGAAAAGCCGCCGGGCAGCGCGATCAGGTCGAGGCCCGCCGGCAGCTCGCTGTCGTGATGCCACACCATCGCCGGCGCCGTGCCGGTGATCTGCGTGATGGCCACCGCCAGGTCCCGGTCGCAGTTTGAGCCCGGAAAGACGATGACGGCGCTTTTCACAGGACTTCGATCCGGTAATTCTCGATCACGGTATTGGCGAGAAGCTTGCGGCACATCTCGTCGATGGCGTCCGCACTTGTGCCATCGGCGAGGTCGAGTTCGATATATTTGCCCTGTCGCACACCATCGACGCCGGCGAAGCCGAGACCGCCAAGGGCATTCTGGATGGCGCGGCCCTGTGGATCGAGTACGCCGGGCTTCAGGGTGATGGTGACACGGGCTTTCATAGGGCAGCCTCTAGTCGGCTCGGACGTTGCGGGCAAGCCGTTGCGGCCAAAGCGGCCGGCGTTCTCAGCCGGCGGTCTTCCACTGGCCGTCGGCGGCCCTGCAGTAGCGGAATTTATAGCCGGTATGTTCCACGCTGTTGCGTATCACGGTCAGCCGGACGTGGCCGCAGGGCGCGCCGGCCTTGGCGCCGCCGCTGATCAGCCGAACATTGCCGGTGCTGCCATCGCTGCCCGTCCAGGGCCGGAAGCCGCCGACCGCTTCGCCGTTGAGCACCGCCTGCACCACGGGGGCAATCGCGGCAAGATCCACCTTGGCGACACTTTTGCTTAGGCTCCTGCCGACCTGTGCTCCGACGGGGGTGGCGATCAGCAGGATCGCCGCGAGCCCCAGCCGCTTCATTTGCCGCGCGCCTTCCGGTGCTCGTCGAGGTCGAGGACTGCCGACGCTTCGTCGCCCTCAGGCATCAGGCCGAGCCGCCGCGCAACTTCCTGATAGGCTTCCGATTCGCCGCCGAGGTCGCGCCGGAAGCGGTCCTTGTCGAGCTTTTCGTTGGTCTTCATGTCCCAAAGGCGGCAACCATCGGGGCTGATCTCGTCGGCGAGGATCACGCGGGCGAAATCGCCGTCGAACAGCCGGCCGAATTCCAGCTTGAAATCGACCAGCCGGATGCCGACGCCGGCAAACAGCCCGGCCATGAAATCGTTGATACGAATCGCCATGTCGGCGATGTCGTGCATCTCTTCCTGGCTGGCCCAACCGAACGCGGCGATATGCTCCTCGGTTACCAGCGGATCGTTGAGTGCATCGTCCTTGTAATAATATTCGAGGATCGTGCGGGGCAGGGTGGTGCCCTCCTCCATGCCGAATCGCTTGGCGAGGCTGCCGGCGACGACGTTGCGGACGACGACTTCGATCGGAATGATCTCGACCTGGCGCACCAGTTGCTCGCGCATGTTCAGCCGGCGGATGAAGTGCGTCGGGATGCCGATGGTGGCAAGCAGGGTGAACAGATGCTCGGAGATGCGGTTGTTGAGCACGCCCTTGCCGCTGATCGTACCCTTTTTCTGGGCATTGAATGCTGTCGCATCATCCTTGAAGTACTGGATGATCGTGCCGGGTTCGGGCCCCTCATAGAGGATCTTGGCCTTGCCCTCGTAAATCTGGCGGCGCCGGGTCATGGCTATCCTCCTCAGATGGCGCGCCTGGGCGAGCGGGCCTGTGGAAATTCAAAGCCCCGACCAGCGCCTGTGACGACGCAGCCGGGGCGGGAACATTGCACATAGCGCGCCGTTTGCCTGCTTACAATGCGGGTCGCGCGCCGCCCCGCTTACGGGCCTCCGGTTCCTCCACCTCCCGGCGTCCGGAGTGCAACGATTTTGGCTGAAGCCAAGAAACTGGCCGGGTCATGGGGCTTGCGCATTGAACCCGCGGCTGCCGCCCTCTATCTGCAGTCAATCAGTTTCCTGCGGAGAGCAGCATGACCACCTTCGACAACCGCGAAGCCGCCTTCGAGAACCAGTTCGCCCATGATGCCGAACTGCAGTTCAACGTAGCGGCGCGGCGCAACAAGCTGTTCGGGTTGTGGGCTGCGCAAAAGCTGGGCCGCAGTGGCGAAGCAGCGGAAGCCTATGCCGGCAGCGTCGTCATTGCCGATCTTGTCGAACCCGGCGACGAGGACGTGATCGGCAAGGTCATCGGCGACCTGGCCGCAGCGGGTATAACCGAGACCGAGGTACGCGGCGAATTCGCCAACTTTGCCGCTGAAGCGCGCCGCCAGGTCATGGAGCGGATGTAGTCGTGGCAATGGCAGCACAAGATATCGAATCGGCCATTCTTGCGGCGCTTCCCGGCGCGGTGGTTGAGATTACCGATCTGGCCGGCGATGGCGACCATTACGCTGCCCGGGTCGCTGCTCCCCAGTTCGCCGGGTTGAGCCGCGTCAAGCAGCACCAGATGGTTTACAATGCCCTTGGCGGGCGCATGGGCGGTCTGCTCCATGCCCTGCAACTTGTTACAACCCCGGCTTGAGGATCCTCGCCATGACCAACGTCGTTCATCACCGCATCGAAACCCTCGTCAACGACAACGATGTCGTGTTGTTCATGAAGGGGACGCCGCTTTTTCCGCAATGCGGTTTTTCCAGCACCGCCGTCGCCATTCTTGAGCGCCTCGGAGTCGAATTCGAGGGCGTTGACGTCCTCGCGGACCCCGAGATCAGGGCCGGGGTAAAGGAATATTCGGATTGGCCGACGGTGCCGCAGCTTTATGTAAAGGGCGAATTCGTCGGGGGCTCCGATATCATGATGGAGATGTTCCAGGCGGGGGAACTGGGCGACCTGATGGCAACGGCAGGCGTTGCCCGCAGCGCTGCATAAAGCGTGCCGTCACTGAAATTCGCGGAAATCTGGCAGGGCATGGTTGCCGCCCTGCGGGCCGATTTTGCCGCCATGTTCGCGATTGCGGCGCCGTTCACCTTGCTCGTCGATATGGCGCTGGTGGTGTTCGGGCCGGCGCCCCCGCGCACCATTGCCGGATTCACCCCGATCGTGGTTTTGCAGTTGATGGTGCTGCCGGGACTTGTCGGCGCCATCGCCTTGTTGGCTGTGGCGCATATGGTGGCGTTGCCGGATAAGGCGCCGCGTGCGGCGTTGCGGGCCGCGCTGGTCGCGCTGCCAGGCTATGTGGGGGCCTTGCTGCTGTCGGCACTACCGACCGGGCTGGGCTTGCTGTTGTTCGTGGTTCCAGGGCTGTACATCGCGGCGCGGCTCTATCTTGTCGTTCCCCTGGCTGTTGTCGAACGGCTCGGTCCGCTGGCGTTGCTGCAGCGCAGTTGGCGACTGACCGAGGGACACGGACTTGCGATCATGCTGTTCTTTGTTTTGGGGATGCTGTTCATCTTCGGGGCCGGATTGATTGCGGCAGGCGTTGGCGCGGCGCTGGCTTCGGTGTTGACTCTGGCCGGGCTGAAATCGGCCGGGATGTTTGCAGCGGCGCTGGCCACGGCGGCGTTCTCGACGGTGGCTGCCATGGGCAGCGCGGCGGCCTCCACGGTTATCTACCGCAAATTGAACCGCTAGGGTCCGACCCGCTGGCAGCTAAAGCAACGGCACTTGCGGCGCGACGTCGGCCGGGTACAGCCCGGCGTGGCGGGGATCTTCATACACCTCGACAGCGCGCGCAAACGGCGTGAAGCCGTGGCGACGGTAAAACCCCAAGGCCGATGGATGATCCAGGTCGCAGGTATGCACCCAGACCCGCGAAATGCCGGGCCGCCAGCATTTGTGCAGGGCATGGGCCATCAACCAGCCGCCATGGCCAGTGCCGGTCATCCCGGGCACCAGCCCGAAATAGGTCAGTTCGGCCACTGCCTCAAATGCGAAATCAAGCTCGAGCAACCCGACGGCGACACCGTCGCGGCGGGTCGCCACCCACACTTGCGTGGTCGCAACATCGAGGATCGCGGACAATGCCGCATCATCCTGCGTCAAGCGCCCGCACCAAAGCCAATGGCTGCCGATCTCACGGAAAAGCGCGCGATAGCGATTGCGATCCACCGGTGCCTCCCAGCGCACCAGCCGCAGGGCCGATTTCGGCGGCGGCGCGGGGGCGGGCGGAGCCAGCATTTCGAGGCTGGTGACGATGGTGGCAACATGACCCGGCGGGACCGGGGCGAGTGTCATCAGTCCCAGCGCGCTTCAGGCGGGAGGCTCATCAAAATCGCTTCGACGTTGCCGCCGGTCTTCAGCCCGAATGTTGTCCCGCGGTCATACACCAGATTGAATTCGGCATAGAGACCACGATAGCGCAACTGCGCCAGCCGCTGCTCGGCTGTGTACGACAAATGCATCTTCTCGCGCACCAGCCGCGGATAAACATCGAGGAAACTACGCCCCACGTCCCGGGTAAAAGCGAAATCCCTGTCCCAATCCGTGTCGAGATGATCATAGAAAATACCGCCGACGCCGCGGTGGCGATTGCGGTGCGGCACCCAGAAATACTCCTCGGCCCATTTCTTGAACGCCGGGTAGTGCGCCGGGTCATGGCTGTCGCACATCGCCGCCAGTGCTTCATGGAAGGCGATGGTTTGCGCGTCGTCCGGGATTGCCGGGTTCAAGTCGGTGCCGCCGCCGAACCAGGCCTTGGTGGTAACGAGATAGCGCGTGTTGAGGTGGACAGCCGGCACCAGCGGGTTGCGTGGATGCAGGACAAGGCTGATCCCCGTGGCAAAGAACCGTGGGTCTTCACCGGCGCCATTGATCTGCTTGGCAAACTCCGGCGAAAAGGTGCCGTGCACCGTCGAGATGTTGACTCCGGCCTTTTCAAAGACGCGGCCCTTCAGGACCGACATGACGCCGCCGCCGCCGTGCGCGCCGCTGGGGTCCGGACGGTCCCAGGCGGTGCGCTCGAAGCGACCGGCCGGCGCGGCGTCGGCATCACTGCCGCCTTCATCCTCCAGTGTTTCCAGCGCCGAACAGATGTCGTCGCGGAGTGTGCGGAACCAGGTCTGGGCGGCAAGCTGCCGGTCATCGAGTGTGATCATCGCTCTTCTCTAGCCGCACCTGGGGCCGCAACGAAAGCGGTGTCTTGTGCTTTTGTGCAGCCGCGTATCGCGACCCCCGCGCCAAAATGTCTCCAAAAACGGCGTTGCGTTTTTCGTGCTGGAAACGCTATGCGCTCAGGGCACGTCCTTTAATTTACCCCGGTACCATTCGTTCCGGCTGTCAGAGGCTTCAAATGGCAAGCGAAACCCAGCTTCCCCACGGCGATGATCTCACGATCGACGGTGAACGTCGGCGCGATTTTATTTATGTTGCGACCGGGGCGTTCGCCGCTGTTGGCGCCGCTGCCGTCGTATGGCCGCTGATCAACCAGATGAATCCCTCGGCAGATGTGCTGGCGCTGGCATCGATCGATCTCGACCTTGCTGCAATCCAGCCCGGCCAGGCGATTGTCGTGCCGTGGCGCGGCAAGCCGGTGTTCGCTCGCCAGCTCACCCCGGCGGAAATCGCAGCGGCCAACAAGGTCGATGCCAAGACACTCCGTGACCCGGAAACGCTGGCGCAGCGTACCAAGCCCGGCAATGAGAAGTGGCTGATCACACTGGGTGTCTGCACGCATCTGGGCTGCGTGCCGCTCGGTGCCCGCGAAGGCGAAAAGCGCGGCGACTTTGGTGGCTATTTCTGCCCTTGCCATGGTTCGCAGTACGATACGGCCGGCCGTATCCGCGCCGGACCAGCACCAAAGAATCTTGAAGTGCCGCAATATGCCTTCAAGTCTCCCACCTCGGTCGCCATCGGCTAGGATCAGAACAATGAGCTTTCCCTGGGCCAAACATTATGAACCGACGACCGATTTCGGTCGTTACATGGATAGCCGGCTGCCATTGCCGCGGCTGGTCTATGGCGCACTCGGTGCCGGTTATCCGACGCCGAAGAACCTGAATTATTTCTACAACTTCGGCGTTCTCGCAGGTGTTGCGCTGGTCATCCAGATCATCACCGGCGTCGTGCTGGGCATGCACTATGCCGCCAATACAGGCATCGCTTTCGACAGCGTCGAATTCATCATGCGCGACGTCAACAATGGCTGGATGCTGCGCTACATGCACGCCGTCGGCGCCAGCTTCTTCTTTGCCGTCGTCTATGTGCACATCTTCCGCGGGCTGTACTACGGCTCGTACAAGCCGCCGCGCGAAGTGTTGTGGCTGCTCGGGCTGGTGATCTTCCTGTTGATGATGGCAACGGCATTCATGGGCTATGTGCTCGTGTGGGGGCAGATGAGCTTCTGGGGCGCGACGGTCATCACCAACCTGTTCTCGGCTGTGCCCATCGTCGGTGAAGCCATCCACACCTGGCTGCTCGGCGGGTTCTCGCCCGACAATGCGACGCTCAACCGTTTCTTCTCGTTGCACTATCTGCTGCCGTTCATCATCTTCGGCGTCATCATCCTGCACGTCTGGGCGTTGCACATCCCGGGGTCCAACAATCCTACCGGGGTCGATGTGAAGGGTCCGCAGGATACGGTGCCGTTCCACCCCTATTACACCGCCAAGGACTTTTTCGGCCTCGGCGTGTACCTGACGATCTTCGCGATCTTTGTGTTCTTCCTGCCGAATGCGCTGGGTGAAGTGGACAATTACATCCCCGCCAACCCGCTTTCGACGCCGCCGCACATCGTGCCGGAATGGTATCTGCTGCCGTTCTACGCCATCCTGAAGGCGTTCACGACCAACTTCCTGTTCATTCCAGCCAAGTTGTGGGGCGTGCTCGCCATGCTGTCGGCGATCCTCCTGCTGTTCTTCCTGCCCTGGCTTGATACCTCGCCGGTGCGTTCGAACAGCTATCGTCCGCTCAACCGCATTTTCTTCTGGGTTCTGGTTGCAGACTGCATCCTGCTCGGCGTCTGCGGCGGCAAGCTGGCGGAGGAGCCGTGGGTGCGCATCGGGCAGTTGGCATCGGCCTACTATTTCGCGCACTTCCTGATCATCATTCCGTTGATCGCGCGCTTTGAAAAGACCTTGCCATTGCCCAATTCGATTTCGGAGTCGGTGCTTGCCAAATATGGCCGGACCCCGCCTCCCGGATCGGCAGGAAGCTTTGGCGGCACCATGCCGCAGCCGGCCGAATAAGGGACATTTGAAATGGTTCGTCTCGGCGCCCTCGGCGTTGGCCTTGTGTTCGTGCTCGCGTTGTTGTGGGGTGCTGTTCAGCCCCGCGATGCAGTGACGCCCGATCCGGTCAGAGCGCTTCACCTTGCTCCCACCGAAATCGAATGGTCGTATCGCGGTCCCGGCAACCTTGGTATTTTCGGGACCTTCGATCGCGGCCAGTTGCAGCGCGGTTTCCAAGTCTACAAGGAAATCTGCTCCGCTTGCCATTCGATCCATAGGGTGGCCTTCCGCGACCTTGCGGCGCTCGGCTTCTCCGCACCGGAGATCAAGGCCATCGCCAAGGGCTACGATATCCCGTCGATCGACGAAAAGACCGGCGAACCCACCACCCGCAAGGGCCTGCCGTCGGACAAGTTCCCGCTGGTCTATGCCAACGAGATCGCGGCTCGCGCCGCCCAGAACGGGGCGTTGCCGCCGGACCTTTCGCTGATAACCAAGGCACGCGAGGACGGCCCCAACTATGTCCATTCGCTGATCACTGGTTACCGCGATGCGCCTGCGAACTGGAAGGTGCCTGACGGGCTTTATTACAACCCGTACTTCCGGTCGCTCAACGTCGCCATGCCGCCGCCTCTCGCTGCTGACGGCCAGGTCACCTATGCCGACGGCACCAAGGGCACCAAGGACCAATATGCTCGAGACGTGGCGACCTTCCTGACCTGGACGGCCGAACCGAAGCTGGAAGCCCGCAAGTCAACCGGCGTTGCCGCCGTGTTGTTCCTGCTCATCATGACCGGTCTGGGTTATCTGAGCTACAAGCGGGTCTGGGCCGATATCAAGCGCAAGCCCGCTTCGATCTGATAAATCGCGCCTGTAAAAAATGTGTATGGCGGCCATTGACCAGTGGCCGCCATTTCACGTTTTAACGCTCGCGTAATCGATTCGGGGCGATTATCCTGCTTTTCCTGACACAGGAGACCATGATGATCCGTAGCTTGAGCCTGGCCGCCGCATTCGCCATCAGCCTTTCGGCGCTGGCACCGTCTGCCGCATTTGCGGCGCCGTGCAAGGACGCCAAGGGCAAGTTCACCAAATGCCCACCGGTGGTTGTTGCGCCGGCCAAGGGTGTGCGGTGCAAGGACGCCAAGGGCAAATTCGCCAAGTGCGGAACAGCCGGCGCAGTACCGGTCAAATAATCGAGCCGCGAGAGGGCGCGCGATGCACGACGATCTGCGCGCCCTCATCCGCACCATTCCGGACTATCCCAAGCCGGGGATACAGTTCCGCGACATCACGACTTTGCTCCTTGATGAAGCAGGCTTCGCGGTGACCATCCAGCGCATGGCGTCTGCTGCGGGGCCGCGACCCGACCTGATTGCCGGCATCGAGGCGCGCGGCTTTGTTTTCGGCGCGGCGTTGGCGCAGTCGCTTGGCTGTGGTTTGGTATTGCTACGAAAACGCAACAAACTGCCCGGTCGCGTTACCGGCATCAACTATGCCCTTGAATATGGCCATGATCGCATCGAGATGCACGCCGATGCAGTACCCCCCGGCGCCCGCGTACTGCTCGTCGATGACTTGATTGCGACAGGCGGGACAGCGTTGGCAGGCGTACAATTGCTGCGCGACGCCGGGGCGGTGGTCGATCGCGCGGCCTTCGTGATCGATCTGCCCGATCTTGGTGGCGCCGGACGGCTCCGCGCCGCAAATGTCCAGGTCAACGCGCTGCTCGCATACGCTGGCGATTGAGGCAGCGCGCGGGGGCCGTCTCCGCTGCCGCGCGGTTTCCCCCTTAAGAAGCCCTGACGCGCGATTGCCGAAGCCGGGTGACTATCGGCCCTTCTTGCGCGCCGCGTAACGTGCGTCGCGTGCGGCCTTTTGCGCGGCTTCACGGGCAATGGCCTCGAGCCGCGCCTGCTCGGCCGCGACAACGGCCTGGGCTTCCTTGGCGAGACGGGCCTCTTCGGCGCGCACCGCGGCTTCAGCGCGTTCAAGCTTGCGCTGTTCCTCGCGTTCGGCGCGCTTTTCGGCTGCCCTGGCGCGCGCGGCGAGTGCCGCTTCATCCGGCGGTGGCGCACTCTTGAATTTGTCGAGCTTGGCCTTGCGGGCTTCAGCCGCGGCCTTGGCGCGGTCGGTGTGGTCGGGGAGTTTGAATGCCATATGGCGCGCTCTGTAGCTGCGCTTCTATTCGGCTGCAACTGCGTGTGTGAGGGATTCGACACTGACCGGCGTGCCGACCAGCGCGGCGTTGCCTGAAAGCGGGTCGATCCGGCTGCGTTCGGTCAAGTCGTTGATGCTGGCACCCGGACGTTCGCGCGCCACTGAAAGCTTCACGCCTTTTCGGCCATGGCCGAATCCGTGGGGCATGGAAACGACCCCCGGCATGACCGTATCGGTAATTTCCGCGGCGACTTCGACGCGGCCGGAGGCACTGGTGACGACAACCATCGCGCCGTCGCGTATCCCGCGTGCCTCGGCATCGGCCGGTGCGATCATCAGAGTGCAGCGCGCCGGACCTTTGGCCAACCGCCGCGAATTGCCGAGCCAGGAGTTATTGTTACGGATGTGGCGCCGCCCGATCAGAACGAGGCCAGGCTCCGGCGCTGCAGCCAGCCAATCGCCAAACCGGTCAAGGTCGTCAACAAGCTCCGGCGGCGCACAGTTTATCATCTTGTCGTGTGTCCGCAGCCGGTCCGGGAGGCGCGGCTCGAGCGCCCCCAGGTCCAGGCCATGGGGATGCGCCTCGACTTCAGCGAGCGTCAGCCCGCGCGGTGAATTTCGCAACATCCGGTCGAGCGTCTCGCGTGGCGGCACTATATTGGGCAGCGGCTGGCCGCAGGCACCGGCTATGGCGCGCGCCAGTTCGGCAATGATTTCCCAGTCGCTCCTGGAATCGGGCGCCGGTTCGAACACCGGCGGCGAATAATTGGCGAAGTTGCGAATCGCGATTGGCGCGAGGAACAGCGGGTAGTGGTCCTTTTCCAGCGGACCACAGGGCGGCAGGATGTAATCGGCATGGGTGCTGGTGGCCGTGACATACATGTCGATGCAGACCAGCAGGTCGATCGTTTCCAGCGCTGTATCAAGCGCGCCGCCATCGGGCACCGACAAAACCGGATTGCCGGCAATGGTGACCAGCGCGCGCACCTGGCCTTCGCCCGGGGTGGCAATCTCCTCGGCCATGGCCACGGCGGGGAGTTCGCCGAGCAACTCCGGGTGCCCGGAAACCCGGCTAAAGAATCGTCCACGCGTTCCCGAACCGGTCTGGCTGACGAGGTCGACGGCGGGTGCCGTGAACATGGCCCCGCCAACGCGGTCCAGGTTGCCGGTCGCGATATTGACGAGCTGGATCAGCCAGTGATTCAAGGTGCCGAAGCTGGCAGTGGAAACGCCTATGCGCCCATAGACAACGGCGGGCGTACCGTCGCCGAGCGCAGCCGCCAGCGCCCGAATATCGCCGGCGTCGATGCTGCACGCTGCGGCGCAGGCCTCGATGTCGAACCGGCGCAATGCCGCCCATGCCGTATCCCAGCCGGCCAGCATCGCCCCCAGCCTGCCCGGCGCGACCAGACCGGCTTCGTCGAGTGACAGCAGCAGCGCCACCAGCAGGGCCGGGTCGCTGCCCGGGCGAATGAAATGGTGCAGGTCGGCGATGTCGGCAGTTTCGGTGCGGCGCGGATCGATCACGGTGAGTCGGCCACCACGCGCCTGAAGTGCAAGGATGCGCTTCTTGACATCGGGAACCGTCCACACGCTGCCGTTCGACGCGAGCGGGTTGCCGCCGATAATGACCATATGGGCGGTGCGATCGATATCGGGCACCGGGAACATCGCATTATGGCCATAAACCCACATCTGGACGAGCTGGTGCGGCACCTGGTCGACGCTGGACGCGGAGAAATTCGCCTTGGACTCGAGCGCCTTGCGCAACAGTGGAATCTGCGCCGCCGTGCTGTAGTTGTGCGCCGACGGGTTGCCGATATACATCGCCGTCTCGCCCCCGGCCTGGCGTATGCCGGCAACCCTTTCGGCAATCTCGGCATAGGCCTCGCTCCAGCCGATTTCGACCCAGGCGTCCCCGACGCGCTTGACAGGTTTGTGCAGGCGGTCGGGGTCATCCTGCAAATCGGCCAGCGCTGTCGCCTTGGGACAGATATGCCCGCGTGACAGGGGGTTTTCGGCATCGCCCTTTATCGACAACACGCGGCGACCCTGGGTTTCGATCACCACGCCGCAATTGGCTTCGCAGATGTGGCAGGTGCGATAATGCGTCGCCATGGCGTCACTCCCCCGGAGGATTCCCTCCTGATACTGCCACCCTACCGCAAGCGACCATCGGCATGCTAGGTCGATGACATTGCAAGGGACACGATGGGAGCGATCCGGTCGCGTCCTGCGCCTTTTGCCCGCTTTAACGAAAGCTGCCGCCGATGCATCCCTTCGTCCACGCCGCCGCCACCCCCGACAAGCCGGCGATCATCATGGCCGGGACCGGCGAGACGATGAGTTATGCGGAGCTGGACGCGCGATCCAACCGCTTTGCCCATCTGTTCCGCAGCCACGGTTTGCAACGCGGCGATACCATCGCGCTGCTGATGACCAACTGCCCGGACTATCTGGCGCTATGCTGGGGCGCGCAGCGTTCAGGGCTGGTGTTTGTCGCAATGTCGACAAAGCTCACCGGCGATGAGGCCGGCTATATTGTCGCCGATTCGGGTGCAAGGCTGCTTTTCGCGTCCGCCAGCCTGGGCGCCGTTGCGACGACCGCGGCTGCGAACCTTGCGGCGTCCGGGCGTTTTGCCTGCGGTGGCGCAATCGCCGGTTTCGCCGATCTGGATGCAGCGCTTGCCGAACAGCCCGCGACTGCCATCGCCGATCAAAGCTGTGGCCGCGACATGCTGTATTCCAGCGGAACCACCGGGCGACCCAAGGGTGTGCGTGGCCCGTTGCCGGAGGGGCCGCTCGACCAGGTCGATGGTCTCACGATGCTTGTCGGCACCTTTTACAGCTTTGGTCAGGACATGATCTATCTGTCACCGGCGCCGCTCTATCACGCCGCGCCTCTGCGCTACTGCATGGCCGTGCAGCGATTTGGCGGCACCGTCGTGGTCATGGAAAAATTCGACCCCGAGACGTATCTCGCCCTTATCGAGCGTTACCATGTCAGCCATAGCCAGCTCGTGCCGACGATGTTTGTGCGGATGCTCAAGCTGCCTGAAACGGTCCGTGGCGCGTATGACCTTTCAAGCCTGAAGGTCGCGATTCACGCGGCGGCACCATGCCCTGTCGATGTCAAAAAGGCGATGATCGACTGGTGGGGGCCGGTCATCTACGAATATTACTCGGCAACCGAAGGCGCCGGCTTCACCACCATCAGTCCGCAGGAATGGCTGGCCAAGCCGGGGTCGGTCGGCAAGGCCGTGCTCGGCGAGATCAGGGTGCTGGCGGATGACGACAGTGTCCTGCCACCGGGGCAGACCGGGCGGATCTATTTCTCCAACGGGCCGAAGTTCGAATATCACAACGATGCCGCCAAGACCGCCAGTGTCACTGGCGACCATGGCGCAACCTTTGGCGACATCGGCCATGTCGACGACGATGGTTATCTGTTCCTCACCGACCGAGCTGCGTTCATGATCATATCCGGCGGGGTCAACGTCTATCCGCAAGAGGCCGAGAACGCCCTGACGCTGCACCCCGATGTCGCCGATGTCGCGGTGTTCGGAGTGCCGGATGCGGAGATGGGCGAGGCGGTCAAGGCGGTCGTCCAGCCGCGCGACATGGCGAACGCCGGTCCGGAACTGGAAGCCGAGCTGATCGCGTTTTGCCGAGCCCGGCTGAGCCATGTCAAATGCCCGAAATCGGTCGATTTCCTCGCCGAATTGCCGCGCCATGATACCGGCAAGCTCTACAAGCGCCTGCTCAAGGACAAATACTGGGCGGAGGCTGCTGCGTGAGGATATTCGACGCCTCGATTGCGGCATTGGTGCTGGCGGCATTTCCGTTGGCTGGCGGTGTTGCGGCGCCCGTGATCGTCCCGCCGGCGGCCACGACTGCTTCGCCGACGGCGCCGGCGGTGACGCCTGTTTCGCCGACTGCGTCGGCGCTGACGCCTGTTTCGCCGACTGCGCCGGCCGCCTGGGTCATTCGCAACGCCACGACCCAGATCACGCTGTTCGGCACCGTCCATGCCTTGCCCAAGGATTTCGTCTGGCTGAAGCCGGTGGTGGCGGCGCGCTTCGATGCGGCCGATACACTGGTGCTGGAGACGATCATTCCACCCGACCCTTCCACGCTCGCGCCCCTGGTCGCCGCGTTGGGGATGCGACCGGGGCTCAAGCCGATGGCGCAGCGGTTGCCGCCCGCCGCCGCCGCCAGACTGCCCGCCGCTGCCGCTGCTGCCGGGCTGCCGTTGCCGGCACTCGACCAGATGCGGGAATGGCTTGCCGCCATCGCGCTCAGCGAAGGCACGCTGACAAAGCTCGGCATCACGGCCGACAGTGGTGTCGAACCGGCGCTCACGAGGCGGGCCAGGGCGCAGACCAAACCAATCATCGGACTGGAAACGCCCGAGCAACAGCTCCGTTATCTCGCTTCCCTGCCAGATGCGGACCAGACGGCGCTGCTGGTGGAAACCATCGGTAACATGCCGACGGCGGAGGCCGATGCCGGCAAGCTGGTGGCGCTTTGGCGAACGGGCGACGTGGACACCATTTCCAGCGAATTCGACAAGGAGGCCAAGGCGTCGCCCAACCTGATGCGGGTCTTGCTGATCGAACGCAACCGCCGCTGGGCAGACTGGATCGTCGGTGTCATGCGGCGACCGGGCAAGGTATTCATCGCCGTCGGAGCGGGGCATTACGGCGGTCCCGATGGCCTGCTGGCGTTGCTGGCGGCGCGCGGGCTGGTGGCTGAACGGCTTGTCGATCCGGCACTCCAGGGGGCAGCCGCAGTTCCCGCACCCACGGGACGCTGAGCCACGTCGACCTTGCTTTAGCCGCCCACTTCCCCTATGCGCCACCGCTTCGCGACGCCCTCGTTTCTGCATCCCTGGAGGCCTGGGGGGGTCGTGATTTGACTTTCGATTGGAGATATAATGAGCGAAGCTTTGAAGCTCGCGGCCGAAGTACGTGACCGGGCAGGCAAGGGAGCCTCTCGTGCCGTCCGCCGCAGCGGTCGTGTTCCGGCTGTAATCTATGGCGATGGCCAGACCGCGGTCACCATCCACATCGAGGAAAAGGCGCTCGTGCGCCAGTTGTCCTCGGGCCACTTCATGAACTCGGTTGTCGAGATTTCGGTCGGCGGCGGCAAGTCGGAGCGGACTCTTCCGCGCGATGTGCAGTTTCACCCGGTCAGCGATCGGCCGATCCATGTCGACTTCCTGCGTCTCAGCGGCAATGCCGTCATCACCGTTGCCGTGCCCGTGCACTTCACCGATGAAGACAAGTCGCCCGGCATCAAGCGCGGCGGCGTACTCAACATCGTCCGGCACGAACTCGAGCTGGACTGCCCGTCGAACGCCATTCCGGATCAGATCGACGTCAGCCTCGATGGCCGTGACGTGGGCGATTCGATCCACATCAGCGCCGTTTCGCTGCCCAAGGGTGTGACGTCACACATCACCGACCGCGATTTCACCATCGCGACGCTGGTGGCACCATCGGCATTGAAGAGTGAAACCGCCGAAGCCGCAGGCGAAGCCGAAGCCGCACCCGCAGCCTAACGCCGACCCCGGGGAGCCGATGCGGTGAAGCTTTTCGCCGGCCTCGGCAATCCGGGTGCGTTGCACGCCCTGCAACGCCATAATATCGGCTTCATGGCGGTCGACGCCATTGCAGCCCAGCATCGTTTCGGCCCCTGGAAGACGCGGTTCCAGGGGCTCGTGAGTGAAGGCCGCATCGGTGACGACAAGGTCGCCCTCCTCAAGCCGGCGACTTTCATGAACGAGAGCGGGCGCTCGGTCGGCGAGGCGTTGCGATTCTGGAAACTCGACCCGACCGAAGCCCTTTCGGTATTCTATGACGAGCTGGACCTCGAGCCCTTCAAGCTACGGGTCAAGCATGGCGGAGGCGCGGCGGGCCATAACGGTATTCGTTCGCTCGATGCCCATATCGGCCCGGATTTTCGCCGCATACGCCTCGGAATCGGTCACCCGGGACACAAGGACCGGGTGACCGGCCATGTGCTTGGTAACTTCGCCAAGGCGGAGATGGAGCCGCTGGCCGACCTGCTCGGCGCCGTGGCTGCAGAAGTCGGGTGGTTGGTCATGGGCGATGATGCACGGTTCATGAGCGAAGTGGCGCGGCGCACCGTTCCGCAACGCTGAAAAGGAAGAACAAATGGCTATCCGCTGCGGTATCGTCGGCCTGCCCAACGTCGGCAAATCGACGCTTTTCAACGCCCTGACGGAAACCGCCAGCGCGGCGGCCGCCAACTATCCGTTCTGCACGATCGAGCCCAACGTCGGCAACGTCCCTGTGCCCGATCCGCGGTTGAACGACCTGGCGCGTATCGGCGGGTCGCAGAAGATCATCGAAACCCAATTGGGATTCACCGATATCGCCGGGCTTGTGCGCGGTGCGTCGAAGGGCGAGGGGCTTGGCAACCAGTTTCTTGCCAACATTCGCGAAACCGACGCCATCATCCATGTCCTGCGCTGCTTCGAGGACGACGACGTCACCCATGTCGAAGGGCGTGTCGACCCTGTGTCCGATGCCGAGACGGTCGAAACGGAGTTGATGCTGTCGGACCTTGAATCGCTCGAAAAGCGGGTGCCGGCGCTGCTCAAGAAGGCGACACAGGGCGACAAGGAGGCCAAGTTGCAGGCTGCTGTGCTAGGCCAGGCGCTCGACCTGCTGCGCGAAGGCAAGCCGGCGCGGCTGGTGGTGCCCAAGGACGAGGAAGAAGCCCGCGCCCTTGCGCTGGCACAGCTGCTGACTGCCAAGCCGGTGCTGTATGTCTGCAACGTCGAGGAAGCATCCGCCGCCACCGGCAACGCCCATAGTGCTGCGGTGCAGGCAATGGCAGCCAGGGTCGGCGCCGGCGCCGTCATCGTTTCCGCGGCGATCGAGGCCGAAGTCGCGATGATGGACGCCGCCGATCGCCCCGAATATCTTGAAGCTCTTGGCCTGACCGAAACCGGCCTCGCCCGTGTCGTGCGCGCCGCCTACGAACTGCTCGGTCTCATCACCTTCTTCACCGTTGGCCCCAAGGAAGCCCGCGCGTGGACGGTCCGCCTCGGGTCCCGCGCGCCGCAGGCCGCCGGGGAAATCCATGGCGATTTCGAAAAAGGCTTCATCCGCGCCGAAACCATGGCGTTTGCCGACTATGTCAAGTTCAATGGCGAAGCGGGCGCGCGCGAAGCCGGCCGCCTGCGGTCGGAGGGCAAGGAATATGTTGTCCATGATGGCGATGTGATGCTGTTCCGCTTCAACGTGTAAACTCGCTCCGCTCGCGGGAAAGGGGTAGGTGTTGACCCCTTTGCCCCGCCACCGCTACACGCCCCCAAGGAATTTTCCGCACCTGCGAAGGCCGTTCCGCTGAAGTCGCTCTCGTTCCAGGATATCATCCTCAAGCTCCAGACCTACTGGGGCGCGCGCGGCTGCGTCATCCTGCAGCCGTATGACATGGAAGTTGGTGCCGGAACCTTCCATCCCGCCACAACGCTGCGTGCGCTTGGGCCTGCCGCGTGGAATGCCGCCTTTGTCCAGCCGAGCCGGCGCCCATCCGACGGCCGCTATGGCGAGAACCCCAACAGATTGCAGCATTATTACCAGTTCCAGGTCATCCTCAAGCCATCGCCCGATGACCTGATCGATCTGTATCTCGGTAGCCTTGACGCCATCGGCATCGACAGGAGGCTCCACGATATCCGCTTCGTCGAGGACGATTGGGAAAGCCCGACGCTCGGCGCCTGGGGGCTGGGCTGGGAGGTGTGGTGCGACGGCATGGAGGTGACGCAATTCACCTATTTCCAGCAGGTCGGCGGCCATGATTGCGCACCGGTCGCGGGTGAACTTACCTATGGCCTCGAACGCCTCGCCATGTACGTGCAGGGCGTCGAAAGCATCTACGACATCCGCTATTCGGACGGAGACGACACCCGCCCGCCGGTGACCTATGGCGAGGTCTTTCTCGAGCAGGAGCGCCAGTTCAGCGCCTATAATTTCGAGGCGGCCAACACCGAACGCCTGTTCCAGCATTTCAAGGACGTCGCCGAGGAGTGCAAGGCGCTGGTCGAGCGCAAGCTGCCGTTGCCGGCCTATGACCAGGCGATCAAGGCCAGCCATATCTTCAACCTGCTCAATGCGCGCGGGGTCATTTCGGTGGCGGAACGGCAGGCTTATATCGGCCGGGTGCGCGATTTGGTGAAGGGTGTCGCCGATGCCTGGGTCAAGCAGGTGTCGGCATGAGCGATTTCCTGCTCGAACTAGCCAGCGAGGAAATTCCGGCGCGGATGCAGGCGGTGGCAGCCGACCAACTGCGGACGCGGTTCATCGACGGGCTGAAGGCGGCCGGGCTGGCGCATGGCGAAGTCATCGCCGACGCGACGCCGCGCCGGCTGTGGCTGATCGCGCATGACGTGGTGGCGGCGAGCGCGGCGGCGTCGGAGGAGCGCAAGGGCCCATCGGCAAGCGCGCCCGAAGCCGCGATAGCCGGCTTCCTGCGCGGTATCGGCCAGACGCGCGACCAGTTGGAGGAACGCGAGACGCCCAAGGGCGTGGTGCTGTTCGCCCACATCCGGCGCGAAGGTCGTGGCGCCGCTGCGATCATTGCCGAACTGGTGCCGCAGATCGTCCGCGATTTTGCCTGGCCGAAATCGATGCGCTGGGGCGCGGCGTCATCGTCAACCGCGAGCCCGCGCTGGGTGCGGCCGCTGACCGGGATCGTCGCGCTGCTGGATGACGAGATCGTCGCATGCGAAGCGCATGGCCTTGCCAGTGGGCGAATGACGCGCGGCCATCGCATCATGGGCGCGGACGACATCCGCATCGAAAGCCCGGCGACCTATGCGGCGCAGTTGCGCGCCGGCTTCGTGATCGCATCGTCGGGCGAACGCCAGGCGCTGATCATCGAACAGGCGGCGGCTGCGGCCGGCGCGGCGGGATTGACGATCATTCCCGATGCCGGGCTGGTTGCAGAAAACGCCGGGCTGACCGAATGGCCGGTGGCGTTGCTGGGGCATTTTGCCCCCGATTTCCTCGCGGTGCCGCGTGAAGTCATCCAGTTGACGATGCGCACGAACCAGAAATATTTCGCGTGTACCGATGCATCGGGCGCGCTGGCACCGGCATTCGTCTGCGTCGCCAATCTCGTAGCCAGCGACGGCGGTGTCGCCATCGTCAAGGGCAACGAACGCGTGCTTTCGGCGCGGCTTTCGGATGCCAAATTCTTCTGGGATCAGGATGTGGCGGCGGTAAAGGCCGGCGGGCTCGAGGCGTTCCTGCCCAAGCTTGACAGCATCGTCTTCCATGAGAAATTGGGGACGGTTGCCGACAAGGTCGAACGGGTTGCCAAGTTGGCCGAATGGCTGGTGACGAGCGGCGCCATTGCTGGTGATGCAGGGCTCGCGCGGCGCGCGGCAGAATTGTGCAAGGCCGATCTTGTCTCCGCCACCGTAGGCGAATTTCCCGAAGTCCAGGGCATCGCCGGGGCCTATCTGGCGCGCATCGCCGGCGAAGACCCCGCCGTCGCCGACGCCATCCGCGACCATTACAAGCCAGTCGGGCAGGGCGACGACGTGCCGACCGCGCCGGTGAGCGTGGCGGTGGCGTTGGCGGATAAGTTGGATACGCTTTTTGGTTTTTTCGCGTCCGGCGAATTGCCAACCGGCTCTCGCGATCCTTTTGCTATCCGGCGCTCGGCGCTAGGCGCGATCAGCTTGTTGATGCCTAATGGCATTCGACTTGCAATGCAGACCGTTGGACGATTTTGGCACCAAGTGACGCCAATTAGCTTCCCGCCTATTTCGGATAAAGTTAATGTCGTAGGATTCCTCGCTGAGCGCATGAAGTTGCAGCAACGCGACGCCGGCGTCCGCCACGATCTCATCGACGCGGTATTCGCCCTCGGCGGCGAGGACGATCTCGTCCGCCTGCTCGCCCGTGTCCGCGCGCTGCAGTCGGTGCTCGCCACAGCCGACGGAACCAACCTCCTTGCCGGGGTGAAGCGCGCCGCCAACATCCTCCGTATCGAGGAGGCCAAGGACAACACTGTCTTTACCGGAGCAACCGACCCGGCGCTGTTCAGCGAACCCGCCGAAACTGCGCTTGCGGTCGCGCTCGATACCGCCGTGCCGGCAATCGCCGCCGCCGTTGCTGCCGAGGACTTCACCGCCGCCATGGCGTCGCTCGCAGCGCTGCGGCCGCCGGTCGATGCGTTCTTCGATGCTGTGATCGTCAATGCCGACAATGCCGCTGTGCGTGTCAACCGCCTCAACCTGCTCGCCCGGCTGCGCGCCGCTGCCAAAAGCGTCGCCGATTTTTCAAAGATCGAAGGATGACGGCGCGCGTCGTGCGGCCGCTCCGCAGCGTGGCGAGGGCAAATTGGAGTCTGACATGACCAAGTCCGTCTTTCGCTTTGGTGGCGGCTCTGCCGATGGCGACGCGACGCAGAAGATGTTGCTCGGCGGCAAGGGTGCCAACCTTGCCGAAATGGCCGGTATCGGGCTTCCCGTTCCTCCCGGACTCACCATCGCCACGTCGGTCTGCGCCGCCTATTACGATGCCGGCGGCAAGCTGCCCGATGCGGTAAAGACCGAGACCCTGCTGGCGCTCGAAGCCGTCGAGGCGATCACCGGCAAGATCTTTGGCGATCCGGCCGACCCGCTGCTGGTTTCGGTGCGGTCCGGCGCCCGCGTGTCGATGCCGGGGATGATGGACACCGTCCTCAATCTCGGTCTCAACGATGCGACCGTGCGGGGCCTTGCCGCCGCATCGGGCAATCTGCGTTTCGCCTGGGACAGTTATCGCCGCTTCATCCAGATGTATGCCGATGTCGTGCTCGGGCTCGATCATTACCTGTTCGAGGACGCGCTGGAGATCACCAAGGAAGATCGCGGCGTCGCCCTCGATACCGAATTGACCGCGGAAGACCTGCAGAAACTGGTGGCGCGCTACAAGGTGCTGGTCGCGCAGCATTGGGGGGATGAATTCCCCCAGGATCCGCATGACCAGCTTTGGGGTGCCATCGGTGCCGTGTTCGGCTCGTGGCGGTCCGACCGGGCACGCACCTATCGGCGATTGAACGATATCCCCGAAAGCTGGGGCACCGCCGTCACCGTCCAGGCAATGGTATTCGGCAACCGCGGCGACACTTCGGCGACGGGCGTGGCGTTCACCCGCGACCCGGCCACCGGCGAGCGCGTCACCTATGGCGAATATCTGATCAATGCCCAGGGCGAGGATGTTGTCGCCGGCATCCGCACCCCGCAATATCTGACCCTTGCCGCTCGCCAGCGCGCCGGCGCCAAGGCGGCGTCGATGGAAGAAGCCATGCCGGCGGTGTTCGGCGAACTGGCGGCGGTGTTTGCGCTGCTCGAAACGCATTACCGCGACATGCAGGACATCGAATTCACCGTCGAAGATGGCCGGTTGTGGATGCTGCAGACCCGCAGCGGCAAGCGGACGGCAAAGGCGGCTTTGAAGATTGCCGTCGACATGGCCGGCGAAGGCCTGATTACCGAGGCGGAGGCGGTTTTGCGGGTCGAAGCCGGGGCTCTCGACCAGTTACTGCACCCGACGCTTGATCCGGCGGCGAAGCGTGACGTGATCACGCGCGGCTTGCCGGCATCGCCAGGTGCGGCATCGGGCGCCGTGGTGTTCGACAGCGACACGGCGGAAGCGCGTGCCAAGCTTGGCGACGCTGTCATCCTGGTGCGCACCGAAACATCGCCCGAGGACATTCACGGCATGCACGCGGCGCGCGGCATCCTGACGGCGCGTGGCGGCATGACCAGCCATGCGGCGGTAGTGGCACGTGGCATGGGACGGCCCTGTGTGTCGGGCGCCGGCGGCGTCTCGATCGACCTGGTTGCCCGCACCTTCAACGCCGGCGGACGCACGGTTGCGGAAGGCGACCGCATCACCATCGATGGTGCCACCGGCGAAGTGATGATGGGCGAAGTTGCCACTGTCGAGCCGGAATTGCACGGCGATTTCGGGCTGCTGATGGAATGGGCCGACCGTCATCGCCGCCTGAAGGTGCGCGCCAATGCCGAAACCCCCGCCGATTGCCGTACCGCGCGCGGTTTCGGCGCCGAAGGCATCGGGCTGTGCCGCACCGAGCACATGTTCTTCGAGCCGTCGCGGATCACATCGGTGCGCCGCATGATCCTGGCGGAGGACGGCAAGGGCCGGGCCTCGGCACTCGCCGAACTGCTGCCCGAGCAGCGCGCCGATTTCGAGGGCATCTTCCGCATCATGGCGGGGTTGCCCGTCACCATCCGCCTGCTCGATCCACCGCTCCACGAATTCCTGCCGCACGACGAGGCCGGCTATGCCGATGTCGCCGCTGCGACCGGACTGACCGAGGCGATGGTCCGCCGCCGCATCAACGAACTGCATGAATTCAACCCGATGCTCGGCCACCGCGGCTGCCGGCTCGGCATCACCTATCCCGAAATCTATGCGATGCAGGCGCGCGCCATCTTCGAGGCGGCGGTGGCAGTGGCAAAGGACACCGGCGAGGCCGTGGTGCCCGAAGTCATGGTGCCGCTGGTGGCGACGGCGCGCGAACTGGAGATTACCAAGGCCGCCATCGACGCCGAAGCGCGTGACGTGTTCGCGGAAACCGGCATGACGCTCGCCTATATGGTCGGCACCATGATCGAACTGCCGCGCGCGGCGCTGCGCGCTGCAGAAATCGCCGAATTTGCCGAATTCTTCAGCTTTGGCACCAATGACCTGACGCAGACCGCGCTGGGCATCAGTCGCGACGACGCGGCGCGCTTCCTTTCGACCTATGTGGACATGGGCATTTATCCACGCGACCCCTTTGTCGGCATCGACGAGGAAGGCGTCGGCGAGCTTGTGGAAATCGCCGCCGAACGCGGTCGCAAGGCCCGGCCGGGGCTAAAGCTCGGCATATGCGGAGAACATGGCGGCGATCCCGCCAGCATTGCCTTCTGCGAGAAGCTTGGTCTCGATTACGTCAGTTGCTCTCCCTATCGGGTGCCGATTGCGCGGCTGGCGGCGGCGCAGGCGGCACTCAGGGCGAAAGGCTAGAACGTTCGCCGCTGGCCGAAGGCGGTTATCAACCGCCCAGCTTGCCGAATACCGTTTCATATTCGGTGTAGCGTCCCTCCGTCAGCATTCGCGCCTGCTCGACCAGCCGGTCGCCGGCAATGCGGCCGCGGAATTCGCCCATCTGTCCGTCGATCACCTCGACATCGGCGCTGCTCCAGCCGGCAATCTGGTCCATCCGCGTGATTCCGGCGGCGGCAAGCCTGTCGGCAAACTTGACGCCGACACCCTTCAGCTGGCGCAGGTCGAGCGGATCGACGCCGACAGTCTCGAGTGGCGTGGCGACATTTTCGCCGCCGGCGCGAGCCCGGGCAAAATCGCGCCGCAGCTTGTCGACTTCGTCGGATAGCGGGCGGATCTGCGCCTCGCGCGCCTTCACCTCCGCAACGAGCCGTTCCCGATCGGCCGCGATCTGGTCGCGCTCACGCGCCAGCCCCTCGCTGCGCTCGCTGAGCACCGCGACCTTGCGCTTCAAGCCCGATCGCAGTGCCAACCCCAGCATCAGCCCAAGTATGAGCGCGACCACGGCCACGGCAAGCAATTGCGGATCGATCGAATACGTCATGGGGTGCCTCCTGTTCGGCGGTTCTAGCGCCGCGCCGTCGGCATGCAAACGTTGCGGTCTCGATATGGCTGCATCGGTCGCCGGTGATGACGCATCGGTGGCATCGCTATCGACCCCGTCGCCGCCACGCGCTATCTCGGCGTCATGTCCGCCGCCCCGCACGTTTACACCAAGGCTGAACGCCGCACCGCGATGATCGCCGTGTTGATCGTGCTGTTCCTGTCGGCGCTCGACCAGACCATCGTTGCCACCGCGATGCCGCGAATCGTTGCGGAATTACGCGGGCTGGACCGCATTGCCTGGGTGGGTACCGCCTATCTGCTGTGCGCCACGGTGGTCGTGCCGATCTACGGCAAACTGGGCGATATCTATGGCCGTCGACCGGTGCTGGTTTTCGGTGTGATCGTCTTCCTTGCCGGGTCCATGCTCTGTGGCCTTGCCGGCGAGTTCGGCGGGCTGCCGTTGATCGGCGATGGCATGAACCAGATCATCGTCTGCCGGGCCATCCAGGGCATCGGGGCGGGCGCGTTGACGACGGGCGCCTTCGCCACGGTGGCCGACCTGGTGCCGCCGGCCGAGCGCGGGCGTTACACCGGGCTGTTCGGGGCGATGTTCGGGTTGGCGGGACTGGCGGGGCCGGTGGTTGGCGGCCTGCTTACCGATCATGCGACGACAGCCTTTTTCGGCCATGTCGTCAGCGGTTGGCGCTTCATCTTTTACGTCAACCTGCCGCTGGGGATCGTCGCATTGTACATTCTCCTCACCCGCCTGCCGGATGGCCGACGCGGCACCGACGCGCGTATCGATTGGGTCGGCAGCGTGCTCATCGTCGCCGCATCGGTACCGCTGCTGCTGGCGTTGAGCTGGGGCGGGCAGGGTCTGGGGTGGGGATCGACAAGGGTCGTTGGCGGCTTTGTCATGGCTGCCATCGCCTTTGCCGCATTCCTCGGTGTGTCGCGCGGCAAGTCCTGGGCCGTGGTGCCGCTCGACCTGTTTGCCGACCCGGTGGTGGCACGCGGCAATCTGGCGCTGTTCCTCGTCAACCTCGGCTACGTCGGCGTGCCGATGTTCATGCCCCTGTATCTGCAGGTGGTGCGCGGCATGACCGCGGCCGAGAGCGGCTATGCGCTGCTGCCGCTGCTGACGGGCGTGCTGGCCGGCAGCATTGTGGCCGGGCAGGTGGCGCGGCGGCGGCAGTCGTACAAGCCTATCCTGGTGGTTGGCGGCGTAGTGGCGTTGGTGGCGCTGATGCTGCTGCTGCGCCTTGCCGCCGATACCCCGCAATGGCTGTTGACGGTCGATCTGCTGCTGCTCGGCATCGGGCTTGGCCCGGCGCAGGGCATGTTCACGCTGGCGATCCAGAGCGCGGTCAGCCATGCCCGGGTGGGTGTTGCCACGGCATCGGCGCAGTTCTGCCGACAGATTGGCGCCACGGTCGGCGTCGCCATCTTCGGCGCATTGCTCACCTATAATCTGGCCGGGCAACTGGCACGGCGCGTTCCGGAACTGGCGGTGCCGGGGCAGGTGCTGGAACTGTCACATGCCCAGAGCCTGGCGATGAATCGGCCTGCCCTTGATGCGGCACTGACAGCAAGGGGCGTTACCGATCCTGCGCGCCAAAACGCCGCCGCAGCCGGGCTCAGATCGAGCTTTGCGCTCGCTGTCGAGGCATTGTTCCCGGTCAGCCTGATTGTGTTGGCACTGGCCTTCGGCGTGACCTTGCTGGTGCCGGCGCGGCGGCTTCGCGGCAGAGAGGATGCGGCGGGCGAGCCCCCCTCGGATGCGGTGCCGGCATGACCACCGGCCTCGCCAACGACGCGCCCGCGCTCAACCGCCGTCGCTCGCTGCCCGATGGAGGCCGCATCGCCATCCACGCCATGTCCGACGGCTGGAAGGTCCGCACGGCGCGTTGGGCGGGTCGCGACGGCGGGCCGGGGTCTATCCTGTTCCTGACCGGGCGCGGCGATTTTCTCGAGAAATATGCCGAAACCTTCCACGATCTCGTCGATGCCGGCTGGGGCGTTGCCAGCTTCGATTGGCGCGGACAGGGACTTTCCGGGCGACAGGGCGATGACACCATGAAAGGCCATAGCCCGGGCTTCGCCAACTGGCTTGACGACCTCGACAACCTCATCACCTGGTATGAAAGTGTCTTGCCCCCGCCGTGGTACGCCGTCGCCCATTCGATGGGCGGCAACCTGCTGCTGCGCCACCTCGCCGGCGAAAATGGCGAATTCAGGCGCATCGTGCTGCTGGCACCGATGCTGGGACTTCGCGCCAAGCCGCTGGGGGCATGGGTGGCGCGGCCATTGGCGCACCTGATGGTGGCGATGGGGCGTGCCGGCAGCTACGTTTTCGGCGGTGGGCCGTACCAACCGGGGAAGGCCGGATCGGTGCGCCAGCGCCTGCTGACGACCGACCCGTTGCGCTACGCCGATGAAGGCTGGTGGGTCGAACAGACTCCGGCACTGGCGCTGGGCAGTGCCACCTGGGGCTGGATCGACGCGGCCTTTGCCTCGATCGCAGCGCTGTTCATGCCATCCCCCGACCTGCGCGGAACCGGGGAGGGACGCCGCGTCAGGCCCGGACTGGCGCGGGTTACCACCCCGATGCTGATCCTCGTTGCCGGCGACGACGGTCTCGTCGACAATCGCGGCGCGGAGGCGGCTGTGTCGCTGCTCCACGATGCCCGGATCGAGACAATTGCGCCTGCCGGCCACGAACTGTTGCGTGAAGCGGCGCCGACACGGGCCCGGGTGTTGGCGCGGGTCACCGGCTTCCTCAAGACCGGCGCCTGAGCTTTGCGATTCGACGTTGCCATCATCGGGGCGGGTATTGCCGGCGCCAGCCTCGCCTGGGCGCTCGGCGTCCGTTCCGGCGGACGGCTGAAGGTCGCGCTGGTCGAAGCTGAAAGCGCCGCCGGCTACCACACCACCGGCCGTTCGGCGGCATTCTGGGTGGAAAGTTATGGCGGACCCGGCGTGGTGCCGCTCAGCCGTGCCAGCAAGCCGTTCTTCGATTCGCCGCCGCCGGATTTCACGTCGGTGCCGCTGCTGTCGTTGCGTGCGGCGCTGCACCTTTCGCCGCCGGATGACGCGGCGGCGTTGGCAAAGGTCGCGGCAGAGTTCGATCTCAGCAAGGTGCGTTATCATCGGCTGGATACGGCGGCCCTGGCGGCTTACCCGATGTTGCGACCGGAATGGCGGACAGCGGCGATCCTCGAGCCCGATTGCCATGACATCGACGTGGCGGCGCTGCACCAGGGTTATTTGCGCGGGTTGGCGGGCTGGAAGCCGCAACTGATCCGTGATGCGCGGGTGACGGCACTGGTGAAGACGCCCGGACAGTGGCAGATCGAGACCGCTTCCGGCCGGTTCGAGGCTGAAACCGTGGTCAATGCCGCGGGGGCCTGGGCGGATGACGTCGCCGCACTTGCCGGTGCGCGGCCGCGCGGGCTGGTGCCCCTGCGCCGCACAATGGCGGTACTGGCGCTCGATCCGCCACCCCCGGCGGACTTGCCGGTGGTGATGGATGCCGCCGGGCGATTCTATTTCAAGCCGGAAAGCGGGCGCCTATGGCTCAGCCCGCACGACGAAACCCCCGATGTCGCGCATGACGTGCGTCCGGACGAGCTAGACCTCGCCAACGTCATCGATCGCTTTGAACGCGTCTCGACGTCGCGGATCGTTCGCCTCGAATCGAGCTGGGCCGGGCTGCGCACCTTTGCGCCCGATCGGCTGCCGGTGTTCGGCTGGGACGGCGCTGTCGAAGGGCTGTTCTGGTGCGCGGGGCAGGGCGGCTTCGGCATCCAGACGGCGCCGGCGGCAGCGGATATGTGCGCGGCACTGCTGCTGGGGCAGACGCCCGCGATCGACGCGACTGCCTATCTGGCAACGCGGCTCTGACCGGGTCGTCTCAGGCCGCCGGCTGTCCGCGATAGCGCGCCAGGAAGCCGGCGGCGAATTCGCCAAGACGAGCCTCGGTGATCGCTGTCCGCAGGCCCGCCATCAGCGCCTGGTAAAATCCGATATTATGCTGGGTCATCAACATCGCCCCCAGCATTTCATGGGATTTGACGAGATGATGCAGATAGGCCCGGCTGGCACCGGTTGCCGGGTGGCACACCGGGCAAGGGCAATCGGCATCTATGCGGGACAGATCCTCCGCCATCCTGGCATTGCGGATGTTGATCGGGCCGTCATGGGTGAAGGCCTGGCCGTTGCGCCCCGATCGTGTCGGCAGCACGCAATCGAACATGTCGACCCCGCGCAGCACGGCGCCGACGATGTCGTCGGGCTTGCCGACGCCCATCAGGTAGCGCGGCGCGTCATCGGGCAGTTGCCCGGTGGCATAGTCGAGGACGCTGAACATCGCTTCCTGGCCTTCGCCGACGGCAAGCCCGCCGATGGCGTAACCGTCAAAGCCGATTGCCCTGAGCAGGCTCGCCGATTCGGCCCGCAGGCGTTGATCGAGGCCGCCCTGCTGGATTCCGAAGATCGCGGCGCGCGCCGCGTGGTCGCCGCCGCCGTCGAATGCCGCCCGCGACCGCGCCGCCCAGCGCATCGATCGGTGCATTGCGGCCTCCATGTCCTCCCGCGCCGCCGGCAACGCGATGAGCTCGTCGAAGGCCATGACGATATCCGACCCCAGCAACCGCTGGATTTCGATCGAGCGTTCCGGGCTCAGCAGGTGACGCGAGCCGTCGAGATGCGAGGCAAAGGCGACGCCCTCCTCCGATCGTTTGGTCAGCGCCGAAAGGCTCATCACCTGATAGCCGCCGCTGTCGGTGAGGATCGGACCGTCCCAGCCCATGAAGCTGTGCAGGCCACCCAGTCGCGCGATGCGCTCGGCGCCGGGGCGCAGCATCAGGTGATAGGTGTTGCCAAGGATAATGTCGGCCCCGGCGGCTTTTACCTCCGCGGCGCGCAGGCCCTTGACGGTTGCAGCGGTGCCGACCGGCATGAACGCCGGGGTGCGGATGGTGCCGCGTTGCATGGCGATTTCACCACAGCGGGCGGCGCCGTCGCGGGCATGGATGGTGAAGGCGAAACGGGGAGGCATTGGGCGTCCTAGCGCGGCTGGGAGCGGGATTCAAAGCTAAGACGGCCTCCGGCTTGCCGCCCACGCGCCTTCGCGCAATATGCGGCCATGGTGAAAACCCGCATCGACCAACTGCTTGCCGAGCGGGGCCTTGCCGAAAGCCGGACGCGGGCGCAGGCGCTGATCCTTGCCGGGCTGGTGTTCGTGGGGGAGCGCAAGGTCGCAAAGGCCGGGGAGATGGTGGCGACAGATGCCGCGATCGATGTGCGCGGGCGTGACCATCCCTGGGTGTCGCGTGGCGGCGTGAAGCTGGCGCATGGGCTCGATCATTTCGGCTGGGACGTTGCCGGCTCGGTGGCGATGGACGTGGGATCGTCGACGGGAGGCTTCACCGATGTCTTGCTGACGCGCGGTGCCACACGGGTTTACGCCGTCGATTCGGGGACCAACCAACTGGCGTGGAAGCTGCGATCCGACGCGCGCGTCGTGGTGCTCGAACAATTGAGCGCGCGGCTGTTGACCCCCGAACATATTCGCGAGCCGGTTGACATCATCGTCTGCGACGCCAGCTTCATCGCGCTGGCCAAGGTGCTCGAACGCCCGCTCGATTTTGCCGGGCCGAATTGCCGGCTGCTGGCATTGGTCAAGCCGCAGTTCGAAGCCGGGCGCGGTGAAGTCGGCAAGGGCGGCGTTGTCCGCGATCCAGCCGTGCACGAACGCGTCTGCACGGCGGCGGCGGCGTGGCTGGCGGCGCAACCCGGCTGGCGGGTGATCGGCGTGGAACGCAGCCCGATCACCGGCCCCGAAGGCAACGTCGAATTCCTGCTGGCAGGGATTCGGGGCGCGCCATGATCCGTTTCGGGCCGTGGAGCACGATCCTGGGGCTGGCGGCCGGGTTCGGGCTGCTGGTGGCGCTGTTGCTGCTGCTGGCGCCGCAGAACCGCAGCGCCAACCGGCTGCTGGCGGCGCTGCTGCTGGTCGTCGTGCTGCGGCTGATGCCCTATGTCATCGGTTACGCCGGTTTCTACGATGCCTATCCCTGGCTCAGCTTTGCGCCCTTTGACCTGTTATTCGCTATCGGGCCGTTGCTCTGGCTGTATGTGCGCCGGTTGACGAGCCCGGCGCTGCCGCCCGGCTGGGGCTGGCATTTCGTCCCCGCCGCGGTCGACCTTGCCTATAACCTGTGGGCGTTCGCACTGCCGCTTGAAGCCAAGTTCGCGTGGAACGATGGTGTCCATCGCGTCTGGGTCGGTCCGCTTGAATCGGTTCTCGGCATCGCGTCGCTGGCCATCTACCTCGGGCTCGCCGCGCGTTATCGCGCCCATTACCAGCGCTGGCTGGTCGCGCATGCCAGCGATCGTGACGCGCATCGGCAACCGTGGATCGCCACGGTGCTGGCAGCCATCGGGCTGTGGTTGGCGGTGACGATCGGCTTTGAAATCGTCGACCAATTCGGCGTCGGGCTGAACTATTTCGATCGTTTTCCGCAATATCTGGTGTTCGCAGCGATCGTGCTGGGTCTGGGGCTCGAAGGCTGGCGCCATGCCGCGCACCGTTTTCCCCACATGCTGTCACCGGTTGCCGAAACGTCGACGCCGGTACGGGACTGGCGGGCGCAGGCGCTGGATTGGTCGGATCGCATCCGCGAGGGCGGATGGTGGCGGGAGCCCGGGCTCAGCCTCGCGGATGTGGCGCGGCGGCTGGGTACCAACGAAAGCTATGTGTCGCGAGCGTGCAACGATGGGCTCGGGCAAAATTTCAACGCCGTCATCAACGGCTTCCGGGTCACGGCAGTGCAAGCCCGGCTGCTCGACAGCGGCGAGGACCTGCTTGGCCTGGCGCTCGATTGCGGATTTTCGTCGAAGGCCAGTTTCAACCGCGTCTTTCGGGAGATCGCGGGTACCAGCCCGAGCGCGTGGCGCGCGGCTCAAATTGCGCAAAAAACACCGGATCCGCCATTCGAGGCGACGACAGCCGCAGGCGGCAGCTAGCGGAAACGCGCCGGCATCGGGATCGGCGACGGAGCCTGTCGATGTTCGTACGCCTGCCCATTGCCCTGCTGCTTCTGACGGCGTCGCCGCTGCCGGCCGAACCCTATCAGCCGCTGCAACTCACCTCTGCGCAGGCGACCGCCGATATCGCGCTGATGCGGCGCGGGCTGGAAACGATCCATCCCGGGCTTTACCGGTATCGCAGCCATGCCGAAATCGACGCCGCCTTCGCCAGGCTTGAAAGCGTGGCGCAGCGACCGGTAACAGACTTGGCGCTGTGGCGGGCGATCGCCCTGATGATCGCCGAGATCCATTGCGACCATAGCAAACCCGAAGCGTCCGACGCGATCGATCGCTATCGGCAGGCCAATGCCACCCACCTGCCGTTGCGTTTCCAGCTTATCGAAGGTCGCATGATCGTGGTTTCCAACGACGGAGAGGCAGGCGCCCCGCCGCCGGGCGCCGAGATCACCTCGATCAACGGCATTGCGGTGCCGGTGGCGTTGACTGCAATCGGCAAGGCCGTCGCCTATGACGGCAGCACCGACCAGGCGATCGCTGCCAAGCTGGGCGAGGACGGCGATATCATGGGGGATGACCTCGACGAATATTGGCCGGCGTTCTACGGCTTTCCGGCGCAGTGGGAGCTGCTGTGGAAGCGACCCGGCGACGCGAAATTGACGCGCAGCCTGATGGCGCCGATCGATTTCAAGACATGGCGCACTCTGGCGTGGCCCGGCGCCCGCTTTCGCGCCGAATTCTACAACGCCATCAACTGGCGCGTGGCGGGGACCAAGGCCGTGCTGCGCATCGACACCTTTGTGAACTATCGCAACCCCGTCGATGCGACCGCCTTTTTGAGCAGTTTCCTGAACACGCTCAAGGGCAGCCGCGTAACCGACCTCGTCCTTGACCTGCGCGAAAACGGCGGTGGATCGGACGATGTTTCGCTGGCGCTGGGCAGGCACCTGTTCCCAAGGCCATTCACCTGGTCGAAGCCCGTGCTTTTGAAGGCGGTGCGCTATGGCGATTTGCCGGCACATATCGAAAGCTGGGGCGACCCCAAGACCATTTTCGAGCCCGCCCTTTCCGGCTATCGGCGCACGAGGGATGGCTGGTGGGAGCGCATTCCCGATCCGGCCGATGACGGCGCCGCCAGCACCGTCTCGCAACAGCCGCTTGCCGGTGGCTTTGCTGGCCGTGTCACCATCCTCACCGGACCGCGCAACGGTTCCGGCGCGACGCGGACGATTGCGCAGTTCAAGGAGGTGCTTGGCGCGCGCCTTGTCGGCGAAGACAGCGCCGGCAGCGCCGAAGGGCCGACAGCAGGGAACATATTCCTGCTGACCCTGCCGAATTCGGGGCTGAAGGTGCGCATTCCCAATGCGTGGAATCGCACCAACATCGCGCATTTCGTGCCTGGCAAGGGCGTCGCCGTCGATGAACGGGTGACGCCAACGCTCGCCGACCACCAAGCCGGAGTCGATCGCGCCCTCGACGTCGCCAAGGGTGTCGCCGTGGTGCCCACACCGGAACTCGGCACGGTGCTGGCGGGAAATTGGTCCGGGACGCTGGATTATCGCGATTATGGTAACGATGGGCGTGTCATCCTGCCAACAGAGATGACTGGCAGTGCCGATGGTCGACTTGCGCTCCGCTATGACGACGGACCCGGCAAGACCGTGGCATCGACGACCCGGTGGAGCGTTGCCACCGATGGCCGCACTGTCATCATCGGCGAGGGCAAGGATCGACAGGTGCTCGGCATTGTCGAGCGCCGCGGTGGTCCCGGGCCTGTTGACCTGACGCTGGTGGCGGAAGGCACCGGCGTTGAGAACGGCAGCCGCGTCGCCGTCCGTGTCGTCCTCACCCGGCGCGGCGACACGCTGTCGATAGGCCGGCAGAGCCATGGTCCCGGCCAGCCGTGGTTGATGCGCGACGGCTATCGGCTGCTGCGGCGCAACGCCGGTTGATCAGCGACCCTGCAACACCTGTTGCCGCCCGGCAAAATCGGTTAAGGGCGAGCCAATGCAAACCGCGATCAATCGTGCCTCGGCGTGGCGTGCCGGAATTATACTGGTGCCGCTGCTGCTTGCCATCGGCGGGCTGTCCGCCCGGCTTTCCGGCTCCACCGAGGACAATGGCTGGTTCCAGACACTGGCACTGTCGCAATTGCAGCCGCCGGGGTTCGTCTTCGGCATCGCCTGGTCGATCTTCTACACCATGCTCGCCATCGCCGCCGCGCTGGTCTGGGCCCACAAGCGCGCACCTGGACGCAACCTCGCGCTGGGTCTTTTCGCGCTGCAACTGGCGATCAATCTCACCTGGTCGCCGGTGTTCTTCCGGATGCACATGATCAGGCCGGCGCTGGCCATCATCATCGTGCTGTTCATTGCCGCCACCGCTGCGACATTTGCATTCGCCCGTGTCAGCAGGCTGGCGGCGTGGCTCATGGTGCCCTATCTGGTGTGGCTGGTATTCGCGTCGGCGCTGAATGCGCGGGTGATGACACTCAATCCCAACGCCGACGCATTTCAGCAGGGAGTTTGACGATGCAATCGCAGAACCGGCTTTTCGAGGATTTGTCCAAGGTCGCCACTTCCGCGCTCGGCACGATGGCCGGCGTCGGGCGTGAGGTCGACGAGATGGTCAAGCGCCGGGCGCGTGAATTCGTCGGTGGTGGCGATGCAATCGACCCCGATGCTTTTGAAACGCTGAAGTCCAGTGTTGCCGCCGCGCGCGAGGACATTCTTGCGCTGCGCGCCGAACTTGCGGCCCTGCGCGCCGAGATTGCCAACCCGCCGCCCAGGGCCAAGACCGCCAAATCGTGATTATCCACAGCTTTCTTGTGCGACTGCCGATTCGATCGCTTGCCAAAGCGTTAGCGTTTGCCCAGCTTCGGCTATCGCCGGGGATGGGGGACTTGCGCGCATGAGCCTTGTCGATATCGACTATACCCCGGCACCCGCCGCCCCTATCGACATGCTCGAGCATGTTTTCGATGCCAATGGCTGGGCGTTCGAACGTTCAGGCGACGAGGAGATCAGCACCTCCATCAAGGGTGGCTGGGCGACCTATCAGCTCCGCGCCCTGTGGCGCGAGGAGGAACGGGTGCTCCAGATTATCGCGCGCGCCGACCTGACCGCGCCCGATGATCGACGCGCCGCGGTTTACGAAACCCTGGGCCTCATCAACGAGCAATTGTGGATGGGACATTTTGAACTGTGGTCGGCCGATGGCACCGTGCTGTTTCGCCACGCAACCCTGCTCGACAATGATGACAACGAGGACGAGCCGGACTTGACGATCGGGCAGGCCGAAGTGCTCGTGGAGGCTGCCGTCGACGAGTTCGAGCGGTTCTATCCGGTGTTCCAGCTCGTGCTGTTTGCCGACCGCAATCCTGCCGACGCCATTGCCGCGGCCCTGCTCGAAACCGTCGGCGAGGCCTGATCCGCAGCATGAGCGCATCCGGCGGGCTTTGGCTGCTGGGTTGCGGCAACATCGGCGGGGCCTTGCTCGGGCGCTGGGTCGATGCCGGCATCGGCCCTCTCCACGTCATCGATCCGGCATTGCCAGATTTGCCCGACGGGGTGCGAGGCAGCGCCGTGGCGCCCGAGGGGCCACCCGACGTACTGGTTTTGGCGGTCAAGCCGCAGATCTGGCGTGAGGCCGTTGCCGGACTGGCCGATGGCATAGGCCCGACGACGCTGGTGATCTCGGTTATGGCCGGAGTGAAGATCGCCGATCTCGCAGCCGTTTTTCCGCGTTCGGCGATCGTGCGCGCCATGCCCAACACCCCGGCAGCGCTCGGCCAGGGTGTCACCGGGCTGTTCACCAGCGGCAACAGCATGGCGGAAGCGGCGGCAGAGGCGGTGTTTTCACCCGCCGGCGCCACCGTCTGGCTGAAGCAGGAAAGCGATTTCGATGTGCTGACCGGGCTTTCGGGCTCGGGGCCGGCGTATGTCTTTGCCTTTATCGAGGCGTTGGCGGCGGCTGGTGTCTCGGCGGGGCTCGACGTGGAACTCGCCGAGCGGCTGGCGCGCGCCACGGTGATTGGCGCCGCGGCGCTGGCAGCCGTCGATGCAACCCCGGCGGCGGTACTGCGTGGCAAGGTCACCAGCCCTGGCGGCACGACGGCCGCGGGGCTGGCGGTGCTGATGCCGGGGCTGACGCCGTTGTTGGCCGATACGGTAGCGGCGGCGGCCGCGCGATCACGCCAACTCGGCTGAGCGCCGTACCAGGCCGGCCTATTTCAGCAGCCTTGCTTCGACACGGCGATTTTCCGGGGCCTGTGGCGCGCCGGGTTTCAATAGCCGGTCGAAACCATAGCCATGAACCTCCAGCCGCGACCGATCGACGCCGTAACTGACGATGGCGTCGGCAACGGCACGCGCGCGCGATTCCGACAGTGCCAGGTTATAGGCGCGATTGCCGACGGCATTGGTGTGGCCATCGATCGCAAAGCGCGCCGTCGCGAGCTTGCCGCTGGTCAGGGCATTGGCAACGATGCGTGCGTTGGACTTGGCCTGCGGTGTCAATTCCGACGACGCGTTGGCAAAGGTGATCAGCAGGTCCTTGGTCAGTGCAGGCCTCGCGGCGGCCTTGTCCGGGTTGGCTGGCCGGGCGAGGCTGAAACTGCGGGTGTCGCCGGTGCGGGGCGCCCGGCGGTTGCCGGGTGTCGTTGCGGGGCTATCGCTCGTTGCAGGGTCAAAGGCCTTCTGCACGTCCTCGACACTGTATTGCGGTGGCGGCTCGCCGGCACGGGTGCCCGCGCTGAGCGAAACAATGGCGATTGCGAAAACGCCGGCAAACCGCATTTCGGTGACTCCCAACGCGGCCAGAATGCCGCAGCCCACGCCGGAAGGCAATGCCGACCCCGGGGTTCGGGCCCTCAACGCTGGCGCAGGCCCTCGACAAGGGCGCGATCGGCGGCCGGGATAAGTCCGATCAGCACCGACCAGAAGCCGGTAACGGCGGATTGCCCGGCCTCGCCATAAGCGGCGGCCATGCCGGTTTCGAGTTCGGCAAACAACGCCGCCTCGAGACTCTCACCGGATTTGGTCAGGCGCAACAACCGCTGGCGCCGATCGGTGGTGCCGATGCTTTGTTCAACAAGCCCCTTGCCTTGCAGTTCGGTCAGCACCCGGCCTAGCGACTGTTTGGTGATGGCGAGCAGGCGCAAAAGGTCGCCGACGGCCATCCCGGGCCGCCGCGCGATGAAATACAGCGCACGGTGATGGGCGCGGCCAAAGCCTTCGCGGGCAAGTATGGCGTCGGCACCCCGCACCATCGAGGTATAGCCGAAATACAGCAGTTCGATGCCGCGGCGGATTTCATCTTCGCGCAGATACAGCGGCGACGCGACGGCGGCGAGGCGCGGCGGGCTGGCACGGACGTCGGGACGCGCGGCAGCGGAACGGGAATTTGGGACAGTCATGTTGACATATCTTGCACATCTTTCTAGCCCGGCGCAACAATGAGTCGGCAAATTTGTGCCGACGCGCAATGACTGGGCAGGAAACGTGATGAACGACGCCACTTTCGACAACCGCGATGGCTTCATCTGGTTCGACGGGGCATTGCGGCCATGGCGCGACGCCAACGTCCACATCCTCACCCACGCGATGCATTATGCCAGCGCGGTGTTCGAAGGCGAGCGTTGCTACGATGGCGAGATTTTCGAACTTTCGCAGCACAGTCAGAGGTTGATCGATTCGGCCAAGATCCTGGGATTCACGCTGCCGTGGAGCCGCGAGCAGATCGACGCTGCATGCAATGAAACCGTCAAGGCAAACGGCCTGACCAATGCCTATGTTCGCCCGATTGCCTGGCGGGGATCCGAGCAGATGGGCGTTTCGGCCCAGCGCACCAAGCCGCACCTGGCGATCGCCTGCTGGGAATGGGGCGCCTATTTCGGTGCGGAAGCGCTGGCCAAGGGCTTGCGGTTGAATATCGCGCCCTGGCGGCGTCCCGCGCCTTACACCGCGCCGACCAAATCAAAGGCTGCCGGCTTGTACATGATCTGCACCATGTCGAAGCACGCAGCCGAGGATGCGGGTTACAACGATGCACTTATGCTGGACTGGCGCGGCCAGGTCGCGGAAGCAACCGGCGCCAATGTGTTTTTCTTGAAGGACGGGGCGTTGCACACCCCGACGCCGGATTGCTTTCTCGACGGTATCACCCGCCGTACTGTCATCGGCCTGGCGAAACGCCGCGGTATCGAAGTTATCGAGCGCACGATCTGGCCAGAAGAGCTTGAAGGTTTTGAACAGGCATTCCTGACCGGAAGCGCCGCCGAAGTTACGCCGCTGGCTGAAATCGGCCCCTGGAATTTCGAGGTCGGTGCATTGACCCGGCAACTTGCCGACGACTATTCAGCACTTGTTAACCGGAGGACCTGATCAAGCGACGACTTGACCAACGTCGTCGGCGACGATTATGCTGCACTAGCGAAGTGGATGGCGTTGAACCTTTTGCCGGGTCAGCCGTTCACAGGTTTGCAACGTAGTGAATGCTATGTTGATCGCCTTGCAAGTGTTGTTGATTCGGAGTGTTAAATGGCCGCGCGCGATGTCAAAGTTGCACGACGAGGGGCCGCAGTCGCGGTGTTCGCGGCGGTCCTGTGGATTGTCCCGTCGGGCGGCACGCAAGGCAAGGGCACGCTGGGTGACCGATTTAGCCATGCCGATCTCGCCATCGTCCATCATGCCGACACTGGCCAGCGCCAGCTTGTTGCGGCGGATCACCGGGTGGTCGCGGCCGTCAACGCTCTTTGAGCAGCATTCACGGCCGGGGGGGCAATCGGCGCGGCGCGCTATGTGATTTTTGCCGATTTCAACCTCGGATCGCCGACGCTCGGGATCGACGGGTTGCGGGGCAGGATGCGTTGACGCTGCCCTGCAGCGCCCGTAAACGCCATTTACGGCACGAGCGAGTTCGGGAACAATAATGCATAGTGGTTTTCGGCGTCATGCTGTCTTGTTCTTGTCTGGTGGCGTTGCGCTCGCGGCACTTACGACCTCGCTTTCGGCGCAGACTCTCGATCCCAAGATATTGCAGCAAGTCCAGAGTTCGCTCGGCAATTCCAGCACCGCGAACCCGTCCGGTGCGCTCGACCGGGCCCGCGACAATGGCGATGACCGCGGCAATGCGGCATCCGATGTCCTGCGCGGGCAAAAGCTCGACACGCTCGAGGAGCAGGAATTGCGGCGTGCCCAGGCGCGGGCCGGGCTTGCCAAGCTTTACCAGCCATCCCCGGTCGAGCGCGAGTTTCGCGAACGCCTTTCGGACCCGACGCTGCGGCAGTTCGGTTATGACCTTTTCCAGTCGGTGCAGTCCGGCGGCGGGCTGACGGGTGCGGTCGGCGACGACTATGTCATGGGCATCGGCGACGATGTTGTCGTCCAGTTCCAGGGCGCCACCAACGACAGCAAGACGGCGCGAATCGATCGCGAAGGCCGGTTGGTGGTGGGCACATTGCCCCCGATCCAGGCTGCCGGCCGCTCGATCGGCGCCGTACGCCGCGACTTGCAGTCCGCCACACGGCGCACGCTGCTTGGCACCGAAGTCTATGTATCGCTGGGATCGGTGCGCGCTGTCACGGTATTCGTCGGCGGCGAAGTCGATCGTCCCGGCCAGTATAACCTGACATCACTGAGCGACATCAGCTCGGCCCTGGCGCAGGCCGGCGGTGTGCGGCGATCGGGTTCGCTGCGCAATGTCCGCATCGTGCGCGGCGGTGGCAGCCTCAATGTCGATCTCTACGGCTTGCTGGGCATCGGCAGCCCGCCGCTGGTGCGACTGCGTGACGGCGATCGCATCATCGTACCGGTCATCGGCGATACCGTCGCGATCGCCGGCAACGTGGCGAGACCCGGCATCTATGAAATCCGCAAGGGCACTTCGCTCAGCAATGCGCTTGCCTATGCCGGCGGTGCCTTGCGCCCACGCGGCAACCAGATTGCCATCAGCCGCATCAACGCCGACGGCAGCGAGCAATTCGTCCGCGCCGCCGCGGTGAGTACGGCACTGCAACCCGGCGACGGCGTCCAGGTGACAGGCGGCAGCGCCGGCGGAGCATCCGGGCGTGTCGTGCTGCGCGGCTATGTGTCCAACCCCGGCGCACGGGCGCTGGTGTCGGCGCCGACGGTCCACGACCTGCTCGGTGATGTCAGCGACTTGCGCGCCGATACCTACCTGCCGATGGCCGTGCTTATCCGGCGCGATCCCGCCACTTCGGCGCGGGTTTTCCAGCCGGTCAATCTGCTCAGTGCGTTGGCAACACGTCCGGGCATATCGCTGCGCAGTGATGACCGTCTGTATGTGTTCAGCCGGCAGGATGTCGACTTCCTCAACACAACGCCTGTCCGCCGCACGGTATTGGGCCAGCCCAACAGTCTGCCCGACTGCGCATCGCTCGACCGGCTGGAGGCGCTGGTGCGCGATGGCCAGTCGACACGCTTCAACGTTGCCACCCGATCATCCTTCATTGTCGAGCGCGGCGGTCGCAGCGAAGTCGCGGCGACAGGCGGCGGCCTCACCAGTGGCAGCCGCGGCGGAGAAACCACCTTCCGCACCGGCGCCGACGATGTCGGGGTGCAGCGCCGCCCGGCAGCGCCGGAGACGCCCGATGACAGTCTGACGGTCACTGATCCCAGTCTTGGCTATTCGACGCGCCGCATTCTGACCCCGGGTCGCTGCCCGGCCGTGTTCGAGGAGGAACCGGAGCTGTTGCCGGTGCTGATCGAAAATTCGGTGTCTATCGGTGGCGCGGTGCGGCGTCCTGGCGTCTATCCCATCGCCGGGTCGATCAGCGCCAATGATGTTGCAATGGTCGCCGAAGGCTTGCTTGGCCAGACAACGGCGTTGACCCTTGATCTGACGTCTTCGACCGATGGTACGGTGACGCAACAGCGCGTTTCCGTCGATGGCGTCCCGAACGCGATGGCTGCCACCCGCGTGCGCGCTGGCGACGATCTGCGCTTCAACGCCGCCCAGCCCCAGTTCGAGGCCGGTGGCGTGCTGCTGACCGGCGAGTTCAACCGCCCTGGCCTGTATTCGATCCGCAAGGGCGAGACGCTTGCACAGCTGGTGGTGCGCGCCGGTGGCCTGTCGCCGTTGGCCTACCCATATGGCGCCATCTTCACCCGCCGCAGCGTCAAGGAACTCCAGCAGGAGGGCCTTCGCCGTGCCAGCCGGGAGCTTTCGACGTCGTTGCTGGCGGTGGCTGCGCGCAGCAAGGATTCAAGCGGCGGGTCGATCGTCGCGGGGCAACAGCTGATTGCGCAGCTCAGCACCGTCGAGGCGCCTGGCCGCGTGGTCGTCGAGGCCGATCCGCGTGTGCTGGCAAAGCGTCCCGACCTCGATACCGTACTGGAAAGCGGCGACGCCATCGTCATGCCCAAGCGGCCAAACTTTGTGCTGGCGCTGGGCGATGTCGCCAATCCGGGCGCCCTGCAGTTCATCCCCGGCAAGTCTGCCGCGGCCTATATGCGCGAAACCGGCGGCACGCAGTCCACCGCGGATCGCAAGCGCATCTACCTGGTATTGCCCAACGGCAGCGCCCAGCCGGTGCTGACCGCACACGGCTGGAGCCGAAGCGAGAATATTGTCATCCCGCCCGGCTCGACGATCATCGTGCCCAAGAACATCGATCCGCTTTATGGTCTTGAAGTGGCACGCGACGTGACCGGGATCATCGGCTCGCTGCTGACATCCATCGCAACCGTGGCGATCCTGGCGACACGCTGAGGCGGGCGGCTTCATACGTCCCTGAACAACAGGGTCACGCTGATCCGACGGTTGCGCGGGTCGGCGCGGTCCAGCGGGTTGAAGGGGTCGGTATCGGCAACCCCCTCGATGCGTCGGAAGCGCGCTTCGTCTATCCCGGCGGCGGCCAGCGCCCGGCGCGTGGCATCGGCGCGGGCGGTGGAAAGGGTCCAGTTGTTGGCGCCACCCTTGGCATAGCCGATCGAATCGGTGTGGCCGCGCACCGTCAGGCGATTGGGCGTTTCTGCAATCGCGGCGGCGACGCTGCGCACCAGTCTCGTCGCATCCGGGCTGAACACGCTGGTGCCGATACCGAACATGGCGAAATCGGCGCGCTCGACCATGTCGATCTGCAGGCCGTCATGGGTGCGAACGAAACGCACCTGCGATTTGAGGCCCTTCAAGGTCGGATCTCCGGCCAGCCTCGCCGCGACGATGCGTTCGACCATGCGGAAGCGCTTTTCGTCGGCGGCGCGACGATTGCCGGGAGACGTCTGGCTGTCCTGCGAGGCGCTGTCGGCCGTCATCGTGCCGCCACCACCACCCCCGGCGACCGATACCGGGCGCGGCCCGCTCATGGCGGCATGCGGCGCGACGCCGTCCTGCGACTGCAGCGAACGGCCGCCCATGACGCCGTTGGAGCCACCGGAGTTCTTCATCTGGATGATAGTGGGTGTGAAATAGTCGGCGATACCCTTGCGCTGGTCCTCGTTGGTGGCGCCGATGATCCACAACAGCATGAAGAACGCCATCATCGCGGTGACGAAATCGGCATAGGCGATCTTCCATGCGCCACCATGGTGCGCTGCATGGTGGTTCTTGACCTTGCGGATGATGATCTCGGGTTCGATGTGGAGTTCGGGTTTCATTTGACGGCGCGCAGCCCATCGAAGATTTCGGAAAAGCTTGGCTGGTTGTCCGGCCCGATGGCAGTGCGCGCCGCCTCGATGACCAGCGGTTGCGGCTGGCCCTTCAGGCTGGCGACGATGACGCGGCGGACGACGAGATAGATTTCACCATCGGCATCGATGACCGATTTGAGCCGGGTCGCGCATGGCCCGACGATGCCATAGCTGAGCAGCACGCCGAGAAAGGTGCCGACGAGGGCCGATCCGATCATGCCACCAAGGATGGCGGGCGGCTTGTCGATCGACGCCATTGTCTTGATGACGCCGAGCACGGCGGCGACGATGCCAAGCGCGGGCAGGGCATCCGACATGGTCTGCAGCCGTTCGACGGGCTTGAGCGCGGCGTTGTGATGGCTTTCGATGGCGGTATCGATGACATCCTCGACGGCGTGCGGGCTTAGGTTGCCGGTGGAGACGACCAGCAATCGCAACGAATCGGTCAGCAGGTGCATGAACACCTCGTCCTTCAGGAACTGCGGGTAATCGGCAAAGATGCTGCTTGATTTGGGGTCTTCGATGTGTGGCTCGACGGCGACGGCGCCATCATTGCGGAACATCTTCATCAGCCGCGCGGTCAGGTAGATGGCGGCGGAATAATCGGCCTTCTTGTATTTCGGCCCCTTGACGATGGCAACGAAACCGCCACCGATGGCCTTTATGCCGCGCAGATCGGTGGCGACGAGCGTCGCGCCCGCGGCGGCGCCGCCGATGATGAGCATTTCATGCGGCAGCGCCTCCAGCACCACCGCGATATTGCCGCCGGTCAACGCAAAGCCACCGAATACCATGACGAGCAGCACGACAAGGCCGATTACCGAGATCATGGGTGTCGATCATGCTCCCTCGCGGCGCTGCTGTGCTGGTAACGCAAGGGTTTACGGCGAGCCCGGGCAGAGGCTTAGCGCGAGCGGCCCCAGCCGCCGGCCGTGCTATCCGCAAGTCGGGCGTCATGGTATATTGAATGTCCATCGATTTCGAGATGCACGGGCGTTGTCGAGGAGCAGTGCGATGGTTGGCAGGGTTGGACGATTTGTTGTCCTTGTCATGATCACGGGCTTCAGCGTGGCCGGCCGTGCCGAATATATACGTTCTTTCGACCCGCCGGCGGAAACCATTACACCAACTATCTGATATCCTTCTCTGGGGTCGCGCCGCCCCCATATTCCTTATATTTCAACCCGGATGAAGTGTATTACTATTACGGCTTCTCGCCGGGGGCTCCCATCAGGGAGTTCTACAACGACAGTGCCTTCCAGGGATATTGCTATCCGGAGACGGGCGTCGACCGCGGGTTCATGCGGCGTCCTTATGTGACAGCGAGTTCCCTGAAATTCTCGATCTACGCCCCGGCCAGCGTTTACGATTGTCGGTATGCACGGCGATTCAACGACGATTTCCTGGGTCGGCGTTGCGGGAAGCTGTCTTATCTTTCCCCGGTGGCGCTGTATTTCGATGATCCTGGGAACATGGGAACTATTGTCGACATCCAGGCGCTGGGGACTGCGGCCATACCCGAGCCGAGCCTGTGGAGCCTGCTCGTTGCCGGCTTCGCGTTCACGGGTTTCGCGGCGCGGCAGGGCCGGCGTGCTACCGCAACTGGTCCCACAGGCTGAGGCTCGATGTCTTGACGAAGCTCGCCTGCGACGCCTGCAGCACTGTCAGCATCCGTTGCAACCGGGCGATCGCCTCGGTCATGTCGAGGCTTTCCAGCTTCGACAGGTCGCTTTCGGTGGCGAGCTTGCCCGACGCGATGCGCTGGCCTTCTCTGTCGAGGCGCTCCAGGCGTGCGCCGGCTGTGGCGCGGGCATCGGCGAGGCGCGAGACATGGCCGTCGAGATCGGTCAGCGCCGCGTCCAACGCGGTCTGGCGCAGGGCGGAGTCGGGCTCCGCCAAAGCGGCACCAAGCGCTGTCAGCGTCGCGAAGACGTCGTTGCTGGCGGGATCGGTGCCGGTCGCGGCCACAGTGGTGCCAAACGCCGCTGGCCCTTCGATGCCGCTGGCGACCACCGTCGCACCAACCTGAACGCCCGGGGCCCGCCCGGCGCCTTGCCAACGCACCACGCCCGCCGCATCCGGTGCATAGGCCGGGCCGTTCGCCGCCGCACCGCCAAACAATCGCTCGCCATCGCTGCCGCGGCTTTCGGCGATGTTGGCGGCCGCGGCGGCGAGTTCGACGACTTCGCGCGCCAGGCTGCCGCGATCATCGGTGGAAAGCGTCGCGTTGTTGCCCTGCAGGGCCAGTTCCTTGGCGCGGACGACGATATCGGCGACGCTGCCCAGCGCCGCATCGGTGGCGGTTAGCCGGCGGCTGGCAGCATCGATGCCGCGCTGGGTCGCGTCGGATGCGTTCTCGGCGCGGCGCAACAGTGCGGCGCGGCTGAACGCTACTGGATCATCGGCGGGCACGGATACCCGCTTGCCGATGGCGATCTGCCCCTGCAGCGCATCGACTTGCGCGCTCAACGCCATCATGCGGGCGGTGCCGGCCTCGTGGGCGGCGCGCGTGTTGACCTGATTGTCGACCGGGCTCATCGGCTTAGCTGGAAAATCGTGTCGAACAGGTCGCGCGCCGCCGCAATGACCTGGGCATTGGCACGATAGGCGACCTGCAGCCGTGTCAGTTCAGCGGCTTCGCGGTCGAGGTCGATACCTGTAACAGCGTCGGCGGCGCTCGCCGTGTCGGCCCTCACTGCCAATGCCGCCTCCGCAAGCCGATTGGTTTCCGCCAGCGTCGAGCCTCCCGCCGCGATGCTGGCGTCCAATGCGTCCTCGATCGTCCCGCCCGGCCCTGCGGTATCTCGCACTGCGGACAGCGCCAGCATATTGCCATTGTCACTGCTGCCCGCTGCGGTGGGCAGGATGCGGAAGCTGTCGCCGACCACCGCGTTGCCGGTCAGATTGAAGGCAAAGCCGGCACCGGCGATGCGGCTGCCGTCGATCATCACAGTCGCCAGCAGCGCGCCACCAGGGTCGCGGACTTCACCGACGCCGGGGGCAGTGACTTTGAGCTCGTAGCCGGCGGCGGCGGTGAACCCGGCGGCAAGCGGGTCCAGCGTCACGTCAATCCGGCCATCGCCCTTGTTGGTTGCCGCAGCGTCGCCGATGAAGCGTGCCGCAACGGCGATGCGCGCCGCACCGATGGGACGCAGGGCCAGCCCGATTGCACCGCCGACCACCGCCAGCGCGTAGCTGTCGCCGTCGCGGGCGCCGTCGCCGGGGCGCACGCTGACGCCGTCCAGGGTCAGCGTTCCGGGGCCGGTGATGGTCGCCGACCCATCGTTGCGGGACAGGGTCCAGCCGCCGGCTTCGCGCAACAGCGTGTAGCCATCGGGCGCCGGCACTGCGCCATCCACCATCGTCACATCGACCGGTGCTGCCCCGGCGTTGGCTTTCCCCGGCGTGACATCGAGCGACTGCGTGGTGAACAGCGCCGTGCCGGGGTCGCCGCGTGCATCGGTCCCCTGTGCCGACCAGGTGTTGACCGCGCCGGCAAAGCGCGTCGCCACAGTGTCGACATCGGCGACCACTGTTCGTACCTGCCGTGCCGCCTCGATCAGCCCCGTCAACGTGCCGCTTGCCGGCAGCCGGAGAACGGTGGCGGAATGGGTGGGGTCGAGCACGAGTTCGGCACCTGCGCCAGCCCCAGCCCCAGCCCCAGCCCCAGCCCCAGCCCCTGCGCCATCGCGAACACCGATGCGGACAGCCTCGCCCTTGGCCGGGACCAGCACGGCGGCAGCGGCATCCGTGCCGATCCGCACCGTCACCGTGCCGCGTGCACCCTCCGTAACGCTGATCCGCACCCGGTCGGCGAGGTCCGACAGCAGGGTGTCGCGGCTGTCGAGGAGGGCGTTGGCGGCGGCACCCCCGGGCGGCGTGCGGCGCAGCTCGTCGTTGACCCGGGCGAGCGAGGCGGTGATCGCATTGACTTCGCTGCTGACACTGTCGGTTGCGGCGGCGATGTCGTTGCCCAGTTGCCGCAACGACGTACCCAGCCCGGCAAGGCCGTTCGCTACCTGGTCCGCTCGATCGAGGAATATGGTGCGCGCCGCAATCGACGTCGGGGCGGCAGCGAGTTCGGTGGCGGCGTCGAAGAAGCCGCCGATGCGCGCGCCCGCATCGGCACCGCTCAACACGCCTTGCAGCCGCGTCAGCCAGTCGGAGCGGGTGGAAAAGCGCGCGGAATCGCCCGATGCCACCCGCGCCGCGGCGGTCTTCAGCGCATCGACCGACCGGGTAACGCCGGCGGTGGTGACGCCGGCGCCATAGCCGCGCTGGAGGCTCAGCGGGTCGCCGGATCCCGCCGCTCCTGCGGCAAGGCCGATCTTGCGGCGGGCGAAGCCGATTGTATCGGCGTTGGCGACGTTGTCGCCGGTGACGTCGAGCGCCGCCTGATAGGCACGGATACCCGATGCGCCGATGCCGAGCAGGTCGGTCATGGCTGGGGATGGTCGCGGGCCAGCAGCCGCGCGACGCCAAGCGGGGCAGCCCGGGCGATGGCCTCTGCCCGCTGGCGGTCGACCATGTCGCGCACCGTATCGCCGCCGGTGCCGAGCCCGTCATCGCCAAGGTTGGCGGCGCGGGCCGAACGCAAAAGCGTCGCGGCGATGAGCGTTTCGAACTGTTCGGCCACCTTTGCGTCGCTTGCCGGGCGCGGAACGGGGCGTTTCAGGGAAATCCCGGGCCAATCGCTGCGTATGCGGGGCATCGCCAGGGCCCTTGTTGTGTTGGATATCTCCATCAGATGACGATCAGTTCGGCACGCAGGGCGCCGGCCGCCTTCAAGGCTTCGAGAATGGCGACGAGGTCGCCGGGGGCCGCCCCCAGTGCGTTCACGGCATTGACGATATCGCCCAATCGCGCGCCCGGGGCGAACAGTGCCATGCGGCCGGGGGCCTGGTCGGCCTCGACGCGCGATTTCGGCACGACGACGGTGCTACCTTGGCCAAAGGCATTGGGCTGCGATGCCTGTGCATCCTCCGTCACCCGCACGGTCAGGTTGCCATGGGCGATGGCGGCAGCAAGGATCCGCACCTCGCCGCCGATGACGACGGTGCCGGTCCGGGCGTTGACGATGACCCGTGCAGGTGGTGCGCCAAGGCTGACGTCAAGGCTTTCGACCCGTGCCGCCAGCGCCAGGCGTTGCGCGGGGTCGGCGGGGGCGGGGATGCGGATAGTGGCGGCATCCGACGCGCTGGCGCTGCCTGGCCCGATGGCGGCATTGATGGCATCGGCCACCGCCCGCGCCGCGCTGAAATCCTGTTCGTTGAGATCGAGCAGCATGGCATCGCTGCTGCCGAACGGCGACGCCACGGCGCGTTCGACGCTGGCGCCGCCCGGTATTCGCCCGGAGGACGGCGTGCCGACGACGATCTTGGACCCATCGCGGCCTTCGGCGCCGAAGCCGCCGACCGCCAGATTGCCCTGCGCCAGCGCATAGACTTCGCCATCGGCGCCTTGCATCGGCGCCAGCAGCAATGTGCCGCCGCGCAGGGATTTTGCCTTGCCGAGTGCCGAGACGGTAATGTCGAGGCGCTGGCCGGGCCGGGCGAAGGGCGGCAGCTCGGCCGTCAGCATGACGGCGGCGGCGTTCTTCAGCCCCGGGTTGACGCCGGGGGGCAGGGTAACGCCCAGCCGTGCAGCGGCGGACTTCAGCGATTGCACGGTGTATTCGAGGTTGTCATCCCCGGTGCCGGACAAGCCGACGACGATGCCATAGCCGGTCAGCGCGTTGGCGCGGACGCCTTCGAAACGGGCGATGTCCTTGATGCGCTCGGCATGGGCAGGCGTGACGGAAGGTATCCCCAAGAGGATGGCGATGACGATAACCCCCCTCACAGCGGCGACACCTTGGCAAAGAACCGCGCCAGCCAGCCTTCGCGGCTCTGGTCGGCAATCTGCCCGCTGCCCGAATAGCGGATGCGGGCGTCCGCCACCCGGGTCGATGCAACGCTGTTGTCCCCCGCGATGTCCTCGCCGCGCACCATCCCCGTCAATTGCACCTGTTCCTCGCCGCGGTTGAGGGTCAGGCGCTTCTCGCCCGCCACTGCCAGCACGCCGCCGGGCAAGACCCGCGCCACGGTGACGGTGATTTCGCCCGACAGCAGATTGTCCTGCGCCGCCGTACCGCTGCCCTTGAAGCTTTGCGTCGAGCCCCCGGACACCAGCCCCGGCGGCACCACCGAAAACGGCGGTGCGTCGGGCAGCGTCAACTTCGTCGACCCATCGCGGCTGGCGTCGGCGGTGGCGGACTTGCGCGCCTGGGTGCGTTCGACGAGGCGGATGGTCAGCAGGTCGCCGACCCGCCTTGCCCTGCGGTCGCTGGCGAGGCCGACGAAGCTGGCGGGATTGTACAGGCTGCCCGTGGCAACGCCCGCGGCCACGGGCGCAGCCGGCAACGTCGCGGCAATGCCCGGCACCCGCCCGAAGCCTTCGTCGGAGCAGCCCGACAGCAGGACGACGCCCACGATGCCGGTGAACACCAGGACCAGTGTCAGCCCCAGGGCGACCGGCGCGGGAAAATGCTCTTCAGACATTCTGGGTCACATATTTCGACATTTCGTCGGCGGCGTTGATGACCTTGGCATTGACCTCATAGGCGCGTTGGGTCTCGATCATGTCGACAAGCTCCTGCACGGTCGAAACGTTGGAACCTTCCAGCGCACCCTGCCGGATGCTGCCGGCGCCGTCGGTCCCGGCGGCGCCGGTCTGCGGCGCCCCGCTGGCGGCGGTCTCGGCGTACAGATTGTCGCCCTTGGGCTCGAGCCCGGCGGGATTGAGAAAGCGCGTCACCTGGACCTGGCCGGCTTCAACGGGTGCGGTCTGGCCGGCGACGGTGGCGGAGACAGTGCCATTGGGGGCGATCGTCACCGCCTGTGCGCCATCGGGAATGGTCACCGATTGCGCCAGCTTCAACCCGCTGGAGCTCACCATCTCGCCGGTCGCCGACAGCTTGAACGAGCCGTCGCGGGTGTAGCCCTGGGTGCCGTCGGGCAGGGTCACGGCGAAAAAGCCGTCGCCTTCGATGGCGAGGTCGAGCGCATTGTCGGTCTGGGTCAGCGCGCCCTGCGTGTGGATGCGCTCGGTACCCTGGACGCGGACGCCGGTGCCGGTGCCGAGCCCGGTGGCGTATTGCGTATCGCTCCCCGATGGCGCACCCGCGGCCCGCGGATCCTGGTACATCAGCGTCACGAAGGCGGCGCGGTCGCGCTTGAAGCCGGTGGTGTTGACGTTGGCGAGGTTGTTCGAAATCGTCCGCATGCGCTGGTCGAGTGCGTCGAGCCCCGATCGGGCGATCTGTAGCGCGCTGGTCATTACTGTGCCTCCATGGCCATCAAGCGGGCGGTGCGTTCGTCGATATCCTTGGCGATGCCGAGCAGGCGCGTGCCCATCTCGAACGCCCGTGATTGCGCGACAAGTTCGGTCAACGCGCTGGTGTTTTCGACGTTGGAGGCTTCCAGCGCGCCCGTGGTGATGCGGGCGGTGGCGTCAAGCGGCAGCGGGGCAGGCGCGAGAAAAAGCCCGTCGAGGCCCTTTTGCAGGCCGACGCCGGCCACCAGCCGCAACCTGTCGACCTGGGTCGTGGTATCGCCGACGCGGGCGCCGATGCCGCCATCGGGGGCAATCATGATCTCGGCCCCGGCAGGCAGGGTAATCGGTGTGCCCGATTGGCCAAGGACAGCGCGGCCATCGCCGGTTTCGAGAACGCCGGCGGCGTTGACCGACAGGTCGCCGCGGCGGGTATAGGCCTGCGTCCCCGGCGTCTTGCCCTGCACGGCCAGCCACGCGTCGCCGGCCATGGCGATGTCGAGCGGCCGGCCGGTGGCGGTCACCCGCCCGGCCTCGCGCGCCGTGGTGACGCTCGGCGCCCCGGCCTGCACGCGCGAAACCCCGGCATTGCCGACATAGCGGCCCTCGGCCGCCACCAGTTCGCGGCGAAAGCCTGTGGTGCTGGCGTTGGCGAGGTTGTTTGCGGTGACTGCCTGTTCGCGGCTCCGCGCCACAAGGCCCGACAGCGCCGTATAGATCAACCGGTCCATGGCGTTACTGGCGGATGTTAATGATGGTCTGCAGCAGCGTCGTATCGGTTTCGATCGCCTTGGCGTTGGCCTGGAAATTGCGCTGCGCCGTGATGAGACCGACAAGTTCCGTCGTCAGGTCGACATTGGAGCGTTCAAGACTTCCCGATCGTACCGCGCCAAGGCCGTTCTTGCCGCCTTCGCCGGTGATTGGCGGTCCCGACGCCGGCGTGGCGACAAAGGTGGCGTCGCCGATCGAGTTCAGCCCCTGGGCGCTGGCGAAATTGGCCATCGCAACCTTGCCCAGCGTCTGCTGTTCGCCGTTGCTGAAGCTGCATTGCACAAGGCCGTTTTCGTTGATGGTGATGCTGTCGAGCTGGCCGGTGGGAAAGCCGTCCTGCGTAGCGCTGGTGACTCGGAAATTGCCGCTCTGCTGGGTGGTGGCGACGCCGTGATCAACCGCCATGACCAGCGGCTGGCCGCCGGTGGCGAGGGCCAGCGGATCGAGCACCTGCGGCGCCGTCGGTGCGACGAGGACACCGTTGGCATCGAAACGCATCGGCAGTCCCGCGACGCCGCCCGAGGTCAGCTCGGTATCGCCGACAAGGACATGCGCCACCCATTGATGCGTCGGGTCGGCAAGGCTGGGGGCGGCGGTCTTGACGTAATAGACGCTGGCAGCGTGGCTGGTGCCGGTGGAATCATAGATCGTCATCGAGGTCGAGCTGTTGAAGGTCGATGGATCCGCCGCGTTGAAGGCATAGGGGCTGCCAAGCGTGTAGATCGGCTTGTCGGGGATGATGACGGCGTCGGCGGGCAGGTTGACCGACAGCTTGATGGCGGCGGTCGCCTGTGGCTGGCCCGACGTCAGCGGCAGCCGTGCCGGGATGCTGGCCGTCAGGGCGTTGGTCAACAGGCTGCCATCGGTGGTGGTGGGGAAAAGTTGCAGGCGGCGACCGTTGCCATCGACGACAAAGCGATCGGCGTTGACGGCAAAGGCGCCGTTGCGGGTATAGGCAAGCTGGCCATCGGCGCTGCGCACCGCGAAAAAGCCCTGGCCCGAAATGGCAAGGTCGAGCGACGAGTCCGAGGTCTCGATGGCACCCTGCTGAAACTGTTGCGACACGGTGCGGACGCTGGTGCCGGACCCGATGACCCGCGACGGGTTCTGCAGCGGCGACCGGGTGATGATGTCTCCGAACGCGACCCGGCTGCGCTTGAAGCCGTTGGTGCCGACATTGGCGATGTTGTTGGCCATCGTCGCCAGTTCGGTCTGGGCGCCGTTGAGGCCGGACAGCGAGGTTGAAAACGCCATGGTGCTATGCCTTTTTGACGGGGGAGGAGGCGGCAATCAGCGCGTCGAGCTTGGCGGCAATGCTGGCCAGCGTCGCATTGCCCTGGCTGATGCCGCTGACCGTCGAAAACTGTGCCATCTGCGCGACATACTGGCTGTTATCGACCGGCTTGGTCGGGTCCTGGTTCTTCATTTGTGCGCTCATCAGCGCGAGGAAGTCGGATTGGTCGAGGGTCTGCTTGTGCGGCTTGACCCCGTCGGGCTGGGCGCTGCGGATGCCTGCGATATTCCGGGCGATGGCGCTGGTGTCCATTCTCAGCGGCCCAGCTTGAGGGTGTCGAGCGCCAGCGCCTTGGCGGCACCCAGCACTTCGACATTGTTGGCATATTGCCGGGATGTTTCGACCATTTCGACAAGCTCCTGGTTGGGATCGACAGCGGCGGCCCAGACGTTGCCGTCTGCATCCGCGAGCGGGTTGGACGGGTCGTGGCGGGCTTCGGGCTGGCCGGTGCGTTCGATGCGCGCCACGTCGACCGTGGCGGTGTTGCCCTGGTAGACGGTGGTGAACACCGGCTTGAGGGCGCGAAAGGCGGTGGCCTCGGATGCGGCGACGCTGTTGGCGTTGGCAAGGTTCGACGCGATGGTGTTCAACCGCACCAGTTGCGCCGCCATGGCGCGGCCGGCGATGTCGAAGGTTGAAAGCGGGCTCACTCGCTACCCTTCAGCGCGGCCATGATCGTCTGGATGCGGCCGGTGAGAAAGCTTAGCGAGGCGCGGTACTGGATGGCATTTTCGGCGAATTGGGTTTGTTCGGTGGCAAGTTCGACAGTGTTGCCGTCGATCGAGGCCTGCAGCGGGATGCGGTAGCGCAATGCATTTGCTGCACCGTCGAGGGAGCCTTGTTGCGCTGTATCCAGCGCGGCGCGGAAGTCCAGGTCGCGGGCCTTGAAGCCCGGTGTCGCCGCGTTGGCGATGTTCGACGCAATCAGGTCGAGGCGTTGCGACCGCAGCCGCAGCGCATCGGCGTGAATGCCGAACTGGCGATCGATAAGGTCGGGGCCGCTCATGCCGATGGTTAAGCAAGGGGTGTGCCAACCGGGGCGGCGATGAGCATGTCAGGTGGCGGGCAGGTGGCGGGCGGCAGCATCCCGCCGGCCGGCCGGCAAGCCCTTGCCGCCCCTTGCCGGTGGCGGCGTTCACAGCGCGGTTTGGCGCGATATTTGCTGGGGGATGCACGACCCGATCTGGAAGGAGTACGGCCGATGCGCCGATATCTTGCTGTTGCCATGATGTTCGCCGGCCCGGCGCATGCGACCGATCTTCAACCCGTGGCGGCGCTGGCGGCGGGTGCCGAAGCCTTTGCCGATGCACCGGTGATGGTTGACCCGCGGCTGCTGTTGCCGGCGTGTGCCGCCCCCCTGTTCGCCTGGGCGCCCGGCGGACGCAGCGTTGCCGCCAGCTGCGAGGCGCCGGCATGGCGTGTCTTCCTGCCGCTGGCCGGGACGCGCGCTGCCGCAGTGGCTGAAGCCGCCCCCTCCATCCGCCGCGGCGACCAGGTCATGGTCGAGGCCATGGGCGACGGCTTCAGCGTCGGCATGGAGGCCACGGCAGAGGCTGATGCCGCCGGTGGCCGCGTCGCACTCCGGAACGTCGTTACCGGACGGCGTATCATCGGCAGCATCGGCGCTGACGGCGTGGTGACGATTCATGGTTTAAGCGGCGTGGTGAACCGCCGTTAACTGCAAAGTCGGGCCAGTTGCGGCCGATAACGGCGATATGAAACAGGATCGCATCAGCTACGAGGACCAGACCATGATCGATGGCGTCGGGAGTTGCAGTGGCCATCCACCGCTTGCCGCGGGTGCAGTCGAACCGGGCAAGACCGACCAGGCGAGGGCGGCAAGCAGGATCGGCGCCCCGGTGGCGGCGCAAGCACCGGCAACCTCCAGTCTGTCGCGCATTGCCCGGGACCTGGCGGCGAGCCCGCCGGTCGATGCGGCGCGGGTAATGGCACTGCGCACCGCCATCGCCGCCGGCACCTATCAGGCCGACCCGGATGCGATCGCCGCGAAGATGCTGTCGCTGGAAAGCCCGGCAAAGGCCTGATCGTGGCGGAGGACAGCTTCACGGCGCTGGTCACCGCCATCCGCGACGAGTTGGCTGCGCTGGAAGCCGAGGATGCGGGTGCCATCGAGGCGGCGACCGCCACCAAGATCGCGGCGCTGCAGGCGGTAAGCGCCGACCTCGCCGCCGGTGCCCCGGTGGCGCGCGCGCTGCTCGAACAGGCGCGCGACCTCAATGCCGAAGCCGCACAGAAGGCGCGCGCCAAGCTGTCCAGTGTCGAAAGGCGGCTGGAGGCGGTGGCAGTGGTGGCCGGGCGACCACCGGCGCTGTGTTACGGGCGCAACGGCCGCTGGGCCTGAGCGCCTTCCGCCGCTGCCGAAGCTGACGTCGCGAGCAGCGAGGCAATCTTGCCAGTTCGGACGCATCTGCTGTGCCGGTTGGCACGCGCTTTGCAGTGTTCGGGACATATCGGATTTGACCGCAGGGGGTTCATGACGGGCGTTTCGGCCATGACAGCGTTGGCGCAGCAGGTGACGGCCACCGTGCGCCAGGCCGCGGCGCGGACGGGAAGCGATTTTTCCTATCTGCTGGCGCAGGCGAAACTCGAATCGGGTCTCGACCCCACCGCCGCGGCAACCACCTCCAGCGCGCGCGGGCTGTTCCAGTTCACCAATGCCACATGGCTCGCCATGGTGCGCCGCCATGGTGCCGAGCACGGTCTCGGCTGGGCCGCCGATGCGATCAATTCCGGTGCGGCAGGGGCCGGCAGTGCGGTGCGCGGGGCGATATTGTCGTTGCGGTCCAACGCCGAAGCCGCATCGCTGATGGCCGGCGAATTCGCGCACGACAATGCCCGCAGCCTTGAACATCGCCTCGGTCGCGCCGTCGATGCCACCGAATTGTACCTGGCGCATTTCCTCGGGGCCGGCGGTGCATCGAAATTCCTGGGTGCAATGGCGAGCGCGCCCGCCGCCGCTGCCGCCAGCCTGATGCCCGCCGCCGCCCGCGCCAACCCCGGCATCTTTTATGCCCGTGACGGCAGCCCGCGCTCGCTTGCCGAAGTCCATGATCACTTCGCCCGGAGGCTCGCGGCGAGCGGCGCGATACCGGCAAGCGGCGGCAACACCTTGCCGGTTGCCGGCGAGACACTGCCGGTGCTTGCGAGCACCAATGCCAACACGACCGCCAACGCCAACCGCGTCGAACTCGCCCGGCTTCTCCTTGCCGAATTGGGCGGTTGAGCATGGCCGGCAACACCCTGCGCTCCAGCTTTGCCCGTGTCGATCCGCGCTCGGCGTTGCTCCCCGTCGCCATCCTGATGCTGGTGCTGTTGATGGTGGTACCCGTCCCGGCGGTGCTGCTCGACCTGTTCTTCATCCTCAACATCGCCATTTCACTGGTCGTGCTGATGGTGGCGATCAACACCCGCAAGCCGCTCGATTTCTCGGCCTTCCCGACCGTGCTGCTGTTCGCGACACTGCTCCGCCTGTCGCTCAACGTCGCCTCGACCCGCGTCGTCCTCGTTAACGGTCACAAGGGCACCGCGGCGGCCGGCCATGTCATCGAAGCGTTCGGCGCCTTCCTCGTCGGCGGCGATTATGTCGTCGGCATCTTCGTCTTCACCGTGCTGATGATCATCAACCTCGTCGTCATCACCAAGGGCGCCGGGCGCGTTTCCGAAGTCGCGGCGCGCTTCACCCTCGATGCCATGCCCGGCAAGCAGATGGCGATCGACGCCGATCTGAACGCCGGGCTGCTCACCGCCGAACAGGCGCGCAGTCGCCGCGCCGAGGTTTCCACCGAGGCCGATTTCCACGGAAGCATGGATGGCGCGTCGAAATTCGTGAAGGGCGACGCCGTCGCCGGCATCCTCATCCTCGCCATCAACATCCTCGGCGGCCTTATCCTCGGCACCGTCCAGCATGGCCTCGGGATCGGCGAGGCGGCGCGCATCTATCTGCTGCTCGCGGTCGGCGATGGCCTTGTCGCGCAGGTGCCGGCGCTGCTGCTGTCGATCGCCGCCGCCATGGTGGTGACCCGCGTCGCGTCGGAGCAGGACCTCGCCGGCCAGGTCACCAGCCAGTTCGCCCAGGCGGCAAGCTGGACGCCGGTGGCGATCATCCTGGCGCTGCTGGCGGCGCTGCCGGGGATGCCGCATTTCATCATCTTTCCGGCCGCTGCCGGTGCCGGCTGGATCGCCTGGAAACTGGCGAAGAACAAGAGCGCCGCGACCGCCGCCGCAGCAACCCCGCCGCCGCCATCGGCCAGCATCGACTGGGCCGAGGTTTCGGACACCGCCGCCGCCAGCCTCGATATCGGCTTTGGCCTGGTGCCGCTGGTCGACGATGCACGGGGTGCGCCGCTGATGGCGCGGATCACCGGCATCCGCCGCCAGCTTTCCAAGTCATTGGGCTTTGTCCTGCCGCCGGTGCGGGTCCGCGATGATCTTGGCCTCGCGCCCTTCGCCTATCGCATCGCCATCGGCGGGGTGACGGTGGGGGAGGACCTTGCCTTTCCCGACGATGTCCTCGCCATCGAGGCGGGGCCGGTATCCCCCGAAATCCCCGGCCGCCCGGTGCAGGACCCGGCGTTCGGCTTGCCGGCGCGCTGGATCGACCCCGCCGAGGCCGAAATGGCGACGGCGTCGGGCTATACCGTCGTCGATGCGGCGTCGGTGATCGGCACCCACCTCAACCATCTGCTGTCGGTCCACGCGCATCGCCTCATTGGCCAGGACGAGGTGCAGGCGCTATTGGATACGCTCGCCGAAACCGCACCGGCGCTGGCGGGCGGCCTCGTCCCCAAGCTGCTGCCGCTCGCCACCGTCACCGCCGTATTCCAGCGTCTGGTGGAGGAAGGCGTGCCGGTGCGCGATACGCGCGCGCTGGTGTCGGCGCTGGTGACGGCAGCGCCGCGGTCCGCCGATGCCGCCGAGCTTGCAGAACTGATCCGACCGTCGCTCGGCCCCGCCATTGTCCAGACACTGGCGGGCCTGCGCGAACCCGTCACCGCGCTGGCGCTCGATCCGGCGCTGGAATCGCTGCTGGCCTCGGCGGTGCGTGCCGCGCCGGGCAGCCAATGGCCCTTCGATCCCGATCTCGGCGCCCGTGTCGGCGAGGCGGTCAGCGCTGCGGCGGCGCCGCTGGTCGCGCAGGGCCGGCGCTTCGCCATCGTCACCACCCCCGCCGTGCGCCGGCCGTTATGGGCGCTGCTGCGCGTCCGGCTGCCCCAGCCGGTGGTGTTGAGCTTTACCGAGATTCCCGACGACCGCAGCATCGATGTGGTCAGCATTGTCGGGGCACCCCAACCCGAATTGACAGGAGCCTGACCCGATGGATGCCCGCCTCGGCCTCGACCCGGCGCTTTATGCTCCGGCGCGCCTCGCCCGCACCGATCCCGAACGGCTGGTGTCGTCGCACCTGGGGCTGGTGCGCAAGATCGCTTGGCACGTCCATGCCCGGGTTTCGACCGCGATCGACATCGAGGATCTTGTGCAGATCGGCATGATCGCGCTGATTGAATCGGCGCGGGCCTTCGAGGACAGGGGCCACGCCGCCTTCGCCACCTATGCCACCGTGCGTATCCGCGGTTCGATGATCGACCAGTTGCGAAAAGGCGCGACGCTGGTGCGCTCCGCGATGCGGCGGCGGCGCGAATGGGGGGCGGTGCGGTCGGCGCTCGAGGGCCTGCTCGGCCGCACCGCAACCGACGAGGAAATGGCGGCCAAGCTGGAGATCACCGTCGATGCCTATCGCAGCGGCATGGCGGCGACCCATTCGGCGCATACGGAATCGATCGACGATGTCTATTCGGACCACAGCGACTGGTTCGCCGACGATACCCCGTCCGCCCATGACCAGTTGCAGCAAAAGACGATGCAGAAGGCGATTTCGGCGGCGGTTTCCAACCTGCCGGAGCGCGAGGCGATGGTCCTGCAACTCTATTTCGTCGAGGAACTCAACCTCGAGGAAATCGGCCAGGTGCTCGGCGTCGGCGCGGCGCGGGTGTGCCAGATCAAGAAGGCGGCGCTGGGGAAATTGCGCGGCAAGCTGGGTGGCTGGGAAGAGGATTGAGGGGAGACGCCGCGCTCGAGAGCCGGAGATGGGCAGCAGGGCAGCTTCGCGCTTTGCTAGGCGGCTTCCACCACCAGCACGTTGCCATCAACGCGCACCACCCGCGCCTGTGCGCCTTCGGGCAGGTCCGGGCCTTCCGCCAACCACGGCGAATCGCCAAGTTGAACCTTGCCGCGCCCGGCATTGAAGGCCTCCACCACTGTCACCCGTGTGCCGACCATGCGGTCGGCGCGGCGGTTGAGGCCGGGGTCGGCTTCAGCGACGGCATGGTTGCCGAACCAGCGTTTCGCCACCACCACGGCGATGACCGCCAGCCAGGCAAAGACGATCATTTGCGCCGGCCAGCTTGGGGCGAGTGCGCCAACGATCAGCGCCGTCACGGCGGCGGCGCCCGCCAGCCAGATGAGAAACACACCGGGCATCAGCACCTCGGCGACCGCGAGCACCGCCGCGACAGCAGCCCAGCCCCAACCGCCGAGGCCGGTGAAGATCGTCATCATTGGAACGGGCTCTTGCGGGGCGGGGGCGGGGAAGGCGGTGCACCATCGGCCGCCGGCCGCACGGCGCGCACCAGGTCGCCGATGCCGCCCAGCGAACCGACCAGCGCCGATGCCTCGAACGGCATGAACACCGTTTTCGAATTGGGCGAGGTCGCAAACGCCTGCATCGCCTCGACATATTTCTGCGCGACGAAATAGTTCAGCGCCTGCGGGTCACCGCCGGCGACCGCCGCCGACACCATCGTCGTCGCCTTGGCTTCGGCCTCGGCAGCGCGCTCGCGGCCCTCGGCATCGCGAAAGGCGGCCTCGCGGCGCCCTTCGGCCTGCAGGATCTGTGACTGCTTGGCACCCTCGGCGCGCAGGATTTCGCTGGCTCGCAGGCCCTCGGCTTCGAGGATGTTGGCGCGCTTTTCGCGCTCGGCCTTCATTTGCCGGCCCATTGCCTCGACCAGATCCTTGGGCGGGTCGATGTCCTTGATTTCGATGCGGGTGATCTTGATGCCCCAGGGGCTCACCGCCGCATCGACGACGCGCAGCAGCTTCTGGTTGATCTCGTCGCGATTGGACAGCAGCTGGTCGAGATCCATCGAGCCCATCACCGTACGGATATTGGTGAGGGTCAGGTTGAGCACCGCGTTCTGCAGATTGGCGACTTCATAGGCTGCCGCCGAGGCATCAAGGATCTGATAAAAGGTAATGCCGTTGACTGTCACCGTCGACGTGAAGACTGCGGTGCCGGTGCAATTCGCGTTATTCGGACCATACAGCGTGAAGATGATCGTCCCGGCCGGATTGGTCCCACCGCTCAGCGTCGCGCTGTCATTGATCGACGCGCCGAGGACCACGG
>JANXVZ010000006.1 GCA_025351405.1 Sphingomonadales bacterium | reverse complement strand
GCCGCGGAGCCCGGCGGCGTCGAGTTGCGGCACCGCATGGTCGAGCTGGCTGTCGAGGCTGTCGTCGTACGTCAGGCTGACCATGGCACGACGCGGTGCCGCCGTGCCGAACACCGGCGCTGCAAGCGCCAGCAACGCGATGCCCGCACCGCTCGCGGCAAGCATCTGCCGTCGGCTTGGGGCCGGAGCGTTAGAGTCGTCTGTCATGGCGGGTACGCACTCGAAAATGGGCCGTGTATCGTGCTCGCTAGCCCGATTGCCGCGCAACGGCCAGCACCGGATGCAAGACGGCGACCCACCGCCTATATCGGCGGCGTGCCACCACCCACCCTGCCCGCCGCCATCGCCGACTGGTTCGCCGTGCGCGGCTGGCAACCGCGTCGCCACCAGCTGGCGATGCTGGCGGCGGCGGCTGATGGCGTCCACGCGCTGCTGACCGCGCCGACCGGGGCGGGCAAGACGCTGGCCGGGTTCTTGCCGACGCTCGCCGATCTCGCCGAAAATCCGCGCGACGGGCTGCATACGATCTACATCAGCCCGTTGAAGGCGCTTGCGGTCGACGTGCAGCGCAACCTGCTGACGCCGGTCGCCGAGATCGGCCTCGATATCCGTATCGAGACCCGCACCGGGGATACGCCATCGGACCGCAAGAAGCGCCAGCGCGAACGGCCGCCGCAGATCCTGCTGACCACCCCGGAATCACTGTCGCTGCTGATTTCCTATCCCGACGCCGCCGCGATGCTGGCGGGCATGGAAACCGTCATCATCGACGAGATCCACGCCTTTGGTACGACAAAGCGCGGGGACCAGCTGTCGCTGGCGCTGTCGCGGCTGCAGGCGATCAACCCGCAACTCCGCCGCGTGGGCCTGAGCGCCACCATCGCCGATACCGAGGGATGGGCGGGCTGGCTGGCGCCTGACGCCGATGCGTCCAGCGTCCGCATCGTCGTCGGCGACCCCGGCGCGGCGCCGGTGGTGGAAATCCTGACCCCGGAGGACCGCATCCCCTGGGCGGGCCACAATGGCCGCTGGGCCGCCGCCGCCGTCATGCGCCAGATCGAGGCGGCGCGGCTGGCGATCGTCTTCGTCAATACCCGCGCCGTCGCCGAACTGGTGTTCCGCGACCTGTGGACCGAAAACGACCAGGCCCTGCCCATCGGCATCCACCATGGCTCGCTGGCAGCCGAGGCGCGGCGCAAGACCGAAGCGGCGATGGCCAACGGCAAGCTGCGCGCCATCGTCGCCACCGCCAGCCTCGATCTTGGCATCGACTGGGGCGATGTCGACCTCGTCATCCAGATGGGCGCCCCCAAGGGTGCATCGCGGTTGTTGCAGCGCACCGGCCGCGCCAACCACCGCATGGATGAAGCCAGCCGCGCCCTGATCGTGCCGGGCAACCGTTTCGAATATCTCGAATCGCTGGCGGCGCAGGATGCCGTCATGGCCGGTGAACTCGACGAGGACCGCTTCCGCGCCGGCGGCCTCGACGTGCTGGCGCAGCATGTTATGGCCGTGGCGAGCGCAGCGCCCTTCGATCCGGACGATCTTTACACCGAAATCCGCAGCGCCGCGCCCTATGCCGGGCTGTCGCGGGCGCGGTTCGACGAGGTTATCGGCTTTGTCGCGACGGGGGGCTATTCGCTCCGCGCCTACGAACGCTTCCAGCGGCTGACGCTCGGCAAGGATGGTCGCTACCGGCTCACCCACCCGCGCTTTGCCGCCCAGTACCGCCTCAACGCCGGCACCATCGTCGAGGCGGTGACGATGAATGTCGTCTTTGGCCGCAGGGGCCGCAGGCTCGGCCAGGTCGAGGAATGGTTCGGCGGCCAGTTGCGGCTGGGCGACAGCTTCATGTTCGCCGGCCAGACGCTCGAGGTGATCGGCTTCGACGGGCCCGATATCCATGTAAGGATCGGTCGCGGCAACCCCAGCGTGCCGAGCTATGTCGGTGGCCGGATGCCGCTGTCCACCAACCTTGCGGCGCGGGTCCGGGGCCTGCTCAACAGCCCCGATCGCTGGGCGGAAATGCCCGCCGATGTCCATGAATGGCTGGCGATCCAGCAACAGCGCTCGGTGCTGCCCGGGCTCGACGACCTGCTCGTCGAGACCTTCGACCGCGATGGCCGCTGGTACATGGTCGCCTATGGCTTTGCCGGTCGCAACGCCCATCAGACGCTCGGCATGCTGCTCACCCAGCGGATGGAGGCTGCCGGGTTGCAGCCACTGGGCTTTGTCGGCAGCGATTACATGGTCGCGGTATGGTCGCTGCAGCCGGTGCGCAACCCGCGCCCGTTGTTCAGCCCCAATGTGTTCGAGGAGGAGCTGGCCGAGTGGATGGCCGCATCGCCGTTCCTGCGTCGGGCGTTCCGCGAAGTCGCCATCATCGGCGGGCTTATCGAACGCAGCCTTCCCGGCCAGCACAAATCCGGCAAGGCGATGAGCGTGTCATCTGACCTGATCTATGACGTGCTGCGCCGCCACGAACCGGGGCACCTGCTGCTCACCGCTGCCTGGGCCGATGCGCGGACAAAGCTCACCGATATCGAACGGCTGGCCGAGCTTCTCGAACTGTCGCAATCGCGGCTTGTCCATGTCGAGCTCGATCGCGTGTCGCCGCTGGCGGTGCCGGTTCTGCTCGAAATCGGCAAGGAACGCGTGCCGGGCAGCGCCGATACCGCGCTGTTGATCGAAGCCGACGCCCTTGCCGCCGAGGCGATGACGCTGGGTTGAGGGCTTGAACCGATGGGAGCGCTAGCGCGCCGTGCCGGTGATGGCGTCGATGCCGGCGAGCCATCGATCGTCGGCCGCAAACAACGCCCGGTTGCGTTCTACCGCAGCGGCGATGCCGGCGAGTGCGGCGCGGCGGTCCGGGCTGGCCAGCGCCTTGGCCAACCGCGTCATGATCACCGCCTGGAAGGCGTACAGCGACCCCGGGTCGGCATCGGCGAGCCGCTCCCAGGCATTGCCGACATCCTCGCCGCCGCGCACGCGGGCGATCAAGGCCAGCGCCGCGGCGTCGTTGCGGGTCGTCGACTGCACCGCCGGGCGCTGCGCCACCTTGCCGAAGAACCGCGCCGCCTGTTCGAAATCGCCGCGATAATAGGACAACAGCCCGGCGGCGAGATCGCTGATGCTGTTGGGCATCCGGTCGAGGTATGGCAGGTATAGCCAGCCGGCACGGCCGCTGTCGTTGGCAACGATATTCGCCCAGGCGCCCTGCTGCCGGCGCGCCAGCCAATCCGAACCGACCGGCATCGAATCGCACGGCAATCTTGGCGCTGCACACATGCGCAAGGCATTGGGTGACTTGTAGAATTCGATCAGCGCCCGGTCGAGCACGACCGGGTCGAAATCGAACACCCGCCGTGGCAAATCGAGCGACACACTGTGCCCGCCATCACGCAGCGTCCACAATTCGGACTTTCCGGCGCCCGGCACATCCGGCGGCGCCGCGACAAAGGCCTGAACGAGCACACCGTCGCCAAGCGCGCGCACCGAACCGTACATGACGAGCTGCACCTCGGTCGCGGCGGCATAGCGGGCGACCGCCTGCGGGTCCGCGGTGTCGAGCGTATCGGTGTGATAGCGAATGATGCCGCTGCCGAAATCCAGCTTGCGCGGGTTCGGGTAGGGCGCCCGTCGCAGCGTCCGCCAGACCTGCAGGTTGAGCGTCGTCGAGACATTGCGCGCCAGCGTGTCCGGGCCATCGAACACCGGCACGATCAGCCCGACATCGGCGGCACGCGCGGCGCCAGCCACCCCCGCCAGCGCAGCCAGCAGCGCCAATGCGGGCAACGCCTTCATCGGACGATGACGCATTTCAGATCGGTGCGGCGCTTGTCGATGGCTGCGCCGAGCGATCCGATGCTGCCATGGCGGCGGGCGATATCGTCCCGGGTCTGGCCGGCCTGGTGGAGCAGGCGGCACGCTGCGGGCAAATAGCTGCCGGCATCCATCGCCAGGGCATACAAGGTCGCCGCCTTCACGATATCGCGCGAAGTCTGGTAGGACGCGGCATCGACCGTTGGCGGCAGCAGCACCGGCGGTGTTCCGCCCGACAGGTCCCCCAGGTAGACCGACCCCTCCAGCACGGTGGCACCCCCCTGGCGCGACCCTATCGCCGTGATGATCTGGATGGCGTTCAACTGTCGCCAGCGGTTGGCGATGGTGTCGGGCGTCGGCGCATTGGCGAGCTTCTGCCCCGAAAAGCTGATCCGGCCCGCATCCGCAAGCGGTGCAAGGCCGCCGCCGACCAACGCTGCAAAATCATTCTGCAACAGGCTTGTCCATGTCTGCAGTTCGCTCGCGACCACCGGGTCGGCGGCGATGATGAAGGTCGGCACGTTGAGGCGATGCGGCAGCCGCGGTACCGGATCGGCGGCGACGCCCGTCGCCGCTGCCGCCAGCAGCATGGCACCGACGAGGCGGATCAGCATCGACAGTCGCCGGCGTTGACGATGGCGCGGCGGCCACCGAACTCGAGCGTCGACAGCGCGATGGTGAACCGGCAGACCTCCGGCTCCTGGAGCTGGGGCGCGGGCAGCGCGTCCTCGCCATTGGCGTCGACAAAGGCGAAACGCGTCACCATCGCCTCTCCGGGCTTGACGACGACGGGGGTGAAGGCGTCGCCTGGCGGGCGCAGGCTGCGGTTGTAGTCGGCCTTTGCCGGAAGGAAGGTCGCCGCACCACCGTCGACGATGGCGGTGCGGGTGCCGCTGTTGGACAGCGCCAGCACGACGTCATTGCGGCTGCAGCGCGAAACGCTGGCGGAGAGTTTCGAATAGGGAAACACCACGGTCTGGTTGAGAAAGGCGAATGCCAGCGTCGCGATCGGCACCAGCGTGACCAGCGCCTGCAGGTTGATGTCGCCCAGCAGGCGGTCGCGGGTGCGCTGGAAATGCTTGCATTCGTTGCAATAGCTGGCGCTGGGCGGCATCGCGGTGGCGCAGAACCGGCATTTCACGCCGGTCGCCCCGGATTGGTCCTTTTCGACTTCGCCTGTCGGGGTCGGTTGCATCGCGGGCAGCTTATCACGGACCCGGTTCGATTCGAAGCATGGCGCAAACGGGCGATTTCGCTTGCCGCGGCCCCCGCCGATTGCGCATAGCCGCGGCGTGCCTGTTTCCCTTTCGTTCGCTGGCGAGACCTTCCGCCCGATGCCGTGCGGGGCATTGTCATGGCCTGCACAGGATGCCTTGCTGGTCGCAGACCTGCATTTCGAAAAGGGCAGCGCCTTTGGCAAGAAGGGCTGGATGTTGCCGCCCTATGACAGCGCCGACACCATCGCGGGCCTGATCGACGCGCTGGAGGTGACCGGCGCCCGGCGGGTCTGGTGCCTTGGCGACAGTTTCCACGATCGCGGCGGGCCGGCGCGGATGCCGGCGGGCCCGCGGGCGGCGTTGCAGGCGCTGACTACCAGCCTCGACTGGCTGTGGATCAGCGGCAACCATGACATCGTTGCCGCCCATGAGGCGGCGGCGCTGGTGGGCGGCAGGGTGGTCGCCGAAGCACGCGTCGGCGATATCGTGCTGCGTCACGAGGCCGAGACGGATGACGCGACGCCGGAAATTTCCGGCCATTTTCATCCCAAGGTGGCGGTGCATATCCGGGGGCGCCGTATCGTCCGGCGGTGTTTCGCGATGGCCGCGACCAAGCTGATCATGCCGGCCTATGGGGCCTTTACCGGCGGGCTCGATGTCACGGATGCGGCGATCATGCGGGTCATGGGCGGTGCGGTGACGGCGGTGGTGGCGGAAGGGCCGCGGTTGCTGCGGTTTCCGGTCGGGTAGCGCGCCACTGTCCCCGATCGCCCGCGTCGCAGGTCAATCTTCGCCGAACTTGTCCATCACCAGCCCGCGCAGCTTGGTCACCGCCGCCTCGGCATCGCGGCCGGTGGCGGATATCTCGATGGTATCGCCAAGGCCGGCAGCGAGCATCATCAATCCCATGATCGAGGTGCCGGTGACACTCGAGCCTTCGTGCGCCACCGTCACCTCGGCATCGAACCCGCTCGCCATGGTGACGAACTTGGCGCTGGCGCGGGCGTGCAGACCGCGCTTGTTGGGAATGACGACGCTGACCGGGCCGAAATCCGGCGTGGCGACACCGACACTCAAGCCGCTTCGCCCAGCATTTTCGACGCCACCGCGATATATTTGCGCCCCGCCTCCTGCGCCGCCTCGACCGCGGCGGCGACGGTCAGGGTTTTCCTGACGCTGGCGAGCTTGATCAACATCGGCAGGTTGACCCCGGCGATGACCTCGATTGCCGGCCCCATCAGCGAAATCGCCAGGTTGGAGGGGGTGCCGCCGAACATGTCGGTCAGCATGATGACGCCCTGCCCGGCATCACAACGGTACACGGCCGCCGCAATATCGGCGCGCCGCACCTCCATGTCGTCGTCTGCCTCGATGCAGATCGCCTCCATCCGCGCCTGTTTTCCAACGACGTGCTCGGTGGCGGCGATGAATTCCGCCGCCAGCCTCCCATGGGTCACCAGCACCAATCCGATCATCAGGCGGTCTGCTCCCCAACCGCAGGGGCTTCACCGAGCCTGGCTGCGTCATTACCCTGTTTGCCGACGTCGCGATGGATGAGCAAGGGCGCGTGCCCCGCCGCCGCCAACCGCGTCTGCAGTTCCCGTGCCACCGCAACCGAACGATGACGGCCGCCGGTACAGCCGATTGCAATGGAAAGATAGGATTTGCCCTCCCGGCCATAACCGGGGAGCAGCGTCAGCAACAGGTCGGTGATGCGATCGACCGCCGGGGCATAGGCCGGATCGGCGGCGACAAAGGCCGCAACCGCCGGATCTTCGCCGGTCAATGGCCGCAGCGCCACCTCCCAATGCGGGTTCGACAGAAATCGCATGTCGAACACCAGGTCGGCGTTGCGCGGCAGACCATGGGCAAAGCCGAAGGATTGCAAGGTCACCGTCAATGCCCCCTGCCCGTCGCGGCCAAAGCGTTCGTTGAGGCGGCGGCGCAGGGTTCCGGCGGAAATATCGGTGGTGTCGATAACCATGTCGGCCCAACGCTTCAACGGCGCGGTCAGGTCACGTTCGCGCTCGATGCCATCGGCGGCGGGGCGATCCGCGGCAAGCGGATGACGGCGGCGCGTCTCCGAAAAGCGCTTGGTCAGCGCTTCATCGGCGCAATCGAGATAGAGCAGCCGGATGTCGATGCCCTCGGCCCGCAAGACCCGCAGCCGTTCGACCAGCGCCGTCGCATCGAAGGCGCGGGTGCGGGTGTCGATGCCGAAGGCGATCGGACGCGGCGGGCCATCACCCGATTCCGCCGATTTGAGCAGGGTGTCGACCAGCCCGAGCGGCAGGTTGTCGACGACCTCGTAATCAAGATCCTCCAGCGCCTTCAGCGCGGTCGATTTGCCGGCACCCGACATGCCGCTGACGATGAGCATCGGCGGCGGGGCGGCGGAATCGGTGGCAGGGGCAGGTTGCGGAGACACGGATGCGCCTTCTAGCGCCAGCCCATGCTCACGCAAAGCCCGTTCGATCTTCAGGAGGATGGTGGCTTCGAAAGGGTCGAGGGCGATCTCCGGAATGGCCAGCCCGGCGATGGCCCGGGTGCCGGCATCGGGCAGGCGTCGCGGCGGCGCATCGAGGACGACCACCAACGCCACCGGGGCTTCGGCGGTCGGCTCGGCGACGATGCCGACACCGCGAACTTCCAGCTTGCCGGCAAGAACAGGCGGCGCGCTCGCCCAGGCAACGCCGCCACGATCGCTGACGACGACGCGGTCATCGGCGACCAGCCGCCAGCCGCGATCGACCAGCCGCAGCGCCAGGTCCGATTTGCCGCTGCCCGATTTGCCGGTGAGCAGGACGGCGCGGCCACCCCATGCGACTGCGGTGGCATGAATGGTATTCACGCCGCCGGCAGTTCGACGGTGAAGGCGGCCCCTGCACCATGCGGGCGATCGCCGACACGGATGCTGCCGCCATGCGCCTCGACGATGGCACCGGCGATCGACAGGCCCAGCCCGGAATGACGGCCGAAATCCTCTGCCTCCGGCCGCTGCGAATAGAATCGCTTGAAAACATCGCCGCGATTTTCCGCCGGCACGCCGGGGCCTTCATCCTCCACCCTCAGCGTTACCTTGTCGTCGTGGCGCAGCGCCGAAACCCGCACCGTCCCGGGGTTCGGCGAAAACGACACAGCGTTGTCGATGAGATTGCGCAGCACCTGCGCCAGCCGCGTCGGGTCGCCCTGCACCGTCGTGCCGCCGTCGCCCGACGTTGCAAAGCTGATCGCCAGCCCCGGCGGCAGGCCGGCGATTTCATAGGCCGCAACCAGGCCGGCTGCGAGCCCGGTGGCATCGACAGGCTCGAATCGCGAGCGCGACAATTCGGCGTCGAGGCGGCTGGCATCGGCAATATCGGTGATCAGGCGATCGAGCCTGCCGACATCGTCGCGGATCACCGCCAGCAAGCGATGCCGCAACGCCGGCTGCTGGACCTGTTCGAGCGTATCGACGGCGCTGCGCAGCGACGCCAGCGGGTTTTTCAGTTCATGGGCGATATCGGCGGCAAAGGCTTCGGTGGCGTCGATGCGCTGGCGCAGCGCAATCGACATGTCCGACAGCGCCCGTGCCAGCGCGCCGATCTCGTCGCGACGCTCCGGCAGGCGCGGCACGATGACTTCGCGCGACCGCCCCAGCCGGACACGATGGGCCGCCACCGCCAGCATCCGCAGCGGGCGCACGATGGTTCGCGCCAGATAGATGCTGAGGAACAGGGTCAGCGCGGTGACGCCGAGCAGCAGCTGGAACGACACCTGCCGCTCGCGTCGCAGGATCTGCGTCACATCGGCGGCATCTTCGGTCAGATGCACCACGGCGCCGCCGGTCACCGCCGATGCGGCCGTCAGCACGACTTCACCATCGGGGGCGCGGCGCAGTTCGGTCGTCGCCTTGCCGGTGGCCAGCGCAGCTTCGGCTTCCGGCCAGGCGCTGCGCCTGTCGATCACCGGCTCGATCAACGGTGGCAGCGGCTTTACAGCGCCAAGATCTTCGATGATGCCATCGATCATGCGGGCCGAGCGGCGTCGCCAGCTTGTGGTGCTCGGATCGACGAGGACAAAACGGGTCGACCCGACTGGCCGCCAGTTGTCGGCAACCAGGCTTCCATCGGGGGCAAAAAGCCGAAGATGGGTGCCCCTGGCAAAGCTGCGATGCTCGATGATGCCGCGAACCTGCGCGTTGTCGCCGCCCAGCGCGCCGGCAAACGCCGCCACGGTCACGGCCTGGCGCGCCAGTTCCCCGGCGCGACCGTCGAGCAGGCGCTCCCGTACGGTGTCCAGATAGGCAATGCCGAGGCCAAGGACGATGACAGCGAAGATGTTGACGGCGAAAATCCGCGCCCGGAGTGACCCGAAACCCAGCCGCCGCCGCCAGATATAGGGGTCGCTCGGCGGTTCGGCGGACAAGCCATGGGCGCGATCGGGCGCCACGCTCATTCCTCGTTGAAGCGGTAGCCGACACCGTAAAGCGTCTCGATGGCCTTGAAATCATGGTCCACGGCGCGGAATTTCTTGCGCAATCGCTTGATATGGCTGTCGATCGTCCGGTCATCGACATAGACATCGTCCTGGTAGGCGGCATCCATCAGCTGGTCGCGTGACTTGACGAACCCGGGACGCGCGGCCAGCGTTTCAAGGATCATGAACTCGGTGACGGTCAACGCCACGTCGCCGCGCCGGCCATCCCCGGCATCCCAGCGCACGCGATGCCGCGCCGGGTCCATCGTCAGCCGCCCGCGGATGATCGGCTCGGCAGCCGGTTCCTCGGCGGGGTTTTCGGGGCTGGCATTGCGATGCGCCGCACGCCGCAACACGGCGCGAATCCGCTCGATGAGCAGCCGCTGGCTGAACGGCTTGCCGATATAATCGTCGGCACCCATCGCCAGCCCCAGCGCTTCATCGATCTCGGTGTCCTTCGACGTCAGGAAGATGACCGGCAGCTCGGTCTTTTCCCGCAGGCGCCGCAACACCTCCATGCCGTCCATGCGCGGCATCTTGATATCGAGAACGGCAAGGTCCGGCGGATTTTCGGTCAACGCCTTCAGCGCCGTATCGCCATCCGAATACATCCGCACCGTAAAGCCCTCGGCCTGGAGGGCGATCGAGACCGATGTCAGGATATTGCGGTCGTCATCGACGAGCGCGATGGTGGCATTGGCGCTGGACATGCCGCAATTTCATGCGCGGCTGCCCCCGGCTTGGCAAGCCCGCTTGGAAACGCTTCACTTGCGCCGATTGGGCTATGCCCGAACCGCATGGGCTTTTGACGAATACGTATGCGTTCGCTATGCGCCGGGCACGGGGAGAATCGCCGGCCGCAACGTCGGCCACACCAAAAAATGACGGCGTTTGCGCCGCCAGGTCATGCAAAGGATTGGCACGTGCCAGTATCGCCGAATTCGACCCATGGTCTTGCTGCCCAAGGCTTTCCCACCAGCGCAAGACAGCATTGGAACCTCGGCACCGCGCCGTTGATCGAGCTGGCCATCACACGGCATGAAGGGCTTTTGTCGAAAGACGGCGCCTTTGTCGTCGAAACCGGGCAGCACACCGGCCGCAGCGCCAACGACAAGTTCATCGTCCGCGATGCGGTGACCGAAGATGCGATCTGGTGGGGCAAGACCAACAAGGCGATCAGCCCGGCGCAGTTCGCCGCGTTGAAGGCCGATTTCGCCGCAGCGCTGGCGGCCAGGGACACGCTGTTCGTCCAGGACCTGTTCGGCGGCTCGCAGCCGGAAAATCGCGTCAACGTCCGCGTCATTACCGAGCTTGCCTGGCACAGCCTGTTCATCCGCACGCTGCTGGTGCGCCCGCACGCCGCGGCGCTTGCGGATTTTCTTCCGGAGTACACCATCATCGACCTGCCGAGCTTCAAGGCCGACCCTTCCCGCCATGGCTGCCGCAGCGAAACCATCGTCGGCGTCGATTTCGAGGGCAAGCTGATCCTCATTGGCGGCACCGCCTATGCCGGCGAGATGAAGAAGAGCGTTTTCTCCATCCTCAATTACCTGTTGCCGCTCAAGGGCGTCATGCCGATGCATTGTTCCGCCAACATCGGCCCCAAGGGCGACACGGCGGTGTTCTTCGGCCTGTCCGGCACCGGCAAGACGACCTTGTCGGCCGATGCCTCGCGCACCCTGATCGGCGATGACGAGCATGGCTGGTCCGACACCGCGGTCTTCAACTTCGAAGGCGGCTGCTATGCCAAGGCGATCCGCCTGTCGGAGGAAGCCGAGCCCGAAATCTATGCCACCACGCGCCGCTTCGGCACCGTGCTCGAAAATGTCGTCATCGATCCGGTCACGCGGGTCATCGACCTTGACGACAATCGCCTCGCTGAAAACAGCCGCGCCTCCTACCCCATCGACTTCATCCCCAACGCCAGCGCCGACAACCTTGGCCCCGTGCCGGACAATGTCATCATGCTGACCGCCGACGCCTTCGGCATCCTGCCGCCGATTTCGCGGCTGACCCCGGACCAGGCGATGTACCATTTCCTGTCGGGCTATACGGCGCGGGTCGCCGGCACCGAAATCGGCGTCACCGAGCCGGACGCGACCTTCTCCACGTGCTTCGGTGCGCCGTTCATGCCGCGCCATCCGTCGGTCTATGGCAATCTATTGAAGGAACGCATCGCCAAAGGCGGCGTCGATGTCTGGCTGGTCAACACCGGCTGGACCGGCGGCGGCGCCGGCACCGGCGGCACCGGCACGCGGATGCCGATCAAGGTGACGCGCGCCTTGCTCAACGCTGCGCTCGACGGCAGCCTGGCCGCGTCCGAATTCCGCACCGACGAGAATTTCGGTTTCCAGGTGCCGGTCAGCGTTCCCGGCGTCGAACCCCGCATCCTCAATCCGCGCGAAACCTGGGCCGACAAAGCGGCGTATGACGCCAAGGCCAAGGCGCTGGTCGGCATGTTCATCGCCAACTTCGCCCAGTTCGCCGACCATGTCGACGCCGGGGTGATGGAGAGTGCGCCCAAGGCGGCGTGAAACCCGGGTGTGGGCGGGGGTTTGAATACCCGCCCATCGCTGGCTGCCGTATCCCGACGCCATCGGCCTGCAGGCTTTTCCTGCGTCGAAAGTGCTGCCATATCGGCTGCTTAAAGCCAGGCAGCTATTGCCGCTTCTCCGCGTACCTGGCACGAAAATACCATGAAACGTGCCTGGTACGCAGCCGACGCCCCAAGTTTTGCTGCGGCGGACCCTTTGGCGGTTCTCGGCCAGCTCGGCAGTTGCTCCTTGTTCAGCGACGAACCGACACAAAAGGCCGCCTGGCAGTTCGAGATTGCCCACCTGCAGCCAATCGCGGCGGCCTTGCCGGGCGCCCATATCTTCCTGGAATTCAGCATCCCGCGCATGGGTCGCCGGGCAGATGCGATAATTATCGTTGGCGGCCTCGTTTTCGTCCTCGAATACAAAGTCGGTGAGGCGCGCTTTCCAAGCCACGCACTCGAGCAGGCGCATGGTTATGCGCTTGATCTCAAATACTTCCACCGGACGTCGCACGACAAGACCATTGTGCCGCTGCTGATCTCGACCAGGGCGCCGCCGCAGCAGCTGGGGCTGGGATTTTGTGCGTATGACAAGGTCTACGACCCCGTTCGCTGCAGCCCGGGCGATGTCCTGGCCACGATCCGGCAGATCGTCGCCGTCGACGGGGGCGCAACCTTCGACCCGACCGAGTGGGCAGCAGGAGCCTATGAGCCAACGCCCAACATCATCGAGGCCGCCGAGGCGCTCTATGCCGGCCACGATGTGAAGGAAATCTCCCGCTCGGAAGCCGGCGCCGACAACCTGACCCAAACCGGATCGGCGATTGAAGCCATCGTGAACCAGATGAAGGCAACCGATCGCAAGGCCATCTGCTTCGTCACCGGCGTCCCGGGCGCAGGCAAGACCCTTGTTGGCCTCAACATCGCTGCAGGTCGGCTTGCGCGCAGTATCGCGGAGGACGCGACCTATCTGTCGGGCAATGGTCCGTTGGTCGAAGTACTGCGCGCGGCGCTGACGCGGGATCTGGCAAAGCGCACCCGCCACCAGCGCGTCTCACGTGAACAGCTGCATTTGAACGGGCGGGCGCCGATCAAGCTGATCCAGCCGGTCCATGAATTTCGCGACCATTATTTGAAGACCGATGCAGCACCCTCGGAGCATGTCATCGTTTTTGACGAAGCCCAAAGAGCCTGGAACAAAGCCAAAGCCAGCGCCTTCATGGGCAAGCGTGGCCATCCCGACTTCAATGTATCGGAACCCGCCTACCTTCTCTCGGTGATGGATCGACGGCGTGACTGGTGCGTCGTGATATGTCTGATTGGCGACGGTCAAGAAATCCATGATGGCGAGGCAGGCGTCGCGGAATGGGTGCGCGCCTTGCAAGCAAATCATCGTGATTGGCACATCTTTGCCCCGCCGCGGCTATTGGCGCCCGGAGCGTTGATCGACCCCGTCCTGGCGCACTTCGTTGCGCGCAATGGCGAGCCACCCGACCCGCACCTGCACCTTGATGTCCCGATCAGATCGTTTCGGGCCGATACAGTGTCTCGCTACGTTGCAGCAGTGATTGAGAACGACGCCCAAAAGGCCTGCGCGGTGCGGCCCGATATCGACAAATATCCCATCTTTCGGACACGTTCACTGGCGCTGGCCCGGGCATGGTTGCGACAGCAGCAGCGCGGCACTGAACGGACCGGGCTGCTGGCTTCGTCCAATGCCATGCGCCTCAAGCCCGAGGGCGTGTTTGTAAAAGCCAAGATCGATGGACCCGTGTGGTTCCTCAATCCGACGGCTGACATCAGGTCCTCGTCAGCACTCGAAGACGTGGCGACCGAATTTGATATTCAAGGCCTTGAGCTCGATTGGACGTGCGTTGCCTGGGACCTGAACTTTCGCCGAGCCAATGGTTGGCACGCTCGCAAGTTCGAAGGCACCGCCTGGAGGGAAATTCATGCCATCGACGGTGACTTCGCCCGGGCCGACTATGTTCGCAACGCCTATCGTGTGCTGTTGACGCGGGCGCGCCAGGGCATGGTGATCTTTGTGCCGCCCGGTGACGCCACCGATGCGACCCGACCCCCGGACGAATATGATGCGATCGATGCTTGGCTGGGTGCCTGCGGGGTGCCCGAATTGGCAGCCTGACCCGCCACGCCCCTCCAGCCAACGCCTACCTGTTCATCCGCCCTTCGATCAGCGCATCGACCACGGAGGGGTCGGCGAGCGTCGAGGTGTCGCCAAGGCTGGCAAAGTCGTTTTCGGCGATCTTGCGCAAAATGCGCCGCATGATCTTGCCGCTGCGGGTCTTGGGCAACCCCGGCGTGATGTGGAGATGGTCAGGGGTGGCAATCGGCCCGATATGTTCGCGCACCGAATAGCGCAGTTCGGTCAACAGCCTGTCGCTGGTCTCCACCCCGGCGTTGAGCGTCACATAGGCATAGATGCCCTGCCCCTTGATATCGTGGGGAAATCCGACGACGGCGGCTTCGGCGACATCGGGATGGGCGACCAGCGCGCTTTCGACTTCGGCGGTCCCCATGCGATGCCCCGAAACGTTGATGACATCATCGACACGGCCGGTGATCCACCAATAGCCGTCCTCGTCCTGCCGGGCGCCGTCACCGGTGAAATATTTGCCCCTGTACGTTGTAAAGTAGGTCTGGGTGAAGCGATCATGGTCGCCATAGAGGCTGCGCGCCTGCCCCGGCCATGACCGAAGCAGCACCAGGTTGCCGCTGATCGCCTCGCCGTCCGCACGGTTGATGATGGTGCCTTCGGTGTCCACCAGTGCCGGCGCGATGCCATAGAAAGGCAGCGTCGCGGAGCCGGGCTTCAACGCCATCGCGCCGGGCAGCGGCGAAATCAGCACGCCACCGGTTTCGGTCTGCCACCAGGTATCGACGATGGGCATGGCACCCTTGCCGACAACCCGGTGATACCAGCTCCAGGCCTCGGGATTGATCGGCTCACCCACCGTTCCCAGCAGGCGCAGGCTGGACAGGTCATGCTTTTCAACCGGCGCGTCGCCGTCGCGCATGATGGCGCGCAACGCCGTCGGCGCGGTGTAGAAGATATTGACCTTGTGGCGGGCGATGACCGCCCAGAAACGGTCGCTGGCGGGAAACGACGGCACCCCCTCGAACATCAGCACCGTCGCGCCGACGCTGAGCGGGCCGTACACCGTATAGCTGTGGCCGGTGACCCAGCCGACATCCGCAGTGCACCAGAATATCTCGCCGGGCTTGTAGTCGAACACCGTCTCGAAGGTGAGGTTCGCCCACAGCAGATAGCCGCCGGTGGTATGCAGGACGCCCTTGGGGGTGCCGGTGGACCCGCTGGTATAGAGGATGAACAGCGGGTCTTCGGCATTCATGGCTTCGGGGGTGCAGGTGGTGGGGAGCTGCGGGCGCAGTTCGTGCCACCAATGGTCGCGCTCCGCGTGCATCGGCACGGCGCCGCCGGTATGGCGGATGACCAGCACCGCCTCGACGTCGCCAGCAAGGTCGATCGCCTTGTCGACGGTGGATTTCAACGGGATCGCCTTGCCGCCGCGCCGGCCCTCGTCGGCGGTGATGACGAAGCGACTGGCGGCGTCCTTCAGCCGTCCGGCGATGGCATCCGCCGAAAAGCCGGCAAAGACCACCGAATGGACGGCGCCGATGCGGGCGCAGGCGAGCATCGCCATCGCCGCTTCGGGGATCATCGGCAGGTAAATGGTGACGCGATCGCCCTTTTCGACGCCCAGAGCCACCAGCGCGTTGGCCATGCGGCAGGTTTCGGCGAGCAATTCACCATAGCTGATGTGCCGCGCCGCGGTGGCAGGGTCATCCGCCTCCCAGATCATCGCCGTCGCCGCTGGATCGTGGCGATCGAGACAGTTGGCGCTGGCATTGAGCACGCCATCCTCGAACCAGCGGATGTCGACCGGATCCCACGACCAATTGCCCATGATCGTCGGCGGCTTGAGCCAGTCCAGCCGCGGAGTCCGGTCTTTCCAGAAGGCATCGGGATCGCCCAGGCTTTGGGCGTAACGCGCCTGGTATTGCGCCAGCGTCGTGTGCGTGGCGGCGAGTGCTGCAGGCGTCACGGGGTACAGGCGATCGGTCACGCAGCGATTCTCCCAGGCTATTTTGTCGGCAACCTAGAGCGAGACGCCCGCGGACAGAAATGAAATCAGGGGTATCGGGCAAAGCGGTGGGCAGCGCCTGGCGCGTCATCCGCCGCCACGGCACCCCCGACGCCGATGCCCATCGGAACCTGCAAAGCGGCCCCGGCGTTCAAACTGCATCGCGCGGCAACAGTTGCCGCGACAAGGGAGCACAATTCATGGCCATCCGCGACGACAATCTTGATCCTGCCGACCGCGTTTACGTGGCACCGCCGGAACGCCGTGGCGGCATGGGCTGGCTGGCCGCCGTCATCATCATCGTGCTGCTTGTCGTCCTCGCCTTCGCCTTCGGGTTGATCAACGTCGACCAGACCAAGACGGCCAAACTGCCCGACATCAACGTCCAGGCCAGTGGCGGCCAGGCCCCGGCCTTTGACGTCAACACCGCCAAGATCGACGTCGGCAGCAAGAAGGAAACCGTCAAGGTTCCGGATGTCCAGGTCGGTACCAAGGATACCACGGTCAGCCTGCCGACCGTCAGTGTGACCAAGGCCGACGACACCAACAAGTAAGCGTTTCGCGGACGTCGCTCTTCCGGGGCGGCGCCCGACGCTCTATCGGGGTGGGGATGTCCGGTTTCCCCGCTTCCGCCGCCATGGCCCGCGCTCTCGATGAGGCGCGGGCCGCTGCGTTGCGGGGCGAAGTCCCGGTGGGGGCAGCCATCGTCGCCGGCGACGGCACGATCGTCGCTGCCGCCGGCAACCGCACGCAGGAACTGAACGACCCCACTGCGCATGCCGAAATCCTCGCCATCCGCGCCGCCTGCGCCCGGATCGGCGACCAGCGACTTGTCGGCCACAGCCTGTTCGTCACGCTGGAACCCTGCGCCATGTGCGCCGCCGCCATCGCCAATGCGCGCATCGCCCGCCTAATCTATGGCGCCAGCGATCCCAAGAGCGGCGGCGTCGAACATGGCGCCCGCGTGTTCTCGCACCCGCAGTGCCACCACGCCCCGGAGGTTGTCGGCGGTATCGCCGAAACCCAGGCGGCGGCGCTGTTGCGGACGTTCTTCGCAGCGCGCCGTCTCCGCTGACCGCCTCGCTGGCAGGGTGTGTTGACGGTCCTGCGTCGGATCAGGCGTTGAAATTGAGGCGCAGGCCCGGGCGCGGCCAGCGGCATCGTGCCAGTTTGCCCGTCGTCGACAGGCACACCCAGGCGTCCATCATGTCGGCGCCGCCAAAGGCGATGTTGGTGGTCAGCAAGTCGGGAAACGCGAAATCTTCCTGCGCCCCGGTCAGCGGATCGACCGAGCACACGCCGGCGCGTTCGATGAGCGTGGCCTGGGCGATGTTGCCGTTCGCCTCCACGGCCAGCGAATCGAGCAGCGTCTTTCCCGGCCAACTGGTGACCACCCGCCCCGGCACCGCCGCCAGAGGCGAGGCGACGACTTCGCCCGGCCCGGTGATATCGAACGCCAGCAGGATCCGCTCATGGGTGACGGCGGCATAGACGGTCTTTTGGTCGGGCGACAGGCCAACACCGTTCAAATGCGGTCCGTACACTGCACAGACGATGCTTTTGCCGTCGGGCGTGGCATAATATAGCCCGCCATGGTCGGTCGAACGGTTGTGGTGCTTGCCAAGGTCGGTGAACCACATGCCGCCCGCCTTGTCGAAGACGATGTCGTTGGGTCCGGACAATGGCCGGCCATCGCAATGGTCGTAAAGCCGGTCGACCTTGCCGGTGGCGATGTCGATGCGCTCGATGCGGCCGATTTCATAGTCGGCGGCGGCATTGCCCGGAATCAGCATGCCGTCCATCTGGCTCCAGGCAAAACCGCCATTGTTGCAGACATAGATCGCCCCGTCCGGCCCTATAGCGGCGCCGTTGGGGCCACCGCCGGGGGTGGCGACGACGTGCTTGGCGCCATCGGGCGTCACGCGGGTCAGGCGGCCGGCGGCAATCTCGACGACGATGACCGAGCCATCGTCCATGGCGATCGGGCCTTCGGGGAAGGCAAGGCCCTCGGTGACGATGCTGTGTGGATACATGAATTGTCCTCCCCCGGTTGCCCGGCAAGATTGCGCCGTCTGCGTGACTATGTTGCACCATCGTGGCGGGACAACGCCAGCCCCCCTTTCCCTATTCGGCACTGCCGACTATGTTCCCCTATCGTTCCATGAAAGGCCGGCGATTGACCGAATTGATTCTGGCGGCGCTTGGCGGATTGGTGCTGGCACTGGTGTTGGGCTGGGCTCTGTGGGCGCGGCCACTGGCGGAATTGCGACACGAACGCGATGCGTTGCGGGGCGAGCGCGATACCCTGCGCAGCGACACCGATACGCTGCGCGACGAGGTATCACGGCAGCAGCAGGCGCGCGCCGGGCACGCCGTCGAAATCAAGATGCTCGGCGATCGCAATGCCGAACTCGTCGCGGCCGAGGCCGAGCGCGAACGGCTGGCGGCGCGCCTCGCCGCCATCGAGGCCGAGCGCGACGAGCGCGACCGCGCCCATGCCGCCGAAGTGGCGCGCACGGTGGAAACATTCCAGGCGCTGGCCGCCAAGGCGCTCGATGGCGCGCAGACGAGGCTCGCGGAGGCGGCGGAGGGCCTGATGACCCGCCAGCGCGAAGCCGCCGGGGCCGGGCTGGAAGCCAATCGCAACCAGCTTGCCGAACTGATCGCGCCGATGAGCGAGACGCTGAAACGCTATGAAGCCAAGCTTGGCGATGTCGAGAAAGAGCGGGTCGATGCCTATAGCGGGCTGAAGGAACAGGTCGCCGCGCTCGCGGTCGGCCAGCGGCAGGTCAGCGATGAAGCCGCCAAGCTGGTCACCGCGCTGCGGTCGAGCGGCAAGACGTCCGGCAGCTGGGGCGAACAGCAATTGCGCAACACGCTGGAGATGGCGGGATTGCGCGCCGGGATCGATTTTACGCTGCAGACGCATGTTGCCGGCGAATCGGGGGGCAAGCGACCCGACGCGATCATCAACCTTCCCGGCGGGCGGCAGCTCATCATCGATTCCAAATGCTCGCTCAACGACTATCTCGCCGCCATCGAAGCACCGGGGGAGCCGGAACGCATCGCGGCCCACAAGCGCCACGCCGCCGCGGTTCGCCAGCACGCCCGCGGCCTCAGCGACAAGGCTTACTGGAACGAGTTCGGCAAGGCGGCCGACTTCGTGGTGATGTTCATCCCGGGGGAAAATTTCCTGTCGGCAGCAATGGAGCACGACCTGCCGCTGCTGGGCTGGGCCTTTGAACAGCGCATCCTGCTGGCGGGGCCGATCAACCTGCTCGCCATCGCCAAGACGGTGGCGCTGGTGTGGCGGCAGGAGACGCTGGCCGACGAGGCGCGCGAGATCGGCAAGCTTGGTGCCGATCTCCATGCCGCCATTGCCACCATGGCGGATCATCTGTCGGGGGTCGGCCGCAATCTTTCGCAAGCGGTCGGCAGCTACAACGCCTTTGTCGGCTCGATGGAGAGCAACGTACTGCCCAAGGCGCGGCGTTTTACCGACATGGGGATCGAAAAAGGCAGGAAACCGGTGCCGCAGCTTGGCGTCATCGACACCGCGGTGCGGGCCGTCGCGGCACGCGAGTTGCTGCCCGCACCGCCGGCAGACGTGTCCGACGCGGCGGAATAGCCTGCCGGGATCCGGGCCACCGCTGTCCTACATGCAGCGAAACGGTTATTGCCGAAGCAGGTTCGCTCTTTCTCATCGCGACAGGATCGGACGCGCCAAGGCACGAAAATCCTGTTGGATTTGAAAGGTCAGGAAAACGCCTCCCGGGGCTGACCTTCCGAGCAAATATACAAGGAAAACAAAGGGCTCGAAAGGTCAGTATTTCCAACAGCGGGCCGCCAGGAATCACGCCACGCTAATCGAGCAGCCCGATGATGATCATCAACGCCAGGTACAGCGTCAGCGACACCAGCGATGCCAACGCCAGCCCGGCGGTGCGCCACGCCGCGCCGAACTTGCCCAGTGCATAGGTACCCTTCAGCTGGGCGAACATATGGGCCAATGGTGCAACCCAGATCAGCACGCTCCAGAACAGGCCGTTGGTGACGCCGATGACGAGGCCGATGCTGCCGATGATGAACAGCAGCGACATGAAACTGATCGAATAAAGCGCGAACACGGCATGATCGTACATGCGGACATTGCGCCGGAAGGCAAACATCAGCCACAGCCAGGGCAGCGACAGCGGCACCAGCAGGAAGCTGAATTTATAGACTTTTCCCTGAATCTTGTAGAGCGCCAGCTCGGGGTTCTTCAGCACTTCATGGGCACGGGCATTGAGGCCATCGGCACCCTGGACGACGATGAAGTCCTTGTCTTTGACGATGTCGGCGATTTCGCCCAGCAGGTCGCTGTCGACGCTCGACTTGCCTTCGGCGCGAGCCTTTACCTGACCGCGTGCCGCCGCGACGCCGATGCGTGCCCCCTTGAGGCCAGCGAGTTCGCCGGGCGCTGCGGTCGGCCCGGTGGCGGCGATCTTGCGGTCGAGTTCAGCCAGTTCGGCATTGATCTTGGGCAGTTCCTTGATGGCCGCGGCCTGGGTCAGCTGCAGGCCATCCTTGCCGGTGGCACCGCCGCCGGGGCTGAAATGAACGAAGCTGAAGACAAAGAACATCAGGAAGACGACGAGCAGGAACAGCGGCACCGGGGCGATATAACGGGCCCGCTTGCCCATGATATAATCGCGGGTCAGCCGGCCGGGACGAAACACCAGCATCGGCAGGGTCTTCCAGGCCTTGCCGTCGAAATGCGTGATGCCGTGCAAAAACTCCTCGCCGACATGGGCAAGGCTGCGATGGACATGGGCCTGCTGGCCGCAGTTGGCGCAGAAATTGCCGGTGAGATGCTGGCCGCAATTGGCGCAATCATGCTGCGCATCGGCGGCCTCGGCAGCATTGATGTCGCCGCCCGGCGTGTTGCCGCCGGTTTTGCGGCCAAGCGATTTGGCCACCATTCCGGCGTCCACCAATCCGCCCAGCGCGTCGATACTGCCGGTCATGTCCACCCCGCGTGTTGCGGTGCAAAGTGACGTGAAACGCGGGCGGGAGCAAGCCATGAGCGTTGCGGGCAGGCCCCCACGCTTCTAGTGTGGGTCAAACAGGAGAATTCGAAACATGGCCGGCGTGAACAAAGTTATTCTGGTGGGGCGGTTGGGCAAGGACCCGGAGAGCAAGAGCTTTTCCAACGGCGGCTCCGTGGTGAAATTCAGCCTGGCGACGTCCGAAACCTGGCGCGACAAGCAGTCCGGCGAGCGCAAGGAAAAGACCGAGTGGCATAACGTCGTCATCTTCAACGAAAACCTCGGCAAGGTTGCCAGCCAGTTCCTGCGCAAGGGCAGCCAGGTCTATCTCGAAGGCTCGATCGAAACCCGCAAATGGCAGGACCAGCAAGGCGCCGACCGCTACACGACGGAAATCGTGCTGGCGCGTTTCCGCGGCGAACTCGCCCTGCTCGATACCAAGGATAGCGGCGGTGGCGGCGGCGGTGACCGTGGTGACCGCGGCGGTTACGGTGGCGACGACTATGGCGCGCCCGCCGGCGGCGGCGGCGGTTACGGCGGCGGCTCCAAGCAGCCCGCGGCATTCGATGACGATTTGAACGACGACGTTCCGTTCTGACATCACGCCTGGCGATGGGGGCCGATCGATGACTGCAACATGTCATCGCGGCGCCCGCAATGATCGAGGGCGACCGGCACCTGCGGCCACCCCGTTCGTGAGCCGTTCCCGGCGACCCTTGCCGACGGCGCTCGATCCCGAATGACGCGCCGGTTCGGGCTATCGAAATCGCGGATCACAGCGTTCGAGCAATGCCCGCGAAAGCTCTGGCTGTCGGTGCACGGGCCGGATCTCGCCCTTGTCGACGCCGGGGCCGAAATACGTTTTGCCGCTGGCCACGAAGCCGGCGCAGTGGCCTGCGCGCTGTATCCGGCAGGCACGATGGTCGAGGCCGAGCCCGATCTTGCCGCAGCGATCGCGCGGACACGGGAACTGCTCGGCCTAGGGGATCAGAATGCCATCTTCGAGGCGACATTCTCCCATGACGGCGTGCTCGTGCGTGTCGATATCCTGGAGCCGGACGGCAGCGGAGGCTGGCGTGTCGCCGAGGTCAAGAGTTCGACGGGCGTCAAGGATTATCACCTCGGCGACCTCGCCACGCAGGTCTGGGTGCTGGCGGCGTGCGGTGTCGGCATCACGACTGCTGCGATCCGGCATATCGACAATCGCTTCGTGCTGGAGCGGCCGGGCGACTATGCCGGTCTGTTCAAGGATGTCGATCTCCTTGCGGCGGCAGCGCCGATCATCGCCGAGCGCGCCAACACCGTTGCCGCAGCCCGCCAGACGCTGGCCGGAACCGAGCCGCAGATTGCAAGGGGAGAACACTGCGCGGCGCCGTTCGCATGCGAGTTCGCAGCGTATTGCGGCAGCACCGAACCGCCCCCGCCGGAGTGGCCTGTCGCGCTCCTGCCCAACACCGGCAAGTCGGTTGCCCGAACATGGGCGATGCAGGGTATCGACGACCTCCGCGATATTCCGGATGGCGCACTCGGCTCCCCGATCCACAATCGCATCCACCGCGCGACCGTCACCGGTAAAACCTTCCACGATCTTGCCGGCGCCGTCGCCGCAACAACGGGTTGGGCGTTCCCGCGGGCGTACCTCGATTTCGAGACCATCGCCTTTGCGGTCCCGCGATGGATCGGGACCAGGCCTTACCAGCAGGTGCCGTTCCAGTTTTCCTGCCACATCGAAACCACCGACGGCGCCATGGCGCATCACGAATTTCTCGGGATCGATGGGGCCGATCCTCGACGGGCGTGCGCCGAAGCGCTGGTCCTTTGCTGCGGGCGGGGCGCTGCCGGCTCGGTGATCGCATACAACGCCGGTTTCGAGCGGCGCTGCATCCTCGACCTCGCCGAAGCCTGTCCGGACCTGGCGGCGGATCTGCGCGATATCGCGTCCCGCCTCGTCGATCTCCTGCCCGTGGCACGTGCCAACTATTATCACCGCGACCAGCGTGGCAGTTGGTCGATCAAGGCGGTGCTGCCAACCGTTGCTTTCGAGCTCGACTATGGCGGGCTGGAAGTGAAGGACGGCGGCAGCGCCCAACAGGCGTATCTCGAGGCCATCGCGCTCACCCCATCGGACATGCGGCGGTTGGCCATCGCGGCAGCACTGCTGGCCTATTGCAAGCGCGATACCGAGGCCATGATCGTGCTGCTGAAGCGCCTTTGCCAAGCCGCCTAGCCGCCCAGCCGCCTAGCCGCAGCCCGTGCCCGTTCGTCCCGCCCTGCGAATTCGGCGATTGTGCCAGGCGGCCGACGCGTCAGTCCCGCTTGAGCACCGAAAACGGGTTCGACGCCATCTTCGCCTCGGCCTCGCTGATGACCCCGGGCACGACGCCGACCGCCCGTGGGTAGGGGTCCAGCGCCAGCGCGAAGGTTTGCGCGGCAATCTCGCCAAGATCGATGGTGTCGCCGGTGAGGATCTCGCTGTCCAGATCGGCGTCGGCAAGCTCGATTTCGCTGCCTTCGGGCGGCGTTTCGACCAGGAGCAGCGCAATCGGTTCGGTGATCAGGAAGGGCACCGGCTCGCCGCTCGTCACGCAGGGCTGCGCGCCGCTGGCGTGGACCTGGCCGGTGATGCGGATGCCGGCAGGGTCGCGCTTGAGCTCGAGCGCGGCGGTCAGCCGGTCGAGCGTCAGCAGGTCGAAGCGGCGGACGAGCGATTGCCGCTCGTTCGGTTCGGCTTCGATCATCTGCTGGCGGCGCTGGGCACCGAGATCATGGGCGCTGACCGGGCGCGAAAATTCGGGGCCGGCGTCGCTGCGCGGGTCATTGCCACTCATGCGCCGATCTCCCCTGCCGCGATCCTTGCCAGGGCCAGCGTGTCGAACCAGCCCGCCAGCTTGCGTGCCTCGGCCGTTACCCAGGCGACAGCATCCTCGCCAACCGCTTCCCCGCGCCACAGGTTGCGACGCAGCGCCTCGGCGAACGCGGCGTCGTCACCACGCGCCTCGCGATAGGCCCCCAACCGGCCGCCAAGCGCCGCCATCATGCGGCCGACATGCTTGCCGACAACCTGGTCGCCGATGCCGTCCTGGCGCAGGCTTCCGTCCATGTCGGAGATAAAGCGTTCGGTCACATCGGCGCTCAGCTGGGCGCTGGCATCATTGCCTTCGTCCTCGAGGCGGATCAGCAGCAGCGACAACACCAGTGCCACCATGTCGAAGCGGCCATCGATGGTATCGGGCACTTCGCCGGAAAGGTACCACCCCGGCCGGCGAGCGATGGCAACGACGCCTTGGTACAAAGCATGGCCCGGCAGCGCGGAACGGTTCGAACGGCGCAGGGCGGAGAAAATCGACATCAATGGGTCCATCGCAACAACGCCGCTTTGACGCAGGCCTGATATGTCCATATTGAGCGAGTGAAGACGCCGTGCAACCGCCGCCGCGCGCAAACCGCAGGGTTGTGGCACCAAACCGCGTTCAGTCACCGCCATTGGGCGGGTCGGAGAGAGTCATGCGTACCGCGCCCCTGTTGTTGATCGTGCTGGCAATCGCTGCCAGCGGTTGCACGCGTATCAAGCAAAACCAGGGCTATCTCGTCGATGAGACGCTGCTGACCTCGATCCAGCCGGGCGTGGACAACCGCGATTCGGTGGAAAAGACCCTTGGGCGCCCCAGCTTTGCGGCGCAGTTCGATGCCGGCGAATGGTATTATGTATCGCGCAATACCGGCCAGTACGGGTTTGCCCAGGCCAAGGTGCTGAGCCAGTCGATCCTTATCGTCAGCTTCGACAAGGGCGGCACGGTCACCAAGGTTGAACGCCGCGGCATGGAAAAAATCGCCCGGATCGACCCCGAAAAGGACAAGACGCCGACACTGGGCCGCAAGGACAGCTTTTTCCACGACCTGTTTGGCAACATCGGCGCTGTCGGTGCCGGCAGCGGGCCGATTGGCGGCGGCGCGCCAGGACGCGACGGACCGCGCTGACACCACCTCGGCCCGGCGATTCCGGATCGACGGCAGGCCCTGTCATCATCACGAACGGCGCACGGCGTCTACCGCGTGAATGGCGTCGGGACAACCCGGTTGCGAACCGCAATTTTCGTTGCAACAGTGTCGGCGACATTGATAGCAATGCGCAGGGCACGGGAGCTGAACATGACAGGGGCGCTTGACGCTGCAACCGGCAAGGCCAGCGGCGCAGGCGCTCGTGCGGCGCTGCTCCTCGGCACCATGCTGCTGCCGGCAATTGCAGCCGGGGCGCAGACCCCGGCGGGGTCGGTTGGGGCACCGGTTGCTGCACCAGTTTCTGCAAGCGTGGCCGCCGATGCCACCACGGGGCTTCAGGACATCATCGTCACCGCCCAGCGCCGCCGCGAATCGGCGCAGACCGTGCCGATTGCCATAACGGCGTTCAGTGCCGGCAGCCTCGAAGCCAAAAACGTCTCCTCGACGCTCCAGCTTGTACAATATGTGCCCAATCTCTTCGGGTCCAACAACACCGGGCTTGGATCGGCGAACGCCTATTATATCCGCGGCCTCGGCAACACCGAATCGATCGCCACCTTCGATCCGCCGGTGGGCACCTATGTCGACGATGTCTATCTGGCGCGCCAGAATGCCAACAATCTCAGTTTTTTCGATGTCGACCGCGTCGAGGTCCTGCGTGGCCCGCAAGGCACCTTGTTCGGCCGCAACACCACCGGCGGCGCCGTCAATGTTGTCCTCAAGCGTCCCGGCGATGTTGTCGCGGGCTTCGGCGAGGTATCCTATGGCGCCTACAAGCAACGCATGGTGCGCGCCTCGCTCGATGTGCCGCTGACCCCGGGCATCGCCTTCAAGCTGTCCGGCTATTACCAGAAGGATGCCGGATATGTGCATGACACGACGACGGGCGAGCGCCTGAACAACCAGGACAATGCCGGGGTGCGGCTGGCGGCCCGCTTCGAGATCACCGACGCTATCAGCTGGAACGCCTCCGCCGCCTACATGCGCAATTCGGGGACGAACATCCTCAATTTCACGTGCGATCCCAACAATCCGTCGAACTGCAACGGTCGCTTTGCGTCGACAGGGCTGAGCCGGGCAACCAGCAGTTACGCACCGCTGGCGATTGCCGGCGAAAAGGCCGGTTACGGCTTGGGCAACCGTGCCGAGTTGCAACTTTACACTTCCAACATCGAATGGCGGATCGGCGAGCATACAACGCTCAACTTCATTACCGGCGTCGTCGACCTGACCCAGAAGTTCGCGCTCGATTTCGCCGACGGCCGTGGCCTGCCCGGCCTCGCGACCCCGGTTCCGGAGGTCCATGGCTATCCACTGGGCGGGTTCACCATCCTCAACAATGGCTCCAATCGCCAGGTTACCCAGGAAATCAAGCTCAACGGCTCGCTGTTCGATGGTCGCTTCGACTATGTCACCGGGTTTTATTATTTCCACGAAAAGAGCGCGACCGACTTCGCCGATATCTTCAACCTGGGCCCGGTGTTCGGCATTCCCGGCAGCACGGGCTTTCCGTTCCTGCTCGCCGACCGCATCCTGAACAACACCACCAATGCCAAGGCCGGCTATTTCCAGGGCGATATTCATGTCACCGATACCGTCAAGGTCACCGGCGGGATTCGCTACACCGATGAGGAAAAGTCCGTTCGGTTCAGCGACAATCGCGCCGAATGCGCCGGCAGCCTGTCCTCGTCGTGCCTGAACCAGTCGAACCTGGTGGCATCGAACGGCACGCCCATCCCGACGTCGCAACGCGCCAAGGTTTGGACACCGCGCGTTGCCGTCAATTACCAGCCGGACAGCGACCTGCTGCTGTTCGCCAGCGCAACGCGAGGCTTCAAATCCGGCGGCTGGAATGCCCGCGGCTATACCGCCGACGTGCTGCTGCCGTTTGGACCCGAAAAGGCGTGGTCGTATGAAATCGGCCTGAAATCGGAATTCTTCGAGCATCGGCTGCGCGTCAACCTGACGGCATTCTACCTTGATACCACCGATCTGCAGACCCCGTCCGCGGCCGTGGCGCCCAACGGAACGGTATCGTTCATCACCCAGAATTTTGCCAATTATCACAACCGGGGGCTGGAACTGGAGGTCACGGCGCTGCCGATCGACAACCTCAGCCTGTTTTTCAACGCCGGCTACCAGAAGGACAAATATGTCCTCGACAGCAATGCCGCGACCTTCAATCAGTACAATGTAAAGTCGGTTGCGCGGCAGCAGATTGATTGCCTTGCCGAAATCGCGCTCGGCCAGGTGGCGGGTGCCGACGGCGCCTCCAACGCCGCCGATTGCGGCACCGGCATCATCAGCGCCAATGGCAGCATTTCGCGGCCGTTGCGGACGCCGCGCATCTCGATAGCGGCGGGCGGCAGCTATGATTTCAAGATCCCGGCGGCGGGCATCATCCTGACGCCTTCGGTCAATGTCAGTTACCGGTCGAGTTTCGAAACGGGAACGTCGAACTATTCGCTGTTCACCGGGCCGATCACGGTGGGCGGCGTCACCTACCCGTCGAATCCCTATGCGGGCAAGCAGATCACCGGCAGCCAGAACGATGGCTATGTGCTGGTCAATGCGGGTGTGGCGATGCGCACCGACGACAACAACTGGACCCTGGCGCTGGAGTGCAACAACTGTCTCGATACGGTGTACGAGGAGTCTTCGCTGGCGAATGCGACCTATCTGAACCCGCCGAGGACGTGGCAGGTGCGTCTGAAGCGCGTGTTTTGATCCCGACCGTCCGTCGAGCGAGGCAGCAGGTCTGAAAGCGGTTTTCTACCCGGGAGTATATTTTTAGGAGCTTGCGTTGTGGCTAACACGCCATGGAAAGCCTCGAAACGGCTGAATCTTCGGCCCAAGAGCTACCGAGACAGTTGCGCGATACCTAGGTTGCGCTAATCAATGTGTAGCCGAGAAGGGGGTGCCGTGCCGGCATCCTTGAAAAGCGACGAACAAAGGGGAGACTGATGGCAGTTGAAGCAAAGCCGGCCGGCAAGAAGATGGACGCGCTCCAGAAGCCGTTGACGCCCTCGCCGGAACTTGCCGCGATCGTCGGCAAGGATATGCTGCCGCGTGGCCAGGTTGTCAGCAAGGTCTGGGAATATATCAAGAAGCACGAGCTGCAGAATCCTGCCGACAAGCGCGAGATTCTCGCCGACGAGAAGCTCAAGAAGGTTTTTGGTCGTGACAAGTGCACGATGTTTGAAATGAACAAGTATCTGGCGCAGCATCTGAAGTAAGCGCCGCACAGCGCTGCGGAATGGGTGACGATCTTTAGGATCGCCGCCCATTTTCGTTTTTATAGCGTATCGTCGTGGCCCTGTGGTGTCTGTCGATGCCCACCACGATGTCGGCCTTTGCCGGCATTGTTTCGAGCATGTCCCGGGTCAGCCGCTCGTAATGGCCGATGAAGAGGTCGAGCGCCGCCGCGTCCATGGCGCCGCCGGCCTTTTGCTCCTGCAGGCCGCGCCAGAGGCGCACGCTGTCGAAGCCTGGCGCGCGCAGCATGACGAGCAGGTCGATCATGTCGAACAACCCGGCATATTCGCCCGCCAGCGCCGTGTTGACATGGGATCGCCATCGGCCATCCGCATCGCCTTCGGCCTCGAGGCGATTGACCGGCGTCGCCAAGGCCGACGCCAGTTGCGGCGCGGCCCCGACGCACCAGCCTTCGAACAGCACGATATCGACCGGCGCCGCGACCAGCGGCCACTGCTGCTGCGGCAGGCGATCGTCGCGCTGCTTGTCGAAGCGCGGCACGGCCACTGTCCCTTCCCGGCCGAGCGCCGCGAGCACCCGCCGGGCCAGGGCGATATCATGGGTTCCAGGAACACCCCGTGTTGCCAGCAGGGGATGCACGTCGCGCGCCAGCGCCAACCGCTCGGCGTGCGTGCGGTAGACATCGTCGAGCGACAGCGTCACGGCGCGCAGTCCGGAATCGACCGCGAGAAGCACTTCGAGGAAGCCGCACAAGGTCGATTTGCCGCTGCCCTGCGCCCCATTGATGCCGACGACGAATGCCGGTCGCCCAGCCGCCGCCGCTGCAATTCGCGCTGCCAATGGTCGCCAGAAGCGCTCTACGGTTATGGCATAGGCCGGCGGCAGGCGTTCGCTGGCGATGCGCCGGGCGATGGCGTCAGCCACCATGGGGAGCCGCGTGTTTCAGGACAGCCCGGCGCCTTGAAGATCGGTCCGGATCAGGCCGCCGCACGGTGGGCGGGGGCGTGCAGGCGCAAGCGCTTGACCATGCGCGGATCGCCATCGATGACTTCAAACCGCCAGCCGCTGGGATGATCGACACATTCGCCCGGAGCCGGCACGCGGCCGGCAAGCATGAAGACCATGCCGCCCAGCGTATCGACCTCGTCGCCGATTTCGTCGTCGGCAAAGCTGGTGCCCAATTGCGCTTTCAGGTCGTCGAGCGGCAGCCGGGCATCGGCCTCCCAAAGCTGGTCGTTGATTTCCTGCAGGAGCACGGCGCCATCCTCGTCGTGTTCATCCTCGATATCGCCGACGATTTCCTCGACAAGATCCTCGATCGTCACCAGGCCATCGGTACCGCCATATTCGTCGACGATGATCGCCATATGCGTGCGCCCGGCCCGCATCCGGGCCAGCAGGTCGACGATGCGCATCGACGATGGCACATACAGCACCGGGCGCAACAGCGGTTCAACCGGCAGATCGTGAAAGGCCGCCGAGCTTACGGAATCATCGAAGGTTTCGGCGATATGGACATAGACGTCCTTGATGTGCGCCATGCCGATGATGTGGTCGCGGTCGGCGCGGAACACCGGCATCCGGCTATGGCCTGCCTCCCGGAACATCCTGACCAGCGCCGGAAAGCCCTGGTCGACGTCGAACACCACCATGTCGGATCGCGGTACGGCGATGTCGCCAACCAGCCGCTCGCCGAAATGCAGCAAATTCTTGAGCATGGCGCGCTCGACAGGCGAAAGGTCATCGCGCGCCGCGCTGTCGTCATCATGGCCGTCGATGGCTTCTTCCAGGCTTTCACGCAGCGAGGGTTCATGGTCGGCGCCGGTGAGCAGCAGGCGCAAGCCACGCCACAATCGCGAGCCGAAGTCGTTGCTACTGTCGGGGTCGGGCATGGCGCTTCAACCCTCAGCCGACGATATCGGCGTAAGGATCGGGCAGGCCGAGCGCCGCGCAGGCGCTGGTCTCGAGCGATTCCATGGCATCGGCTTCGGCGTCACCCAGTTCATGGTCGTAACCTAGCAGGTGAAGCAGGCCGTGGACAATGAGGTGGCGGGCATGGTCGACGACCGACCAGTGTTTTTCCGCCGCTTCACGCGCCACGGTTTCGGCGGCCAGCACGATATCGCCCAGCAGCACCTCGCCATCATCGCTGTTGGCCAGCCCCTCCAGAAGATCCTCCTGCACCAGCGGGAAGCTCAACACGTTGGTCGGCTTGTCCTTGCCGCGGTATTGGCGGTTGAGCGTTCGCACCTCGGCATCATCGGTGAGGCGGACGCCGACTTCGATGTTGACGGCGCCATCGGCGATATGGCCGTGCGGCGTCTGCGCCAGCGCTGCCGCCACCGACCGGGCAGCGAGCGCTTCCCAGTCCGCGGACGGCCACAATCTGCTGGCGATATCGGTTTCGACCGTCAGCATCGGAGGCGTATCTCAGCCATCCTGTGGCGGGCCCTCATAGGCATCGACGATAAGCCCCACGATCGGATGGCGGACGACTTCGCGCGAGGAGAAGCGCAGGGTGGAAATGCCCTCGACACCATCGAGACGCTTGACCGCATCGGCGAGGCCGGATGAGCCGGGATTGGGAAGATCGACCTGGTTGGGGTCACCGCAGACCACCATGCGGCTGCGCTCTCCAAAGCGGGTCAGGAACATCTTCATCTGCAAGGGGGTGGTGTTCTGGGCCTCGTCGAGGATGATGAAGGCGTTGGCGAGCGTACGCCCGCGCATGAAAGCCAGCGGCGCAATTTCGATTTCGCCCGAAGCCAGCCGCCTCTCGACTTGTTCGGCGGGCAGCATGTCGTACAGCGCATCGTACAGGGGCCGCAGGTAAGGATCGACCTTTTCCTTCATGTCACCGGGCAGGAAGCCCAACCGTTCGCCGGCCTCGACCGCAGGCCGCGACAGCACCAGCCGATCGACCGAGCCCGAAATGAGCTGGCTGACAGCCTGTGCAACGGCGAGATAGGTCTTGCCGGTGCCCGCCGGCCCGAGCGCAAAAATGATCGAATCACGCGCAAGCGCCTCGATGTAGCGGACCTGGGTGGGGGATCGCGCCACGATTGTCTTGCGGCGGGTGCGGATCGAGGCGGAGGCCGCCATGCCGCTTTCGGCACTGACGAGGCCATCAAGCGAAGGATCGGCAGCGATGGCGACCGCCCCCATGACATCGCCGGCATCGATACTGCCGCCGTGCGCAAGGCGGTTGTACAGCCCTGTCAGCACATCGCGGGCGCGGGCGGTGGCTTCGGCCTCGCCCTCCACCTGCACCTTGTTGCCGCGTGCCGAGATATAGACGCCGAGTTGGCCTTCGAGCGCGATGAGGTTCTGGTCATATTGACCAAACAGCGGCCCCAACAGCTGCGGTTTGTCGAATTCGATCTCGAGCCTGACGCGTTCGCTTGCGGCGACTGGGGTGCGCTGCGGCTTTTTCGACATCAGGCGGCGGCTCTCTTTGGCTCGAGGGGAACTGCTTCGACACTATTGGGCTGGCCGGCGGTAATAGCCACCGGAATCAAGTCACCGATGCGTGCGCCGGGAACGTTGACCACGGCAGATTGCAGCCACGGTGTCTTGCCGATCAACTGCCCCGGCTTGCGACCGGGCCGTTCGAGCAGGATTTCGGTATGGCGACCGACGCTGGCGATGTTGAAGGCATGCGATCCGACCGTCAGCGCGGCCTGCAGGCGGGCGAGACGTTCGTCCTTTACCGCCTCGGGGACCTGATCGGCCATCGTTGCCGCCGGCGTTCCCGGGCGCTGCGAATATTTGAAACTATACGCCTGGGCATAACCGACCGCCTCGACAAGGCTGAGCGTGTCGCGAAAATCGGCTTCGGTTTCACCGGGAAAGCCTACGATGAAATCCCCCGACAGGGCGATGTCGGGCCGGGCGGCGCGCACCCGCTCCAGGGTCGCGAGATAGCTGTCGCGGGTATGGGCGCGGTTCATCGCCTTCAGGATCCGGGTCGAGCCCGATTGCACGGGCAGATGCAGATAGGGCATCAGCTTGGGGTTCGTCGCATGAGCGTCGATGAGCGCCTGGGTCATGTCACGCGGGTGCGAGGTTGTGTAGCGGATACGCTTGAGGCCCGGCAGCGCCGCGAGCTGTTCCATCAGGCCGGCCAGGGTGGTTTCGCCATCCGCCACGCCGCCGTCATAGGCGTTCACATTCTGGCCGATCAGGGTGATTTCGACAGCGCCGCTGGCGACGAGCGCCTCCGCCTCCGACAGCAGCTCGGTGACAGGGCGCGAGACCTCGCCGCCGCGCGTGTAGGGCACCACGCAAAAGGTGCAGAACTTGTCGCAGCCTTCCTGCACGGTCAGGAACGCCGCCGCACCCTGGTGGCGCCGGGCAGGCAGATGCGCGAACTTGGAGACCGCCGGCATGTCGGTATCGACGGCGCGGCCATTCCTGGCGTCGGCGATGAGCGCCGGCAGCCGGTGGTAGGCCAGCGGCCCGACGATCACATCGACGTCGGGCGCGCGGCGGCCGATTTCGGCGCCCTCCGCCTGGGCGACGCAACCGGCGGCGACGATCAGCGGCCGCGAACCATCGGCGCGCGGTTTGCGCAGGCGCCCGATATCCGAATACAGTTTCTCCGCCGCGCGCTCGCGGATATGGCAGGTGTTGAGCACGACGATGTCGGCGCTTTTGACATCTTCGGAGGCGACATGGCCATCGGCGGCGAGCAGGTCGCCCATCCGTTCCGAATCATAGACATTCATCTGGCAGCCGAAGGATTTGACGAAATAACGGGACACTGGTGGCTGCGACTCCGGCTGGACTGGCGCCACCTTAACCGCTGCGCCGGCTGCGGTCATCCCCGCATCAGCTTGCGATAGCCGTTGCTGACCGCATCTTCGCAATGCCGTGCCAGCGCCTTGCGGTCGGCGAAATCGCTGGCACGCACGGCGGGGTGGAACAGGATCTCGGCGCGTACCCGCCCCAGCGCCATGAACGCCAGCGCGTGGGGGAACAGCTCGGTTTCGCCGATCCAGGCGAGATCGGGCAGTCGCTCGCGGGTGACGGGGAGGCCGTTGACGCGGGTATAGGCGAGCGTCACCGGCTGGATGAGAACATCGTCGAGGCCATCCGCGACGCTGAACAACGATGATTTGAACGGCAGCACCTCGACGCCGTCGCTGTTGGTGCCTTCGGGGAACAGGATCACGCTCTCGCCGTTCGACAGGCGCTCACCGATGGCGTCGCGCTGCACCCCGGTGCTGCTGCGCCGGCTGCGCTCGACGTAAACGGTGCGCGCCAGCGTCGCCAGCCAGCCGACGGCACCCCAGCCGCTGACTTCGGATTTGGCGACGAAGGCGGCGTGAATATGGGCGCCGAGCACGGGAATATCCGCCCAGGACAGATGGTTGACGACGAACAGCACCCTGTGCCGGCGCGCCGGCTTGCCATGCAATAGGATGCGAATCCCCAGTGACCGAGCCAGCCCGCGGTGAAACAGCCATGGCAGCCGCGCCTTGCCGCTACCCCCAAGCCCGCGCAGCAGCAATTCGGCGGGGACCAGCAGTGACGCCGTGGTCAGGGCCCCTGCAACGCCCTTTGCCGTGCCGAAGCGCTGGAAACGGGCGGATCGACGCGCGCGGCGCAGTGCCGGCGACACCACGGCAGGCGGAATGGGGGCGGCCACGGTCACGCCCGCGCTAGCCCTTTGCCTTGATGGCGACCCCGTACAATTCCATGCGGTGGTCGGCGAGACGAAAGCCCAGCCGCGCCGCGATCTTCTGCTGCAGCTCCTCGAGCTCGGCGTCGTGGAATTCGATCACCCGGCCGGTTTCGATATCGATGAGGTGATCATGATGCTCATCCTGCACGGTTTCATAGCGAGACCGGCCACCCTGGAATTCGTGGCGCTCGATGATGCCGGCTTCTTCGAAAAGCTTTACGGTGCGATAGACCGTGGCGATCGAAATTCGCGGATCAATCGCGGCGACGCGATGATGCAGCGCCTCGACATCGGGGTGATCGTTCACCTCCGACAATACGCGGGCGATGACGCGGCGCTGTTCGGTTATCCGCAGGCCCTTCTTGAGGCACAGCGCTTCCACATCGATCGTCGTGCCCATGCTGCGCCTCCAATCGCCCGTCCCAGATAGGCGACTGCAAGGTGTGGGGCAAGCGAGCGACGCGGCAAAATCAGCTTCGACAGCAATTCAAACAAGCGTCCGGCCTGGAAGTTTGACCCTGGAACTTTCGTTCGCTTCCAGGCCGGACACCGGTAACTCGCCGACTTAGGCGACGATCTTCCGCGGACGACCGCGGGGCTTGCCGCCGGCCTTGGCGATACGCTTGGTGCCGAGACCGATGGATTTGGCGAGACTGCGGCGCTGCTCGGCGTAATTGGGAGCAACCATCGGATAATCCGCGGGAAGTCCCCATTTTGCGCGATACTGGTCGGGCGTCATGCCATAGCGCGTCATCAGATGTCGCTTCAGCATCTTCAGCTTCTTGCCATCTTCAAGGCAGACAATGAAGTCTGGCTTGATCGATGCACGCACCGAAACTGCCGGTTCCTGGCGTGCCACCGGCACTTCGACCGGTGAACCCAATTTGGCGAGGGTAGCGTAAACCGCTTCGATCACACCGGGAACATCGGCCGGGGTAACCGTGTTATTGGCAAAGTGCGACGACACGATGTCAGCGGTCAGCGCCAGCAGCTCGTTATGTACGGCTGTGTTGTCAGTCATTAACCATTCCTTGACCTTGTTAGTGTGGTAACCTCCACCACACAGTTTTTCATGACTTGCCTGAATTGGGAAAGCAAGGGATGGGAAATTTATTCATGTTCGCCAAGGCGACGCCGCATGGTAATTGCGGCAAAGCGTTCTCCCATCGATCCGCCATAGTAATCGCCGCGGCGGCCTATATCGAAAAACCCGGAACGACTGTACAGATGCCGCGCTGCAATATTGTTTTCCCGGACTTCGAGAAAGATTTCGGACGCTCCGCGGTGGCGCGAATCGTCACAGGCCGTCTCGACCAGCAAGCGGCCAAGGCCATTGCGGCGTTGCCCCGGATCAACCGCGATCAGCAGCAGCTCGACCTCGGGTCCGGCGGCGCGGCAGAGGGTAAACCCGGTGGTCACGCCGCGCGCATCCTCCGTGCGCCGGGCAAAGCTGCTCGCCATTGTCATGGTGCCGCCGAGCTGGAGAGCCGACCAGGCCTCACCATAGCGGGGGTCGAAGGCCTGGCGCATCACCGCCATCACCGCATCGAGATCACGCTCGTCGGCAGGCAGGATGACCGGGCCGGCCAAAGTGCTCATAGCGGCAGCACCGCATCTGGCGGGCGTACGTAAAACGCCGCGGGCAACAGGCTGCGCACCGCCAGCGGCACCTGCAGCGCGAATGTCGTATCGGGTTGATCTGCGTGGACAACATCGCCGGCATGATGGCCGAGCATCGCTACCCCGGCGCCCGCGAGCGTTTCCCCGGAGCGTATCGTTACTGCAGCACAAGCCACGGTTTCTACCGGGCCGGCCGCGAACGCCGCGCTCCAGCGCTGGCGCAGGACCTGTCCGCGTCCGGCATCGACAAGAACCGTCACGGCATCCAGCCCGGGCCGCAGGGCGAACGCCTGCGCCGCCACCAGCGCGCCCGATGGGCAACCCTCAACCGACGCGCTCCATGCCAGGCCGAGGGCGCGCGCCGCCGCGATGCCGATGCGAATACCGGTAAAACTGCCGGGACCGACATCGACCACGATGGCGTCCGGCGGCGCGGCATCGCCAAGCAGTGCCGCTATCGCCGGCACCAGGGCTTCGGCATGGCCGCGACCAATGATGTCATGATGGCGCGCGATACAGGCATCCTGGCTGAACAATGCCAGCGAGAGTGCGGGCGAAGCCGTGGATATCGCGAGCAGGCGCCGGTGGGCGGGGCGTCGATCCAGAGGGCCTGCGCCGCTCACAGGACCTGCGCGGCATCCTCGAATGCCAGCCGCGGCAGTCTCGGGAACAGTCCCTCAGCGGTGCCCTTGCCAATCGAGCACAGAAAATTCGTCTCGACCTTGGTGCCGGCCCAGAATTGCGCGTCGACCCCGGCCTTGTCGAAGCCCGACATCGGACCCGTGTCCCAGCCCAGCGCCCGCGCGGCGAGGATGAAATAGCCGCCCTGCAGCGACGAATTGCGAAACGCCGTATCCTGCGCCAGCTTGGCATTGCCGGTGAACCAGCTCCGTGCGTCGGCATGGGGAAACAACGCGGGCAGCTTTTCGTAGAATTCGGTGTCCATCCCGATGATCGCCGTCACCGGCGCCGCCAGCACCTTGGCCTTGTTGTTGTCGCTGGCATGGACAGCCAGCCGGGCCTTGGCATCCGGCGACGAACAAAAGATGATCCGCGCCGGGGAACAGTTCCCCGATGTCGGGCCCATTTTCACCAGGTCGTAGAGCGCGCGCAGCGCGGTCTCGCTGACGGGCGTGTCTTCCCAGCCGTAATGGGTGCGCGCATCGATGAACAACGAGCCGAGGGCGGCGGTATCGAGCACGGGACCGGACATTGAAACTCCTGACGAAAAACGACCTTAGATGGCGCGAACTTCACTGACCTCGGGAACATAATATTTGAGCAGTGATTCGATCCCCATCTTCAGTGTCGCAGTCGAGGATGGGCAGCCCGAGCAGGCGCCCTGCATTTCCAGAAACACGATGCCCTTGTTGAAACCGCGATAGACGATGTCGCCGCCGTCCCCCGCGACCTGCGGGCGCACGCGGGTATCGATCAATTCATTGATCTGGGCGACAATCTCGGCATCTTCGGGATCGTCGTTGATGACCGGGCCGGCTGCCGCCGCGCTGAACAGCGGCGCCCCGGAACTGAAATGATCGACCAGAACCCCAAGGACCTGCGGCTTGACCACGGCCCAGTCGGCGGAACCCTCGGCCTTGGTGACACTGACAAAATCAGCGCCGAAAAAAACACGCTCGACATCGCCGAGGGAAAATAGGGCTGCCGCCAGTGGCGATGCTGCGGCGGCTTCCGGGGTGGCGAAATCGCTGGTGCCGCCTTCCGTGACGCTGCGGCCGGGACGGAACATCAGGGTCGCCGGATTGGGCGTGCGCTCGGTTTCGATGAACATAAGCGGCCTTCTCTTGAAACGCGATCGGCGCGGCGCGCTGTCGACTGCACGCGATGTGGCGTTTCCGGGCGCGTGAATCAAGCGCGGAGCACCGCCCGGCGATCCTCGGGCCGGTCTCAGGTCAGCGATTCAAGCCGCTCGCCTTCAAGGCCGCCCGGCACGATGATGACGACGCAGGGCAATTGCCCGGCACGTTCGCCGGCGAAATAACTGACAAGCGGCCCCGGCGCTCCGCCCTCGGCGGCACCAAGGACGAGGGCGCGTACTGTCGGGTCGGTGCGGACATGGTCGAACAGCATCGGGGCGGCGTCGCCGTTCAGCACCATGGTCTGCGGACGGTTGCCGGCAAGGCTTTCGGCCTCATCCGCAACGGCGGCGAGCAAGGCCTGTGCTTCGGCAAGTGCTTCTGCCGCCATGGCTTCCTGAATCGCGCCCCACTGGATGAACTCTGGCGGCGGCACCACTGTCACCAGTGTCACCTTTGCCGCGACATGGGCAGCGCGAAGGACGGCAAAGCGCAGCGCAACCCGGCTTTCGGCGGTCGCATCGATGACGACAAGGTAGGTGGGTGCGGTATCCATCTGGCCGCAGGCTACGCTTTATGAACGCAGTGGGGAAGATGGTGCCCCTATTGATCGGGCGTGGCCGGCGGTTGCCAAGGCGGCTCGGCGGCAAAGCGGATCGCCGGGGTGATATGGTGGGCACCCGATGCATCGGTTACCACCAGCCCCGACCGCGCCAACCCTTCGGCAAGGTTTCTGACCGGGGCAAAGGCAACGTCGCGTCCGTGGAACCACGCCGTCCAGGCTTCGCGGCTGCGGGTCATGAACGTTTCAGCCAGGAATGCGCGCAAGACCGCCTGGCCGGCAGCAGCGCCAGCACCCGAGCCGGCATCCGGGTCAGCATCGGCGAGCGGTATCAGGTCCGGGCGGCCAAGATCGGTCAGCAAGGTGCGGGCAAACTTTGCTTCGCGGCCGCAAAGTACGACATGGCCACCATCAGAACACATATATACATTGTAGAATGCTGCGCCGCCGAGCGAGCGTTGGTGCCCCGGGCGCGGTGATGCCCCGCCTGAAATTGCATCGCCGGCGATATGGACGCTCCAGGGCAGCAACGCGCCCAGCATCGAGATATCGATGTAATCGCCCAGCCCGTTCCGGCCGCGCCCGATCAGCGCCATCAGCACCGCGCTCAACCCGGTGAGGCCTGCGGCCATGTCGGAGGCCGGGACCCCCGGCACCACCGGACCATCTGCGCCGCAATTCAACGAGAGCTGACCAGATTCGGCCTGGACGCCCAGATCATGCGCCGGATGCCCGGCCATGGCGCCGACCTGGCCAAATGCCGAGATCGAACAATAGACAATGCCCGGGTGGCGCGCGGACACCGCGTCATAGCCAAATCCCAATCGCGCCATCACCCCGGGCCGGAACCCTTCCACCAGCACATCGGTATCGGCGAGCAGGTCCCAGAGCGCATCGCGCCCGGTGTCGGTCTTGAGGTCGAGCGTGAGGCTGTGCTTGCCGCGGTTGAGATTGCGGAACCAGATGCCGTGGCCGGCCTCGAACGGGCCCATCTGCCGCGCCGGGTCACCGGACGGCGGTTCGACCTTGACGACGCTCGCACCCTGGTCCGCCATCATGCCGGTCAGCATCGGCCCCGGCAGGAATACCGACAGGTCGACAACGCGGATGCCCGACAATTTGCCCATTCAGATCGTGCCGGCAGCGCGCAACGCCGCTGTCTCGGCCGGGGATATTCCGATTTCGGCGAGCAACGCCACGGTATCGGCGCCCAGCGCCGGAGCGGCACGATTGGGCAGCCGCTCGCCATCGACGAGAATGGGATTGGCCAGCACCCGCAAGGGGCCGCTGTCGTGTTCGACGCTGGTCACCATGCCGTTGTCCGCCATCACCGGGCTGTCGAGCGCTTCGCCAAGGCTGTTGACCGCGGCGACCGGGACCTTGCCGCCCAGATGCGCCACCCAATAGGCGGTGGGCTGCGTTTGGGTGACGGCTTCGATGATCGCGATCAGCGCCGCCTTGTTGGCAAAGCGATCGGCGTTGCTGCGAAAGCGTGGATCGTCCTTCAGCGCGCCCAAGCCGAGCGCATCGGCAAGACGCGCCCAGAATTTGGGCAGTTGCGCCATGACGAACAACCAGCCGTCTGCCGTGCGGATCAATTGCGATGGCACCACGGAAGGATGTGCGGATCGCGCCGTGCGGCCTATATCGTGCCCCTGATTGAGATACCAGAGCGCCGGGTAGCTGGTCTGGTGCAGCGCCGCGTCGAGCAGGCTGACATCCATGTCGCGACCCTTGCCGGTCTGGCGCGCATCGAGCAGCGCCGCCAGCGTCGCCGTCGCCAACATCGTACCGGTGATGAAATCGACCATCGACAGGCCAAAACGAGTCGGCGGCGCATCGGGCTCGCCGGTGACATGCAGGAAGCCGGCTTCGGCCTGCATAAGATAGTCATAGCCCGGCCAGGCCGCGCGCGGCCCGTGGCGGCCATAGGCCGAGGCATGAACGCAGACGATGGCCGGGTTCGAGGCACCGAGTGCAGCATAGTCGAGGCCCAGCACGGCCGGCTGATCCCCGCGGGCATTGTTGGTGACGGCATCGGCGGTGGCCACCAGCCTGTGCAATATGTCCTGACCGGCGACACTCTTGAGGTCGAGGGTCAGCGAGCGCTTGTTGAGGTTGAAGCTTTGGTAGAACAGGCTGTCGTCGGGTCCAAGGAAGTAAGGCCCCGTGGCGCGGCTGGAATCGCCGCCCGCGGGGGGCTCGATCTTGATGACTTCGGCCCCGAGCTGCGCCAGAAACATTGTGCCATAGGGTCCGGCGCCATATTGCTCGATGCTGAGGATGCGCGTGCCCGAAAGGGGAAGATGGGCACTCACGCCGGGTTCCGCTTGACCCATTGCCTGGCAATGATCATCCGCTGCATTTCATTGGTGCCTTCGCCGATGCACATCAGCAGCGCATCACGGTAATAGCGCTCGATCTCGTATTCCTTGGAATAACTGTAGCCGCCGAAAATGCGCATGGCTTCCTCGGCGTTCTTCACGGCCGCCTCGCTGGCGAAATATTTCGCCATGCCGGCTTCCATGTCGACACGCTCACCGCGGTCATAGGCTTCGGCGGCATCGAGCGTCAGCAGCCGCGCGGCGCGCGCCCGCGTCACCATTTCGCCGAGCTTGAGCTGGATGGCCTGATGCTCCGAAATGGTTTTGCCCATCGTCTTTCGAACCTGTGCATATTGGGTTGCGAGCCGCAGCGCGCCTTCCGCCAGCCCGACACCGCGCGCCGCGACGTTGATGCGGCCCAGTTCCAGCCCTCCGGTGGCGTGGAAAAACCCCTGCCCCTCGACCCCGCCGATCAGTTGATCGGCAGGGATCCGGCAATCCTCGAAGACAAGCTCGCCTGAATCAATGGCGTTGTAGCCGAGTTTGGCGATCTTTTTCCCCGTCTTGAAGCCCGGAAGCCCCTTGTCGGCGATGAACAGGCTCATACCCTTGTAGCGTGGGTCGACACCGGTGTCGGTCTTGACCAAAAGCGCAAAGGCATGGCCCTTTATACCGTTGGATATCCAGGTCTTGGTGCCGTTGACGACATAGTGATCGCCATCACGCCGCGCGGTCATGCGCAGGGCCTGCAGGTCGGTGCCGGCATCGGGTTCGGTCAACGCCAGCCCGCCGCGAATTTCACCGCGGGCCATCATCGGCAGCCATTTCGCCTTTTGCGCGGGGGTGCCGAACTTCTCGATCGCCAGCGCCATGATCAGATGCGAATTGAAAATGCCGGTCGGCGCCATCCAGTAGCTGCTGATGCGTGCGACGATCTTGGCATAGGTCGTCGCCGGCAATCCCAGGCCGCCATATTCCTCGCCGATCGTCGCACCGAACAGGCCGAGTTCAACCATCTGGTCCACGGTCTGCGCCGGCCAGATATCGCCATGGTCGTGTGCCATGACGACCGGGCGCATTTCGCGATCGATCCATTTGTCTATCGAATCGAGGAGTTGCGCCTCGAATGCCGGATCGACATGACGGGTCTGCAGGTAAGCGCTGGCCATTGGTTGTTCTGCCTGTCTATTCGTCGCCGGGTCCAAAGCCCTGCTTCCAGATCAGCATGGTGCGCAGGAAGTCGCAGACCACCACGCCATGCTGGTTGCGTCCTGTCGTGCTGATCGTCACCACGCCCTGTTCGGGGCGAGATTTCGATGCCCGTTTTTCGACGACTTCGCTTTCGGCATAGAGCGTGTCTCCGGCGAACACCGGCGCGGTCATGCGGATATCCTTCCAGCCGAGGTTGGCGACGGCTTTTTGGCTTACGTCGGAAACACTCATGCCGACCAGGATCGCGACCGTCAGCGCCGAGTTGACAAGCGGTCGCTTGAACTCGGTCTTTGCGGCGTAAACATGATCGAAATGCAACGGGTGGGTGTTCATCGTCAGCAGCGTGAACCAGACATTGTCGGCCTCGCTGATCGTTCGCCCCGGCCGGTGCTCGTAAACATCGCCAACCACAAACTCCTCGAAGGCGCGGCCATAGCTTTCGCGATAGCGCTGCGGACCGACTTCGATGGCACCCCGGCGCATGGCGATCCCTCCTGGCCCTGGTCGGGCATTGGCCACGCAATCTGTCCGGGGGCAATCAATAGTCAACCCATGACTTTGCGCGGCAGCAGACCGGTCCGGAAACGCCCGCGCGGCGGCAACGGGCGGTGCGGGCATAAAACGCCCCATGACGTGCGCCCGACGCCCGGCTATGACTGGCGCAAGCCGATGAACCTTTACCTTCCCATCGCCGAACTTTCGGTCAACGCCTTTGTAATCGTCCTGTTGGGCGCCGGCGTCGGGTTCCTGTCAGGGATGTTCGGGGTGGGCGGCGGCTTCCTGACGACGCCGCTCCTGATCCTGTACGGCATCCCGCCGACAGTGGCAGTGGCGACATCGGCGACACAGATTACCGGATCGAGCGTTTCGGGCGCGCTGGCTTACCTGCGCCGGGGGCAGATCGACCTCAAGATGGGGGCCGTGCTTGTCGCGGGCGGCATCGCCGGTGCCGGTATCGGCCAGGTCATCTTCCGGCAGCTGCAGAAAATCGGCCAGATCGATGTCGCGATCAACGTCGTGTATGTTCTTTTGCTCGGCGGCGTCGGCATCCTGATGCTGCGCGAATCGGTGACCACGCTACGACGGGCAGCGCGCCCGGGACCGCATCCACCGGTGCGTTTGCGGCGTCATGTGCCCTGGATTGCCGGGCTGCCGGGCCGCACGCGTTTTTACCGGTCGGGGCTGTTTATCTCGCCGCTGGCTCCGCTGCTGCTCGGTCTTGTCGTCGGCATGTTGACGACATTGGGCATCGGTGGCGGCTTCATCATGGTCCCGGCGATGCTCTACCTGCTCGGCATGTCGGCGAGCGCGGTGGTCGGTACGTCGTTGTTCCAGACGATCTTCGTCACCGCAATGACGACCATGCTCCACGCCACATCGTCGAAATCGGTCGATATCGTGCTGGCGCTGCTGCTGCTTTCGGGCGGTGTTGCAGGTGCACAGTTCGGCGTGCGCGCGGCGCAAAAGGTGCGACCTGAAAAACTGCGGCTGTTCCTCGCATTGCTTGTGCTGGCGGTGGCCATCGCGTTGATGACCGGGCTGACGCTGCAACCGCGCGACCTGTTTACACTCTACGGTCAGTCGTGAGGCGGTTGGCAGGCGTGAATAGGGCGGCAGGCCTGGCGCTCGCATGGCTGGCGCTGTCCGGCGCGGCGCCCACCATGCTGATAACCGACATCAGCCAGGGCCGCATCGACATCAACACCACTTTCAAGGGTGCCGACCTGCTGGTCTATGGTGCGATCCAGTATCCCGCCGGAAGTATCCCCGATGGCGTTCCCGATATTGCCGTCGTGGTGCGCGGGCCTGCCGAGCCCATCACCATCCGCAAGAAGGCGCGGGTCGCCGGCGTCTGGATCAACACCGACAGCGTGCATTTCGAGACGGTGCCAGGCTTCTACTCCGTCGCCACCACCCGGCCGATTGCGCAGATCGCCGACGATCGCACCACTGCCATCTATGAAATCGGCGTCGGCAACCTGCAATTGTCCCCGGCCAGTGGTGCCAGCGGCGCGCAGACCGCGGCCTTCGAACAGGGGCTGATCGCCGCCAAGCGACGCCAGGGCCTGTTTGCCGAAGCCGAAGGCACGGTGACGCTGACCCGCAACGTCCTTTACAGCGCCCGCATAACCATTCCCGCCGCCGTGCCGGTGGGGGAATATGCGGCGGAAATCTATCTGATCCGCAAGGGTCGTGTCATCGCCAGCTCGACGACGCCGATCACCATCGACAAGTCCGGCTTCGAACGCTGGATCTATGTTGCGGCCCATGAACACAGCCTGTTGTACGGGCTGGCGGCGGTTGCGGCGGCGCTATTCGCCGGCTGGGTCGCAAGCGTGGTGACGCGGCGGGCATAGCCAACTCGCAGCGATGTCCCGACGAAGCGGTATTTCGGCGCGGCCCGTGCCTGTTAATAAGTCTCGCCGACTCGGTGCTTTTCCTATATCTACAGTATCGGAGCAATTTCGGTTTCGACGCTTTGGACTACACCGCATCGCCACCGACGGGCACCGATTGACACTGACTATGGAAGACTTGGACAGAAAATGAGCTTTGATCGACGCGGACGTGGTTCCGGGCGTGGTGGTGGTTTCGACAAGCGCGAGCGCGGGTTCGACCAGTTTGAAGGCGGCAACAGCGGCGGCTATGGCGGCGGCGGCGGCGATCGTTTCGGCGGCGGCGGTGGCGGTGGATACGGTGGCGGCGGTGATCGCTTCGGCGGCGGCGGCGGCAGCCGGTTCGGCGGCGGTGGTGCCGGCGGCGGCGGCGGTTTCGGCGGACGTCCGGGCGGCGGTGGCTTTGGTGGCCCGCGTCCGCCACGCGACATGGGCCCCGGCGTCGTGCTGGGCACGGCCAAGGGCGTTGTGAAATTCTTCAACGGCCAGAAGGGTTTCGGCTTTGTCGTTCGCGATGACGGCGGCGAAGACGTGTTTGTCCATATCTCGGCAGTCGAGGCAGCAGGCCTGACCGGCCTGGCCGACGGCCAGCCGATGGAGTTCACCCTGACCGAACGCAACGGCCGCGTTTCGGCAACCGACCTTGTCATCGATGGCGAGCCGATGCCGGTCAGCGATCGTGCACCGCCGCGTGAGCGCGAAGGTGGCTTTGGCGACCGTCCGCCGCGTGCCGCACCATCGGGAGGCGGCTTTGGTCGGGACCGTGATGCTGCACCGGCAACAAACGGCCAGCGTGTCGATGGCACGGTGAAGTTCTTCAACGGCCAGAAGGGCTTTGGCTTCATCCAGCGTGAAGACGGCGGCCCCGATGCCTTTGTTCACATCTCGGCTGTGGAACGCGCCGGCATGACGAACCTTTCGGAAGGCCAGCGCGTCTCGTTCGAGCTGGAAGAAGACCGCCGCGGCAAGCAGGCTGCGGTGAACATCACCTCCCTGTAAGCGCGGAACGACGAATGATGGGGCGGCGGCGGAGCGACCCGCCGCCGCCCTTTTTTGTGTGATTTCAACAGCGCAACCGCGTTTCTGCCTTTTTTGCCCACTGCGGCAAGCTGGCGTTTGACCCGCGGGTCGCCACAGCGCAAACGCAAGCGTCAAAATAGCGCAAAGGTTTCTCATGTCACCGATCATCGTTGGAATGATGAGCGTTTTTACGCTGGCACTTGCCGGCTTGGTGCTCGCTGCCGTCGTCAAACTGGCGCCTGTCGGGATGGCGCGCAGCATCTCCCGCAAGGTTGCCCTCCACCAGCAGGCCGTCGTTGCACTCGGCATCGCCATGGAGCAATCGCGCGGCGATAACGATCGCACCCATTTCGACCGGCTGGCGGCCCAGCATGACTGGCACAGCGCGGCGCTGAGGGCATTGGCCCCGGCGGAAGCGGCAGCACTGGCGACGGAAGCCCGGCCCGTGCTGACAGACAAGGCCGCCTAGTCTTTACACCGGTGCTGTGCCGTTCCACCGTGGCGGCATGAACACCAGCAAACCAGCCCCGGGCATTTTCGATTTTCCAGCTGCGATTGCCGCCAATGCAGCGGCGCGGCCGGGCCACGCCGCCGTGATATGCGGTGCCGATTCACTCGATTGGGCAGGCTTTTCCGCGCGCGCCGACACGCTGGCAGGCACGTTGGCGGCGCACGGCGTCAAACCGGGTGACACGGTGGCCGCAATTGCAGCGTCGTCAGTCGCATACGCCCTGTTGTGGGCCGCTGTCCTGCGCCTGCGCGCCACGATTGCGCCGCTGGCACCATCATCCACACCCGAACAGATTGCGGCAATGATCGGCGATTCGGGGGCGCAGCTGGTCTTCGTCGATGCCGCCAACCGCACCGAGTTCGGCGGGGTGTTCGGCACCCGTACGCTTGTCGCGCTCGACAGCCTCGACGACTTCGTGCTTCCCGGGGCGGTGCCGCCGCCACTGGCGCCGCTCGATCCGCAATCGGCGTTCAACATCATCTATTCGTCGGGCACTACCGGAACGCCAAAGGGCATCGTCCAGTCTGCGGCGATGCGCTCGCTCCACATCACCGGGGCAAGGCAACTCGGCTATGGCGAGGACACGGTTTCCATCCTGTCGACCCCGCTCTATTCCAACACGACGCTGGTGGCCTTCCTGCCGACCCTGGCATGGGGCGGAACCGTCGTCCTGATGCCGAAATTCAACACGACCGAATGGCTGCGACTGGCGCAGGATACACGCGCCACCAACACCATGCTGGTGCCGGTGCAGTATCGCCGCCTGCTCGCCGACCCCGCGTTCGACAGCCATGACCTGTCGGCAATGCGGATGAAGTTCTGCACATCGGCGCCATTCCCCGCCGAATTGAAGGCCGAAGTCCTGCGCCGGATGCCAGGCGGCCTTGTCGAATTCTTCGGCATGACCGAGGGCGGGGTCAGCTTTGTCTTTCCGGCCCATCTTCACCCCGACAAGCTGCACACCGTCGGGCGGGCGTCGGAGGGCCATGAGGTCCGTATCATCGATGCCGAGGGCAACGACGTGCCGCCGGGAACGCCGGGTGAGATCGTCGGCCGCTCGCCAGCCACCATGAACGGCTACAAGAACCGCCCGGACCTTACGGATGCCGCCTATTGGACCGCACCCGATGGCCGCCGCTATCTGCGCACCGGCGACATCGGCCGGCTCGATGAGGACGGCTTCCTGACCCTGATGGACCGCGCCAAGGACATGATCATCTCGGGCGGGTTCAACATTTACCCCAGCGATATCGAGGCGGTACTGGTGGGGCTGCCGGGTGTTCGCGAGGCTGCCGTCGTCGGCGTTGCATCGGACCGTTGGGGCGAAACGCCCGTCGCATTCGTGGTCGCGCCGGGCGGTGACGCAGCGGCGATCCGCGCGGCGGCCAACGCCGGGCTGGGCAAGACCCAGCGGCTGGCGGACGTCGTGCTGGTGGAGGAACTGCCACGCAGTCACATCGGCAAGGTGTTGAAGCGCGAATTGCGGGATGGGTTTGTCGGACGGGTCGATTAACCGCGCGCGGGTCGACCATGTGGCGTTGCTGACCGGGAATAAGTCTGCATGCTTGCAAGGGCCTTGGCGACCCGCCTAGGCTTTCAGTCGGGAGGGCGTCACCATGGACCGCAAGTCACTCGGACAAGCCACCGCGGTCGGGCTCGTATTGCAGGTGCTGATGATCGTCATCGGGCACATCGTCCCCGCATTGCGCGATCCGGGCTTTGCAATCGGCGGCATGAGCTTTTCGGCCGTTGCGGGCTTTGTCTATGCACGGCTGGCGCCTGGCAACTGGGGCAGTGTCCTGGCGGCGGGTGCAATCGCTGGCGGGGCCTGCGCCTTTGGCGGCATCGCGGTTTCGGCGGCGCTGGGCGATGTGCCGGTCTCGTTGCTGGCCCTTGGAACAGTCTCATCCGTGGTCACCGGGGCGATCGGCGGCGCATTGGGCAAGGTTGGCCGACGCGTCTGAATATTCGGCGGCCTATGGCCTCGGCTGCCTGCATGGGCTAGTTCGCCAATCCGACACATGCGTGCAACAGCGAGGCGGCCCCGATGCCTAACAAGCTCTACCCTGATGCCGGTGCCGCGCTCGAGGGCGTGGTTTTCGACGGCATGATGGTAATGTCGGGTGGCTTTGGCCTGTGCGGCATACCGGAAAAGCTGATCGCGGCATTGCGCGACAGCGGTGTCAAGAATCTGACCTGCGTTTCCAATAACGCCGGGGTGGATGATTTCGGGCTGGGGCAATTGCTTCGCACGCGCCAGATTTCGCGGATGGTCGCCAGCTATGTCGGCGAGAACAAGGAATTCGAGCGGCAATATCTGGCCAAGGAGCTCGATCTCGAATTCAACCCGCAGGGCACGCTGGCAGAACGCATTCGCGCCGGCGGGGCGGGGATCCCCGGCTTCTATACCAAAACCGGCGTCGGTACGCTGGTGGCAGAGGGCAAGGAACACAAGGATTTCGGCGGCGAGACCTATATTCTCGAAACCGGGCTTGTCGCCGATCTTGCCATTGTAAAGGCGTGGAAGGCCGACCCCTATGGCAACCTCGTTTATCGAAAGACGGCGCGCAATTTCAATCCGATGATGGCAACGGCAGGCAAGATCACCATCGCCGAAGTCGAGGAGCTGGTCGAACCCGGCGCACTCGATCCCGACTGCATCCACACACCGGGGGTCTATGTCCAGCGGCTGATCGTCGGCAAGGACTATGAAAAGCGGGTGGAGCAACGCACCGTTCGCCAGCGGGAGACGGCATGATGGGCTGGAATCGCGACGAACAGGCCGCCCGCGCGGCAAAGGAACTCCACGACGGATTCTACGTCAATCTCGGTATCGGGATGCCGACGCTTGTGGCGAACCATATCGCGCCGGGCATCGATATCACCCTGCAATCCGAAAACGGCATGCTCGGCATGGGGCCGTTTCCCTATGACGAGGATGTCGATCCCGATCTCATCAACGCCGGCAAGCAGACCATCACCGAGTTGCGGCGCACAAGTTATTTCAGCAGCGCCGACAGCTTTGCGATGATCCGCGGCGGGCATATCGACCTCTCCATCCTTGGCGCCATGGAAGTTGCCGAAAACGGCGACCTGGCGAACTGGATGATCCCCGGCAAGATGGTCAAGGGCATGGGCGGCGCGATGGACCTCGTCGCCGGGGTGAAGCGCATCATCGTGCTGATGGAGCACAACTCCAAGGCGGGCGAGGCCAAGTTCAAGCGTCAGTGCAGCCTGCCGCTGACCGGACGCGGCGTCGTCGACATGATCATCAGCGACATGGCGGTATTCGAGCGGCCGGCGCGCGGTGAGGCGTTCAGGCTGGTGGAGATGGCGCCGGGCGTGTCGATCGACGCGTTGCGCGCCAAGACAGAGGCCGCGTTTACGGCGTAAAAATTTGGGCCGGGGCGGCATCGCCACCCCGGCCCGGAACGTCAGAAGCGGAAGTTCAGACCGGCGGTCACCGCATTGCGGGTGTACTTCAGATCCGCCGTGTTGGCACCGAGGCCGGTGGCGAGGGCGGGCAGGTTATCCGTACCGAAGTGCGAATAGTCATATTCGATGCGCGCCGAGACGTTGCGCGCCACGATCTGCTCGTAACCGACGCCGGCAACATAGCCGTCACGCTTTTCGGACACACGGCCGAACGTGTCGTCGATGTTGAACTTGGCATTGGCGTAGCCGCCGCGGACATACAGCAGACCTTCGGGCGACACGAGGTAGCCGAGGCGGGCGCTGGCGCCGACGGTACGGCCCTGCTTGAGACGGGCGGTGCCGCCATTGCCATCGTCGATGAAGCTTTCACCGGTGCGGCCGGTCAGGCTCGCTTCGACGCCGAGCACGACCTGCGGGGTGAGCTTGAAGTCATAACCGATCTGGCCGCCGTAGGCGAAGCCCGACTTGTTCTGGCTGGCCGAGCTCGACCCGGTCGAATCGGTCACCGTCAGCTTCTGGCGATCCTGCTGCCAGCCGCCCTGGACACCGACATAGGCGCCGTTGAACGGCTCGCTGCCGGCTGCGGGTCCAGCCGACTGGGCGAGGACGGGAGACGTTGCCACCACGGCGGCAGCCAATGCGAACGCAAATTTATACATGGAACACTCCAACACTGTTACAATCGGCCGTCCGCACCGACGCTGCTGCACTGCAGCATGCCGGGCGAAATGTGCCGATGCGGGAGGCTATGGGCCGTCGAACCTAAACGCCCGGTGAACGGCAAACCATTGGTGGAGCGAAAGGATTCTCCGGGGGTTTTGTGTTGCGCCGGCGTAGGACTTGCTTCGCAATACAGCACGGGGGGATATGCACGCGCTGTGGCCGGCCAACACCGATCCGCGCAGCGCCGGCACAACCGCTGAAAAATGACCGGCTACGCCGCCTTCTTGAGGTGCCGCCGCCCAAGCAATTCGGCAATCTGTACGGCGTTAAGCGCGGCACCCTTGCGTAGATTGTCCGACACGCACCACAGCGCCAGGCCATGCGGCACGGTCGGGTCCTTGCGGACGCGACTGATATAGGTGGCGTATTCGCCGACGCACTCGATCGGCGTGATGTAGCCACCGTCCTCGCGCTTGTCGAAGAGCATGATACCGGGGGATTCGCGCAGGATCGCCTGGGCTTCCTTGACCGAGATCGGGCGTTCGAATTCGATATTTATGGCCTCGGAGTGGCCAACGAACACCGGCACGCGGACACATGTGGCGGTGACCTGGATGTCCGGCGACAGGATCTTGTGGGTCTCCTGCGCCATCTTCAGCTCTTCCTTGGTGTAGCCGTCATAGCCGCTGTCGGGCCCGACAAAGCTGTCGATATGCGGGATGACGTTGAAGGCGATCTGCTTGGTGAACTTGCGCGGCACCAGGGCATCGCCGACGAAAACGGCCCGTGATTCCTCGAACAGCTCGTCCATGCCTTCCTTGCCGGCACCCGACACGGATTGGTAGGTGGAGACGACGACGCGCTTGATGCCGGCGGCATCGTGCAGCGGCTTCAAGGCCACGACCATCTGCGCAGTCGAACAGTTCGGGTTGGCGATGATATTGCGCTTTTTATAGCGGTCGATCGCTTCGGGGTTCACCTCGGGAACGATGAGCGGCACATCGGGCTCCATGCGGAACAGCGACGAGTTGTCGATGACCGTGCACCCGGCGGCAGCGGCCTTTGGTGCATAGATCCTCGACGGCCCGGACCCGGCAGCGAACAATGCCATGTCCCAACCCGAAAAATCGAAATGCTCCAGGTTCTGAACCTTGAGTTCACGGCCGGAATCCCCAAAATCGATCATGTCGCCAGTCGAACGGCCGCTTGCCACTGCCGCGATGTCGGCAAGCGGAAACTGGCGCTCGGCGAGGATATTGAGCATCTCGCGCCCGACATTGCCGGTCGCACCGACGACGACGATCTTGTAAGCCATGGGTCTCTCCTGAAGGCGGGCTGTTAGCCTATTGCGGCAGAGAGTCCAACGGGCACGACGGGCGGAAGGCGATTCAGCCGTGCTGCGCTGCGCGCATTGCGACGACCGTTTGCCGGGCAAGGCCGTTTCGGAACCTTGTCGCGCACCGGGCCGTTGTGACGGCACCAGACCTTACAAGGGTGTTTACCATGAAGCGCATCAACCTGCTTACCCGTGCAGCCGCCGTATCGACTTTGCTGGCGTTTTCCGCGTTCCCCGTCGCGGCATATGCCGGCCAGGCCGAGCGCGCCCGCGCCGCCATTGCCGAAGCCCGTGGCAAGATCGAGGCCGCTGACAAGATCGGCGCCACCGGCGAGGCCGCTGAAATGCAGGCGCGCGCCCATGCTGCGCTGTCGTCAGCCGAAGCCAACCTTGCCAACAGCAAGAAGGAAACCGCGATCGCCGATGCCAAGCACGCATCGGAACTGGCTGACATGGCGATTACGACTGCCGACAAGCGCAAGGCCATGGCGGTCAACACTGCCCGCGACCAGCGTGACAGCGCGCAGGCCACCGCTGCCGATGCCCAGGCCCAGGCTGCTGACGCCAACGCCCGTGCCAATTCGGCCGAACAGTCCGCTGCGGCAGCAGCTGCCGAAGCCAACGCCCTGCGCAACGCACCGCAGCCGGCCCCGGTGACGACCACCGTGGCAACAGTGGAAAAGGAAGTCGTGCGCCCGGCCACGACCCGCACCACCGTCCGCACCACGCCACACCGCACTACCCATCGCATCGTTCGCAAACCGGCTGCCATGGCCACCGAAAAGACGACAACGACGCTGACCACCCAGCAGCAGGCGGGTACGCCCCAGTAAAATACGGGCAATACTGTAATGGCCTTCGGTGTCCCGATCCGGGATGCCGGAGGCCTCTACGTGTCTGAAAACCCGCGTCCGATCGCGGCGGTTACCGCGACATCGGCCGTGACGTTGCCGATGGTGCGAAAAATGTCGGGCACCACTTCGACCGCCAGCAACAGCGGCAACAATTGCGTGGGCACGCCCATCGCCGCCGCGATCGGCACACAGGCGAGGAAGAAGGACGTGCCGCCGGGGAGACCCGCGCTGGCAACCGCCACCGCCAGCGCCACCGCAATACCGGCGGCAAGTTGCGGCAGCCCGAGCGCGACACCGTGCACAGACGCCAGGTACAGGATGACCGCAAGGTTGGCGCAGGGGCTGGTAATCTTGAACAGCGATACCGCCAGTGGCAGCACCAGCCGCCGCGGTGCATCGGCGACGCCAAGGCTGGTCGCGGCTTCAACCATCGTCGGCAGGCAGGCTATCGATGACTGCGTGCTGATCGCCACCAGTTGCACGGGCGCCAACGCCCGGATGAAGCCGCCGAGTCGCACGCGACCCACAACGACCGCAAAAGGGTAAACCAGCATTATAAGCAGCGCCTGCACGGTCACCACCAACGCGATATAATGGCCCAGCAAGCCAAAGGCGCCGCCGCCGAGCGTCGCCCCGACGCCGACCGCCAGCCCGAAGACCCCGGCAGGCGCCGCCCAGAGCACCCAGTCGATGATGACCAGCATGGCCTGGACGATGGCGTCGAAAAGCCCGGTGAGCGCAGCGCGCGGACTATCGGGCAATCGTGTTGCCGCGAGTCCGAAAACCAGCGCGAACACCACCAGCGGCACCATCGCCCCAGTGGCTGCCGCACCGACGGGGTTGGTCGGCACGAAACTGCGCAGCCATTCGGAAAATGGCGGTGCGGCGGGGATGGCGGCGGCGTTCTTGCCGCTGGCGAGCAACGCGGCCGCCTCGCCGCTGGCGACGGGCCACACATCCAGCAATAGCGGCACCACCAGCACCGAGAATAGCGCCGAGCCAAGCAGCAGGGCCGCGAACCACGCCAGGGCGCGTGCCGCGAGGCCGCCCGATGCCGCCGACTCCGCCGCCTCGGTGATGCCGGTAAACAACATGGCGAACACCAGCGGCACCACGGTCATCTTCAGCGCGTCGAGCCATATGCCGCCGACCGGCTCGGCGATCGACTGCAACAACAGGCCGCTGGAGCTGTTGCCGAGCAACGCCCCCAGCGCCAGCCCGGCGACCAGCCCCGCGAGAACCCATAGCGTGCGCGCCAGGCTGCCGTTCATCGGGCCGACCCTGGCGAAAGCCCCGCTGGCGCCAGCGTGCCCATCGAAACGTAGAATTTTGCAAGATCTTCAACGCGCAGATCGGGAACGCGCGTCACCCGGTCGACTGCCACGAAGATCAGGGCGCCGCCGACCGGCACAGGCGCTGTCGGCATCAGCACCAGCTGGCGCGGCCCCTGCCCGAGATCGAAAATGCGGGGGCTGGCGAGCAGCGCCAGCACCTGCGTTGCATCGCCGAAGTTGACCGCCACGACCGCCATGCCCTGCAATTCGTCGCCGGGCTTGCCACCGACCATGCGGACAACCTGCGCCAGCGGCCGATACACCGCCCCCAGCAAGGGTACGCGCCCCAGCAACCGATCGAAACCGCCCTGCAATTCCGCGCGGGCGCGAACCTGGACGAACAATCCCAGCCCCCAGATGGCGACAATGACGAGCGCCAACCCCGCCCAGAACGCAAGCACCGGCGCGCTCATGCCGACAATCAATTGGCCGCCGCGCGACAAGCCGCTGCCGATAAGCGAGTCGGGGCCGAGCGCAGCGCGGATATAGCCACCGACCCACTGCAGCAGAACGATCGTCAGGATCACCGGTGCCAGGAACACCATTCCGGTCAGGAATGGCCCCAGCGTGCGCCGCAACAGGCCGGTCTTCACCGTTTCAGCCCAGATGCGCCAGGACCGCGTCGCCCATTGCCGCCGTGGTCAACGCGCCGCCAAGGTCCGACGTGCGCGCACCCGCATCGAGCGCAGCTTCGACAGCCGCTTCCACTCTTGCCGCCAGATCGGGTGCACCAAGGCTGTAACGCAGGCCCATGGCAAGGCTGAGGATTGCAGCGCAAGGATTCGCCACGCCGCGCCCGGCGATATCGGGGGCAGAGCCATGAATGGGTTCGTAAAGCCCCGGAGCGCCCGGATCACCGATGGCAGCGGACGGCAACATGCCCAGCGAGCCCGTGAGCATGGCGGCTTCATCGGACAGCATGTCGCCGAACAGGTTGTCGGTGAGGATAACGTCGAACTGCTTGGGTTGTTTGACCAATTGCATCGCCATGTTGTCGGCAAGCATGTGGCTGAGCTTGATGTCCTGGTATTCGGCGTCGCGGAGCGCCTGCACCTCCTCACGCCACAACAGCCCCGCCTCCATGACGTTGGATTTTTCAGCGGAGACGACTTCCGACTTGCGGCGCCGCGCCAGGTCGAAGGCGACGCGGGCGACGCGCTGGATTTCGGATGAGGTGTAAACATGGGTGTTGACGCCGCGCCGCTGGCCATCGGCAAGAGTCTCGACTCCGCGCGGCTCGCCGAAATAGACACCGCCGGTCAGTTCACGGACGAACAAGATGTCGAGCCCGTCGACATAGATCCGCTTCAGGCTGGATGCATCGGCCAGCGCTGAAAAGCAGCGCGCCGGGCGCAGGTTGGCATAGACGTTCATGCCGGCTCTCAGCGCCAGCAGCCCGGCTTCGGGGCGTTTGTCATAGGGTTGCCCGGCCCATTGCGGACCGCCGACAGCGCCCATCAACACCGCATCCGAAGCCTTGGCTTGCGCCAGGGTCTCGGCGGTCAACGGGACGCCGTCCACATCGATCGCCGCGCCGCCGAAGCGCGCTTCGCTGATGTCGAGTGCAAGACCCTGCGAGATCAGACGCCCCGCCACGCGGCGCGCGACGGCGGTGACTTCGGGGCCGATGCCGTCGCCTGGAAGGAGGAGAAGTGTCTTGGTCATGCGATGGGAGTCTTTCGTGCGTCATGCCCGGCTTGCACGACGAAAGATGCCGAAACAAGTTCGGCGTGCGAATGACCCGTTTCAGGCCGCGCGATGGGCAGCGCCGCCAACCCAGGGCCGGTCCCCGGCGATGCGGGTTTCATAGGCAGCGATTGCCGCATCCATCGCAACCGTCAGCCCGATTTCATCAAGGCCGTTGACGAGGCAATGCTTGCGGAACGGATCGATCTGGAAACCGAAGCGGTCCTGGTACGACGTTGTCACCACCTGGTTTTCCAGATCCACGGTGACCGGGTCGGTGGCGGCGACCTGCATCAGCCGGTCGATCTGTTCCTGCGGCAGCACTACCAGCAATATGCCATTCTTGAAGGCATTGCCGGCGAAGATGTCGGCAAAGCCCGGCGCGATGACGACCCTGATACCCATGTCGGCGAGCGCCCAGGGCGCATGCTCCCGGCTCGAGCCGCAGCCGAAATTATCGCCGGCGATGAGGATGGGCGCGTGCCGGTTGCGGGCATTGTCGAACAGGTTGTCGGGGTCGGCACGCAACGTCTTGAAGGCGTGCTGGCCGAGCCCCGACCGGGCGATGGTCTTGAGGAACACCGCCGGTATGATGACATCAGTATCGACATTTTCGACCCCGAACGGAATCCCCGTTCCGGTCAATGTGGTGAACGGGATCAATTGTTGCCGTTCTGCGGTGTCGGCCGGTCCATGAACTGTTCGACCTGAGTGCGCTGAACCTGTTCGGCGCGCTGGGTGGTGCAGACGCGCTTGGGAATGATCGAGCCGATCGGCGCTTCCATGCGGCAGCGCACCTTGTCGAGATTGCTGGTCTTTTTGGGCGCCGCAACCGGCGGCACCGCCTCTGGTGTCGCGGTTTCGGCAATCGCTGCGGTCGAAAGCATCGCAATCATTACGGCAGCAGACAAAATGCGCTTCATCGAGCCGGATCCTTGTTGGTCGCTATTGCCCGCAAGATGCCAGAGGCCAGCGCACAAATCCACTGCCGTTGTGCACTGCCGCAAGTGGGTAGCGCCGGTCGCCGCCATGGCCACTCGCGCACGCTGCTGTCGCCTGCTAGACCCGCAAGGACATGAGCAAGCAGCATCTCTACCTCGTCGACGGCTCGGGCTACATCTTCCGCGCTTATCACCGTCTGCCGCCGCTGACCGACCCGCACGGCACCCCCGTCGGTGCGGTTTACGGGTTCACGGCGATGCTGTGGAAGCTGATCACCGAGCTTGCGAATGCCGAGGCGCCGACGCATCTCGCCGTCATTCTCGACGCCGGCAGCCACACCTTTCGCAACGACATGTACGAGCATTACAAGGCGCACCGGCCGCCGCCGCCCGAAGACCTGGTGCCGCAATTCCCCTTGATACGCGACGCTGTTCGGGCCTTTTCGGTGCCTTGCATCGAGGAGGACGGCTATGAGGCCGATGATATCATCGCCAGCTATGCGCTGGCGGCCAAGGCAGCGGGTTACAACGTCACCATCGTCAGTTCCGACAAGGACCTGATGCAGTTGATCCAGCCCGGTATCGACCTGCTGGATACGATGAAGAACCAGCGTATCGGCCGCGCTGAAGTCATCGACAAGTTCGGCGTGCCGCCCGAACTGGTCGGCGAGGTCCTCGCGCTGATGGGCGATACTGCCGACAACATCCCCGGCGTACGCGGCATCGGGCCCAAGACAGCCGCCGAGTTGATCCAGCAGTTCGGCACCGTCGAGGGTCTGCTTGTCAATCTTGACGCCGTAAAGCGACCGAAATTGCGCGACTCCATCGCGGCGGCCACCGATGACGCGCGCCTGAGCCGCGAGCTGGTGCGCCTGAAGGATGACTTGCCGCTGGCCGAGCCGCTGGAGAGCCTGACCCTGCGCCATCCGCCGCACGAACCGCTTGCAAAGTTCCTCGCCAAGCACGGCTTTCGGGCACTGCTCGCCAAGCTGGGTCGCGAAGCCGAGGCAGCGCACGCCATGCCGGTGGCGGCGACCGATGCCGAAGCGGTGCCATTTGTCCATGGCGACTATGAAACGGTAACGACGCTGGAGCGCCTTGCGTGGTGGGTGGCGCAGGCAACACGGTGCGGCATCGTCGCCATCGATACCGAAACCGACAGCCTCGATGCGGTGCGCGCGCGTCTAGTGGGGGTCAGCCTTGCGATTGCTGCGGGACAGGCATGCTATATCCCCGTCGGCCATCGGTCGGGCGAAGGGCTGCTCGCGGAGCGTGTCGACCAACTCGAACTCGCCAGCGTCATCGATACCCTCAACCCGCTGCTCGCCGATCAGGCTGTCCTCAAGATCGGCCAGAACCTCAAATACGACATGATCGTGCTGCGCCAGCACGGCGCGCCGCTGCTGGCACCTTTCGATGACACCATGCTGCTAAGCTACGCGCTCGATGCCGGGCGCTGGAACCACGGTATGGACGACCTTTCGACCCGACACCTCGGGCACACCCCGATTGCCTTCAAGGACGTCACCGGCGGCGCCAAGGGCAAATGGGATTTTGCCCAGGTCGAACTGCGCAAGGCCACCGACTATGCCGCCGAAGACGCCGATGTGACGCTGCGACTGCACGCGAAATTCCGCAATCGCCTGTGGCGCGAGCAAGCAACGCGGATCTATGAAAACGTCGATCGGCCATTGGTGCCGGTGGTTGCCGCCATGGAGATCGCCGGAATCCACGTCGATCGCGCCGAGCTTGCTGGTCTTTCCGCGGCTTACGAGATCGAGATTGCGCGATTGGAGGGTGAAATCCACGGTCTCGCCGGCGGGCCGTTCACCATCGGCAGCCCCAAGCAACTCGGCGAAGTGCTTTTCGAGCGCATGGGCCTGAAATCGGGCAAGAAAAGCAGCAAGACCGGCGCCTGGACCACCGACGTCACCGAACTTGAACGACTGGCGGAAGACGGCGCCGAAATCGCCGCCAAGGTGCTCGAATGGCGCCAGTTGTCGAAGTTGAAATCGACCTATACCGATGCGCTGCAGGCACAGATCAACCCGGCGACGGATCGCGTCCACACCAGCTTTGCGTTGGCGGCGACTTCGACAGGGCGACTGTCCTCCAACGACCCCAATCTCCAGAATATCCCGATCCGCAGCGCGCTCGGCCGCCGGATCCGCCATGCCTTTGTAGCCGAGCCGGGCAATGTCCTGATGGCCGCCGATTACAACCAGATCGAACTGCGCCTCGTTGCCCATATTGCCGACGTGCCCGAGTTGAAGGCGGTGTATGGCGAAGGCGGCGACGTCCACGCCCTGACGGCGCAGGAGGTTTTCGGCGAAGTCACGCGTGACACCCGCGCCCGTGCCAAGACCATCAACTTCTCGATCATCTACGGAATTTCCGCCTTCGGGCTGGCGCAACGGCTCGGCATCGATCGCGGCGAGGCAGCGCGCTACATCGAGCTGTATTTCAGTCGTTTCCCCGGAATTCGCAATTACATGGCGGAAACCATTGCAGCAGCGAAGGAACAGGGCTTTGTCACCACATTGTTCGGCCGCAAATGCCACGTGCCGCTGATCTTCTCCAAGAACCAGGGCGAGCGCCAGTTCGGTGAGCGTGCCGCGGTCAACGCGCGAGTGCAGGGCACCGCCGCCGATATCGTCAAGCGCGCCATGGTCCAGATGCCCGCTGCACTGGCCGCCGCCGGGCTGACCGGCACGCGCATGCTGCTCCAGGTCCATGATGAACTGGTGTTCGAGGTGCCCGACGGCGAAGCCGAGGCGGCGCGGCCGGTGATTGCCGAAGTCATGGCAAATGCCCATCGTCCGCTGGTCGATCTTTCGGTCCCCTTGGGGGTCGAGATCGGCATGGGCAAAAGCTGGGGCGACGCACATTGAAGCACCTGACAATGGAGACACGCATGCGCAAACGGCTCGGTTTGGCGTTGATTTTGCTGGCAACCCCGGCGGCCGCTGTCACGGAAGTGGTGCCGGCGCGGGGTTTTGCCTGCGAAGACGGGAGCCTGGCGCGAATCGAGATGCGGGACACGGGGGCGGTGCTGCAGTGGCGTGGGCTCGTCTATCCGCTAAGCCCGCGATCTTCTGAAAACGGTTTTCGATTTCTCGGCAATGGTATCGACCTGCGCGGCCGCGGTATCGGCACCGAAGAGCGCCTGGCCCTGCGCAGCGACCGCGAGGCGCCTCTCGACTGCATCGTCATTCCCGGGACCGTAAAGCCCGGGCTGCTGACCGGGTCGATGACCTATATGGCGCGCATGGCGCTTCCCCCGGGCGCAATCGCCACCGTCGAACTGCGTGATACGGCGCGTGTCGATACGGCGGCCGCTCTCATCGCCAGCGTCCGCATCCTGCCGCGCGGCAACCAGGTGCCGCTGGTGTGGCGGATGCGCTACGACACCGGCAAATTGGGCGATCGTGCCCGGCCGACGCTTTCGGGACGCATAACCGATGCCAGCGGCAAACTGCTGTGGATCAGCGATACCAATGTTCCGGCGCCATATTCGGATGATGGCCTTCGCAATGCCGGGACGGAAATCAGGCTGGTGCCGGCCGGGCGATAAACGACGCCGTTACAGCAAGGCTCGCGCTGTCCAGTAGGTGACTCCGGCCGCGACATAGGCGGCGGCGAAAAGATAGCCGAACATGAACGCCGGCCAGGCCCAGCCGCCGGTTTCGCGGCGCGTCACTGCCAGCGTGCTGATGCACTGCGGCGCAAAGACGAACCACGCGAGAAAGGCCAGCGCCGTCGGCAAGGTCCAGCTCGTCCGCAGCTTGGCAACAAGGCCATCGCTATGGTCGGCGTCGGTACCCTGGAGGGCATAGACCGTGCCAAGCGCGCTGACCGCGACTTCACGCGCCGCCATGCCCGGTACCAGCGCCAGCGCGATCTCCTTGTTGAAACCGATGGGGCGGAAGATCGGCTCCAGCGCCGCGCCGATACGACCGGCGGCACTGTATTCGAGCGCCGGGCGGTTCCAGTCGGCCGGCGGCTTGGGCCAGGTGGCCAGCGCCCATAGCGCGACCGTGGAGATGAGGATGATGCCACCGGCGCGGAACAGGAACGCCTTGGCGCGCTGGTAAAGCCCGATGCCGATATCGCGCGGCGCCGGCCACTGGTATTTGGGCATTTCCATCAGAAAACTCGGGCTTGGACCCTTGGTGACGGTACGGCGCAAGGCCCAGGCCGCGACGAGCGCGCCGAGGACGCCGGCGCCATAAAGCCCGAACAGCACCAGGCCCTGCAGGTTGAACGGACCGACGTAGCGGCTGGGGATGAAGGCACCGATGACGACGGCGTACACCGGCAGCCGTGCCGAACAGGTCATCAGCGGTGCGATCAGGATGGTGGTCAACCGGTCGCGCGGCGCATCGATGGTTCGTGCCGCCATGATCCCGGGAATGGCGCAGGCAAAGCTCGATATCAGCGGGATGAAGGCGCGGCCATTGAGGCCGACCCGCGCCATTAGCCGGTCCATCATGAAGGCGGCACGCACCATATAGCCCGATTGTTCGAGCAGCAGGATGAAGAAGAACAGGATGAGAATCTGCGGCAGGAACACCACCACCGCACCCACGCCGCCGAGCACACCATCGACCAGCAGTGAGCGCAACGCATTGGCCGGCATGCTGCTAGTCAGCGCCGCCTGGCCTTGGGTGACAAGCGCCGCCAGCCACTCCATGGGCGCCTGTGCCCAGGCAAAGACCCCCTGGAACATGAAGAACAGCAGCCCGGCGAGCAGCAGCGGACCGAACAGCGGATGCAGCGCGATACCATCGAGTCGCTGTGACCATTTCCGGTGTTCGCCCTGCGCCGTTGTCACCGTTTGCGCGATGACGCGGGCCTCTCGTTGCAGCAGTTTGACGTCCGACTCGGTCGTTTCGGGAAGCAGCGGCGTCTGCGCGCGCAGCGTTGCGGCGACCGATTCGCCCAATTCGGTGAGGCCACGCCGCCGCACCGCCACGGTCGGTATCACCGGCAGTTTGAGGATCGTCGACAATCGTGCCACGTCGATGACCGTGCCGTCGCGCTCGGCCAGGTCGATCATGTTGAGCGCGACCACAAGCGGCGTCCCGAGCCGGCGCAATTCGAGCACGAAGCGCAGATGGTTGCGCAAGTTGGTGGCATCGACCACGGCGACAATGGCGTCGAGGCGCTTTTCGCCCTGCAAATGCCCCAGCACAGCGTCGCGGGTAACGGCTTCGTCCGGCGACCGCGGGCTGAGGCTGTAAGTCCCCGGCAGATCGATCAGCTCGGCGAGGCGGCCATCGGGCAGCGCCAGCTTGCCAGACTTCCGTTCGACGGTAACGCCGGGATAGTTGCCAACCTTCTGGCGCGAACCGGTCAGTGCGTTGAAAAGGCTGGTCTTGCCGGCGTTGGGATTGCCGACGAGCGCCACGACCGGCGTGGCCAGGGGTGCGTTCATGCTGGCTATTCGGCGGCGATGCTGGTGGTCAGCGGCGCCACTTCAATCAGACGCGCCATGGCTTTGCGCAGTGCCACGGTCATGTTCCCGACCTTGACCGCCAGCGGATCGCCACCGAGGGGCGCCCGGTGCAAAAGCTCGATATCGACGCCTTCATCGAACCCCAGTTCGTGGAGGCGCTCCGCGGTCTTTGGGTCAAGGCCGTCGCGGTCGATGGCGGTAATGGTCATCACTTGCCCGCGGGCAAGATGCTCGATCAGCAGATTGGTCAGTCTGGGCACGCGCCGGTCACTCGCGAGATGAAGTTGCGAATGACTATCATGTGCGAGAGGCAGGCGCTAGTGGCGCCTGTTACACTGCCGGCCTGCTACACTGCCGGATAGCGCAGCCGGCCAAGGAAGCGAGCGGGATCCGGGAACACCGACAGTGCCCCCTTCAAACTGGCCTTGGTCTTTTCAAAGCGCATGATGCCATCGATGCGCCGGTCGATGAATTCCCAGGTCGCGCCATGCCCTTCGCTGTCGTCATCCAGCCAATACAAAAGGCTGGCAGAATAGACCGAGCCGAGGATCACCCGCTTCGAATAATGGTTGAAATCCGTCGCGGTATCGCCGGCCGCTCGCCACATCGCGTCGGCCGTGCGCCACAGAGTCCGCAGGCCCAGCGCGGCATTGTGCGGCAACGTCATGACCACCAGCGCACTGCGCACCGCCTCCCTGTCATGTTCGGCCTGTTCCAGCCGCGTGCGCAGCGCCAGCTTGATGCGGTCGCGCACCTTCATGGTGTCCACGCCGGCGAGGCGCATCGCCGCCACCATCAATGTGTCGGCCCGGGCGGTGTAGGCATCTGTCATCGCCACCGCATCGGGCAGCGCCATGGCGGCGACGTCGCGGTCGATGCCCTCTGCATCGGCAGCGGAATCGCGTGCCAACGCCGTCCAACCATCGAAAGGTACATTGGGCAACATCGCCGCGATAAGGCGCGGGCGGAGCACGGCAAGCGGGATGTCTTCGATCATGGTTCGATAGTAGCCGTTTCGCGGCGCCGCCTCCAGCGCCGCGATTGCCGCAAGCGCGGGCTGTATCGCGGCTTGTTCATGGAGGGCCGCTCTGCTATGGCCCCGCCTTCGCGCTGGAAAAATCGTTTCCGGCGGATATCAACCTTGTGACAAGTACGGGCCATGCTGAGGCCTGATACGTGAACGGAGTGAACGGCCGCATGCAAATCGTGGTACGCGACAACAATGTCGATCAGGCGCTGCGCGCGCTCAAGAAGAAGCTGCAGCGCGAAGGCGTGTACCGCGAGATGAAGTTGCGGCGTCATTACGAAAAGCCCAGCGAAAAGCGCGCCCGCGAAAAGGCAGCCGCCGTTCGCCGCGCCCGCAAGCTGGAGCGCAAGCGCGCCGAGCGCGACGGCGTCAAATAAGCGCTGTCCTGAATATCGGCGGCCGTAGATCGGCCGCCATTTCATAAGCTTACCCGGAGTGATGCGCTGATGGCGACTGCCGATCCCAAATCCGCAGGCGCGGCAAAGTCTGGTTCAGGCTTGACGAAATGGGTCCTGGCGGCCCTCGTCGTCATCCTGCTGGTTGGTGTCGGCGTGTGGCTTGGTACCCAGGCGCAGGTGGCTGCTGTGCGGCAGCAGGACATGCAGTATCTGGCCGAAAACGCCAAGAAGCCCGGCGTCATCACCACAGCGAGCGGGCTTCAATACAAGATCATCACCCAAGGCACCGGCCCCAAGCCGGCGCGGACCGATACGGTATTGGTTCATTATGAAGGCCGGCTCATCGACGGCACGGTTTTCGACTCGAGTTATCAGCGCGGCCAGCCGGCGAAGTTTCCGCTCGACGGTGTGATTCCGGGCTGGAGCGAGGGCGTCCAGTTGATGAACACCGGCTCGAAATATCATTTCACGGTACCGCCCGCTCTCGGTTACGGCGCAGCGGGCGCCGGCGGCGTCATTCCGCCCGGTGCCGTGCTTGAATTCGATGTCGAACTGCTGGCGGTGCGTCCGAAGGCGTAGCCGGTTTCAGGTCGTGCCGGGCGCCTCGCCCGCATCATCCTCATCCGATTGTGTCTCCAGCGCGACCTTGGCCAGCGCCACGATCGGGTCGGCAAGTGCCACCCCCAATATCCCGAACAACACCCCGAACAAAAGCTGCGACGCGAGCACCACGGCGGGCGCAAGATCGACCGCGCGCTTCTCGATAATCGGATTGAGCACATTGCCTTCGACAAGCTGGACGACAAGATAGACGCCGATTGCCCAGAGCCCCGTCGTCGTGCCTGCCGAAAAACCGACAGCGATGATCAGCACCCCGGCGATGAGTGCGCCGAGCGTGGGGATGAAGGCCAGCAGCCCGGCGACCACCCCTAGCAGCGCCGCCAGCGGCACACCGGCAAACCATAGCGCCACGAAGATCATGCTGCCTTCGATAAGCATGATGACGATGCGCCCTGCCACCCATCGGCGCAGCATCCGCCCCATGGCCCGCAATGTGCGCTCGACCCGGGGCCGGGCGCGCTCCGGGGTGAGCCAGGCGATGCCACGTTGATAGGTCTGCGGTTCGGCGGCGATATAGATTCCGAGCGTGACAATAAGGAGCCCGGAGCCGAGGGCGCCGGCCGCCGAGCCGACAAACCCCGCCACCCGGTCTATCTGCCCGCCGATCTGTGAACCGAGTTGCGCCTTCAACGCTGCGATGGGATCGCCGCCGCTGCCGATATCGATGCCGAATTCCCGCAGCAAGCCGGAGACGCGTCCCGCCTGTGCAGCCAGTGTCACGCCGAGTTGTTGCGCTTGTGCCGCCAATGCCACCCCGGCGAAGAGGACGAAGCCGATAAGCGCCAGAAAGAAGATGACGACCACGACCGCGAGCCGGATATTGGCGTGAACCTTCCAAATCCGGCCAAGCAGGTGCTGGCCACCCTGCAGCCCGGCGGCAAACACCAGCCCTGCGAACAACAACAACAGCGCACCGGCCAGCTTGAACGCGACCAGCGCCACGGCTGCCATGCCGAGCCAGATCGCGGCAAGTTGCACCGCTTCGCGAACCCGCTCGCTGCGCGGTTCCAGCGGGCTGGGCGCGTGGCCAGGCGCCTTGGTCGGCTTGCGGGTCACTCGACCTTCTTGTCGAGCCCGAGGAACCAGCGATTGGATCGAAGCGCCGTAAACCAGGTCACCGGGTTGAAGCTGCTCGAGCCATCCAGCGAAAACGTGGTGAATTCGGCCCGGCCAACAAGGTTTTCGATCGGCAGCATCCCCAGGCCGCCGATAAGCGGATCAAAGCGGCTGTCTTCCGAATTGTCGCGATTGTCGCCCATCAGGAAGATATGGCCCTCGGGAACGATCAGGGGGTCGGTGTTGTCCTGCGGGGTCTGGCCCAGATCGATTGTCAGGTAACTGCGGCCGGAGGGCAGCGTTTCCCGGAACGTCGGGTAGCGGCAAACCAGGCGCCCGCTGGCGTCGGTGGTGCGTACCTGCGAATCGGCTTGGGAGACGCAGTCGCTGTTCTCGCTGACGGGTATATCGGTAGGGGCAACAGCCACCTTGGGCACTGCGGCACCGTTGAGCCACAGCACCCCGTCGCGCATCTGTACAGTGTCACCGGGCAGCGCGATGACTCGCTTGATATAGTCCACCTTGTCCTTGGGCGATTTGATGACCGCAATGTCGCCGCGTTCGGGCAGGCGCCCGAAGATGCGACCCGGCATTTCGGGCAGCACGTTGAAAGACGGGGAAAGGTAGGAATACCCATAGGGGTATTTCGACACGATCAGCCTGTCGCCGATATACAGCGACGGCAGCATCGAACCCGAGGGGATGAAGAACGGCTTGGCGACAAGGCTGTGGACGGCCAGCACCGCGAGGACGAGCAGGAACAACTGCCAGACTTCGTTGGCCCAGTTTACCGGCTTTTTCAGCGCAGGCGCAGCAGCTTGGGAATTGGTCATAAGAGACTCGCCGTAATTAGCACGATGGCCTGCGCCCAAGGATGGTCGTCGGTCATCGTCAGATGCACGTCAGCCCTATGCCCCGTTGGCGTCATTTGCGCCAGCCTCGCCAGCGCGCCTCCGCCGAGTTGCAGGGTGGGTTGACCCGATGGCAGGTTGACCACCCCCATGTCGCGAAAAAACACGCCATGGCGAAAACCGGTGCCGAGCGCCTTGGCGCAGGCTTCCTTGGCAGCGAAGCGCTTGGCATAGGTGGCAGCGCGGGTCATCACCCGGCGGTCGGCCTTGGCACGTTCCGTTTCCGTATAGATCCGGTTGAGGAAGCGATCGCCAAAACGCTCGATGCTGTTGGTGATGCGGTCGATATTGCACAGGTCCGAGCCGAGCCCGAGGATAACGACGCCGGACGGGATATTCATCGCGTGTCCCTCAACCGCTTGCATCCATTGCCGCACGCATCCGGGCGATGGCGGGACCAAGGCCGGTGAACACGGCTTCGCCGATGAGGAAATGGCCGATATTGAGCTCGGCGATCTGCGGCATCGCGGCGATCGGTCCGACATTGTCGAAGGTCAGCCCATGTCCGGCATGCATCTCGAGACCCAGCCCGACGCCGTGCTCGGCCGCGATGCGCAGGCGTTCGAGTTGGACCGCAACCTGGTCGCCCTCCGCATGCGAATATGGCCCGGTATGCAGCTCGACCACCGGCGCTCCGAGCCGCGCTGCAGCGTCGAGTTGATGCATTTCCGGCGCGACGAACAGGCTGACCCGGATACCCGCGGCCTTGAGCCGGGCAACGATCGGCGCCAGCGTATTGTGCTGGCCAGCGGCGTCGAGCCCACCCTCGGTCGTGCGCTCGGCGCGGCGTTCCGGAACGATGCAGGCGGCATGCGGGCGATGTGCCAGCGCAATCGCCAGCATTTCGTCGGTGGCTGCCATTTCAAGGTTTAGCGGCAGGCTGATGCTGCCAACCAGCCGGTCGAGATCGTCATCGGTGATATGTCGCCTGTCCTCGCGCAGATGTGCGGTGATACCATCGGCACCCGCCTCGGCAGCGAGCAGCGCCGCACGGACGGGGTCGGGATGCAGGCCGCCGCGCGCGTTGCGGATGGTGGCGACGTGATCGATATTGACGCCCAGACGCAGATGGGGCCGAAGTTTTGGGTTCATTTCGCTGCTTCCGGGCAAAGCGCTGCCGACAGCAGCTCGAAGGTTAGGCCCTTGCCCTGCCAGGGTTCGCCGAAATCGGTGGTGCTGGTAGCAGCGAAGGCGACGATGGCGATGCCGCGTTCGGGCGCGATGAGGTTTCGCACCTGGACATTGCCGACCTCGCCGCGGCGCTCGACGATGTGCTGGGCGGCGGTGCAGCCACGCGGTTTGACGGGATAGGACCAGACGCCGAGCGCGGCATAGCCGAGCTTGGGGTCGCCAGCCCACATCGTCTCGGTCGCGGCCTTGCCGAGCAGGGTGCCGTCGATCAGCGCGCGGTCGAACTTCAGCAGGTCATCGGACGTCCCGGCGAGATTCGCGGCCGGGCCGAAGCGGCCGGGGTCGATTCCAGCGTCGGTGCCGCCCTTGCCGTCGGTCCCGGTCACGTCATCATGGTCGCCGGGCTTGAGGACCCGCAACGATTTGAGGCCGAGCGGTTTGGCGATGCGGTCGGCGACCAGCGACGCGAACGGCTCGCCGGTCACCGCTTCGAGCAGCGCGCCCAGCACGAGATAGTCACAGTTGTTGTAGCGAAAACCCTCGCCCGGCGCGCGGCCCGAGGGCTTGAGGCATTGCGGGTCGAGGCCTGGAGCCGGCTTCGACGATGAGCGCAGATAGGTCAGCGGAATGCCGTCCTTGTCCTTTGGACCATCCTCCGGGTCGAACAGGCCAGAGGTGTGGTTGAGCAGCCGCTTGACGGTTACCGCTTCACCGCCGGGCAGCGTGACCGATTTGAGATAGCGTGATGCGGGCGCATCGAGATCGATCCGACCCTTCTCGACCTCCTGCATCACGAGGACGGCAACCACTTGCTTGGTGACGGAAGCCCAGCGCCAGACCATGCGCCGCGTCGCGGTGTCCGTGCCGAAGTCGATGACCGCCCCGCCCGGGATCCCGATCATGCCGGTATGTGCATAATCCTTCGCGGTGAGGAAATCCTTGAGAACAAGGAGGTCGCCAAGATCGCGGGACGCGGTTGCCGATGCCGTCGTTGCGGCAGCGCCGAGCAATGCTGCAGTCCAAAGGCGGCGGACGAGCCTCATGCCGCGCGGCTCCCCGGCTTCACCGCCGGGATCGCCGCCAGTTCGGCCGGCAGCGCATCCGCGGAATAGCTCGGCACGTCGAGGCGGATCAGCGGGGTGAACGGCACGCCGAGATCGGCCTTGCCATTCGATCGATCGACCAGCGACGCGGCGTGGACAACGTCACCACCGGCGGCATTCACCGCGGCGATGGCTTCGCGGGACGATAGCCCGGTGGTCACCACATCCTCCATCAACAACACTTTCTGACCCGGCTCCAGCCGGAATCCCCGCCGCAGCTCGAACGTGCCCGTCGGCCGCTCGACGAACATCGAAAGCACGCCGAGCGCCCGCGCCAGTTCATGGCCGCAAATAAGCCCGCCCATCGCCGGCGCGATGACCACCTCGACCTGGCTTCTCACCTCGGCGGGAATCTTTGCCGCCAGAGCCTGCGCCAGCCGCGCGGCGCGGGCCGGATCCATCAGCACCCGCGCACATTGCAGGTAACGCGGGCTGCGCAGGCCGGAAGAGAGGATGAAGTGCCCCTCCAGCAGCGCTTCGGCAGCGCGGAATTCGGCAAGGATCTGGTCATCGGTCATAACGGATGGCGTAGCAGGCTTGCGCAACGCTTCAAACCATTAGACCCGGCAAAGGCTGTGGCAATATGATGCTGATTAATCTATTGTCAAACATCGATCAGGGGAGGTCAATCATGGGCAAGCGCTTCGATTCACGCCGATTTGTCGGAATCTTCCTGGCAACGGCGATGGTCATGCCGTCGATTCCGGCCAGCGCTGAAATCAAATCGAGCCATAGCCAGTCCGCCGAAGACACCCGCGCCCAGAAAACCGCGGAATTGCCAGTGTGCGGTCGCCCGCTGGGCACGATTGCGGTGGGTGAGCCCGAGCAGCGATGGTGGACCGACCTCGGCCTCAGCTCGCCCGAAGCGCTGATCCGGGTCTATGTGCAGAAATCGCGCTGTTTCCGGCTGGTCAACCGCAGCCAGCGCGGCATGGCGGCCATGCAAACCGAACGCTCGCTCGCCGGTAGCGGGGAACTGCGCCGTGGCGGCGCCATCGGCAAGGGCCAGATGGTCGAGGCGGACTTCACCGTCATTCCGGACATCGTCACGTCGAACAATAACAAGGGCGGCCTCAACGTCGGCGGCATCGTCGGGGGATTCCTCGGCGGCGCGGTCGGAGGTCTTGTCGGCGGCATCAACGTCAAGAAGCGATCGGCAAATGTCGTCCTCAATGTCGTCAACAACAAGACATCCGAAGAGTTCGTAGCCGAGGGCCAGTCGAAGAAGACCGATCTCGGCTGGGGCGGCGGCGGCGGCATCTTTGGCGGCGGCATCCTCGGCGCCGGCGGTGCCAGCGGTTATGACAACACCGAAATCGGCCAGGTCATCGCGCTCGCCTATCTCGACGCCTATACCAAGCTGGTCAGCGACATGGGCGGCATGGCGCAGGCGATCGCCGGACCGGCGGCGCAAAAGGCCGTGACACTGACCCGGCCCGGACGCATGTACGCCACCGCGTCGCTGAAGGGCCGCGTCCTCAAGAGCCTCGATGCCGGGTCGATTCTCTACCCGACCGGCAACAAGGTCGCCGGCTTCTGGGAAGTGGAGGACGAACTCGGCACCAAGGGCTGGGTGACGGAAGCCGGGCTGGCCGTGGCACGCTAGGCCCGGCCAAATCCACAGCTCGGCGCCTTAACCCCGCACCCGTTCCACCGAAACCACCGCCTGCAAGGTTCGCAGCGCGGCAATGATGCGGGTCAGGTGTTTCAGGTCCTCGACTTCGATGTCGATGATATCGGTGTGGAATTCGCGGTCGCGATGCTTCAGGCGGAAGTTCACGATGTTGGCATTGTGGGTGGCGAGCACCGCCGCCATGGCGGCAAGGGCGCCGGGCTGGTTATGGACGACAATCGCGAGTTGCGCGGCGGCGCCCTCGGTCTCGTCGCCCCATGACACTTCCAGCCATTCGCCATCCTCCTCCGCAAGGCTCGTGCAATCGATGGTGTGGATGACGATCGGCTTACCCGCGTGGCGGATGCCGACGATGCGGTCGCCCGGGATCGGATGACAGGCGCCGAGCTCGAATGCCACGCCGGCAGTCAGGCCATGGATGGAAATTGCCGCGGGCCCCGGCTTGCCGCGCTTGCGCGCCGGTTTCTGGCCGGCGGTGGAGCCTGGCACCAGCGCCTCCGATACCTGCGCATCGGTCAGGGCGTTGCTCGCCATCGCCAGCATCAACGCGGTGCGATCGGGCAGCTTCAGCCGCGCCAGCGCCGGTGCGACCATATTGTCGTCAAGGTTGACTTTCAGCCGCAATCCAAGCGATTCGAGCAGCTTGCTGCCCATGGCGAGGCTTTCCTCGCGAGTCTTTTGGCGGACATGGCGGCGCACGGCGGCGCGCGCCTTGGCGCTGGCGACGAAGCCGGCCCAGGCGGGATCGGGCGCCTTGACCTTTGACCGCAAGATCTCGACCTGGTCGCCATTGGTCAGCCGGGTACGCAGCGGCACGACGCGTCCGTTGACCTTGGCGCCGACGCAGCTGTCGCCCAGGTCGGAATGGACGGCATAGGCGAAGTCGACCGGGGTGGAATCCTTGGGCAACTGGTGCAAAGCGCCCTTGGGGGTGAAGACGAAAACCTGATCCTGGAACATCGCCAGCCGGGCGTTTTCCAGCAACTCCTCGGGACTGGCCGCGTCGTGGAGCACGTCGAGCAGATCTTCGAGCCAGGGATAGGCCTCGCGGGCGCCGCTGCCCTCGTCGCCCTGTTTATAGGCCCAATGCGCGGCAAGGCCGTTTTCTGCTTCCTCATGCATGCGCCTGGTGCGTATCTGCACCTCGATGCGGCTGTTCTCGCCATGCAGCACGGTGGTGTGGATGCTCTTGTAGCCGTTGCGCTTGGGCGTCGATATGAAGTCCTTGAAGCGGCCGATGACGGTCGGCCAGCGTCCGTGGATGACACCCAGCGCGCGGTAACATTCAGCCTCGTCGTCGACGATGATGCGAAATGCCATGACATCGGGCAGCGCCTCGAAGCTCATCTGGCGGCCCTGCATCTTGCGCCAGATCGAGTATGGACGTTTTTCGCGGCCGGTCACTTCAGCGTCGATGCCCTTTTGCGCCAGGACCAGCTTCATACCCGACGCAATGCGCGCCACCAGGTCACCGCCGCCCTCCCGCAGCTTGGCGAGACGCGCCGTGATCGTCGCATGGCCTTCCGGCTCCAGCTCGCGAAAAGCCAGCTCCTGCAACTCGTCCATGAAGCTGTACATGCCGATCCGTTCGGCAAGTGGGGCGTAGATATCCATCGTTTCGCGCGCGATGCGCAGCCGCTTGGCATCGGACTTGATGTGATGGAGCGTCCGCATGTTGTGCAGTCGATCGGCCAGCTTGACCAGCAGCACGCGAATGTCGTTCGACATGGCAAGGAGGAATTTGCGCAGGTTCTCGGCCTGGCGCTCGCTGTCGGTCTGCGCCTCGATTTTCGAAAGCTTGGTGACGCCGTCGACCAGCCGACCGACGTTCTTGCCGAACAGCCGGTCGATCTGTTCCTGGGTGGCGACGGTGTCCTCGATGGTGTCATGGAGGATGCCGGTCGCGATGGTCTCGTCGTCGAGTTTCAGGTCGGTCAGGATGCCGGCGACTTCGATCGGATGGCTGAAATAGGGGTCACCGCTGGCACGCAACTGGCTGCCATGCGCTTTCATGGAGAAGACATAAGCGCGGTTCAGCAGGTCTTCGTCGGCATCCGGATCATACGCCTTTACGCGTTCGACAAGTTCATACTGGCGCAACATCATCCGATAGTGGGTCGCAGAAGGCCGCGGCGCAAGCGCGGCATGTGTTGCAGCCCGGTGCAGGGCTGCAAAGGCTATTTCAGCGTGGCGAGATAATCGATGACATCGCTACGCTGGGCAGGCTTGCCGACGCCGGCAAAGGCCATCTTGGTGCCATGCACCAGTTTTGCCGGCGCCGCGAGATAGGTGTCGAGAGTCGACGAGGTCCAGACCAGCTTGGCCGCCGCCATCCCCGTGCTGTAGGCAAAACCCGGCACCGTTCCCGATTGGCGCCCGACGACGCCGAACAGGCTCGGTCCGATCTTCTTGCTGCCCGCGACGACGGCATGGCAAATCGCGCATTGCGACTGGAAGGCTTTTTGCCCGGCGACGGGATCGGCAATAGCCGGCCCTGCGGCAAGGACCAGGGCAGCTGCGATCAGAATGCGAGCCATGTAAAGATCCTCAGCGTGTTGTTGGCGCTGGCGTTGGTGCCAAGGCCGTCAAAATCCGTCCCGGCGCCGTCGAAGCGCGTGTAGATCGTGTATTGCACACCCATCCTGACGTTGAACCAGCGACCGACGGGGGATCCCTCGCCAAATGGCGTGCCGTCGAGCTGGAGCAGGACGCCGCTGCTGTCGGGCCGCCCGGTGCGGCCGCCAAAGCGCAGGGGATCGGTCGATCCCGAAGTGTCGAACCAGCCGACCGTGGCGCCGATGGCGTTGCGCCAATAATAGGACCCGTCGATTCGCCAGTCGTTCATGGTGCCGGAGGCAAAGCTCGTGTTGCCAAGGGCGTAGGAGGCATCGAGCTGTGATGATTCGTGGATATACCGCGCGTTGAGCGTTGCGACATCGCCATTGGCGCGCGGCAGGATGTAGGAGGCATCCGCGCCGATATCGGAGTATCGGTCACGCGTACCGGTCGTGGCATCGCGGCCCGGGTGAAGGCTGGCGCGGAGCAGGAAGGCGCCGATTTCAAGATCGCCGCCCCCCAGGCTGCGCTGATAGGCCAGCCGCGCATAGGGCGCGACGCCGAGTATGTCGCCGGGCGAATAGGGATCGGCACCCAGCCACCTCAGCGTTCCCGTCGTGGGTGTGCGATAGCCGCCGGCTTCGACATAGAATTTTGAATCGAGCCATGCATAGGCCGTCAATCCCAGCACGTTCTGCGCCAGCCCGCCGACGAACAGCGGCGCAGCCGCGGGCGACGGCGCGATAGCGGAACCGGTGTAAGGGAAGCCCCAGGCGGGCAGCGTATTCCACGGATCCTGCGTCGCCGGCGAATTGTTCAAGCTGATCCCGACGACGGCGTCGGTGCCGGCAATTGTCGTCGTGGTGACCGCGCGCAGGTCGAGATTGTCCCACGACCAGGCTTTGCCGACGCCATCATAGGTAACCTGGGCAAAACCGCCGAAATGGCTGCCCACGCCGCCCGCAAGAAACAGCCCGACCTGGTCGAGCGCCAGATTGTTGTTGACGTGAAAATCAGGCGTCGGCGGCGCCGATTGATCAAGCCGTGTGTGCAGATAGGATGCGACGACCTGCGCCGAAATCGGCACGTTGAAGGGCACGACGCGATTGGTGTAGCCGCCGATCTTGAAACTGCGGCCAAATGCGGTCAGTTGCGGGCCGAAACCGCCAACGTGGCAGGCTGTGCAGGGCTGGCCTGTCTGGGCTGCAAAGCTCGGCACCGCCGCTGCAGGCAACGCTGCCGCTCCCAATTGCGCCGCCACGACAAGGCGCATGACGCGCGACACGGACGCGGCGACGGCGTGCCTGCGCAAATTGCCCTGGCGAGCATCGCCTTCGGGCCGCTGATCGTGCAAACCTGCAGTGTTCAAAGGCATGGCCGGGCTCCCTCAGGAGCCGGTTTCTAGCTTCAAGTCCGAGGGGTCACCTTGATCTGGGTCAACGGGCACGCCGCCAGCAGCGGCCGCGCCCGGCTATTCGTAGTCGGGACCGAGGTTCTGGTTGCGCGGCGGCTGGGCCGCCGTGATCCGCAACGCTTCGGCCGATGCCGACAGGGAGCCGATGGCATCGGGCGTATCGTCTTCATTGGCGACGACGCGCTGCATCGACTGGGTAAGCGCTTCCTTGAGATCCGCCGGCTTGATCATCTCGTCGGCGATCTCACGCAGGGCGACAACGGGGTTTTTGTCACGGTCGCGATCGACGAGGATTTCGGCGCCGCTCGAGATGGCGCGGGCGCGGGTTGCGGCAAGCAGCACCAGGTCGAAGCGATTGGGGATCTTGTCGACGCAATCTTCGACGGTAACGCGCGCCATGGGCGGTAACTCCGGCAGCTTTTAAGAAGCGTGGCGTCTGACGGGACAGGGCTGAAAAGTCAAGGACGACTTGACCGCGGGCCATTGCTCGTCTAACCGCCGCCGCTTCGCAATTGGCCCTGCACCCCCGGTGAAGCAGTGGCCGCGCCAGACCCCCACGTCCGGCGGTGCGAGGCCGGGGTTCGCGCCTGCCGTGTGGCGGGCCAATAGCAGCAAATCGAAAGCGAAGACATGAGCAAACGCCACAGTTCCAAGTACAAACTCGATCGCCGCATGGGCGAAAATATCTGGGGTCGCCCCAAGTCGCCGGTCAACAAGCGCGAATACGGCCCCGGCCAGCATGGCCAGCGCCGCAAGAGCAAGGTTTCGGACTTCGGCATCCAGTTGAAGGCCAAGCAGAAGCTCAAGGGCTATTACGGCGACGTCACCGAAAAGCAGTTCCGCAGCATCTATGATGCCGCTGTCCGCATGAAGGGCGATACCTCGCAGAATCTCATCGGGCTTCTCGAACAGCGCCTCGACATGGTCGTCTATCGCGCCAAGTTTGCGCCGACGATCTTTGCCGCCCGCCAGATCGTCAACCACGGCCACATCCTCGTGAACGGCAAGCGCTGCAACATTGCATCCGCCAAGCTGTCGCCGGGCGACACCATTGAATTGGGCGCCAAGGCCAAGGAAATGGCCCTGGTCATGGAAGCGCAGGGCCTCACCGAGCGTGAAGTGCCGGAATATGTCGCCGTCGACGGCCCCAAGGCCTCATATGTCCGCGTGCCCTCGCTCGATGAAGTTCCCTATCCGGTGAAGATGGAACCCAACCTCGTCGTCGAATTCTATTCGCGCTAATCAAACGCCCGGCCTCCACGCGGGAGGCCATGTCGCGCTAGCGGAAAAATTGGGGCTGCACCGGCAAGGTGCGGCCCCATCCGCGTTGAACGCCAGCACTCTTGCCGCCCCGCATCTACACTGCTAGTCATATCATTGCGACAGCTTGGCTGTTGCCTTTCCCGGGTCTTTGTCCTGTCGTCTGCCCAGACGGTGTTTGGCGAAGTCGCCCGCGAAACTTGCCGACCGGCCACAACATTGGCCGTCTTTGCCTAAGGGGTGCGATGAGCCTGATGCCAATTTGTCCAGCCGGGAACGCCCTTCGGGCCGACCGGGCATGGCCGGCATCGACTGGCGATTCGCGCTCCGACAATCATTGCATCATTTCGCCAAAATCTTTCCAGCGCGCGCCCTTCCGCGCCGCTGGCACCCCGCATATGCGCCCCCGCTTGCGCCTTTCAGGCCGAGCCCGCCGCGCCATGGAGCCCAACAATGTCACTACGTATGCTGATCGATGCCCGCCACCCGGAGGAAACCCGGGTCGCCGTGGTCAACGGACAACGCATCGAGGAGTTTGATTTCGAGGCTGCCGACAGGAAGCAGCTCAAGGGCAATATCTACCTCGCCAAGGTCACCAGGGTCGAGCCTTCCCTCCAGGCCGCATTTGTCGAATATGGCGGCAACCGCCACGGGTTCCTCGCCTTTTCGGAAATCCACCCGGATTACTACCAGATCCCGCGCGAAGACCGCGAGGCGCTGCTGCGCGAGGAGGCGGAGTTCGCCAGCGACCATGATGGCGATCACGACGGCGATCATGATGGCGAACACGACGAGCATGCCGAAGACGACGGCGGCGACGAACGCAGCGAATCGACCGGCGAGCTCGCGGAAACGGGCGGCCAGCATGACGAGCCTACCGATGCGCTGCGCCGCAAGCGCCAGTCGCTGCGTCGCCGCTACAAGATCCAGGAGGTCATCCGCCGCCGCCAGGTGCTGCTGATCCAGGTCGTCAAGGAAGAGCGGGGCTCCAAGGGGGCGGCGTTGACCACCTATCTGTCACTCGCCGGCCGCTATTGCGTGCTGATGCCCAATACGGCGCACGGCGGCGGCATCAGCCGCAAGATTTCGAACCTCGCCGATCGCCGGCGCTTGAAGACCATCATGGCAGACTTGAAGCTGCCGGCCGGCATGGGTGCCATTGTCCGCACCGCCGGCCTGAAGCGCTCGTCCGAGGACATTCGCCGCGATTTCGATTATCTGACCCGGCTGTGGGACGAAATTCGGGAAAAGACCCTTTCGTCATCGGCGCCGGCGCTGATCCATCAGGATTCCGACCTGATCAAGCGTGCGGTCCGCGACATCTATCACCGCGATATCGAGCAGGTGCTAGTCGAAGGCGCGGAGGGTTTCGCCGACGCCTCGCGCTTCATGGCCATGCTGATGCCTGGACACGGCCCGAAGGTGGTCGAATATTCCGATAATGTGCCGCTGTTTCAGCGTTTTGGCGTCGAGGCGCAGCTGGAGGGCATGTACCAGCCGGTCGTCCAGCTCAAATCCGGTGGCTATATCGTCATCAACCCGACCGAAGCGCTTGTCTCGATCGACGTCAACTCCGGGCGTTCGACCCGCGAGTATGGCATCGAGGAAACCGCAACCAAGACCAACCTTGAAGCCGCCGATGAAGTCGGTCGCCAGCTGCGGCTCCGCGACATGGCGGGGCTTGTAGTCATCGATTTCATCGACATGGAAGTTTCCGCCAACGTCCGCCGCGTCGAGCGCCAGATGAAGGAGGCGCTGAAGAATGATCGCGCCCGCGTCCAGATCGGCCGCATCTCCGCGTTCGGCCTCATGGAAATGAGCCGGCAGCGGCTGCGTACCGGCATCCTGGAGGCCTCCACGCATATTTGCCCGATGTGCGAAGGCACCGGCATGGTGCGCTCGGTCGCTTCCGCAGCCCTCGCAGCCTTGCGCGCCCTCGAAGCCGAAGCCCTGCGCGGTCGTACCAGCGAATTCACCCTGCGCGCCGGCGAAGAGGTTGCAGTCTATATTCTCAATCGCAAGCGTATCGAACTTGCCGAACTCGAGGAACTTTACGGCGTCACCATCGTCACGGTGCCCGATGAATCGCTGATCGGGCCCAATTTCATTGTCGATGCCAATGGACCGCCTCCGACCAAGAAGGTCGAGATGCGCGCCCTGCCGGCTCCGGTGCGAATCGAGGATGACCCGGACGATATCGAGGACGAATTCGACGACGAAGGCGAGGAGGGCGAAGCGCGGTCGCCGCGCGCCGCCGGTGACCGTGCGCCGCGCGCCGAAGGGTCCGAGCGCAGTGGTCGCAACAAGCGCCGCCGCCGTGGTCGCGGCCGCGACAAGGATGATACACGACCTGACGATGCACGGCCCGATGAAACGCGCGCTGCCGACGGTGAAGTGTCTGCCGATGCTGCAGCCACGGCGGACGTCGATGCCGCGACCGATGGCGGCGATGCGGGAACCGATGCGCGGGGCGAACGCGAACGTGGCGATCGCAAGCGCCGTCGTCGTGGACGCCGCGGCGGCAAGCGTGAAGGTGGTCGTGACGATGCCGGGTTGGATGTGGGCATCGAGGCAAGCGCCGATGCCCCCACCGACGAGGCCGCCGCGCCGCCGCGGGTCACCGCCGTCGCCAAGGTCGAAGACGTCGGCGTCGATGAAGGCAAGTCCAGGCGCGCGCCCCGTCGTCGCAAGGCTGCTGCCGTCGAAGGCGCTGCGCCGGAACCGGTAGAGGTGGTTGCGACCGAAGCAGTCGCTGAACGGCCGGTTCGCAAGTCGCGCCGGGCTTCTGCTGTCGTTGTCGAGAGTGCGCCGCTGGACGCCGCGACGCTCGAAAAGCCGAAGCGGGCTCCGCGCAAGGCAAAGGCCGATGTCGCACCGGCAATGCCCGCTGCGACCGAACGGGATGCGGCTGTCAAGACGACGAAAGCGCCGGCAAAGGCCAAGGCCGCTTCAGCGCGCAAGCCGTCCGCAAAGAGCACCGGCGCGACTGCTGAAAAGGTCGTGGCAAAGGCGGCGGTGAAGTCCACAGCCAAGGTCGCTGCGGCCAAGCCAGCGCCGGTCACGCCTGCTGAGCTCAAGCCGGCTCAAGTCAAGCCCGCTCAGGACAGGGCAGAACCAGCCAAGGCAGCGCGGACCGTGGCGCGGGAAGATTCCCCCGCCAAGGCCGCCGCCCTCACCCCGGCCACGGTCGAGACGGCCAAGGCGCCGGACGTCGCCGCTGTGTCTGAAAGTGGTTCGTCGACCCGCAAGGGTTGGTGGCAGCGTACGTTCGGCTGATCAAAAGGCGCGCCGGGGGCACCCAATGTCCCCGGCGGCGTTCTTGGCGGGCGTATCGGCAAATCCTATCAGTCGACTGGGCAATCCCGGCTAGGCCATCCCCAAGAAAGCGTTGCACCGCAGCATCTGGCGCTTTGACGGGTGCCGAGCGTAAGTGACGAAGATGGAGAACAAGGCAGACAATGGTCGCGTATGGCTGGTCGGGGCCGGCCCTGGTGCCGCCGATCTGCTGACGATGCGTGCCGCAGCGGTGCTCGCCACTGCCGATGTCGTCGTCCATGACGGTCTCGTCGGTGCCGATGTCATGGCATTGGTGCCCGCCGGCGCGCGGCTCGTCTCGGTTGCCAAGCGCCGCGACCGCCACATCATGGACCAGACCGATATCGGCAGGCTGCTCGTCGCCGAAGCGCAGGCTGGCCATGTCGTTGTCCGGCTCAAGGGTGGTGATCCGTTCATCTTCGGCCGCGGCGGTGAGGAGGTCGAGGCCTGCAACGCCGCGCGTGTGCGTGTTGATATCATCCCGGGTGTTTCTGCAGCGCTTGGCGCGGCCGCGGCGGCGCAGATGCCGCTGACGCATCGCGACCATGCATCGGTCGTCAGCTTTGTCGCCGGTGAATGTCGCGGCCTTGCAGCGCAGAACTGGGTCGGCCTGGCCGGCAAGGGTCGCACGCTCGTGATCTACATGGGCGTCACCGGTGCCGAACGCATCGCCGAGAAACTGATCGCCGACGGGCTTGCGCCGGACACGCCGGTCGCCGTCATCGAGCGTGCGACCCTTCCGACAATGCGTGTGCTCCGCTCGCTGCTTGCCGATCTCGGCGGCATGGTATCGCGAGAGTCGGTCCAGTCACCTGCCCTTATCGTTGTCGGCGACGTTGCCCGACTCGGCGAACTTTCAGCCCTGAACGCCCTCACGAAAGCGCTTCCATGCCCCGCATATTGACCGGCAACCGCCTTGAAACCGGCGACGTCCTCTATTGGAATGGCAGCGACTGGAGCCTGTCGATCCGCGACGCGGTGGCAATCGGCGACGAAGGTGAAGAGCTTGTCGCCCGGCTGACGGCCGAGGAGCGCATCAACGATCCTGTCCTCATCGAGGCAGAGCCCAGCAGCCAGGGCTGGCGTCCGCGCACCACTCGGGAGAGGGTGCGGGCGTTTGGCCCCAGCGTGCGCGCCGATCTTGGGCGCCCCGACATTTCCGTGGAAAGCATCTGATGTATCGTTACGACCAATATGACCAGGCCATCGTCGACGCCCGTGTCGCCGAGTTCAAGGAACAGGTCGGCCGCCGCCTGCGCAACGAGATCACGGAGGACGAATTCAAGCCGCTGCGGCTGATGAACGGCCTTTATCTCCAGCTACACGCCTATATGCTGCGGGTCGCCGTGCCGTACGGCACCCTGTCGGGTGTACAGATGCGGATGCTGGCGCACATCGCCCGCAAGTATGACCGCGACTACGGCCATTTCACCACCCGCCAGAACATCCAGTACAACTGGATCAAGCTGGAACAGTTTTCGGACCTGCTCGACGATCTGTCGAAGGTGGAGATGCACGCCTTCCAGACCAGCGGCAACTGCATCCGCAACATCAGTTCGGACCAGTTTGCAGGCGCTGCGGCCGATGAGCTGGCCGACCCGCGCCCCTATGCCGAACTGCTGCGCCAATGGTCGACGCTGCACCCGGAATTTTCCTTCCTGCCGCGCAAGTTCAAGATCGCAGTGATTGCGAGCGAGACCGATCGTGCCGCCATCCAGCTTCACGATATCGGACTGCAACTGCGCAAGGACGAAAGCGGCGCGCTGGGCTTTCGTGTCTATGTCGGTGGCGGCATGGGCCGCACGCCGATCATCGGGCAAGTGGTGCGCGAGTTCATCCCGGTCGGTCAGTTCATGAGCTATTCCGAAGCGATCCTCCGGGTTTATAACCGCTATGGCCGTCGCGACAATATCTACAAGGCGCGGATCAAGATCCTCGTCAACGAGCTTGGCATTGTCGAATTCACCAGGCAGGTGGAAGCAGAATGGGCGCTGCTCGAGCCGCTCGGTCTCGATGCTCCCAAGGCGGAGTATGACCGCATCATCGCGCAGTTCGCCGAGCCGACCTATGACCTGGCGGCGCCCGACACGCTCGACCTGTCGGACCCCGATTTCGCGGCCTGGGTGAGCCAGAATGTCCATGCCCACAAACAGCCTGGCTATGCCATCGCCACGATCAGCCTCAAGCCAAAGGCGGGGATCCCGGGCGATGCCTCATCGGCGCAGATGGACGTGATCGCCGACCTCGCGAAAAAATACGCGCAGGACGAGATCCGCGTGACGCACAGCCAGAACCTCGTTCTGGCACACGTTCGCAAGGCTGATCTTTACGCCGTCTGGCAAGCGCTGGATGCTGCCGACCTGGCGACGCCGAACCTCGATCTGGTCACCGATATCATCGTCTGCCCCGGCATGGACTATTGCACGCTGGCAAACGCCCGTTCGATCCCGATTGCCCAGAAGATCGCGGCCAAGTTCGAGAATGATATCGAACAACAGCGCGACCTTGGCGAATTGAAGATCAAGGTATCGGGCTGCATCAACGGCTGCGGCCACCACCACGCCGGGCATATCGGCATCCTCGGGGTCGATAAGAAGGGCGAGGAGGCGTATCAGCTGCTGCTCGGCGGTTCGGGTGCCGAAGACGCATCGCTGGCAAAGATCCTCGGGCCGGGGTTCGATGCCGAGGGCATTGTCGGCGCCGTCGACAAGCTCATCGCTTTTTATCGCAGCGCGCGGACCAACCCGTCGGAACGGTTCCTCGATACCTATCGGCGGCTCGGTGCCGCCCCGTTCAAGGAAGCCGTATATGGGTAATCATGACCGCGTCGCATCAGCCGACGGGCAGGACCAGGTTGCCGTCGGCAATGCCGCTGCACCGCCGCTCGACGACACCCCGGCGCTGTTGCGCTTCCGCAGCGATGCGCCCGACGACGGGCCGCTGTCGCCGCTTGCCGATTTCCTCGCCGATGGCAATGCCGCTGCAGTGCGCCTCGACCCGGCAGACGATGCACGGTCGCTCATCCCGCATCTGGGGCGCTTGCGGCTGATCGAAGTGGCGTTCCCCAAATTCCGCGATGGCCGCGGCTATTCCGCCGCGCGGATGCTGCGAGAAGCGGGGTTTACCGGCGAAATCCGTGCCGCGGGTGATGTGCTGGTCGATCAGATCGGTTTCATGCGCCGCGTCGGTTTCGACAGTTTTGCACCGGCCAAGCCGCTCGACCTGAGCGTCGTCAAGTTGACGCTTGAACGCTATCCCTATGTTTATCAAAAGGCTGCGGACGGGCTGCAACCAGTCTGGGCCCTGCGGCATGGCTAGCGAAGCGGTGCGCCATATCGATGCGATCGAGACGGCGCCCCCCTTCACGGTCGCCGATATCGCACGGCTTACGGCAAGATATGCCGGCGTATCGACCCAGGCCATGCTTGCCGACCTGTTGACTGGCGAACTGCAGGGCCGGGTGGCCGCGGTCTCCAGCTTCGGGGCGGAATCGGCGGTGTTGCTCGATATGGTCGCGGCGGTCGACAAAGACGTGCCGGTCATATTCGTCAATACCCAGAAGATGTTCGGGGAGACCCTGGCCTACAGGGACGAGCTTGCCGAAAGGCTTGGCTTCACCGACCTGCGTGTTTTTCGCCCGGACCCACGGTTGCTCGCCGCCAAGGATTCGACGAGCCTCAGGTGGAGCTATGACCCCGACGGCTGCTGCGACCTTCGCAAGGTCGAACCATTGCGCCGTGCACTGGCGCCGTTCGACGCCTGGGTTTCAGGCCGCAAGGGATTCCAGGCCGGGCGCGACGCGCTGCCGCGTTTCGAGATCGACGAGGGTCGGCTGAAGATCAATCCGCTGGCAGATTGGGATAAGGTGGCGCTCGAGGCGTATTTCCTCGGTCGGGAACTGCCGCGCCATCCGCTGGAAGCACAAGGCTATCCCAGTGTTGGCTGCGTACCGTGCACGTCGCAGGTCCAGCCTGGCGAGGATCCGCGCGCCGGTCGCTGGCGTGGCTGGGACAAGACCGAATGTGGCATCCACGATCCGGTGTTCTGAACCGGTTCCGCGCCGCAATTCACAATGTTTAACGCAGCGACCAGCCGCTCAGCATGGTTGCCACACTATCCCCCACCAATGCGATGGCACGCGGCCGCGGGTCCGCGCCGAGATAGCCATCGATCGCCAGCAATCCGATGCCGTGCGCCATGGCCCAGATCTGCAACGCTGCAGACCTGCGGTCGACGCTGCCGAGATATCCGGCGCCGGCGGCAGTCGCCACAAGGCGGGCTAGGTTCGCCGATGGCGCGGCAGCCGCCTCGGCAAGGTCGGGAAACGATGTGCGATCGGCGAGCTCTGCGCTGTACATCAGCCGGTAGAGCGCCGGATTTGCGACAACGAAGTCGACGTACACACACGCGCTGGCGACCAGCGATTTCAGCGAATCGGCGCCAGAGTTCTGAAGTGCCTCGACGGTTGCAGCATGAAGTCGTTCAAAGCCCTTGGCGGCAACGGCAGCAACCAGCGCGGCGCGGTCGCGAAAATGGTGGTATGGTGCCATTGCACTGACGCCCGAGCGGCGGGCCACGGCGCGCAACGACAGCGCCGATACGCCATCCCCCTCGACGATCTCCAGTGCGGACCGCAGCAAGGCAGCCCGCAGATCGCCATGATGATAGGGAGCTAAACCTTCCATTCACTTATCTTAACTTGACGATGCCAAGATTAGCAAGCGCGTACTTGAGCGTACCCGAAACGGGTTGGTGCTGGCTACGGCAGAGACATGCTGCACGGGTGCGACTCCAGCGAGAGTCAAATCGCCGCGGCGTTGCGCTATCGTGCGCCTCGCGATCGATCGGGCCAATCGGCCCGGTCACGCTGTGGCAGCTTTCGATCAACGAAAGCGATATTCCCATAATCCTGTCGGGGCATCCTTGTAACTGCCATCGGCAAAGTGGCGAAATCCACAGCGTTCCGCCAATTTCACCGACGCGGTGTTGACGGGATTGATCATTGCCACAGTCCGTCCAAAGCGCGACGATCCCCATTCAAGGGCGGCCCGCACTGCCTCGCCGGCAAAACCCTTGCCCTGCGCCGCCACATGGATCGTCCAGCCGATTTCCGGATCACCGTCGAAGCCAGCGACACCGCTGCGCTTTGCCTCAAGATACCCCACGCAGCCGATGAACGTGCCGCTTTCGCGCGCGCGGACAGCCCACATACCGTGCCCGAACATCGCCCAGCAGCCGACGTAGCGCTGCAACCGGGCCCAGGTGTCCTCCTCGCTTGCCGGCACCCCGCCAAGCAGACGCACCACCGCCGGATCGCCCCAAAGCGCCACCATATCGGCAAAATCGTCGCGGCAGTGCGGCGTCATCACCAGCCGCTCGGTGTGCAGGGTAACAGTCATGCGAGCATGCATAGGAGCGGGCGGATCAACAGGCCAGAGGCGGTATATACGGCCCCGCCGGCACGGCACGGCGCGAGGGGCGGGCTGAATTCGTTTCTGTCTGTCGCCATGCCGCGCTAGCACCATCGCATGGCGGACGAACGCGAGGTTTTGGCGGCATGGCTGCGCGAACGCGGTTTCGCGCTGGTGGCGGGGAGTGCCATCACGCCGCTGTCGGGCGGTATCGCTAACCGGAACGAGCGTATCACGCTGACCAGCGGATCGGCGGTCTTGCGGCGGCCACCGCCGGGCATATTGGCGACGGGCGCCAGCGACATGGGGCGCGAGTGGCGGGTGATTTCGGCGCTGCACCCGCATTTTCCGCTGGTGCCGCGCGGCATCGCCTATTGCGATGATGCGGGGGTGCTGGGGACCCCGTTCCTGATCCTTGAACACCGGGAGGGTGTCGCCATAGGCGGCTCGCTGCCCGCGGGCCTGTACGGCGATGCCCTGATCGAGACGACGCTCGGCCAGATGGCGGCGCTGCACCGGCTGGATCCGGTTGTCGCGGGGTTGGGTGACCTGGGACGGCCAGCAGGCTTCTACCCGCGCCAGCTCGCAGGCTGGACGAGGCGCGCCCTTGCCGTCTGGCCGGAATTGCCTCCTGCCGCCGCTGCGATGATTGCAGCGATGGACGCGGCGCCGGCGCCTGAAGATGGGGACGCCGTTTTGCTGCACATGGACCTCAAGCCCGACAACATCCTCGTCGATCCCGTCAGCATGGCAGCCAGGGCTGTGATCGACTGGGATATGGCGACGCGCGGACCGCGCAGCTTCGACCTCGCGGTGCTGCTGTCATACTGGATTGAGCCCAGCGACCCGTTGGCCCTGCACGCACTGGGAGCCGTGCCATCGTTGACTCCGGGCTGGCCCGGCCGCGCCGGCGTCGCGGCGCGCTACACGGCGATATCGGGTACGGAGACCGGCCCGCTGGCCTGGCCGCTCGCCCTGGCGCGACTTCGACTGGCAGTCGCCTGGGGGCAACTCTATCGCAAATGGCAGCGCGGTGAAGTTGCAGGACCGCGCTATGCCGGTTTCGAAGTGCTGGCGCTGGCGATTCTCGACCACGCGCTTGCCGAGTTTCGCAAGGGGACACCATGACCGATTTTGCCATTCCCGATGCCACCGCCGACCTGGCACACCGGGTTCGCGCCTTTGTCATCGACAAGATCATTCCCTTCGAACGCGATCCGCGCCTGACCCAGCACGGCCCCACCGATGCCCTGCGCGACGAACTCGTCGCGCTTGCCCGCGCCGAAGGGCTGCTGACGCCCCAGGCGCCGGTTGCGCTCGGCGGACTGGGCTTTGACCACGCAACGCAAGCTGCAGTTTTCGAAGCTGCCGGCTGGTCGACCCTTGGCCCTGTCGCCATGAACTGCGCAGCCCCCGACGAGGGCAACATGTACCTCCTCGGCCGCATCGCCCGCCCGGACCAGATCGAACAATTCCTCAAGCCCATGGTGCTCGGCCACCGTCGATCCGTGTTCGCCATGACCGAACCTGGCGGTGCCGGAAGCGACCCGGCACAACTGAAGACGACAGCCGTGTTCAATGGCAACGATTACGAGATTTCAGGCCTGAAATGGCTGATTACCGGCGCAAATGGTGCCAAGACTTGGATCATCATGGCGCAGGTGCCGGAAAATCCCCACGGGCCATCGGGGCCAACGCTGTTCCTGTGTGAAGGCGATACGCCCGGCATCCATATCGAGCGCGTCATGGATTCGATGGACCGCAACTATGTCGAGGGCCATGCTGTCGTGCGCTTCGATGGGCTGCGGCTGGGTCCGACGCAAGTGCTTGGCGACGTGGGCAGTGCATTGCGCTATGCCCAGATGCGGCTCGCACCTGCGCGGCTGACCCATTGCATGCGCTGGCTCGGCGCCGCCGCGCGCGCCCAGCATATCGCGCTGGAGCATGCCCGGATTCGCACGGCCTTCGGCAAGTCACTGATCGACCACCAGGGCGTCAGCTTTCAATTGGCCGACAATGAAATTGCCATGCACCAATGCCGCCTTGCCATCCGTCACGTCGCCTGGATGCTCGACCGAGACGTCCGCGCCCGCCACGAAAGCAGCATCGTCAAGGCGTTCGTGTCCGAAGAACTGTTCAAGGTTGCCGACCGCTGCGTGCAGATCCTTGGGGGAATCGGCGTCACCGGCGAAACTGTTGTCGAGATGATCTTCCGCGACATGCGCGGTTTCCGGCTCTACGATGGTCCGACCGAGGTCCATAAATACGCCATCGCGACGCAGTTGATACGGACCGGCACGGCATTTGCCAGTCCGGTCTGACGCTCTTGCCCTTGAAGGGGAAACCATGCCCACAACGACCGAATGGCGGGGCAATTATCTTGAAGTCCGCAAGAACGGCACCTGGGAGTTTGCAGCAAGGGTCGGCGATACCGGCGCTGCGGTCATCCTCGCACTGACCGAATCGCGGGAGATCGTGCTGGTGGAGCAATATCGCGTACCGCATGGCGCGCGCAGCATCGAACTGCCGGCCGGTTTGATCGGCGATACAGATGGCAGCGACACGCCGCGCAGTGCCGCGGCACGCGAACTCGCCGAGGAAACCGGCTTTATCGCGGCGCATTGGGATAACCTGGGGGCATTCGCGACCTCCCCGGGCATGTCGAACGAGATGTTTCACTTGTTTCGGGCCAGCGGATTGGTGCGCAACGGGCCGGGCGGCGGCGTCGATGGAGAGGATATCGTCGTCCACGTCGTGGCCTTGAGCAGCCTCGCGGCGTTTCTCAGCGCCAAGCGCGCGGCGGGATTGGTCATCGATTGCCGGCTGGTCGTCGCGCTTGCGCTGGTGTGACCGTCGCGCCGCAAGCGCAGCGCCTCGTTGCAGCGGGTTCATCGACATCAGCGCATAAACGCCTCGTTACAGGAACGCGAGGCTATATGTACGGTGTAAGCTTCAAACTGGGGTCGGCCGCGGTGCTGGCACTATTATTCATGGCAGTTCCGGCAGCCGCAACGCGTTTCGAGGACGATGTGCTCGCCGAGCTCAATCGTGCCCGCACCGATCCCCAGGCCTTTGTTGTCACGCTCAAGGACTTTCGCCGCCAATTCTGGCGTGACGGCAGCTACAGTGTCGCCGGGGACGGATCGCGCCGGCTGACGCGCGAGGGCACCACCGCAGTCGATGAGGCCATCGCCTTCGTCGGACGACAGCCGCGGCTTGCTAGGTTGGAACGCAGTCGCACGCTGGCGCTCGCCGCCGCCGACCATAGCGCCGAGCAAGGCCCGCAGGGCGATATAGGCCATGCTTCGCGCGACGGCACCGGACCGGGGGAGCGCGTCATGGCGCGCGGTGGCGACCGTTATATCGCTGAAACCATATCCTATGGGCAGGGCGACCCGCTCGATGTTGTCATCCAACTCATCGTCGATGATGGCGTTGCCAACCGCGGCCATCGCGCGGTGATCTTCGATGGCCAGCTACGCTATGCGGGCGCCGGTTGCGGGCCCCATGCCGGTTATGGCTTCATGTGCACCATCGACTTTGGCCGTACTGAAAAGGGCACTTGGCGATAGCATGTACCATGGTCAGGACCGGCATGTGTCGGCCGGTTTGACACGCCCGGACCGGCTTTTAGCTATTTCGGGGCCATTGCGGTGCGCACCAGGTCGGCATCGCTGAGAATTTGCCAGGCCGCCTGGACGGCACGGAAGCGGTCGGCGGCTGCGGCGTCGGCGCCGGCGACATCGGGGTGACTGGACTTGGCGGCGTTGCGCCATGCGGTCTTGATGACCACCATGTCGGCGTCGGTATCACAGCCAAGCACCGCCAAAGCATCCAGTTCGGCGCGACTGCGGGTGCCGTCCCCCGGGCCGCCCCATTCCCAGTGCGATGCGCGCTTGTACTTCGTTTCCGCCTGTTCGCTGGCTTCGCGGGCTGCGGCTTCCTCGGGGGTCAGCCCGGCAAAGTAATCCCAGCGCTGGTTATATTCGGCGGCGTGCGCTTCGCAGAAATACCAGCGTTCGGGGCGATTGGGTGCCTTGGGCGCCGGGCGGTCGCCGGCGTTGGTGCAGCCGTGGCGATCACAAACCCGCACCTCGACCGCCGCACTGCCGCTGCCATAGGGTCGCCAGCGCGGAAACCCCCAATCGTCCTTGCGTCCCGAAGAGCGTGCCATTGCGTGCGCCCGAAATCCCGAAATATGCATTGCATCCGGCGACTCGATTGTCGCCGGACAGCCAACTTAGGGATTGCCGCGCGCCGGCGCCAGCATCTCAGCGTTTGAGGAAACCAGACGCCATGCCCATGATCTCGTCCAGCGGGTTGCCATCGCCGTTCTTGTCGATCATGGCGATGAGTGCGCTTGCCGCGCCGCCGCCGGTTGCGGCGCTGCCGCCGAACAGGCTGCCGAGCATCCCGCCGATCCCGCCAGAGCCCGCTGGCGTTTCCGCCTTCGCCACGGTGCCGGTGCCATTGCCAAGCGCGCTCGCTGCCAGCGTCGCCACCATCGGCAGCAACGCCGACAGCGAGCCTATGTCGATCCCGGTCTTGGCCGCAGCCTGCTGGGTCACTGCATCGGTGACTTCGGACGAGCCAAAGACGTGGCCGAGAATATCGGTGCCATGGGTCACCGCCTGGTCGCTGGCCGCCGACCCCGTAAAGCCTGCGGCAAGCCCGGTGATGCGATCGACCAGCGAGCCATTGCCGGCCTGAGCCTGTTTGGCCATGCCGCCCGCCAGCGCCGGGACAAGCGCGGCGACAGCACTCTGTGCCTGCTCGGGCGAGATGCCGACGCGCGCCGCCATCGCTGCGACGGCATCGGCGCCGCCCATGCGGGCGATCATGTCCATAATTTCCTGTGACATCGTCAATTTCCCCTTGTGAATTACGGCGAGCCTTAACTTGCGGGCATTACACCGGCGAGTCGTTCCGGGTCTGAAATGTCACCATAGCCAGCTATCCGGGTTGGCCAGCGCCTCATGCCGCTGCGCTGCCAGCAGCGCCTTGATGCAGCGCACCAGGAACCAGAGTGCCAGGAGCGGGAACACGAGGAAGCCGCCAAGCCCAAGGGTCAGGACCGTGGCGACGAACGCAGCGACACAAAGCGCGATGCCGAGCCAGAAGGTGCGGATATGAAAGCGGAAATGGCTGTCCTCCCACGATGCATGGGGTTCGCCGTTCCACACAAAGGCCAGGACGCCGGCGATAAGCCAACCCACCCCGATGAGGAAACTGGCAAGATACAACAGCGACACCACGGTTGGCCGATTGAAGTCGAAGCCAGTGGCGGGAACCGGGTCATTCATCGGCTGGCCTTTCGCGTTGCAAAGCCGGCACAGTCTGCGGGTGGAATGCGCCGACTGCAAGATGCAGTGGACGCAGCGCGCCTAATGCTGCGAAGGTAGGAGCAATGCTTGCCCTGCTTGCCACGCGCCGCTTCGGGCCGCTGTTCGTCACCCAGCTATTGGGGGCGTATAACGACAATCTGTTCAAGACGGCGCTGATATTCCTTGTTGCCTATCATCTGCGTGCCGGCGACCCGGCGGGGGCTGCAACGCTGGCAACCGTGGCGGCGGGGGTATTCACCCTGCCGTTCCTGCTATTTTCCGGCACGGCCGGGGCGATTGCCGATGCCCGCGACAAGGCAGCGATCGCGCGATGGGTCAAGGTCGCTGAGATCGCCTTCATGCTGCTTGGCGCGGTGGCGCTCGGCCTGCGGTCGGAGCTGCTGTCGATGGTCGTGGTTTTCCTGATGGGCATGCATTCGACGATCTTCGGCCCGGTGAAATACGCCATCCTGCCGCAGCTTTTGCACAAGGACGAGCTGTTGCTCGGCACCGGGCTGGTGGAGGGCGCCACCTTTGTTGCCATCCTGCTTGGCCAGATCAGCGGCGGGCTGCTGCCGGCGGGCACGGCAGGCCTGGTCGCGATCGGTGTCGCGGTGGTCGGATGGGGAACAGCGCAGTTCATCCCGCCGGCGCCGGCTTCGGGCAGCAGGACCATCGACTGGAACCCGTGGAGCGCGTCCCGCCGTGCCCTCGCCGGGGCTTTTGCCAGCCCCGAGCTTCGCATCGCCACCATCTGCATATCGTGGTTCTGGGCGCTCGGCGCTGTCTACACTGCACAGTTCGTACCGCTGGCGAAAAACGACATCGGCGGCAGCGAGGGAGTCGCCACGCTGTTTCTCGCCGCATTCTCGATCGGCGTGGCCGTTGGGTCGGCCGGCATCGGCCGGCTGCTCGGCGGCCGCGTATCGACGCGCTGGTCACCGGTAGCAGGCGTGGTGATGGCGCTGGCCGGGCTCGACCTGTTCTTTGCCGAACGGGGCTTTTCGGGCGTCGCTGTATCGGTAGCGGGCTTCCTCGGCCAGCCGTCCGGCTGGCGTGTGCTGGCTGACCTGACTGTCCTTGCCATCGCCGGCGGGGTGTTTTCGGTGCCGCTCTATGGCGTCCTGCAAACCGCCACCGAACCGGATGGCCGGGCGCGCGCCATTGCCGCCAACAATATCGTCAATGCCGGTTTCCAGGTGTCCGGGGTCCTTGCCATCGGCGCCGTGCTGGCGCGTGGCGCGAGTATCCCCGCGGCGCTGCTGGGGGCGGGAATGACCGTGCTGCTGCTTTTGCCGTTGTTGCGCCGGCTGCCGCGCTAGCCGCCCCCGATGTGGCGTCGCAGGCGGGCGAGCCTCGACAAGTCCTGCCGCGCCGCGCTAGAGCCGTGCACGACTTTGGTGTTTTTTCGGAAGATTCATGACAAAAACAGCACTGATAACCGGTGTTACCGGCCAGGACGGCGCCTATCTGTCCGAACTTTTGCTGGCCAAGGGCTATGTTGTTCACGGGCTGAAGCGGCGTTCATCGTCTTTTAACACCGGGCGTATCGATCATCTGTATAAAGACCCGCACGAGGGCCACACCAATTTCTTCCTGCATCATGGCGACCTGACCGATGCAACGAACCTCATCCGTATCGTTCAGGAAACCCGGCCCGACGAAATCTACAACCTGGCCGCGCAAAGCCATGTCCAGGTCAGCTTCGAAACACCGGAATATACCGCCAATGCCGATGGCATCGGCACGCTGCGGCTGCTGGAGGCGATCCGTATCCTGAAGCTGGAGGAGAAGACGCGCTTCTACCAGGCCTCGACATCGGAACTCTATGGGCTGGTGCAGGAAGTGCCACAGAGCGAGACGACGCCGTTCTACCCGCGCTCGCCTTATGCTGCCGCCAAGCTTTATGCCTATTGGATCACCGTCAACTATCGCGAGGCCTATGGCATCCACGCGTCGAACGGCATCCTTTTCAACCACGAAAGCCCGCTGCGCGGCGAGACGTTCGTCACGCGCAAGATTACCCGCGCCGTCGCGGGCATCGTCTGTGGCACGCAATCAAAACTCTATCTCGGCAACATGGACGCCAAGCGCGACTGGGGCCACGCCCGTGACTATGTCGAGGGCATGTGGCGGATCGTCCAGCACGATACGGCGGAGGACTGGGTGCTCGCCACCGGGACGACGACGACCGTGCGGCGCTTCGTCGAACTGGCATTCGCCGAAATCGGCCGCGAAATTTCCTGGGAGGGCGAGGCTGTCAACGAGATCGGCCGCTGCGCCCGGTCCGGTGAAGTGCTGATCGAGATCGATCCGCGCTATTTCCGTCCGACCGAGGTCGATCTGCTGCTTGGCGACCCGTCGAAGGCCAAGGCGAAACTCGGCTGGGAACATACATCCACGATGGAAGACCTGGTCCGCGAAATGGTCGCCGCCGACCTTGCCGAAGCCCGCGCAGCCCGTTGATGTTCAGCCTGGCGGGTCGCAGGATATGGGTTGCGGGCCATCGCGGCATGGTCGGCAGCGCGTTGGTGCGGCGGCTGGCCCGCGATGGCCATGCCGTACTCGCCCCCGATCGCGGCGCGCTAGACCTGACGCGCCAGCAACAGGTCGAAGACTGGGTCGACGCCAACCGCCCTGATGTGGTCGTGGTTGCTGCGGCGAGGGTGGGCGGCATCGCAGCAAATGCGGCCCGACCCGTCGACTTCCTTCACGACAACCTGATGATCGAGGCCAATGTCATGGCGGCCGCCGCAAAGACCGGCGTGGCCAAGCTGCTGTTCCTTGGTTCCTCTTGCATCTACCCGCGCCTTGCCCAGCAGCCGATGGCCGAAGCGGCGCTTTTGACCGGTCCGCTGGAGCCCAGCAACCAGTGGTATGCCATCGCCAAGATTGCCGGCATTTTGCTGGCACAGGCCTATCGGCAACAGCATGGGCTTGATTTCATCAGCGCCATGCCGACCAACCTTTACGGCCCGGGCGACAATTACGACCTTGAATCGAGCCACGTTATCCCGGCGTTGATGCGCAAGGCGATCGAGGCGCGCGATAGCGGTGCCGAGAGCATGACGGTCTGGGGCAGCGGCGCACCGCTGCGCGAATTCATGCACGTCGATGACCTTGCCGACGCCCTGGTGTTCCTGCTCGAAAATTATTCGGCTGTCGAACATATCAATGTCGGCACTGGGTCGGAGGTTTCCATCGCCGAAGTGGCGCGGTTGATAGGTGACGTCGTGGGATTCACCGGCGCATTGGCTTTCGACGCCAGCCGGCCCGACGGGACGCCGCGCAAACTGATGGATTCCGGCAAGTTGCTGGCGATGGGCTGGGCGCCGCGCATTGCGCTGCATGACGGCCTTGCCGACGCCTATGCGCACTTTGCCGAGAGCGTGCAGTTGCGGGCATGAGGGTGTCCGTCATCACAGTGGCATGGAACGCAGCGGCGACCATTGCCGACACATGCATATCGGTGGCGGCGCAAGACCTGGGCGATGTCGAGCATATCATCATCGATGGCGGATCGAGGGACGACACGGCAGCGATCGTCGCGGCCAATGCCCGGCCGGGGCACATTTTCATTTCGGAACCTGACAAGGGCCTCTACGACGCGATGAACAAGGGTGTGGCCCGGGCGACAGGTGACCTGATCGGCTTTCTCAACGCCGATGATTTTTTCTGCCGCAGCGATGCACTCAGCCTTGTTGCCGCGGCGGCGGCCAGGGGCGGCGATGCCGTGTCCGGCGGAGTGGCGATCGTCCACGCTTCCGATCCCGGCCGGCTGAGCCGCGCTTACCCCGCAGCGCCGTTTTGGAGCTGGATGCTGCGCTTTGCCCATATGCCGCCCCATCCCGGCTTCTACGCGCGGCGCGATGCAATGGCGCGCGTTGGCGGTTTTGACCCGGCCATAAGGATCGGCGCCGACTTCGACTGGATGACGCGCTTTTTTGCCGTCCATCACCTGCGCGCCCGCGCCATCCCGGAAACACTCGTCACCCTTCGCGACGGTGGCCTTTCCAACCAGGGGTTCTCCAGCCGACGCCAGATCAACGCAGAGGCGCGGGCGACACTGCGCCGCCATGGCCTGCTGGCACTGACACCGCTGATCTGGGCCAAATACGCTGTAAAGATGCTGCAGTTCGTCTTGCCGCCCAAACACTGGCCGGCGCCCTCGGCTGTACGAATCAGCAGCGCCTCACAGGCTGGCTAGGGTACCACCACCGTAAACAGATACACCGCAAAGACCATGAGGTGTACGACCCCCCCTAGCACCGTGGTCCGGCCGGTTCGCAGGGTCATCACCGCGATGAACAGCGACAGCGACAACAACACGGTCTCCTTTTGGGGAAGCCCGAGGGTGAGGTGAAAGCCCATCAACAGCGACACCACGGCCACCGCGGGAATCGTCAGGCCGATCGAGGCCAGCGCCGATCCGAGGGCGAGATTAAGGCTGTCCTGCAAGCGATTGATGCGCGCCGCCCGCCACGCCGCAATGCCTTCGGGGAGCAGCACGATACCGGCGATGATAACGCCGACAAGCGCCTTTGGTGCACCTGCGGCCGCGACCCCGGCCTCGATGGACGGCGCCAGCGCCTTGCCGAGCAGTACGACGCCGACGAGCGAGGCCACCAGCAGCGCCGCTGCGGCAATGGCGGTGCGCGTGGGCGGCGGCGCGGCATGGCCGTCGGGAGCGTCGGGATCGAGGAAGTAGTCGCGGTGCCGGACCGTCTGCACAAAAACGAAAGCCAGGTAGAGGATGAGCGATACCACCGCGACAAAGCCAAGTTGAGATGCGGTGTAGGTCGGGCCGGCGGAAGACGTGGTGACGTTGGGCAACAGCAACGTCATGACGATCAACGCCGCCAGCACGGTCAGCGCGGCGTTGGCACCATCGAGATTGAAGCTTTGCTCGCCATGTCGCGTGCCACCGACCAATAGGCACAGGCCGACAATGCCATTGAGGATGATCATGACAGCGGCAAACACCGTGTCGCGCGCCAGTGCCGCTGCCTCGGCACCGCCGGCGAGCATCAGCACGACGATCAGTGCCACTTCGATCGTGGTGACCGCCAAGGCGAGGACCAGCGTGCCATAGGGTTCACCGATGCGGTGGGCGACAACCTCGGCGTGGTGAACGGCCGCAAGCACGGCGGCGATGAGCACCGGCGCCAGCAACCAGGGCGAAAGTTCGACATGGGCGAACTTGAGACCGGCGAGCAAGAGCGCGGCCAGCGGCGCTGTCCAGCACCACCACGGCAGTCCCATCATCCCGGTGTGCGGCTTTGCACTCATGTATGCAGCCGCAGGATCAGCGACTGGCTGGCGGTGGCCATGAGCGTACCATCCTCGGCAAACAGATGGACACGACCGTGAATGAAGCCCTGTCCGGTGGCATGAATGCGAATATCCGCCAAAACCCAGCGCGTTGGCACCAGCCGGGCAAAACGGATGGTGTTGTCCAGGCTGTTGCCACCGGCACTGGTGCCAAGGGCATTGCCGACGCCCGACGGAAGAAAGTCTGCGATGACCGCCAGCGTCACCCGGTCGACCGGCTGGTCCGGGTCGCATGGCCGCACCCACAGCCGGGCAATGCCATCGGCGCTCGGCCCGCCGTCGGTGCGGGCCTGGCCAAAGCGGCCATGCGCCATGCGCTGGTCGAAGCTGCCGTTGACGTCATCGTCGCGGCGTATCCAGTTGTAAGTCATTGGCGGGCAATCGTCCGGGCGCGGAACCACCGGCATTTGCGCCCATTGCACCTCCGGCGCATCCGGACGCGCGCCGAGCGCAGCGTTCACCGTCAGAATTTCGCTTGCGCCATCGCGCACCGTCACCCGCGCCTGGCTGGTGTATTTGCCGCTGACCGGCACGGCGACGTCAAGATCGAGCAGAGTGTCGGGCCGCGCATAGGACAGGTACTGCGCCGCCGCCCATACCGCCGGTCGGCCTGTCGCTGCCTCCACCGCCGCCAAAGCCGCGGCAAGGCCGGCGCCACCGAACAGGAACTGACTGTCGGGATGGCCGACGCAGAGCTGCGGGGTCACCGCGAGTTGGAACCGCAGCGGATTGTCGGTCGGTACGGGCGCGATCAGGGTCATGCAGCTTCGATGAAGGTGCGGATGCGATTGGTAAAGCCGCTATCGGCAAATCGGGCGATTGGTGCCGGGGGCGCGCCGCTATCCGACAGCAGCGCAGAAGCCTGCCGCTTCAGGTCCGCAGCGTCGGCGGCGATATGAAGGCCCGGCCGCGCCCCTATAGAGCGTGCCGTCGCCAGTTGGTGATCGGTATTGTGCTCGCCTTCGGCCTGCAGGCGCGGCAGCATCAGCAGGGGCTTGCCCGCCTCGATCGCGGCGATGATGGAGCCCATGCCGGCGTGGGCAACGAACAACGACGCGGCAGCGACACGGGCACGATATTCGACAACCGGAATCAATCGCACGCAGCGGGCGTGGCGCGGCTCGTATCGGCCACGACCGATCTGGATTTCGACCGGAACTTGCGGGTTTTCGCGGGCCCATTCATCCATGGCGCGCACCAGGCGATCGAACGGCATCATCGAGCCCACCGACACAAAGACGCCGCCGTTCAAAGCACGCTGCCCCAATGATCGACCGGTGATATCGCAAGGTCACGCCACTGCGTTATCACCTGTGTCGCCACCTTGGCGGCGTGGCGCCCGGAACCCGACAGCACCTCTGAATTGGCGATACTGTCGACCCACAGCGTCCGCACCCCGAAGGGTCGCGCCAGGGCAAGAGCCAGCAGAGGCGGAAGCGCACCTGTGGTGATGATAACCTGCGGGCGCACCCGCAACAGGATGCCTGCAATGTCCCAAAGCGCCAGCGGCAACCGCCACCAATCGGCGCGGCTGACATCGCGGAACGTCAACAACCGTGCCGGGGCAACATCGGAGGCCGAGGCGGCATGGACGGTGGCATAGGTCACGTCATGGCCCTGCCAGGCCGGCCGGAGCCGCAGGAGCTGGACGAAATGCCCCCCTCCGGACGCGATGGCGAGGATGCGTTTGGGTGGTGGCACGGAACCTCGACTGGCAGTATCAGGCCCAAGAAAGGCGGCGGCGGCCGCGTGTCAAGCCGCCTGCGCCCGATCCGTCATTGCCGCCATTGCCAGTTCATAGCTGCGGCGCCGGCTGTCATGGTCATGGAGGATGTTGACCAGCATCACTTCATCGGCGCCATATTCGGCGGCGACGCCCAGCAGCCCGCGCCGCACTGTTTCGGGTGAACCGGCCACGACCCGCCGGCCGCCACGGCCCTGTGCCATGGCGGGATTGGCGGCAAGCCAGGCGATGGCGGTATCCGGATCAGGCACCGCGATCGACCGGCCGCTGAGCAGATGCGCCATCATCATCCGCGCCGGGGCGGCGAGGCGTTCAGCCTCGGCATCGCTATCGGCGGCAACGGTCCAGACGGCCACCATGATATGCGGCCTTCCGCCGGGATGGCGCGGCATGAAACTGGCGCGATAGGCTGCTGCCATCGGCGCGCCGCGGGCATTGATGAAATCGGCAAAGCAATAGGGTAGGCCGAGATCGGCGGCGAAGCCCGCACTGTCGGGCGACGAGCCGAGGACCCAGGGTTCCGGCGCTTCAGGAAGGCCCGGCAGGGTTGCGGCGTAGGCCGCGAACGGATGATCGGCCGGCAAGGAATTTTCGAGATAGCCCAGCAATTCGGCGAGCTGCTGGGGAAAATCATACGGCGCCTGCTGGCGGCGGTCGCGCTGCAACGCCACAGCCGTGCGCTGGTCGCTGCCCGGCGCACGCCCGAGACCAAGATCGATGCGCCCGGGATAAAGCCCGGCGAGCAGGCTGAACTGTTCGGCGACCTTCAACGGCGAATAATGCGGCAGCATCACCCCGCCCGAGCCGATCCGCATCCGCGTCGTTGCGGCAGCGATCGCGGCAATGAGAATCTCCGGCGCACTTCCGGCCAGCGCAGGAGAGGCATGGTGCTCCGCCAGCCAAAAACGATGGTAGCCGAGCGCCTCGCAATGCCTCGCAAGGTCGATGCTGTTGGCCAACGCCTGTGCGGGCGCCATGCCCACCGCAATCGGCGTCTGGTCGAGCGCGGAGAGAATCACCAGCGGACACCCAGGCGCTTGCGCGGCGCTTCACGGGCGGGAAGCGCCGCGAGAATGGCACGCTGCTCGGCTTCGCTCGCCAGCGGCCAGCGGGTGATTTCGTCCGCGGTGCGGCGACAGCCTTCGCACCAGCCGGTGCGAGAATCGATGCGGCAGACGTTGTTGCAGGGAGATCGCACAGTCATCGCAGGCGATATGGAGCCGGCATCGCCATTTGTCATCGCTGCTGCCCAAAAGTTCTGGTCGCCTTGATGCACAGATAGAGCAGCAGCCCGATCGGCCCGGCCATGAAGGTCAGCAACAGGCATGGCAGCAGCAACCAGTGCGGGATGTGCGAGGGGGAATCGGCCACCTCCCAAGATCCGATGAACAGGTCGAACGACAGGTAATGTACCCACCCGGCCAGCAACCCCATCGGGCTGCCCAGCAACACCGCGACACCGGCCAGCGATGTGAAGTTGCCGCCGCGCGGCAACCCCGGCCCGGCGGTAAAGGCGTGGATGAGCAGTGCCGCATAGCCTCCGCACAACAAGGCAGCGATCAACCGCGCCGCGGTAATGGCGGACAGTCGGCGAAATGGTGCGAGTGCAAGGATGACCCAGCCGACGAGCGCGATCGTGCTGGCAAGGCTGAACAGTTTTTCCGGAGACATGGCGCGAACGCTAGCGTGGTTGCCGGGATGGGTCACGCGGCAACTGTGGGTTATGGCGCAAAGAGGACTGTTTGCCCGGCACCACTTCGTGCATTACGGCACCGATACACGGGGCAGCGGTACACAGGGTAGCGGTACACTGGGCAGCGAGATTTCAGGCGGGGTGACACAGATGATACGGGTTTGCGCAAGCGCGGTTGCCGCGATGATGCTGCTGGCGCTACCGGCGATGGCGGCCGTGCGCCCGGCAGATGTTTCGCTCGCCGGCCGTCCTGACACGCTGGTCGCGCAGGACGCCGGGCGCCATCCGCTCGAAATACTCGGTGCATCGGGTATAAAGCCGGGCGACCGTGTGCTCGATGTCATGGCCGGCGCTGGCTATTATTCCGAATTGCTCGGCCGGCTGGTCGGACCTGGTGGCAAGGTGTTCGCGCTCGAGCAGCCGCGCGGCCTCGCCGACCCCAAGGCCAAGGCAGCGTGGGACGACCTGCTGGCGCGGACGCGAAACGTCACCATTATCGCAGCGTTGCCCGGTGAAGCGGCGCTTCCCGGCGACCTCGACGCAGCCTTTTTCCACCTGACCTACCACGACCTGTACTGGACCAGCGAGAAATACCAGTTTCCGCGCACCGATCCGGCGCTGTTCAACGCGCGGCTGTTCCGCGCCCTGAAGAAGGGCGGCATCGTCATTGTCATCGATCATGTCGGACGTCCCGGTGGCGATACCCGTGTCCAGGTCGACAAGGTGCATCGCATCGACCCCGCCGTGGTGCGGGCCGATTTTGAAAAGGCCGGCTTCGTCTTCGTCGATGCGGTCGACGTGCTGCGGGTGCCCGGGGATAATCCCGATACGCTGGTGTTCGACCCGAGCGTGCGCGGCAAGACCGACCGCTTTTACTACCGGTTTCGCAAGCCCTGACACACCGCGGCACAGCCCGAACTGCCGCGACGTCACGCCGGCAGAACGGCCGTCAATTCGATCTCGATCTTCATTGCCGGATCGATAACGCCTGCTGCGATCATCGTGGCGGCAGGCGGCGCCGCTGCAAATGTCTCGCGCAGCAGCGGCCAGCAGGACTCGAAATCAGCCGGGTTGGGGAGGATGTAGCGGACCCTGACGACGTCGCCGAACCCGGCACCCGCTTCGGCCAGCGCCTTGCCGATGGTCGCCAGCGCATTGCGGCACTGGTCGGTGACCGTGTCGGGCATGAGCCCTGTCACCGGGTCGCTGCCGGTGGTGCCCGAGACATAGACCATGCCCCCGACAACAACGGCGCGGGCATAGCCGATCAACGGTTCAAAGCGCGATCCCGAAACGATGGTGCGGCGTGCGCCAGTCAACCTGCGGCACTCACTTGCGCGGGTTGGGCGCGCTGCTGGTCAACATTGTGCCACCCATTGCCGGGCCTTCAGCCGCCAGCCGGTCCATCACTCCATCGGACAGATCATCGGGCTCGGCAAAGTTTTCGGCCACCGTGGTATAGTCGCCGCGTGACCGCCGGGTCAGCACTTCAAAGCCGGTATCGAGCAGGTCGGTGACATTGTTGTCGCGCATCATGCGGTTGGGACCGCCCAGCACCACCGCGATGAGCCGCACGCCGTCATGCGCGGCCGATGCGGCGAGCGTAAAGCCGGCGGCGTTGGTGTACCCGGTCTTTATGCCATCGACGCCGGGAAGCGTGGTCAGCAGATGGTTGTGGTTGCCGATGGTCTGGCCCTCATAATCGACCGAGACCCGGCTGAAGATCGGATAATATTGGGGAAATTCGCGAACGACGGCTCGGGACAACGTGGCAATGTCGCGCGCCGTGGTCATATGGCCAAGCCGAGGCAGGCCGCTGGCATTGAGGAATGTCGATCGCGCCATGCCGATGCGGTGCGCCGTGGCGGTCATCCGCGCTGCAAAGGCGGCTTCGCTGCCGGCGATATGTTCGGCAAGCGCCACTGCGATATCGTTGGCGGATCGAGTCGCGATCACCCCCATGGCCTCACGGACGCTGATCGTGCTGCCGGGCTTCAGGCCGAGCTTGGACGGCGGCTGCATCGCGGCGGTGCGCGAGATGGTGATGAGGTCGCCCTCGCGCAGCCGCCCGGCGCGCAACTCCTCAAAGGCAACATACAGCGTCATCACCTTGGTGATCGAGGCAGGATAGCGCAGCGCGTCGGCCTGGCGGGCATACAGCACCTCGCCGGTGCCGCTGTTGATCATGATCGCGGCGTATTTCGGAACCTCGTAAAGGCTCGACGCAGCGGCGGCATTTCCAGACACTAGCCCGGCAAGCGCAACCGCGATCCGAAGCAATGAACCGAACACCTTGGCTTGCAATGCAAATCCCCCGCCACCACGGCGAGAGGCCAGTGTATCCTCATTTGAGTCCGGGGGGAAGGCGGCTGCACACGCTGTTCACCGCACGGGCCTTGCGGACTGCCGCGCCTGCAAGCGCCGGTGCGCGCCGCTGCAAAATAGGCGTCCCCATTGCGCCAAATCGGACTCCCTGCCAAAGCCCCGCGACCATGGCCCCCATCACGAATGCCTCTGCGCCCCGTCGCACCTTTGCGATCATTTCGCACCCCGACGCCGGCAAGACGACGCTGACCGAGAAACTGCTGCTGTTCGGCGGCGCCATCCACATGGCCGGCGAAGTGCGCGCCCGCGGCCAAAATCGCCGGGCACGTTCGGACTGGATGAAGATCGAGCAGGCGCGCGGCATTTCGGTGACCTCATCGGTGATGACCTTCGAGCGAGGCGGCATGATGTTCAACCTGCTCGATACGCCGGGGCATGAAGATTTCAGTGAAGACACCTATCGCACCCTGACTGCCGTCGATTCCGCCGTGATGGTCATCGATGCGGCGCGCGGTATCGAAGCGCAGACCCGCAAGCTGTTCGAGGTCTGCCGCCTGCGCGATGTTCCGATCATAACCTTCATCAACAAGGTCGATCGCGAAGGGCGCGACCCCTTCGAGCTGCTCGACGAAGTCGCCGACATGCTGGCACTCGACGTAGCACCGCTCAACTGGCCGGCCGGCATGGGCGGCGAGTTCAAGGGACTATACGATCTTCGCACCCACAAATTCCTCAAGCCCGACGGCACCGGCACCAACGCCGCCGGCGAAACCGTCCAGACCAGCGGCCTTGGCGATCCGCAGATCGACAGCCTCTGCGGGCCGATCGCGCAGCGGCTGCGCGACCAGGCCGAGCTGGCGCTGGGCGGCTATGCGACGCTCGATGCAGAGCTATATCGCAAGGGCGCATTGACCCCGGTACTGTTCGGTTCGGCGCTGAAGGATTTCGGCGTCGAGGCGTTGATCGATGCGCTGGCCGAATTTGCCCCCAGCCCGCGCCCGCAGCCGGCACTGCCTGAAGCGGTCAAGCCGGACGATGCCCAGGTATCGGGGTTTGTCTTCAAGGTGCAGGCCAACATGAACCCCCAGCACCGCGATCGCATCGCCTTCCTGCGCATCGCATCGGGCAAGTTCCGTCGCGGCATGAAATTGCGGCAAGTGGCGACCGGCAAGGCCATCGCCATCAATTCCCCCATCTTCTTTTTCGCCCAGGACCGCGAGATTGCCGACGAGGCTTTTCCCGGCGATATCATCGGCATCCCCAACCACGGCGTGCTGCGGGTTGGCGACTCTCTCGTCGAAAAGGACGATGTCACCTTCACCGGCATCCCCAACTTTGCCCCCGAGATCCTGCGCCGCGTCCGCCTCGGCGACCCGACCAAATCGAAGCAGTTGCGCACCGCACTGACCGACATGGCGGAGGAAGGCGTTACGCAGCTTTTCAAGCCGATGATCGGTTCGCAATGGATCGTCGGCGTCGTCGGGCAACTCCAGCTCGAAGTGCTGATCAGCCGCCTCGATGCCGAATATCGCGTCGCCGCCTCGTTCGAAGCCTCGCCATTCGAGACGGCGCGCTGGGTGACCGGCGATGCGACGGTGCTCAAGCGCTTCATGCAGGAGCACCGCCCTGCCATGGCCGAGGACCGGGACGGCGCGCCGGTATTCATGGCGCGCGACACATGGGAATTGAACTATGTGTCGGGTCGCGAAAGCGATATCCGCTTCAGCGCAACGCGTGAACGCGCATGACAGAGGCGGCGGGCCCTGTCGTCACCCCGCCGCGCCGCCGCTGGCGACATTACCTGCTGCCGGCTGTCGCGATATTCATCGGCCTCGCCATCGCCCTGCTGGCCTGGCTGCTGGTGTCCGCGCCGCTTGGCCGGGCGCTGGAGCCGTCGAAACTGCCTTCGCTGCTGCTGGTCGCGGCCGATGGAACACCTATCGCGCGACGCGGCGACTACAAGGAGGCGCCGGTCGATATCCGGCGGTTGCCGGCCTATGTGCCCAACGCGCTGATTGCCATCGAGGACCGGCGGTTTCGCAGCCATTGGGGCATTGACCCGCGCGGCATCGCTCGGGCGCTGACTCGCAACGTCGAGGCCGGCGGCGTCACCCAGGGCGGGTCGACGATCACCCAGCAACTGGCCAAGACCAGCTTCCTGTCCGCCGACCGCAGCCTCAAGCGCAAGCTGCAGGAGGTGATCATTGCCTTCTGGCTCGAAGCGCGGCTGTCGAAGGACGCAATTCTCGAGCGCTATCTGTCGAGCGTCTATTATGGCGATGGCGCCTATGGCATCCGGTCTGCCTCGCGCATCTATTTCGATACCACCCCGGAACATCTGACGCTCGGTCAGGCTGCAATGCTGGCGGGCCTGGTCCAGGCGCCGTCACGGCTGGCACCGAGCCGGCACCTGGGCGCTGCACGCGACCGCGCCGCGCTGGTGTTGCAGGCGATGGTCGAAACCGGTGCCATATCGCCGCGCGCGGCCGCCAATGCCACGCCGGCGCGCTACACCCCTGGCCGCAGCACCTTGCCGAGCGGCAGTTACTTTGCCGACTGGGCGTTGCCCCAGGCCCGTGCCAGCGTCGACGCCGCGCAATATGGCGACACCCAAGTTCGCACCACGCTCGATCCCCGATTGCAGCGCGAAGCCGAACGCGCCGTCCACGAGACCATCGCCAATGGCCGCAGCCTCGGCATCGGCCAGGCGGCGCTTGTCGCCATGCGGCGCGACGGCCGCGTCGTCGCCATGGTGGGTGGCACGGATTATGCCGCAACGCCGTTCAACCGGGCCACCCAGGCGCAGCGCCAGCCGGGGTCGTCGTTCAAGCTTTTCGTCTACCTTGCAGCGCTGAATGCCGGGATGCGGCCGGGCGACAGCGTCGACGACACACCCTTGACGCTTGGCGATTATTCCCCGCGGAACGACGAGGGCAAATACCGCGGTCGCATCAGCCTCGCCACCGCCTTTGCCGCCTCCTCGAACGTCGCCGCCGTGCGGTTGGCGCAGCAGGTGGGCACAGCCGCCGTAATCGCAGAGGCCCGCAAATTGGGGGTCACGGCGCCGATCAGCGAATATCCCGCCATGGCGCTGGGGACTTCGCCGATCACCCTGCTGGAGATGACGCAGAGCTATGCCGCCGTTGCGGCCGGCAGCCGCCCGGTTCTGGCAACGGCGTTGCCCATTGCCCCGGAAGGCGGCGTGCTTGGCGCAGTCAAGGCCACCGCCCGCGCCTTGACGCCGTGGCCAGCGCGCGCGCCGATGCTCGAGCTGCTGCAATCGGCAGTGCGAAACGGCACCGGCGTCGCCGCCCGCTTGCCGATCGCCACCTATGGCAAGACCGGCACGACGCAGAACCATCACGACGCGCTGTTCATCGGGTTTGCCGGCGACCTGGTGGTGGGTGTCTGGCTCGGCAACGACGACAACAGCCCGATGAACGGCGTTGTCGGCGGCGCTGCCCCGGCCAGGCTGTGGAAACGCTTCATGACCGCCGCGCTGACCCGCGAAGGCTTGCTCAACGCCCCAGAACACCCGCGAACCGGCACAATCGGCGATATCGGTGCGTTCCTGGGTGATGCAATTGGCGGCGAAGCCGGCAAGGCCCTCGACGCGGTGACCGGGGTTGTCGGCGATGTCAGCGATGGCCGGATCGATCCGAAGCATATTGCCGAAGCCGCCCGCCGCCTGCGCGCCGCACGCGACCGCGCCGACGAGCCGCCGCCGGAGGACGAACCGCCGCCTGCGCCACAATGAGGCGATTTGCCCGGATCAGCCGCCTGCGGCTTCGCTGAACGAAATGCGGATGCTCACCCAAGCACCGATCTGGGGATGACCGTTGATGCGCGGCGGCAGCACGCGAAACTGCCATGCCGCCTGGCGGATGGCGCGTGCCAGCCCTGACCCCGGCGGGGAATCGCCCAGCTCGCGGCAATCTTCCACACGGAACTGGGCAACCGTCCGACAGGCGATGACGCCCCAGCTGTTCTGCGGTGCTCCGTTGGGCAGGTATCCGGCAAGCTCGGCATGGGTTGGCTCGCGCTGCCATTCGGCCTTGTACAGTGTCTCGCCGTTCGGGCCGCCGCCGGGGCCATAGGCCGCCTCGCTATCCTTGCCGACGCCCTCGCCGGCACTGCTGCCATCGACGCCACTGGCGGCAGCGATTTCGGCGCGATGGTTGGGAAGCTTGGCGATGTCGATCGCGTCGAACAATTCGGTGCCGAACAGCTTTGGTGGGGCAGGCGAAGTCATTCTGGGGTGCGGCGTCACCGGTTTCGGTTTGGCGCGGGGCTTTGCCGCGGCGGCGCTCCTGGCTTTGACAGCCGCCTTGGGCGCTGGCTTCGATGGCGATATCGACAGCATTTCGAACACTTTGGGGAGTTGTGGCTTGTGCAGCTCCGGGGTCAGCAGGAACAGCAGCAGCCCCAGCAGGATATGGGCCGCCAACGTCAGCAGGAAGGCGATGCTGCGCCGGCCGATCGGCTGGCGACGCCCCTCCGCAAGACCTGGATAAAACGCCACTCGCACGTCCGCCCGCCTAGACCGCGCTACGCGTCGCCGCAACCCGCAGGCGACGAATCGCCCGCGTCGTCGGGCTGACGGGGGGCGGAGCGGCCCGCACCGAGAGGATGCCGCGAATTGACCAGGTCCACCAGCGCCTTCGACGCGACATGCGTATAAATCTGGGTCGTCGCGATATCGGCGTGCCCGAGCAGCGTCTGCAGCGTGCGCAGATCAGCGCCGCCTTCGAGAAGATGGGTGGCGAAGGCATGGCGCAGGACATGGGGGCTGACGCGGTCGGGCGGGATACCGGCGCTGGCGGCAAGTTCCTTGACCAGTTGGTACAGGCGCAGCCGGGTGAGGTGCTTGCCGCGCGATGCAAACAGGAAGCGTTCCTCCACCCCGATATGGGCGGCATACGCCGCAACGGCCGCCTCGGCGCGGCTGCCGATGGGCACGAGGCGTTCCTTGCCGCCCTTGCCGGCCAGGACGATGAAGCCGCGCCCGGGGCGCACGACATGGCGGGGCAGCGATACCAGCTCGGACGCGCGCAGCCCTGAACCATATAGCAGTTCGACGAGCGCCGCGAGGCGGAGTGTGCGCGGGCCGGGATTGCTTTCGAGCTGGACTGCGAGCGCTGCGAACAGCCTTTCGACATGACGCGGATCGAGGGTTTTGGGCAGGGGCCGCGCTGCCATGGCCACGGGCAGGTCGCGGCCGGGATTGTCCGGCCTGATCCCTTCCGATGCGAGAAAGGCGAGGAACTGGCGGACTGCCGAAGCCTTGCGCGACGCGGATGCACGGGCGAGCCCCGACCAGTGCGCCGCCAACGCCGCCAGCGCCGACGGATCTGCAACACCAAGGCCGCCGGCGAGCCACTCACTCGCCTGGGCAAGGTCGCGGCCATAGGCGAGAAGGGTGTTGCGTGCCGCGCCGCGTTCGGACGCCATCATGTCGAGGAACAGCGCGATCAACCTGGAATCGCCAGGGTCCAGCCCGCTCATCCCCGGGTCATCGCCTCCGCCGCGATCAGCCGCGCTTCCTCGCCACGACCGACCTTGACGAGCGCTGCAACGATATGGGCGAGGTGGAGCGGCGGCACATCACGCCAGCCGCCCTGCATGCCCGTGGCCGCGAGGATGGCGACCTCGCCGCCGCGCCCGGCGGTGGCCGCTGCGTCGATGGCGCGGCTCCAGCTGGTGGCGGATGCGGGAATGAGCTCGGCGCGCACGCCGTCCCACTCGCTGCCCTTCGCGATGCCGAGGCCGGCAAGGCCCGCCATCAACAAGGCTGCGTGGCGCGGGTCGGCAGCTGCGGCGGATCGCCAATCCTTGAAGGCGGACAGATCGACGCTGAACCCGCTGGCGCTGCCCATGGCGGCGCCAGTGGCGAGCAGGGCCCACGCCCTGGCGCGCACCTTGCCCTCGGCCTTGTCGGCAACCGGCCACCAACGGCGCGCCCCGTCGAGATCACCGATCGACAGGAGCGCCGCGATGATATCAGCGCTTTGCGCGACACTGTCGGCGCTGACCGGCAGTCGTGCCGCGGCCATCGCTGATTCGATCAGGGCGCCATAGCGGCCATCTGCAGCGTCGCCCGACGCCCAGATCGCCATCAACGCGCTCCTGCGGTCGCCTTCGCTGCCGCCGGCGAAGGCGGTGCGGAGGTGGCCGGCGGCGCTGTCCTCGGCAGGTTCGGCAGGCGACAGCGCGGTGATGCCGCTGACCAGTTCGCTCGCCGAAACGCTGCCGGCGACCGCAGCCGGGCGCAGCGACACCAGCCGCACCTCCGGCGCCACGCCCGCGGCACGAACCAGCCAGCCAAAACGTGCGGGACCGAGTTCCGCCAGTTTTTCCGGCGGCACCGCAACCCCCGCTGCCGTGGCAACACCAAAGCGATACGGCGTGAGGCGCGGCGCTTCCGACCATTCGATGTTGGTGGCCCGGCCTGCACCGCCCGAGATGGTGGCAACGCGCTCACCCAGCCGGACGTCGAAGCCATCGACCGTTTCCTCATCGCCGCGCAGGTCGTCAAAGACCCGTGCCGAGGTGATGTCGTCACCCTGGATGGCAGCGCACATGCCCACGGCCAGCTTCCACAACGGATCCCTGGACAATGCCACGCCCGTCGAGGCGATGGGACACAATCCACCGATATCGGCCGCCGCCAGCGCCACCTGAGCCGCCACCCGGTACAGCGCCGGGGTATAGCGATCGACCGGCACGGCATCGACCAGCGCCTTGGCGCCGTCGATTTCGCCGATGTGCATCAACAGCAGCGCCCGCGCCGCGGCCCAGTCTGCCGGCGCGATATTGACCGGGGCGGCACTTTCGCTGAGCAGGGCGCGGCGCAAGAGGATATTGCCCCAACGCGACGCCCCCGGCGCGGCAATGCGGTTGGCAAGGGCCGCAAGGAACGGCCCGTTGGAAGTGGCGAACAGATCCATGCCATAGCCACCCATGGCGACCGAAAGCGGGCCGAGGATATGGATATCGCCGCCCGATTGCGCCGTTGCGAACGGGTCAGGCCCGCTCGGGTTGGTCGGCGCCCCCGTCAACAGCGAGGGCAGTGCCGGAACAGCGCCCGGGGTCTCCCCGGTTGCCGCCGGCCCGCTCGCCGCATCCGCAGCGGGAGGCGCCGCGACAGGCGCCGCGATAGGCGCCGCAACCGGCGCTGGCGGCGCATCGAGCGCATCGGGGAGCAGCGATTTTGGCCGCGACACAGGGGTATCCTGCGTCGCCTGCATCGTCATTGCCGCTGCCGGCACCAGCGCCAGGACGGCAACGCCCGCAGCGAAGAACCGCCGTATGGAGCGATTATGGCTTGGCAAGGGCATCTGCCGCCACCGGTACTTCGATGGTCGCGCTCGGCGCCTTCACATCGATCGCCATCAACGCAAGAAATCCGCCGACGAACAGCACGAGGATGACAACGAACAGCCAGAACAGGATACGCAAACCACAATCTCCACAAATTCCCGGCGCGCAACACGGTCCGTTGTTCGCCGGGCCAGGGCATGCGGCACCGACACAGCGCCGCAGCTTTCCCCGGATGCATCAAGGTGTATAGCGGGGGGCGTGACGGAGTGCGACGCCAAAATCCCCGAGCCGCTGCTGCCGGTCAGCGCCGACATCCTGCGCGCTGCGGCGCTGCGGCCGATCACCCTCGTCGGCCTGATGGGGGCGGGCAAGACCACCGTTGGCCGTCGGCTGGCGATGCGGCTGGCGCTGCCCTTCGTTGATGCCGATGCCGAAATCGAAACGGCCAGCGGGCTGACCGTGGCCGAAATATTCACGCGCTTCGGCGAGGCGCATTTTCGCGATGGCGAACGCCGGGTCATTGCCCGGCTCATCGATGGCACCCCCAAGGTCATCGCCACCGGGGGCGGTGCCTTCATGCAGGACGATACCCGCGCCCTGATCCTCGAACGCACCGTCGCCGTCTGGCTCGACGCCGACGTTGCAACGCTTGTCGCCCGGGTCCAGCGTCGCAACAGCCGGCCGTTGCTGACTGGTCGCGACCCGGCCGAGGTGCTTGCCGCGCTCGCCGCCACCCGCAATCCTGTCTATGCCCAGGCGCATATCCGCATCGGCAGCCACGCCACGCCACATGGCGAAACCGTGACGGCGATCATCCATGCACTGGCCAAGGCCAATACTCCGGCACGCCCCGTGCCCGATCCGAACGGTGAACCAAGCCCATGCTGACCGTTACCGTCCCGCTCGGCAGCCGCGCCTACCCCATTCATATCGCCCCGGGCCTGCTTGCGGGTGCAGCTCAGCACCTGGCGCCGCTTTGCCCCCGCGGCACGGTGGCGGTCGTCACCGATGTCAATGTCGCTGCCCTGCATCTGCCGGCATTCCGCGCCGGGCTGGAGTCTGCAGGTCTTGGCGTCGAGGTGATCGTGCTGCCGGCAGGCGAAGCGACCAAGAGCTGGGCCAACCTCGAACTGGTCACCGAGCGCTTGCTGGCACTGGGGGTCGAACGCGGCGATGCGGTGGTGGCGCTGGGCGGCGGCGTCATCGGTGATCTGACCGGCTTTGCCGCATCGATCCTGCGACGCGGCTGCCGCTTTGTGCAGGTGCCGACGACGCTTTTGGCGCAGGTCGACAGTTCGGTTGGCGGCAAGACCGCGATCAACGCCGCTGCGGGCAAGAACCTGGTCGGCGCCTTCCACCAGCCGGCACTGGTGCTCATCGACCCGGATACGCTGAAGACGCTGCCGCTGCGCCAGCTGCGGGCCGGCTATGCCGAAGTGGTCAAGTACGGGCTGATCGGCGATGCGGCGTTCTTTGGCTGGTGCGAGGCCAATTCTGCAGCTTTGCTGGCAGGCGAAGGCGCGCTGCTGGCAGAGGCCATCGCCACGTCGTGCCGCGCCAAGGCGCTGGTCGTGGCCGCCGATGAGCGCGAAACCGGTGACACCCGCGCGCTGCTCAACCTCGGCCATACCTTCGGCCATGCGTTCGAGGCGGAGGCGGGTTTTTCCGACCGGCTGCTGCACGGCGAGGGCGTTGCGCTGGGAATGGCGCTGGCGTTCGACCTTTCCGTGGCCCGCGGCTTGTGCCCACCCGCAGATGCGTTGCGCGTGCGGGCGCACCTTGCGTCTGCCGGATTTGGGCTGTCCCCACAGCGCCTCGGCCTTGCCGCGCCGGCGGAACGGCTGATCGCGCACATGAAGCAGGACAAGAAAATGCGCGCCGGCATCCTGCCTTTCATCCTGGTGCATGGCATCGGAGAGGCGTTCGTGGCGCGCGACGTGCCGATCGCCGAAGTGGAGGCGTGGCTCGAGAAGGCCATCGCCAGTCCCGGGGAGCTTGAAGATATCGGCGTGTAGGATTATTATCATGTCATGGACATGACCATACCCCCCGCCGTAATTTCGCCTGCCGGCATGACCAGCCGGATGGTGGTGATGATGACGCCCGACGACAAGCGCGCCATTGAAGCACGCGCACGCACCCAGGGCGTGACCCCCAGCGAGTTGATCCGCCGCGCCGCCCGTGACTACACGCCCCTCGATCCGGCGCAGGAATCGGCGCTGGCGGTTCTGGCCGACGAGCTCGAACATGTCGTCGCCGGCATCCGTCATGACCTTGGCAGCGCGCTCGACGATTTTGCCGCGCATCGTGCCGAAATGGCGGTGTTGAAGGCATCGGCCCCGGCATGAGCGCTTTCGAGCGCGTTCTGGCCGGCATCAAGGACCTTATGGTCATGCGCGACGACGTTGCCTGCCTCGCCGATGCCACAAAGGATCTTGGTCGCGATATCCGCGATCATGAACGCCGTCTCATCCGCATCGAGACACTGATCGAGGTTGCCGGACGCGGCGGTTTTGGTGGGCCACCGGCGCTACCCGGCGGCTGATCCCGGCCACGATCATGTCCGGGGATGTGCCCGGCCGGGCGTCCGTTCGGGCCGCTATTTCGAACTCCAGCGGTCGCCCGGACCAAGCAAGCCCTTGAAACCCTTGGCGAGCGCGGCGCTGTCATCCTTGTCGGCGCGCAGCGATGCGCCAAGGAACGCCGTCGTGACCGCCTGGCCGACAGCCTGTACATGCGCCGCGGTCGCGCTGGTTCTCGCCCGCCAGGGATTGCCTGCGAACATCATGTGTTCTGCATTGTCGATCACCAGCAGGTACTTGCTGCCGTCGCGCGGCATTCCTGCATACGCCGCGGTCCGGGCGGCAAGGGCGGCCGCCCTGGTCGCGGCGTCCGCGGTCGTTGCGGCGCCGTCCGCAGTTCCGGTGATGACCATGAACGGGACGACGACACCGCCAAAGGCGGCCTTGAGGTCGCTGCCCGGCTGCGCCGTGGGGCTGAAGGCCAGTGCCGCGCGAAAACGCCCGTCCGCGAGGGTGACGCCGCCGCCAAAGCGTTGCCCGGCGATCGCCTGCGCCACCCAGGCGCCCATGCTGTGCCCGGCAATCGCCACGTTGCCGGGATCGAGTTGCGTCAGGTCACACGCCCCCTCGCGCTTGCGGCGTCCAAGTTCGTCGAGGACGAAGCCGGCATCGCCGACACGCGCCACCAGCTGCTCCGGTGCCGTTGCGGCGACCATTCTGGCGTGGCGTTCGGACGGGGTCGCCGGTTCGGCATAAACCTCAGGACCGCTGCCCGGATGCTGGAGGTGGACGACGGCAATACCGGCCTTTGCCCACGCATCCGCCCATGCTGCGCCGCCGTTGAGATCACCACCAAGGCCGGGGCTCCACACGATGATCGGGTTGCCGCCCCGCACCGACATCGCGGGCATGCGGATGCGCACCGGAATGTCGCGCGCCCGCGCCGAATCGTGCCAGATGGCGTCGCAAATCGGCGCAGCGGTTGCAGGCATTGCCAGCAGCAGGGCAAAAACGGCCAGCGCGGCGCCGCTGCCATCTCGACGGATGGCAACGCGGCTCAAGCCAGTGTCAGCCTGCGCTTGCCGCGTTGGACGGTCGCGGCCTGGCCCTTGCCGGTGGCGAGTGAGGCGGCCAATATGGTGTCCATGAAGACCCAGTCGCAGCGCGCCGATTCGGGCGTGAACGCAACCGTCATATAGCCGCGACGGCTGGTATCGCACCATTTCAGTTCGGGATTTGCCGCGACCAGTCCGGCAGCGACGACAGCAGGGTCGGCGGCAAGCGCACTTTCATAACCAGGCGAGGTCACCGAATGACCGCCGAATTCGACGCCGGCGGGCTTGCCACCTTCGGCAAGGTCGAACGCCCAGGCATTGTGGCTATCGCCTGAAATCACCACCATGTCGGCATTCGCCGCTTGCGCCGCCTTCAGCAATCGCGATCGCGCCGGGGCATAGCCGCCCCAGCTATCCATGTTGCCGGGGATGCCGAGCCGGGCTGCCTTGATGCCGCCGCCGATGAATCCCTTGGCGCGCGGATCGGCGTCCGGCCCCAGCCACTCCAGGGCATTGCGGGGGGTAACGAGATTGCCCATGACGATCTGCTGGGCCACGAGCTGCCATTTCTGCCCGGCTTTGACCGAGGCTTTAAGCGTTCTGGCCGCCCAGGCTTCCTGTTGAAAACCCATCAGTGTGCGCTTGGGGTCAAGCCATTGCTTGTCGTGGAACTGCGCCAGCGCCGTGTCACCCGCCGCCACGGCCTTGCCGAGCTCGAGCTGGTGATCGCGGCCTTCGACCCGCGTATCGAGGGTTATCAGGCTGACAAGATCGCCAATGTCATACCGATTATAGGGCCGGTCCGGTCCCGGCAGCCATTCGGCATGCGCGCGCTTGGCGGCCGCCTTTCGCAAGTTCCAGTCACCTTCGTCGGGCTGGTGGTTTTCGGCGCCACCCTTCCAGGCGTCGTTGGCGAATTCATGGTCGTCCCAGATGCTGATCATCGGAAACATCCGGTGCAATTCGGCCAGCGCCGGATCGATGCGATAGCTGGCATAGCGCTGGCGATAGTCGTCGAGCTTGACGATCTCGTTGGCCGGCTCGATGTCCCGGCCTGGCATCGCGTCCTTCACCGATGGGTAGGTGCCACGCTTGTATTCATAGAAATAGTCGCCGAGATGGACCATCAGGGCGATATCGCTGCGCGCCGCCGCATGGGCATAGGCATTGAACATCCCGAACGGCTTGTTCGAGCAGCTGAACACCGCGACCTTGAACGCCGAAAGGCTTCCCGCCGGCAAGGTTCGTGTCCGACCCACCGGCGACATGCTGCCGTCGGGCGCGATGAAACGGTAGAACAGCCATTCGCCCGGTGGCAGTCCGTCGATACGGGTTTGCGCGGTGCCCCAGGTTTCGGCGCCGGCGACGGCCTCTCCACGCTTGAGGACGGTGCCGAACGCTGCATCGCGGGACACTTCGACGCGCAGCGTGCAGTCGGCAGCATCGGCACCGACATAGCGCGTCCATAATTTCACCGCAGTCTGCTGCGGGTCACCGCTGGCGACACCATGGGTGAAACCCTTGACCGGCCACAGCCCCGCCAGAGCGGCACGGCTGGGGAGCAGCAACCCGGCGACACCCGCGACCAGCAGACTGCGACGATCGAGTTCAAGACGCATTGGTGTTCCCCTGTCTATTGTCGCGGCGGTAGGGTGGGAATGTTACACTATTGCATGGCAGTCGCCGTGCGCCAGTGCCGCAGCGCAGGAAAATGGGGAGATACGGCCATGGCCAAGATGCGCCGAAAGGCCGATTTGCCAACGAAGGATTGTGCCACCTGCGGCCGGCCTTTCGCGTGGCGCAAGAAATGGGCGCGCGATTGGGATAATGTCCGTCACTGTTCCGACGCCTGCCGCACCGGCGCTTATTCCCAGGCGACCAAAAAGCGGGCAGAGTAGCGCAAACCTCGGGAGTAGAATGTCATGGCCACGCAACTGAAACCCGTCGCCAGCGTCAAGGACCAGGTGACGCCGGAAGAATGGGCGATCCGCACCGATCTCGCCGCGGCCTATCGGCTGGTGGCGATGTATGGCTGGGACGATATCATCTTCACGCATCTGTCGGCGCGCATTCCGGGGCCGGAGCATCATTTTCTCATCAACCCATATAATCTGATGTTCGAGGAAATCACCGCCTCGTCGCTCGTCAAGATCGATGTCGAAGGCCGCCCGGTGATGGAGACGCCCTATCTGACCAATCCGGCGGGCTTCACCATCCATTCGGCCATCCACATGGCACGCGAAGATGCGCAGGCGGTCATGCACGTCCATACCAAGGCCGGTCAGGCTGTCTCGGCCCAGGCCGCCGGACTGATGCCGTTGACACAGACCGCCATGCTGATCCGCGACGAGGTGACCTATCATGAGTATGAAGGCGTCGCGACCGACCTTGAGGAGCGCGAACGGCTGGTCGCCGATCTGGGGCCGACGAAGCGCGCCATGATCCTGCGCAACCACGGCACCCTCGCCATCGGCAAGACCGTCGCCGAATGTTTCCTCAACCTGTATTTTCTCGAACGCGCCTGCGAGGCGCAGGTGATGGCGCTCAGCGCCGGGGCCGATGGCCTTTACAATCCGCCGCAAGGTACGCCGGAAAAGGCCGCCGGACAGGGCAAGGCCGGTCTTGGCATGGTGGCGAACCTGCTTGCTTGGCCAGCGCTGCTGCGCAAGCTCGATCGGCTCGATCCCGGGTTCAGGGACTGATAAAGACCGTCATCCTTGCTTCACTCACCAAGGCTGTCGAAGCGTTCCCCCGCCAGCGCCGTGACTGCCAGCCACAGCCAGCCGATCATCATCAGTGACCCGCCGATGGGCGCAAACGCCGCCACCACTCTCGGCGCGCCGAGCGCCAGTGCATCGAGGTCGGCGGCAAATATGAAGCTGCCGATGCTGATGGCCCACGCCCCCCGCCGCACCATCATGGCGTTGCGCCATGCCAACAGGCCGAATACCGCCGCAACGTGTGGCAACTGGAACATGACGCCGGTCATGATCCACTCACGCGCCTGAGGATCATGGATGCCGTGCGCGGCAAAGGTCCCGAACGCCAGCGCGACAATGGCGTTGAGAGCGGCAAAAGCAGGCAGGTAGCGCGGGCGTTCCATCGTTTTGCCGCCGCTCAGCCGCCGGTCCTTCAATTCGTTGCCCTGAGCAATTCACGCGCCGTGATCACCCGCATGATCTCGTTGGTACCTTCGAGGATCTGGTGAACCCGCAGGTCGCGGAAGATGCGCTCCACCGGGAAATCCATCAGATAGCCATAGCCGCCGAAAAGTTGCAGCGCGCGGTCGGCAACTGCCATGCCGGTATCGGTCGCAAAGCGCTTGGCCATGGCGGCGAAGCGGGTCTTGTCGGGCGCCCCGGCGGAAACCTTGGCGGCGGCCTGGTACAACAGCGCCCGGGCTGCCGAAAGTTCGGTATCCATGTCGGCAAGCTTGAACTGCGTCGCCTGGAAATCGGCAATGGCGCGCCCGAACTGGGTGCGCTGCCGCGTATAGGCGATCGCTTCGTCGAGCGCACGCTGGGCGCCGCCAAGCGAACAGGCGCCGATGTTGAGCCGGCCGCCGTCGAGCCCGGCCATGGCGATCGAAAACCCCTGCCCCTCGGCGCCAACGCGATTGGCAACAGGGACGCGAACGGCATCGAAATTGACCTGCGCCGTCGGTTGCGAATGCCAGCCCAATTTGCGTTCCGGGGCGCCGAAGCTGACGCCGGGCATATCCTTTTCAATGACCAGGCACGAGATACCGCGCGGCCCATCTTCGCCGGTGCGGACCATCGTTACGTAGACATCGTTGACGCCGCCGCCCGAAATGAAGGCCTTGGATCCGGACACGACATAATCGTCGCCGTCGCGCACGGCGCGGGTCTTCAGCGCCGCCGCATCGCTGCCGGCCCCGGGCTCGGTCAGGCAATAGCTGGCGATACGCTCCATGCTGACCAGTGACGGCAGGTATTTTTCGCGCACCGCCGCATCGCCGAAGGCGTCGACCATCCAGGCCGCCATGTTGTGGATCGAGATGAAGGCGCTGGTCGAGGGGCAGCCATAGGCCATCGCTTCCATGATCAGCGCCGCTTCCAGCCGTCCGAGCCCGATCCCGCCGCTTTCTTCGCGGACATAGATTGCGGCAAAGCCCAGTTCCGCTGCCGCCTGGATCGTCGCCTTGGGATAAATATGCTTTTCGTCCCATTCGGCAGCATGCGGCGTTATGCGATCGGCCGTAAAGCGCCGGGCAGCCTCCTGGATGGCGCGCTGGTCGTCGTCGAGCTCGAACTGCATTTTGGCTGGTGTCCGGTATTGCGATGTTTGCGAGGCCATAGCGGGTTTTGCGAGATGGGCGAAGGGGGGGCGTCGTTGTATCAGGCACTTGCCTGGCCGCGCCCGCACTGGCGCCCCAACCTGCCATGGGGCATAAGCTGGTGATGACGAACCTGACCCCCAAAGCGCTGGTTGACCAGCTCGTTGCCATCCACGCCGATTCGACCGCTGCGTTGCGCACCGCGTTGCGCGCCTATCTTGATGACGGCACTCCCCCCGATCCCGCCGACCGGGTGATGAGCCGCTGGGCCTATCCGGCATTGCGGCTGGTGTACGGCGGCGGCGGCAGCCCGCGCCAGGTCCGGGCATTCGCGCGGCTGACCCGGCCCGGCACCTATCTTTCGACGATCACCCGGCCCGAACTGTATCGCGCGTATATCGTCGAGCAGCTCGACCTGTTGATGGCCGACTATGATGTCGAGGTCAGCGTCGAGCGTTCGCAGGTCGAAATTCCCTATCCCTATGTCCTTGATGGCGCCAGCGAGTTGCGGCTCGACGTGGCGACGGCGTCGGAACTGGCGCGCTGGTTCCCGACGACCGAGCTGGCGCAGATCGGTGACGAGCTGGCCGATGGACTGTGGGACGATGGGCTATCCGAAACCCGTCCGCTGGCGCTGTTCGACGGTCCGCGCACGGACTTTTCTCTGGCAAGGCTCAAGCATTATACGGGCACCGCGCCCGAGGATTTCCAGCATTATATTCTGCTCACCAACTACCATCGCTATGTCGACGAATTCGTGCGCTGGGGCTGTTCAAAGCTGGGTGACGGCTATGAACGGTTGGCGTGCCCCGGTGGGCTCGAGTTCACCGCCGCTGACGTGTCGCCCGAAACCGCCGCCGCGGATGTGGCGTGGCGCAAGCACCAAATGCCGGCATGGCACCTGACCGCGCCGGGGCGCGCGGGCGTCACCCTCGTCAACATCGGTGTGGGGCCATCCAACGCCAAGACAATCACCGACCATCTCGCCGTGCTGCGGCCCGAAGCCTGGCTGATGATTGGGCATTGCGGCGGCTTGCGACCGTCGCAGGCTATCGGTGACTATGTCCTCGCGCATGCCTATCTGCGCGACGACCATGTCCTCGACGATGTACTGCCGCCGGAAATTCCGATTCCCGCACTCGCCGAGGTCCAGCAGGCGCTGCAGGCCGCGGCCGAAGCGGTGACCGGCGCGCATGGCGAGGCGCTGAAACCGCGGCTGCGCACCGGCACCGTCGTCACCACCGACGATCGCAACTGGGAACTGCGCTTCAGCCGCTCGGCACTGCGCTTCAACCAGTCGCGCGCCGTCGCCGTCGACATGGAATCGGCGACGATCGCCGCCCAGGGCTATCGCTTCCGCGTGCCGTACGGGACGCTGTTGTGCGTTTCCGACAAACCGCTGCATGGCGAAATCAAACTGCCGGGCCAGGCCAACCGTTTCTACGAGGGCGCCATATCGGAGCATCTGCACATCGGCATCGACGCCATGATGCGCCTGCGCGATGCGGGCCCTGGGCTGCATTCGCGCAAATTGCGCGCGTTCGACGAACCGCCGTTCCGGTAGAGCGCGGCCGCGCGCGCCGCAAAACCGTTCCTCAAAAACCCAGTTCTGCCAGCAACGCCGTTCGCGCCGCCCAGACCTGCGCCCAAAGCGCCGGATTGCCGAGATCGCCCACACCGATTCGATCCGGCCAGTTTGCCGCGATCAACGCCTCCAGCCGGTCTATCTTCGCTTCATCGAGCAGGAACCGGACATCGACTGTCGCCGGGTCCGCCACGACGCGCAGCCGCAGGCACGCCGGGCCACCACCGTTGCGCATCGATTCGCGCACATCGACGAAATGCACGGCGCGGATAGGGCCGTTGCCGGCCAGCATAACGTCCAGCCACGCCTTGACCGGGACACAGGCCTCCGATTCGCGCGGCAAAATCAGCGCCATGCTGCCGTCCGGCAGCGTGACCAGCTGCGAGTTGAACAAATAGGATCGCACCGCGTCATCGAGACTGACGGCGGCGACCGGCACCTCGACGACCTGGACGCCCGGCAGCAAGCGCGCCAGATCGGCCTTCAGCCCGTCGGCATCGGCAAAAGCCAGTTCATGCGCGAACAACACATTTTCGTTGGCGACCGCGACGACATCATTGTGAAAGGCGCCGGCGTCGATGGCGGCGCCCGATTGCGCCACGAACAGCGTCCGCGCCGGGTCGAGACCATGGCGCCGGGCGACAGCCTGTGACGCGCGGCGGTTCTGCCGGGCCGGAAATCGCCCGCCCTCCTCGCCATAGACAAAGACTTCGACGCCCGGCTCGCCATGGGCGGCAGTGATCCGCATATGGTTGGCGGCGCCTTCATCGCCGAAGGTGGCCGGGATGGCGGAATGAACGGCGAAGGCCGGGTGGGCGAAGGCGAGGCGCAATTGCGCCTCGGTTTCGGGGTGCTCGATACTGCGATGCGTCATCCGCGACAGGTTGGCGACGCTCAGGTGGGTCCGGCCATCACCGGCGTCGGCGGCCGGTGAAACGGTGGCGGCGTTGGCGGTCCACATCGACGAAGCGGAACATGCCTGGGCGAACAGCTTCGGGTCGTCATCGTGCGCGGCGGCGCAGACTTCGGCATCGCTTCCCGTAAAACCCAACGTCCGCAGCCAGCGGGTGTTGGGGCGTTCCAATGGCAACAGCAGGCCCTGTGCCAAACCCAGCGACAGCGCAAAGCGCATCTTTGCCAGCCCCTGCAATGCCGCCTCGCGTGGACGCGATTCGGCGCCGGCGTTCGATGCGCTGGCGAGATTGCCGAAGCTGAGTGCGGCGTAATTATGCGTAGGGCCAATAAGCCCGTCGAAATTGATCTCGCGGATCATGGGCGCAATCCCGTCGCAATCGTGCCTTCGGGCGCATCGGCTTCGAGGCTGGCCACCGGCCAGGCGGCATAATCCGCTGCATAATAAGCGCTGGGGCGATGGTTGCCAGAAAGCCCGATGCCGCCGAAGGGCGCGTTCGAGGCGGCACCATTCGTCGGTCTGTTCCAGTTGACGACGCCGGCACGCGATGCGGTCCAGAAGCGGTCGTAGAGCGCTGCATCGCCGCCGATCAGTCCTGCGGAAAGTCCGAATTTGGTGTCATTGGCGACAGCAACGGCAGCGTCCCAATCCGGCACGCGGACAAGTTGCAGCAGCGGCCCGAACAATTCGGCGTCGGGCAGGCCGGTAAGGCCGGTGACATCGTAAAGCGCCGGCGAAAGGAACGGGCGGTCGGCGCGGAGACGCTCCAGCCCCCGGATGACCCGTGCGCCCTTGGCCACCAGGGCCGCGGCCCCCGCCACCAGACCGTCGGCGGCACGATTGGCGATCACCGGGCCCATGAATGGTTGCGGTTCGTCGAACGGCGCGCCGACGATGATCCGGTCGATCAATGCCGTGACGCGGTCGATAATGGCGCCCTCGCTACCGTCGCGAACGACAAGGCGCCGCGCGCAGGTGCAGCGCTGCCCCGCCGACAGATACGCCGACTGGACGATCAGCGCCGCCGCCGCATCAAGGCTATCGGGCGCAAGATCCCAGACGATCAGCGGATTGTTACCCCCCATCTCCAGCGCCAGGATCTTGCCAGGCGTTTCAGCAAACTGCCGCGCCAGAGCAGCGCCGACTCCCGCCGATCCGGTGAACAGCAAGCCATCGATATCGCCCGCCGCCAGCGCCTTGCCCGTTTCGCCAGCGCCATGGACAATGTTGAGCACGCCGGCGGGCAATCCCGCCGCTTGCCAGCATTCGGCCATGAAGTCGGCCACGGCCGGCGTAAGCTCCGACGGTTTGAAGACGATGGTGTTGCCGGCCAGCAATGCCGGAACGATATGGCCATTGGGCAAGTGTGCCGGGAAATTATACGGCCCGAGCACCGCCAGCACACCATGCGGCTTGTGTCGCAGCACTTGCCGTACACCGGCGACGTCGCCAGACCGTGACCCGGCGCGTTCCGCCTGCGCGGTAATGGAAATATCGACCTTGGCGGCGACGCTGGCGACCTCGGTCCTGGTCTCCCAATAGGGCTTGCCGGTCTCCCGCGCGATCAGCCGGGCAAAGGCTTCGGCCCGCTCGGTGACCACGGCCTTGAAGGCGCGCGCGACGGCGATACGCGGCTCCAGACCCGCCGATGCCCAGCCGGGCAAGGCTGCCCGGGCACGAGCGACGGCTGCGGCGACATCGCCGGCCTCGCCCTGCCAAATTGGTTCAGCGGTACACGGATCGATCGATTCAAAGCGCGACATGGCGAATTTCGTCTCCAACCTGCACGCCCATGGCCTCGGCCTCGCCGGCGGGCAGAGCACATTCGTCGATACCGACATGACCAAGCCAGGCGCGAAATTCGGTCAAGCGCCCGGTCGCCAGCAACGCCCGTTCAAACCCCGATCCTGTCGGGCACAGCCGTTCGACCGTGGCCAGCCTTGCCTCGCGGACACTGCGCAACTGGTCGGTGCGCGCCGTTACCGTCGGGCCGCCGTCGAAAATGTCGACATAATTGTCGAAGCTGAAGCCCTCCGCCTCCAGCATCGCCAGCGCGGCGCGGCCCTTTGGGTGGGGCAGCCCGATGACATCCCGCGCCGATTTGGGCAGCAGCGCTGTGTAGATCGGGTGCTTGGGCATCAGGTCGGCGATGAACTGGCTGCCGTTGATCGCGTTGAAGCTGTCGGCCTCCGGGAAGGTCATGCCGAAAAACTGCCGCCCCAGCGCGTCCCAAAATGGCGAATTGCCATCGTCGTCGAGAACGCCGCGCAGTTCTGCCAGCATCTTGTCGCCAAATCGCGCACGGTGCTGGGCGATGAACAGATAGCGCGATCGCGCCAAAAGGCGGCCAAGCCCGCCGGTTCGCAGATCCGGATGAAGAAACAACCCTCCGACTTCGCTGGCGCCGTCATGGTCGGATACCAGGCTGAGGAACGGCAAGGCGAACGTACGACCAAGCTCACGCGAGGTCTGGCTGAGCACACCGAGCTTGTAGCTGTAAAAGGGCCAGCGCGCGCCGATGCGGCTGAACACCATCGCGCAGCCGCCGATGCGACCCGTGCCGCGCTGTTCGAGGAGCAGGATGTAAAGCTCGTCCTCGGGCGTTTCGGTGCTTCGGGCATAGCTGGCATCGGACCAGGCCAGACGTTCGGCGAGCGAAGTCTCGTCGGCCGGCAGGTTGGTGAAACCGCCACCGGTAAGGCGGGCAAGGCCCAACAGGGCGCCGAGATCCGACCCCCGGGCCGCGCGAACGTGCCAGCTCATCGCGTCCATCCTGCCCGCGCCACGCGCATCAGCAACAATGCCGACAGCCGCGCGCGTTCTTCCAGTGAATCGACGCACAGGAATTCGTCCGCCGAATGGATGGCACCGCCGCGGGGGCCAAGGGTATCGACGACAGCCAGCCCGGTAGCGGCAAGGTTGTTGCCATCGCAAACGCCGCCCGTATCGCGCCAGCCGATGGCAAGGCCGAGCGCTCCACCGCAATCGCGGACAAGGTCGAACAAGCGCTGCTGGTTGGCATCGAGCGGCTTGGGCGGACGCGCGAAACTGCCGTGGAGATGGATTGCGACCTCGTGGAGCGCTGCGACCTCGGCCGCCAGCGCATCGATGGCGGCGCGGGCGCGGGCCTCCGCGGCAGGCGTGGACGGCCGCATGTTGAAGCGTAGAACGGCACTGTCAGGGACAATGTTGTTGGGACCGCCGCCATCGATCTTGGCGGGATTGACGCTGAGGTCGTCGGCGGTCAGCGCCTTCAACCGCAAAGCCAGGTCGGCGGCGGCGAGAATCGCGTTGCGGCCCTTTTCGGGCTCCCTGCCGGCATGGGCGGCACGCCCGGCGATGACCGCTGAAAAATTGCCCGAGCCTTTGCGCGCGCCAGCCAGGGTGCCGTCTGGCAGCGCCGGTTCATAGGTCAGCCCCAGCTGGCAGCGCCTGGCAGCCTCGACCAGCAACGCAGCAGAGCCAGGCGAGGAAACTTCCTCGTCGCTGTTGATGATGACGTCCCAGCCGATGCCGGCGGCGAATGGCGAAGCCTCTAGAGTTTCGAGCGCCGCGAGCATGACGGCGATGCCGCCCTTCATGTCGGCGGTGCCCGGGCCATTAAGGGTGTTGCCATCGATCCAGCGGCAGGCCTGGAACGGGTGATCGATGCCGAACACCGTGTCCATGTGCCCGGTCAGCAACACCCGTACGGGCGCATCTGGCCGGCAGACGACGTGCAGGTTTTGCCCGTGGGCCAGCGCAACAGCGCACCCCGCCGTGTCGATGGCGGTCACCGGTGCCGCATCGTGCAGGCTGACCGCACCGAGACTGGAAAATGCCGCCACAAGTTGCTCCGCCATGGCCTCGAGGCCCGGCAGATTGCGGCTGCCGCTGTTGATCACGGCCCATGCGGTGGTGCGCGCCAGCATCGCGTCGCGCGTGCCATCGATTCGCGCCAGCGCTGCGCGCTCGCTGCTGTCGAGCGGCGTCTGTGCCCCGGGTCGGAGGCTGGTTCGGAGGCGGGCTTCCATCCGCGCGTCCTACCGCAAGCGCCGCCGCGACGCCACAGTATTATGTGATATAACCAACATAACGACGAGGCTGTGATATTTCACAACCAGACCGACGATAGTGTAAATCATGGCCGGGCTTCCGGATCATGGCCCGGCGGCGCACCACGCGCGTCATCGCATCGCTCTGGCGCGCAGATACCTTGACCCTGCGCCCGAACCCTGCCCCTATAGAGGCTATTCGATTTTGGCTGCCGACAGCGAACACGCTGCGGATGCCCACAGAGGGGTTATTGTTTTGGCGAACTGGCGCATAAAGTCGCTCGATTCCATCCTGGCGACAGCGGAAAAGAAATCGCTCCACCGAAGCCTGGGGGCGTTCCAGCTCACCATGCTCGGCATCGGCGGCATCATCGGCACCGGCATCTTCGTCCTGACAGCCGAAGCGGCGCAGGTGGCCGGGCCGGGCATGTTGATCAGCTTCGTCCTGTCGGCACTGGTCTGCGGGCTGGCGGCATTGTGCTATGCCGAACTGGCGGCGATGGTGCCGGTGGCAGGCTCTGCCTACACCTACAGCTACGCGACCTTCGGTGAAATCCTGGCCTGGGTCGTCGGCTGGGCACTGGTGCTCGAATATGCGGTGGCGGCGAGCGCCGTCGCGGTCGGCTGGTCAGGCTATGCCGTCGGCGTCCTCGAAAACCTCGCGCACATCCACGTGCCTTCGGTCATCGCCAACGGCGATGGCATCATCGCCCGCATGACACTGTTGTTCTATCCGATGACGCCCGAACTGCAGACCGCGCTGCAGACCGGCGGCCTCATCAATCTGCCCGCCGTCGTCATCGCGATGGCCGTGACGGCGCTTCTGGTCGTCGGCACCAAGGAGAGCGCCACGGTCAATGCCGTGCTCGTTGTCGTCAAGGTGCTGGCGCTGACCGCGTTCATCGCGCTCAGCGTTCCCGCCATCGAGGCAAAGAACTTCATTCCGTTCGCGCCGCTCGGTACCGGCGGCATCATCAGCGCCGCGTCGATCATCTTTTTCGCCTTCGTGGGCTTCGACGCAGTTTCCACCGCCGCCGAGGAAACCAAGGATCCGCAACGCAATGTGCCGATCGGCCTCATCGGCAGCCTCGTCATCTGCACGATCTTCTACATGCTGGTCGGCGCCGGTGCGATCGGCAGCTTTGGCGCCCAGCCGATGCTTGACGCCGCCGGCAAGGGGCTGACGCCGGGTTCGCCCGAACTCGTGGCCCAGTGCAATGCCACCGGCAATGTCCTCCTCGTCTGCTCGAAGGAAGCGCTGGCGCATGTGCTGCGCTCTATCGGGCATCCGGCCGTCGGCAACATGCTTGGCCTGGCGGCGGGCTTTGCGCTGCCTTCCGTCGTGCTGATGATGATGTATGCGCAAACCCGCATTTTCTTCGTCATGTCGCGTGATGGCCTGCTGCCGACCGGCCTGTCGAAGGTCCACCCGCGGTTCAAGACGCCGCACGTCGTTACCATCGTCACCGGAATCGGCGTCACCATTGCCGCTGCTTTTTTCCCGGTCGGCGCGCTGGCCAGCGTTTCCAACGGTGGCACGCTCTGCGCCTTCTTCTTCGTGTCGCTCGCCATCATGGCGCTGCGTCGTTCCAACCCCGGTCGCAAGCGCGCATTCCGCACCCCGGCTGTCTGGGTCGTCGCCCCGGCTGCGGCAGCCGGTTGCCTGTTGCTGTTCGCTTTCCTCAGCTTGACGGCGCAGCTGGTATTCTTTGGCTGGGGCGCCATCGGGCTGGTGTTCTACGCGCTCTACGGTCGCAATCGTTCCAATGTGGCGCGCGGGGAATTCGATGTGCACGAACTCGACAGCGATGTGCCGCCAACCGGCGTCGCGCCGATGCCGGGCGCGCCCGCGCCGGGTACGCGCTGACCGCTGGGCAGAAAAAAGCCGCCGGGGATGCGTTCCCGGCGGCTTTTTCGTGCCTTTAAAAGTTTTTCAGCCGAGGCGAGCCGCTACCAACGCCTTCAGGTCCGCTTCCGGCCGGGCGCCGAAATGGCCGATTACCTCGGCCGCAGCGATGCAGCCAGCACGGGCACAATCGGGCATGGAGCGCCCGGCGACCATCGCAGCCATGAAGCCGCCGGCGAACAGGTCGCCCGCGCCGGTGGTATCGAGCACGCGCGCCACCGGCTCTGCCGCGACCACGTGGCGGCGACCACCTTCGAGCACGACGGCACCCTTGGAAGACCGCGTCACCACCGCGATAGCGCTGTGTTTCGCCAGCTCGGCCATGGCCTCATCGAGGTTCTGGGTCTGATACAGCGCGCAGACTTCGTTTTCATTGCCGAACATCAGGTCGACATGGCTTTCCAGCAAATCGCGGAAGTCGGCGCGATGGCCTTCGACGCAGAACACGTCCGAAAGCGTCATCGCCACCTTGCGGCCGTTGGCGCGCGCCACGGCGATGGCCTTTTTCATCGCGGCGCGCGGCACCGGCGGATCCCAGAGATACCCCTCAAGGTACAATATCTGCGCCGCCGCCACCGTTTCAGCGTCGAGATCGGCTTCGGAAAGTTCCTGGCACGCGCCGAGATAGGTGTTCATGGTGCGGTCGCCATCGGGCGTCACGACGATAAGGCAGCGACCGGTGGGGGTGGTTCCCACCGATGCCGCGGTGGTGAAATCGACCCCTGCGGCACGGATGTCATGCGCGAAGATCGTTCCCAGCTGGTCGTTGGCGACACGCCCGACAAACGCCGGCTTCGCGCCCATCGCCGCCATGCCGGCAACAGTGTTGGCAGCGGAACCACCGCTGATTTCGCGGCCCTGGGCCATCGCTGCATAAAGCGTTTCGGCCTCATCGGCGCCGATCAGCCGCATCGAACCCTTGGCAATGTTGCGTTCGGCGAGAAAGCTGGCGGGTGCTTCGGCAATGACATCGACAAGAGCGTTGCCGATGGCGAGAACATCGTGGCGGGCGGTCATGGGCGGGCCTTATGGTGGGGAAAATGGAAAGACGGCGTTGTCCCTATGCGGATATCGCCGCGGCGTCATCCCCCTGATCGCCGCCCGGTCATGGCCGGTATCGCCTGCAACTCCGCCGCCAGCCCCAAAGCCGCGCCAGACCGAGTCCGCCACAGGGTTTCCACCATGCCCGCATGGCACTAGGTTGCAGCGCTCATGCCCGCCGCGCTCATCCTCAGTCTTGCCCAGCTCGGCGATCCGGCAATCCTGCGTGTCCTGCTGCGTGCAATCGGGCTCACCTTGCTGCTGTTCGCCTTGGCTGGCTGGGGCGTGTTTGCGGCGATTGGCGGCATCGACACTGGCGGCTGGCCCGCTTGGCTGGCCGATGTCTGGAACGATGGCGCCGGCGGTGCCGCTGCATTCGTCCTGACGGCGCTGCTCCTCTGGTTGAGTTTCACCAGCATCGCCACCGCGGTGACCGCACTGTGGCAAGACGATATCATCGCCGCGGTAGAGGCGCGTTATTACCCTTCCGCCACGGCGAAACCCGTCAAGATCGGCCACCAGATCGCCATGGGGGTGCGATCGGGATTGCGCGTCCTGCTTTGGAACGCGCTGTTCCTGCCACTCTACCTGTTGTTGCTGGTCACCGGGATCGGACCGCTGCTGCTGTTTCTGGCGATCAATGCCTGGCTGCTGGGGCGCGAATATCTGGAAACTGTGGCGGCGCGGCACCTCGACCCGCCTGCGGCGCATCGTTGGCCGCTGACATGGCGCTGGGACCGCTGGGGCACCGGGCTTGTCACCGCCGGGCTGTTTTCGCTGCCGTTCGTAGGGTTCATCGCGCCGGTTACCGGCATCGCCTTTGCCACCCACATGTTCCACCGCCGCCCGAGGTGACCCGCCCCCGCATGATCCGCCGGATTACCCTGTTGACGCTGCTCGCGCTCGGCGCCTGCGCCGCCCCGACGCCACCGCCGGTGGCGCTCGCCCCGCCACCGCCGCCGCCGCCCGGGCTGGTGCGCATTCTCGGCACGGCAGCCGAAAATGTCATTGCCCTGCTCGGCCGGGCGTCGCTCGATCGCACGGAGGGCCCGGCTCGGCAGCTGCAATATGTTCGGCCGCCGTGCGTCCTCGATGTCTTTCTCTATCCTGCCGGCGACGGCATCATGCGCGTTCGCACCGCAGCCGCCCGCAAGCCGGATGGCGCCCGCTTCGACCCCGGAACATGCCTCGCCTTGATCGCGCCGGTGACGGTGCCACGCTGAGTGCTAGAACAGCCCCCCGCCCAAAGTCAGGCGCAGCGCGCCGAGGGCGATGACGACGATGTTGAGGTTGCGCCCGGCATTGCTGCTCGACATGGCGCCAAGCGCCAGCCCGACAGCCGCCAGCGGGATGATGATCCAGTTGGCCCAGCCGAGCAAAGGGATGAAAGCGACCAACGCCGCGATGAACGCGAAAAGGCCGATGACGATCGAGACAAGGTTGAGCATCACACTGATATGGCCCTTGTTTCGCCTGCGACAAGTATGCCCGTCCCGCAGCGCTTGCGGTCACGGCGAATCGCAGTTAACGTAAACGTCAACCTACATGAGCTTTTGGGGAGCGAAACGTGGACCTGAATTTTTCCGCCGAGGATATTGCCTTTCGCGACGAAGTGCGGGCCTTCATCAAGGACAGCTACCCGGCGGCACTCAACGGCAAGATCGACGAGGGCGAGGAACTGAGCAAGGACGACTTCCTCAGTTGGCACAGGGTGCTGGCCGCCAAGGGCTGGATCGCGCCGGCGTGGCCCAAGCAATATGGCGGCACCGGCTGGACATCGGTGCAGCGCTACATCTGGTCGGAAGAAACCGCCCGCGCCGACGCCATCCGGCTGATGCCGTTCGGGCTCAGCATGGTCGGCCCGGTCATCTACACCTTCGGGACCCCGGAGCAAAAGGCCAGGTTCTTGCCGCGCATCCTGTCGGGCGACGATTGGTGGTGCCAGGGCTATTCCGAGCCAGGCGCCGGATCCGACCTCGCCAATCTGCGGACCAAGGCCGAGCGCTTTACCGGTGATGACGGCAAGGAATATTATCGCGTCAACGGCCAGAAGACCTGGACGACCCTGGCGCAGCATGCCGACTGGGGGTTCTTCCTCGTCCGCACCAATTCCGAGGTGAAGGCGCAGGAGGGCATTTCCTTCCTGCTGATCGACATGAAGACACCGGGCATCACCGTACGGCCGATCATCACGCTCGGCGGCGAGCATGAGGTCAACGAGGTCTGGCTCGAAGACGTCATCGTGCCCGTTGAAAACCGTGTCTACGAGGAGAACAAGGGCTGGACCTGCGCCAAGTTCCTGCTGGCGCACGAACGTACCGGCATCGCCGGCGTCGCCGCATCGAAGCGCGGCGTCGAGCGGATCAAGTCGATCGCGCGGACGGAGCTCGACGAGGGCGAAATCCTGCTCAAGAACCCGTTCTTCAAGCGTAAGGTCGCCGAACTGGAAGTCGATCTGTCGGCGCTCGAATACACCGAACTGCGGACCCTCGCCGGCGAAAGCTCGGGCAAGGGACCAGGGCCGGAATCGTCGCTGCTCAAGATCAAGGGCACCGAAATCCAGCAGCGCATAACCGAGCTGGCGCTGGAAGCCGCCGGTCATTACGGCGCACCCTATTATCGCGGCTTCGGAGAGGGCGACAACGAGCACCCGATCGGCCCCGATTACAGCCACCGCGTTGCGCCGACCTATTTCAACATGCGCAAGACCAGCATCTACGGCGGTTCGAACGAAATCCAGCGCAACATCATCGCCAAGATGGTGCTGGGGCTCTAACGGCCATATTCTTGTCACGCCGGCGAAAGCCGGTATCCACTCTCGCGCCAGGCGCCGGTAATCGGGGCGTGGCGATTGGGTGGATACCGGCTTTTGCCGGCATTACGCCAGGACATCGACAGCGCCTGCAAGAGCGCCCGGGAGACGGACATGGATTTCAACACCACCGACGAACAGACCATGCTGCGCGACACGGTCGCGCGCTACCTGGCTGACACCTACAGCTTCGATAATCGCATGAAGACGGTGCATTCCGGCAAGCACTGGAATGCAGGCGTCTGGAAAGCTTTCGCCGAAGAGCTGGGCATTCTCGGCGCACCGTTCGCCGAAGCCCATGGCGGTCTTGGCGGCGGTGCCATCGAGAACATGATCGTCATGGAGGAAATCGGTCGCGCGCTGGTTATCGAGCCCTATCTGCAGACGGTGGTCATCGGAGGCGGTGCGCTAAAGGCGACTGGCGGCGCCCTCGCCGATGCCGTCATCCCTGAAATCATCGCGGGCAATGTCATCATCGCCTTCGCCTATGCCGAGCCGCAGGGTCGCTATAACCTCGCCGACCTGCGCACCACCGCAAAGCAGGACGGCGCTGGCTACATCCTCAACGGCCACAAGTCGGTGGTCTATTCAGGCAGTTATGCCACCCACCTGCTCGTCACGGCGCGCACCGGCGGTGCCCAGCGCGATGCCGGAGGCGTCTCTCTGTTCCTGATACCAGCCGACACCAAGGGGATCACACGGCGCGATTATCCGACCGTGGATGGATCGGCGGCGTCCGAGATTTATTTCGAGAATGCCGCGATCGGTGCCGAGCACCGGATCGGCGCCGAAGGGGAGGCCTTGCCGCTGATCGAACGAATCGTGGATGAAGGCACCGCCGCCATATGCGCCGAAGCCTGTGGCGTGGCCCGCGTCCTGCACGCGACGACGCTGGATTATGCCAAGCAGCGCAAGCAGTTCGGCAAGGCCATAGGCGAATTCCAGGTCATCCAGCACCGCCTTGTCGATATGTTCATGGAAGTCGAACAAGCCGTGTCGATCACGCTGATGGCGACGCTGAAGCTCGATAGCGCAGAACGCGCTTCTGCGGTTTCAGCGGCAAAATCCAAGGTCGGCAAGGCGTTGAAATTCACCGGCCAGAACGCGGTGCAGATCCACGGAGGGATCGGCATTTCGAACGAGCTCGCGGTCGGCCATTATTTCAAGCGCGCGACGATGATCGAAAGTCAGTTCGGCTCGGTCGACCACCATCTGCGCCGCTATGAGCGGCTGGTCATCGACTGAAGCCGGCGACGATCGCGGGCAGCAGGTGAGGAACACCCGCTCGCCCTGCCAACAGGCTAGATCTTGCAACCCTTGGCGCGCGCCGTGCCCTTCAGATAGGCCCGGCGCAAGCTACCGGCCACCACGGCGGCCTGGGCTCGCATCTGCGCGGCTTCAGCGCCGGAAAGCTTGCGGATGAGACCGCCACCGGGGATCAGGCTGCCTGCGACCGACGCGCCGGCGCTCAAGGCGAACTCGCCCGGATTTTGCGGGTTTTTCTTGCGTGCCGCAGCTGAATCGATGTCGGGCCCCAAAACCCTGGTCATGGTGGCAACCGCCGTCCGATACTGGGCACAGCTTTTCAGGCCGTTGAGAGAATAGGGCTCCGCCTGGATCGCCAACAACTCGGGCGGGATCTTGTCCTTCATCAGGTTGAGATCCCGGAGCGGCTTTTCGACGACCGATTCGGCGGTGTCGCCGACCTTGTCGACGTCGCTGCGCGGCTTTTCGGGCACAGCCTGCGCCATCGTCGCTGCATGCCATGCGAGCAGCGCCGTCGCCCCAATCAACCGGATCGTTCCAACCATCGTCAAATTTCCCTTGCTTGAACTGCCACGCTAAAGCCGTGCAAGGCCTCGCGCAAATTCCTCACGCCCTCAACCCCCGGACGGCGAAGTTGCTCCCGACCGCCTGCTCCCATGCCCCTTGCTCACTTTGCGGCCCCGGCCTATATGGCGCTCATCTCTACATGGGTAACCGCATGGAGGTCGGCCGGGAACGTTCCCGCCGCCGCCTGAGGTGCTTGCAGGAAACGACTTGACCGACACCGCCTCCCTTCACGCGAATTTGATCGCCATCATCGCCCCCGTCGTCAGTGACCTGGGGTTTGACCTGGTGCGCGTCCAACTGATGGGCAAGGCCGGTGAGCAGACATTGCAGATCATGGCCGAAGATCCCGCCACCGGGCAGTTGACGCTTGGCCAGTGCGCGCAGATCAGCCGTGCGCTCGACGAACCGCTGGAGACCGCCGACCCGATTGCCGGCGAATATGCGCTGGAAGTGTCATCGCCGGGCATCGACCGGCCATTGACCCGCGCGTCGGATTGGGTGCGCTGGGCCGGACATGAAGTGCGCGGCAAACTTGATCCGGTCGTCGATGGTCGCAACCGCTTTCACGGCGTGATAACCGGGCTCGATGGTGATAAACTGACCATCGAGGTCAAGAGCGTCGGGCCTGTTGTCCTGCCCTTTTCGGTGGTGGCCTCGGCCAAGCTGGTGCTGACGCCCAAGCTGATAAACGCCACGCGTCCGCTCGATTCGAGCGATGCCGACGAGCTGATTGAAATTCCCGACGAAGCTTCTGCCAACGACAACGATTCGACCGAGGACTGAGGACCGATACATGGCTACCCCCGTCACTGCCAACCGCGCCGAACTCATCGCCATTGCCGACGCGGTGGCGCGTGAAAAGTCGATCGACAGGATGATCGTCATCGAAGCGATGGAAGACGCGATCCAGCGTGCCGCCCGCGCCCGCTATGGCGCCGAAAACGACATTCGCGCCAAGATCGACCCCAAGGGTGGTGAAACCCGGCTTTGGCGCGTGCTCGAAGTCGTCGAGGAGCCAGAGGATTTCTTCAAGCAGGTTTCGCTGAAGGATGCGCTCAAGAAGGACAATACGGCCAAGCTGGGGGATTTCATCGTCGACCCATTGCCGCCGGTCGAATTTGGCCGCATCGCGGCGCAAGCGGCAAAGCAGGTGATCGTCCAGAAGGTCCGCGATGCGGAGCGTGACCGCCAGTATGAGGAATTCAAGGACCGCGCCGGCGAAATCATCACCGGCCTCGTCAAGCGTGCCGAGTTCGGTCATGTCGTTGTCGACCTTGGCAAGGCAGAGGGCGTCATTCGCCGCGACCAGCAGATTCCGCGCGAAGTGCTGAAGCCGGGCGACCGTGTGCGTGCGTTGATTGCCAGCGTCCGCCGTGAAGCGCGTGGCCCGCAGATCTTCCTGTCGCGTTCGGCCGGGGACTTCATGAAGAAGCTGTTCGCCCAGGAAGTGCCGGAAATCTATGACGGCATCATCGAGATCAAGGCCGTCGCGCGCGATCCCGGCAGCCGCGCCAAGATCGGCGTGATCAGCCGCGATTCGAGCATCGACCCTGTCGGCGCCTGCGTCGGCATGAAGGGCAGCCGCGTGCAGGCCGTCGTCCAGGAACTGCAGGGCGAAAAGATCGATATCATCCCGTGGTCGCCGGATGTCGCGACCTTTGTTGTCAACGCCCTCCAGCCGGCTGAAGTCAGCAAGGTGGTGATGGACGAGGAAGACAACCGCATCGATGTGGTCGTCCCCGATGATCAGCTTTCGCTCGCCATCGGCCGCCGCGGCCAGAATGTGCGCCTCGCCAGCCAGCTTACCGGCCGCCAGATCGACATCATGACCGAGGCCGATGAATCGGAGCGTCGCCAGAAGGAATTCACCGAGAAGTCGGCGATGTTCGAAAGCGAACTCGATGTCGATGAGACGCTGGCACAGCTACTGGTCGCGGAAGGCTTCAGCGAACTGGAGGAGGTGGCCTATGTCGACCTGTCCGAAATCGCCGCGATCGAGGGCTTTGACGAAGACCTGGGCGGCGAATTGCAGAAGCGCGCCATCGAAGCGCTCGAGCGCCGCGAGGCCACTGCCCGCGCCGAACGCACCGAACTGGGCGTTTCGGACGATCTGGCCGCTATCGACGGCCTGACCGAAGCCATGCTGGTGACGCTGGGCAAGAAAGGCATCAAGACCCTCGACGACCTCGGCGACCTTGCTACCGACGAGCTGGTCAGCAAAAGCGCCGGGGTGCTGCGTGAATTCGGCCTTTCGGACGATGACGGTAACCGCATCATCATGGCGGCACGCGCACACTGGTTCGAAGACGATGTAGCCGCGGAGGTCGCGACTGCGGATGGAACCCGATGAGCATCTGACGCCGGAACCCACCGTCGCTGCGGCCGAAGGCCCGGAACGGCGCTGTATCCTCACCCAGGCGCACGGCCCCCGTGCGTCGCTGATCAGGCTTGCCATCGGCCCCGAAGACCAGGTCGCCGCAGACCTCGGCAACAAGTTTCCCGGTCGCGGGGCATGGATTGTGGCCCATCGCGGTGTGCTCGAGGCCGCCATGGCAAAAGGCAAGCTGAAGGGTGCCCTGGCGCGTGCTTTCAAATCCAACAGCCTGAAGCTGCCAGACAACCTTGCCGAACAGATCAGCATCGGCCTCGAACGACGCGCCATGGACCGGCTGGGGTTGGAAAACCGCGCCGGACACCTCATCTGGGGACATGAACGGATCGGCGAAGCGCTGTTGAAGGGCCGCGTTCGGCTGCTTGTCCATGCCGCCGATGCGGCGCCCGACGGGACCAGCAAGCTGGAGGCCAGGCGGCGTGGCGCATCGCCCGACACCCATTCACTGGTGCTGCCGGTAGGGCGCGAGCAATTGTCGTTGGCGCTGGGCCGCGAGAATGTTGTACACGCCGCCATTGCCAACGCCGCCAGCGCCGCACGGGTCATCGAAGCGCTGGAACGCTGGGCCGCGTGGACTGGTACCGGTTCTGCCGGAACCGCGGCCATTGCGTGCGACGACGACGAAAACGAAGATCAGGCGGACACGGCAATTGCCGTTGCCGCCGACGAAAGGCATTAGGCGCGACTAGATGAGTGACGACACCAAACCAAAGCTCGGCATGCGTGCCCCCCTCGGCCTCAACAAGGCGGTCGAAGTCGGCAAGGTCAAGCAGAGCTTCAGCCACGGCCGCACCAAGCAGGTGGTGGTCGAGGTCAAGCGTGCGCGCGTCCTGCACCGCCCGGGCGATCCGGTTGCCGTCGAAGCACCCGCGGTCGAAGCGCCGGCTCCCGCGCCGGCAGTAGCGCCCGCGCCCGTTGCCCGGGCTGCCGACCCGGCACCCGCTCCGGTTGCCCCGGTTGCCGCCGTGGTCGAAGCACCGTTGCCGCCGGCGACCCCGGCGCGCACCATGCCGCCGCCGGTCATGTTCACCCCGGTCGAGCGCGCGCCGGCTCCGCAGCCCAAAGTTGCCGAGCCAGCGGCTGTTGCACCGGCTGCGCCCCAGCCCGATGCTCAGCCAACGTCTCAGGCAGCGCCTCAGGCCACAGCTCAGCCCGCCAAAATCCAGGCCTCCGCGCCGGCACCAGCCGCAAGGCCCGTACCGGCACCGGCACGGCCCGCGGCACGGCCCGCCGCGCGTGCACCCGAACCGCGCCGCGCCCCCGCAGCCGACTTGATGACGCGACAGGAGCGACAGGCCCTGCTGTTGCGCCAGGCCGAAGAGGACCGTTTGCGCGCCGGCGAGGAAGCCCGCATCCGCGAGGAGGCCGCCCGCGCCGAAGCCGCCGAAATCGAGCGCCAGCGTATCGAGGAAAAGCGCCTGCGCGAGGAAGAGATCGCCACGCGTCCCGATCCGGTGGTTGCCGAGCCCGGCAGTATCCAGGAACTCGACGAGGAGGAGGAACGCCTCCGCGTTCGCGCCCTGCCCGGCCGCAAGCCCGATCTTGCCGCCAAGCCCGCCCGGCTGCGCGTCGATGATCGCCGCCAATCGGGCAAGCTCACCGTTACCAAGGCGCTCGATTCGGACGATTCGGTCCGCGTTCGCAGCCTTGCGGCGCTGCGGCGTTCACGCGAGAAGGAACGCGGGCGCCTCGGCTCGCAGGCCAAGCAGGTCCGCGACGTGACGGTGCCCGACCGGATTACCGTTTCCGAACTGGCCAACCGCATGGCCGAGCGTACCAGCAATGTCGTCCGGTTGCTGGCCCGCCTTGGCGTGCCGAGCGCCGCCGTCGATGAGATCGACCAGGATACCGCCGAGCTGGTGCTCAACGAATTCGGCCACAACATCATTCGCGTCTCCGATTCGGACGTCGAAATCGGCATGGTCGGCGAGGCCGATGTCGACGATCACCTCGTTGCGCGGCCGCCGGTCGTCACCATCATGGGCCATGTCGACCACGGCAAGACCTCGTTGCTCGACGCGTTGCGCGGCACCAATGTCGTCAAGGGCGAGGCGGGCGGCATCACGCAGCACATCGGCGCCTACCAGATCACCACCAAGTCGAAGGACAAGATCACCTTCCTCGATACGCCGGGTCATGAGGCCTTCACCGCGATGCGGGCCCGCGGCGCCAGTGTCACCGATATCGTCATCCTCGTGGTGGCGTGGGACGATGGAATCATGCCGCAGACCATCGAAGCCATCAACCATACCAAGGCGGCCGGTGTTCCCATGATCGTCGCCATCAACAAGATGGACAAGACCGGCGCCGATGCCCAGAAGATCCGCACTGCGCTGCTCCAGCACGACGTGCTGGTCGAGGCGATGGGCGGTGAAGTCCAGGATGTCGAAGTATCGGCGACGGCCAAGACCGGGCTGGACGAATTGATCGAGAAGATCCTGCTGCAGGCCGAAATCCTCGAGCTCAAGGCCAACCCGGACCGGCCCGCCGAAGGCAATGTCATCGAAGCACGGCTCGACAAGGGCAAGGGTGCCCTTGCGACGGTTCTGGTTCGGCGCGGCACCCTGAAGACCGGCGACATCTTCGTGATGGGGCAGGAATGGGGCAAGGTTCGTGCGCTGGTCGACGACCAGGGAAAGAACGTCAAATTCGCGCTGCCTTCGACGCCGGTCGAGGTGCTTGGCCTGACCGGCGTGCCGTCGGCGGGAGACCCGATTGCGGTGGTCGAGAGCGAGGCACGTGCCCGTGAAGTCGCCGACTATCGCGCCAGCGTCTTCAACGCCAAGCGGATCGAGCAGGAGCCCGCCAATCTCGAAACGATGTTCTCGGTGCTTCGCCAGGCCAAGGCGCAGGTTTACCCGCTGGTCATCAAGGCGGACACGCAAGGCTCTGCCGAAGCCATCGCCGGTGCGGTCAACAAGATTTCGACCGATCTCATCAAGGCCAAGGTGCTCAGCGCCGGTGTCGGCGGTATCACCGAATCGGATGTGACGCTGGCCAAGGCGAGCGGCGCGCCGATCATTGGCTTTGGTGTCCGCGCCAATGCCAAGGCGCGTGAAATCGCCCAGCGCGATGGCGTCGCGCTGAAATACTATGATGTGATCTATGATCTCGTCGATGACGTGAAGGCGGCAATGGCCGGGCAGTTGGGGCCGGAAGCGCTCGAAACCGTCGTCGGTCGCGCGCTGGTGCTCGATGTCTTCCAAGCCGGCAAGATCGGCAAGGCGGCCGGTATCCGCGTCACCGAAGGCTTTATCAAAAAGGCGCTTCGGGCTCGTGTCATGCGCGACGATGTCATCATCTACACCGGCTCGATCGCCTCGTTGCGGCGTTTCAAGGACGATGTCGCCGAGGTCAAGGTCGGCCTCGAATGCGGTATCACCCTGGAATCGTCGTCGGACGTCAAGGTCGGCGACGTTGTCGAGACCTATGAGGTCGAAATGCGGGATCGCACACTCTGAGCCGCGCCCGGGGCGCCAAGCCGGATGCGCAGGGACGCTCGGTGCGCCTGTTGCGTGTCGGCGAGCAGGTGCGCGCTGCGCTGGCGGAGCTCGTCGGGCGGGGAGACCTGCGCGACGACCTGCTCGATCGCAGCATCATCTCGATCAGCGAGGTGCGGATGTCACCCGACCTGCGGCACGCCACCGTGTTCGTGAAGCCGCTCGCGACAGGCAACGACGACGCCATCGTGGCGGCGCTTGACCAGCACAAGGGCTATCTGCGCGGAGAAGTGGCGCGGCGGATGGCGACAAAATACACCCCCGAGCTGCATTTCCGTCGCGACGAAAGCTTCGATGCCGGGGCGCGGATCGACGCGATCCTGCGCCAACCGCGCATAGCCCGCGACCTGGAAGTCGAGGCACCGCCCAAAGCACTTGCGGACGAAGACGACCTCGATTGAAATGACGCTCCTTGCGCCTGGCGCCGCCGACGCGTTGCATGTGGCGCCCATCAATGGCTGGCTCATCCTCGACAAGCCGCTCGGGCTGTCGAGCGCGCAAGGTGTCGCCGCGGTAAAGCGGATCCTGCGCGGGGCCGGCATACGGCCGGATCGCATCGGCCATGGCGGCACCCTCGACCCCTTGGCGACGGGCGTGTTGCCGATCGCGATCGGCGAGGCGACGAAATTGGCCGGTCGCATGCTGGATGCCACCAAGGCCTATGACTTCACCGTCCAGTGGGGCACGGCGACCAGCACCGAAGATCGCGAGGGCGATGTCATCGCGATGTCCGATGTTCGTCCCGATGCCGCGGCCATCGCCGCGATGCTGCCGCACTTCACCGGGCCGATCGCGCAGGTTCCGCCGGCCTATTCCGCCATCAAGATCGATGGCGAGCGCGCCTATGCCCGGGCGCGGGCCGGCGAAACCGTGGAACTTGCGGCCCGCCATGTCACCATCCTCGCTCTGGCGCTGACGGAAGCCACCCCCGAATCGGCCACCTTCAGTGCTATCGTCTCCAAGGGCACCTATATCCGCAGCCTGGCGCGCGACATTGCCGTTGCGCTGGGCAGCGTCGGCCATGTCACCATGCTGCGGCGAACAAAGGCCGGGCCTTTCTGCCTCAGCCAAGCGATAACGCTGGACAAATTCGAAGGCCTGGTGCAGGGGGCGACGCTTGAACAGGCAATCTTGCCACTGATGGCAGGGCTGGACGACATCCCGGCTCTCGCTGTTGATCCCGATCAAGCGGCGGCACTCCGACAGGGGCGCAGGCTTTTCGGGCACCCCGCCTCACCCGGCACCTATCTCGCCTGCCTCGGCTCTGTTCCCGTGGCGCTTGTCGAGATCGACCCAGAAGCGGTCCGGGTTCTTCGCGGGTTCAACATTGCAACCTAAGGAGTAACCGATGTCGATTACCGCTGAACGCAAAGCTGAAGTCATCAAGGGCAATGCCCGCGGCGCCAACGATACAGGCTCGCCCGAAGTCCAGGTTTCGATCCTGACCGAGCGTATCGCCAACCTGACCGAGCATTTCAAGACCCACGCCAAGGACAATCACTCCCGCCGCGGTCTGCTCGTGCTGGTCAACAAGCGCCGTTCGCTGCTGGATTATCTGAAGCGCGAAGACGCCAGCCGCTACACCGATATCATCGCCAAGCTCGGGTTGCGCAAGTAACCGGGTAAGGCAACGACCGAACGGCCCCACTGCGGGGCCGTTCGACTATCTGGGCGCGGCGATGGTCGTCGGGTCCAGCCCGCATCAAAGCGGACATGCAGGCGCGGGACCGCGGATGCGGCTCGCACAGCGTCACGGCAATAGGGCCGGGGCGCCGATACGAAAGACGACACATGTTCAATATCCACAAGCAGGAAATCCAGTGGGGCGGCCGCACGCTGACCCTCGAGACCGGTCGCGTTGCGCGCCAGGCCGATGGCGCCGTTCTTGCCACCTACGGTGAAACCGTCGTGCTTTGCGCGGTCACCGCTGCCAAGTCCGTCAAGGAAGGCCAGGATTTCTTCCCGCTTACCGTCCACTATCAGGAAAAATTCTCCGCCGCCGGTCGCATTCCGGGCGGCTTTTTCAAGCGCGAGCGCGGTGCCACCGAGCACGAGACGCTGACCTCGCGCCTCATCGATCGGCCACTGCGCCCGCTGTTTCCCGAAGGCTTCTACAACGAAGTCCTCGTCATCGCGCAGGTGCTGTCGTACGATTCGGAGAATGAGGCCGATATCCTCGCGCTCATCGCTGCATCCGCCGCGCTGACGCTTTCCGGTGTGCCGTTCATGGGTCCTGTGTCCGCCGCCCGCGTCGGTTACGTCGATGGTGCCTATATCCTCAATCCGACCAAGACCCAGGTCAAGGAAGGCACGCTCGAGCTGGTCGCCGCCGGCACCCAGGACGCCATCCTGATGGTCGAATCCGAAGCCAAGGAGCTTTCGGAAGAGGTCATGCTCGGCGCGGTGATGTTCGCCCATGAAAACGGCAAGCCGGTCATCGATGCGATTATCCGCCTTGCCGAGGCCGCGGCCAAGGAACCCTGGGACCTTCATATCGAAGACAGCAGCTCGACGCTTGCCAAGATCAAGGATGCGGTTGGCGACACTATCGCCGATGCCTACAAGATCATCGCCAAGGCCGATCGCCAGTCGGCGCTGGGCAAGGCCAAGGCCACCGTCAAGGACATGTTCGCCGGCACCGCGCCCGCTGAAGCGCTGAAGGCGTCGAAGCTGGTCAAGAAGGTCGAAGGCAGCATTGTCCGCACCGCCATCCTGAAGGACGGCATCCGCATCGACGGCCGCAACACCACCACCGTGCGCCCCATCGAAGCGATGGTCGGCTTCCTGCCGCGCACCCATGGTTCGGCGCTGTTCACCCGCGGCGAAACGCAGGCGATCGTTTCAACGACGCTCGGTACCTCCGACGCCGAACAGATGATCGATGGCCTCGATGGCCTGCGTTACGAACGCTTCATGCTCCACTATAATTTCCCGCCCTATTCGGTCGGTGAAGTCGGCCGCTTCGGCGCCCCCAGCCGTCGCGATATCGGCCATGGCAAGCTGGCGTGGCGCGCCATCAACGGCGTGCTGCCGACCAAGGAAGCCTTTCCGTACACCATCCGTGTCCTGTCCGACATCACCGAGTCGAACGGCTCGTCGTCGATGGCGACGGTCTGCGGTGCTTCGCTCGCGCTCATGGATGCCGGCGTGCCGCTCGCTCGTCCGGTTGCCGGGATCGCCATGGGCCTGATCCTCGAAGGCAAGGATTTCGCCGTCATCAGCGATATCCTTGGCGATGAAGACCACCTTGGCGACATGGACTTCAAGGTTGCCGGCACCAGCGAAGGCGTCACTGCCCTTCAGATGGACATCAAGGTCGCGGGCATCACCGAGGAAATCATGAAGGTGGCGCTGCATCAGGCCAAGGCCGGTCGCGAGCACATCCTTGGCGAAATGGCCAAGGCTCTCGACACCACCCGGACCGAGATGAGCGCCCATGCTCCGCGCATCGAAAGCTTCCAGATCGACAAGTCGAAGATCCGCGATGTTATCGGCACCGGCGGCAAGATCATCCGCGAGATCGTCGCCACCACGGGCGCCAAGGTCAACATCGAGGATGACGGCACGGTCAAGATCGCCTCGTCCGATCCGGCCCAGATCGAAGCCGCTAAGGCCTGGGTGCTCAGCATCACCCAGGAGGCCGAGGTCGGCAAGATCTACACCGGCAAGGTCGTGTCGATGGTCGATTTCGGTGCGTTCGTGAACTTCATGGGCGCCAAGGATGGCCTCGTGCACATCTCCGAAATCAAGAACGAGCGGGTTGCGGTCGTCAAGGACGTGCTGACCGAGGGCCAGACCGTCAAGGTCAAGGTGCTCGGCATCGACGATCGCGGCAAGGTCCGCCTGTCGATGCGTCTTGTCGACCAGGAAACCGGCGAGGAAATCGCCGACACGCGTCCGCCCCGTGAAGGCGGCGAGGAACGCGCGCCGCGCAGCGATCGTGGCCCGCGCCGTGATGGCGGCGGCGGTGACCGGGGCCCGCGCCGCGATGGCGGTGGCCGTGACGATCGCGGCCCACGCCGTGATGGTGGTGACCGCGGACCGCGCAGCGAAGGCGATCGCGCGCCGCGCCCGGAACGCGCGCCGCTCGCCGAAGCCAGCGAGGGCGGCAGCCTGCCGGACTTCCTCACCGGCAATCGCGACTAGGCACAGGCGTTCACGCCAACGGAAAAGGCCGCCCCGAAACGGGCGGCCTTTTCTGTGCCGGCTACAGCGGGATGCGGGGCTGGCGGCAGCGCACGGCGATCTTCGATGTCGCACAACCCGCAGCGCGTCGATTTTCTTGCGCTTTTCGCCCGCCATCGCCGTATAGCAATCGCGAGAGGCGCGCGGGGGCGCGCCAGATACCGATCGGACGACAATGCTGAATGGCGTAAAAATGATGTCGATGGGCGGGCGCCAAGTCTGGCCGCTCGTCGAAGGCGGCAAGGGTGTTGCTGCCACCAACCACCTTTCGTCCGGCGCCTGGGCGTTGGCCGGCGGTGTCGGCACCATCTCTGCGGTCAATGCCGACAGCTATGACCCGACAGGGCGCATCATTCCGCAAGTCTATAGCGCGTTGACCCGCCGCGAACGCCACGAGGAGCTGGTCAGCTATGCCATCGATGGTGCCGTCCAACAGGTGCAGCGCGCCTATGAGATGGCGTCATCGGAACTTTCACGGGGCATAGGCGCCATCAACATCAACGTGTTGTGGGAAATGGGCGGCGCCCAGCGGGTGCTAACCGGTGTGCTGGAGCGCACTAGGGGGCTCGTCAACGGTGTCACCTGCGGTGCCGGCATGCCATACAAGCTTTCGGAAATCGCGGCGCATTACGGCGTGCATTATTACCCGATCATCAGCAGCGCCCGCGCCTTCCGGGCATTGTGGAAGCGCGCCTATTCAAAGGCGGCCGATTGGCTGGGTGCCGTGGTCTATGAAGACCCCTGGCTTGCCGGCGGCCATAACGGCCTGTCGAATGCCGAAGATCCGCGCGCCCCGCAGGACCCCTATCCCCGCGTCCGCGACCTTCGTACCACGATGCGGGAGGCCGGAATTGCCGATTCGATCCCGATCATCATGGCCGGCGGCGTCTGGGCGCTGCGGGAGTGGACCGACTGGATCGACAATCCCGAACTCGGCCAGATCGTCTTCCAGTTCGGCACAAGGCCGTTGCTCACACAGGAAAGCCCGATTCCGGAGGCCTGGAAAGCGCGGTTGATGACGTTGAAGGAGGGCGACATCAGCCTTCACAAATTTTCGCCGACCGGCTTTTATTCGAGTGCGGTGCGCAATCCCTTCCTGCGCAACCTTGAAGGCCGGTCGGAGCGGCAGGTCGCGTTTTCGACCACCGCGACGGGCGACCATCAGTATCTTCTCGACGTCGGCGTCGGGCGGAAGAACTATTACGTCACCCGCGACGACCTGCTGCATGCCCGCGGCTGGTATGGCGCCGGCTTTACCGATGCGCTGAAAACGCCCGACAATACCCTGGTCTTCGTCACCGCTGCCGAAAAGGTCAGCATCCGCAAGGATCAGGCCGATTGCATGGGCTGCCTGAGCCAATGCGCCTTTTCGAGCTGGGCCGACAGCGAGACCAACACCACGGGGCGCCTGGCCGATCCGCGCAGCTTCTGCATCCAGAAAACCCTTCAGGACGTCGTCCACGGCGGCGACACCGAACAGAACCTGGTCTTCGGCGGCCACTCGGCGTTTCGGTTTGCCAAGGACCCGTTCTACTCCAATGGCTTCGTGCCGACGGTGAAGCAGCTTGTGGATCGCATCCTGACAGGCGATTGACCCTGTAACCTTCTGCGTCGCGGCGGCGAATGGTGGGGATGAACCCGGCCATGGTTCCTCCTGCAGCAATCGCGCCATCGCGCCCGCGCATTGCATGAATCGCGGGCCATTCCCGCCACGCCCGGCACTTGCTACTCTGCTGGCCGTGGTCGTTCCTGCCCCCAATGCGGCGCCAAGCGGTGCGCGAAGCCCCTGGGGGGCCTTGATGGCGGCGGCGCAGCGCGGCGAAGCAGCGGCGTATCGCCGGCTGCTGGCAGAATTGAGACCGTGGCTGCTACGCTATTTCAGCCGGCGCCTGCCGCCATCGTGTGTGGAGGATGCGGTTCAGGACACGCTGTTTGCCATCCATGCGAAGCGCCATACGTATGACCCGGCGCGGCCTTTCGAACCGTGGTTGGCGGGCGTTGCGCGCTACAAGTGGATCGACCGCCTGCGCAACCTGCGCCGCACCGCCGCCGACGAATTGCCCGAGAGCCTTGCCACGCCCGATCACGAAGCCGCCGTCACCAGCGCCGTTGCGCTGCAAGGCTTGATGCTCGCCTTGAAGCCAGGGCAGGCGGAGGCCATTCGCCTGGTCAAACTCGACGGTCTCAGCATCGAGGAAGCCGCGTTGCGCACCGGGCAATCGGTGTCGCTGGTCAAGGTCAACATCCATCGCGGGCTCGGCAAGCTCGCGCAAATTGTCGCCAATTCGGCCGAGAACCACAGCGATGACGACTAGATTGCAATCGCCCGACGCGATCATCGATGCGCTGGTCGCCGACTTGGCGCCTGTCCAACGGCGCCGGCCGGGCCTGGAAGCGTTGCTGCTGCTGGTGCTGGCGGGGGTCGAGCTGGCGCTGTTCATCGCGCTTCGCGGGATCCGCGCCGATATGCCTGTCGCCATGCAGACGCCTGCATTCTGGTGGAAATCCGGCAGCCTGCTCGTCATTGCCGCCTTTGCTGCGACCACCGCACTGGCCTCGCTCGACCCCGCAGGCTCGGCGCAGCGCGGCCTGCGCCGGCTATGGATTCTGGTGCCGATCGCAATGGCGATGGGCTGGCTGATCGACGCCGGCGCCATAGGCAGCGTCGCCGAACGCGTCACCATGGTCGCCCGGCTCGATTGGCATGAGGGGGTCATCTGTCTCGTCAATGTGGCCCTGCTGTCGCTGCCACCGGTCCTCGCGCTCGGCCTGCTGATGCGGCGCGGAGCGTCGGTGCAGCCCGCAGCGACGGCATTGGCCGCCGGGCTCGCCGCCGCCGCATGGGGGGCATTCGTCTTTGCCTTTCGTTGCGACCATGAGGACCCGCTGTATGTCGTCGTCTGGTATGGCGCCGCGGTGACGCTGGTCGGCATCGCGGCACGATTGCTGTTGCCCCGCCTGGCACGCTGGTAGCCGGGGCTTACCGCAGCCTCCCGCCCGAAAAAAGGGGCCGCGCCTCGGTACTGGAGGCGCGGCCCAACCGGCCGGCTGGAAGGGGGACACACAGCCGGCGGTTAACGATGATCAGGGCTTGGGCGCGGACATCGCATCACTTGCCATGGCATCAGACTTCTTGCTGGCCATCGGCTTCCTGGCTGCCATCTTGCCGGATTTCATCGCGTCGGGCTTCATCGCATCATGTGCCATCGCGTCCGGCTTCATCGCGTCGCTGCGCATTGCGTCAGCCTTCATGGCGTCAGCCTTCATGGCGTCGGCCTTCGGCTTGGCGGCAACCGTGGAGCCGGCGAACAGGGTCGCGGCGACGAAAAGCGTTGCGACTGCGCGCAATGGGGTCGAGCTGTTCATGGTATCTCCTCCTGGGTGCCGCTGCTGGGGGGATCAGGGCAAGTCTTTGCCCGCCATCGGCCCCGGTCGCGGTCAAGCCGGAGGCGCTGGCGGCCTTGCGCCGAAGGGGATGCCGTTAACCGCGGCGCGCGGCGGCGATGATCGGCCCGCCACTGCCGGCCTGGATCAGCACCGCACTGGCGAGCGCCGCATCGTGCGCAACCGGAACGGCGAAATTCGCCGCGCCGCCGTTCCACACGCCAATGCGAACCAGCTGGTGGACGATGTTGCGGTGGGGCAAGGTGCGGCCGGTGTTTTCGCCGGCCTTGATCGCCACCGCAACGCTGCGGGGATCATAACGCACGAGCCAGACATCGGCGGGCCTTGTCGTTGCGCCGCGGACGCTGACACCGGCGTCGCCGAAGTCCACGACCGGGCCGCCATTGCCGCGATCGGTCCGGGCTATCAGCGCTTCCAGCGGCTCGCGACGCGTGCCGACGATGTTGGCGCGGCCGTTGATGACCACCTGCGGGGTCCAGACCTGGTCGTTGCCGAACGCCTTGGCATAATCCCACTGCCGCTGGGTGAACTGCGGCGTCGCAAAACTGTCCTTCCAGCCAAGCTGGTCCCAATAGGTCACCGCGAACGACAGCGCGAGAACATCGGCCCGCTGCGACAGCGCATTCACATTGGCGTTGGCCGGCGGGCAAGACGAACAGCCCTGGCTCTGGAACAGCTCGATGACGGTCGGGTGGGCGGCATCGGCGGCGAATGCCGGCGCGGCGAACAGCAAGGCGGCGGCGGCAAGAGTTCGGCTGGCCATGGTCGGTCCCTCAGGGCAGTGGTGCCTGTGAGTTCGCGGGGCCCGGGCAGAAAGTTACAAACCCTACGCCCAGCCCTCCAGCACCTGGTCCGGCGACCGGTGGCCATCGGCCCAGACCCGGATGTTGGTGATGACCTTTTCCCCCATCGCCTGGCGGCCTTCGAAGGTGGCGCTGCCCATGTGCGGCAACAGCACGACGCCTGGCAGGTCGAGCAGGCGCGGGTCGATGGCCGGTTCCTTTTCAAAGACATCGAGCCCGGCGCCCGCGATACGCCCGGCCGCCAGCGCTTCGCACAGCGCATTTTCATCGATGATCTCACCGCGTGCGGCGTTGATGAGATAGGCATGGCGCTGCATCAGCGCGAATTGGGGCGCGCCGATGAGATGATGGGTTTCGGGCGTGTGCGGGCAGTTGATGGTGACGAAATCCATCCGCGCCAGCATGGCGTCGAGACTGTCCCACCACGTCGCCTCGAGCTCGCCTTCGACTTCCAGTGGCAGGCGATGGCGGTTGTGGTAGTGCACCGTCAGCCCGAAGGCGCGGGCACGGGTGGCGACCGCCCGGCCGATGCGGCCCATGCCGATGATGCCCAGCCGCTTGCCGGTAATGCGGTGGCCCAGCATCCCGGTTGGCGACCAACCGCTCCATTCGCCGGAGCGGACCAGCTTTTCTCCCTCCGCCAGCCGGCGTGGCACGGAGAGGATGAGCGCCATCACCATATCGGCGGTATCATCAGTGAGGACGCCCGGCGTGTTGGTGACGACAACCCCCGCGGCGCGTGCCGCCGCCAGGTCGATATGATCGACGCCGACGCCAAAATTGGCCATCAGCTTCAACTTGCCGTTTGCCGCGGCAAGTACCGCAGAATCGATTGTATCGGTCACGGTCGGCACCAGCACATCGGCGCGGGCGGCGGCGCTCGCCAGCTGGCTGGCGTCCATCGGCGTATCGGTAAGGTTGAGTTCGACGTCGAAAAGCTCCGCCATGCGCGTCTCGACCGCCTGCGGCAGGCGGCGGGTGACGATGACCTTGGGGCGAGGGCGAGCTGGCATGAACCAAGGGTTGCCCCCTGCCGCCGGGTGCGTCAAGAGATGGCGATGCGCTTCCCCGTCGTCCTGCTTGCCGCGCTCGCCGCCACCCCGCTGTTGGCCGGCCCCTTGTTGGCCGCCACCGAGGAACGCCCCGATGGCACGACCAACCTGCCGGTGCCGCGCTTTGTCTCGACCAAATCGAGCAAGGCCTATCTGCGGACCGGGCCGGACGATGCGCGCTTCCCGATCGCCTGGGTCTATGTCCGCCACGGCCTGCCATTGGAAGTGCTGCGCGAATACGGAATCTGGCGCCTCGTTCGCGACCCCGATGGCACCAGCGGCTGGATGAACAAGTCCCTGCTCAGCGGCGAGCGCACCGGCTATGTCCAGGGCGGCATCAGGACCCTCTACACGTCGCCAGACCTGCAATCCCGCGTCGCCTGGCGCGCCGAGCCGGGTGTCATCCTGACGATCACCCTGTGCGACGGTGTCTGGTGCCGGGTGTCCAACGGCGGCCGATCGGGCTATATCCTTCGCGCACAGATGTGGGGGACTTACCCGAACGAGGCGATTGGCGGATAATCCGCGTCAGGCTTTCAACCGCCCGCCGCCGCGCACCAACGACAGGCCGACCAGGCCAACTGCCAGCATTCCGATCACCGGCAGCATGCCGACGCGCTGCGAGCCGCCGGCATGGGTGGCAAGCTCCACCAGAAGCGGCCCCAGCCACATCGTGGCGTTGCCCGACAACACATACAGCCCGAAGAACACGCCGGTCTTGTCGGGCGGCGCGATCCTGACCAGCAGCGTCCGCGACGAGGCATAGGCCGCAGTCACCCCGATGGCGACGCCGCAACCGAGCAGGAGAAAGACGATTTCGGGCAGGGTGGTGAACATGGCGCCGCGCCACAGCGCATGTGGCACATACGGCTGGAACAGGATGGTTTCACGTCCCATGCCAAGCACCAGCGATTCGCAGATGATCAGCAAGGTCAGCTCGAGCTTGACCGCCAGTTTGGGGCCGATGCGGCCATCGAGCCAGCCGGACAGCAGCCCGCCCGCGACCGCCGCAATCGACAGGACAATGCCATAGCCGATCATTTCCAGCGTGTGCCAGCGCATGACCCCGGCGGCATATAGCCCGCCGAAAACCAGGATGGCGGTAAGCCCGTCGGTATAGATCATGCGCGTGGCAAGGAAGACCAGCACGTCGCGGTGGCCGCGCGCCTGGCGCACCAGCGCCATCAGATCGCTCGCCCCGGCGCGCACGGCTTGCGGCAGGCTGAGCGTGGTGCGCACCATGTCGGGCACCAGCCGGAACAGCGGCAAAGAACCGAGCGCCATCACCGCCGCAACGATGACCGTGGTGATGCGATCGGGCTCGCCACGCAGCGGATCGAGCCCGAACAACGGCGCTGCCGGCAGCCAGCTCCAGCCGACCTTGCCCGGAAGGGCGAACGCCACCAGCAGCGTTACCAGCATCAGCACCGACACGGCATTGCCGCCGGCCAGCGCCAGCCCCGAGGCTCGCCCGGCACCGGCCATTCCCGCCGCCGGCACCAGCAGCGCGTTGTGGAGCATCTCGTGATAGGCGAACAACACCGTGATCGCAGCGATGACCAGCGCCACCATGGCCTGGTTGAGGCCACCGCCGCCCGGGGGCGTGAACCACAAGGATCCGACAAGCAGCGCCAGTGCCGCGACGACCACCCCGAGGAAAGGCTTGCGCGGCCCGAGGCGATCGACCGTGGCGCCGACCAGCGGCGCTGTCAGCATCACCACCCAGCCGCCCCATTTGTTGGCGGACGCCACCAGCGTCTGCCCGGCAACCGGGTCGCCGACCACGCGTGTCACATAATATGGCGCGAAAATGTAGATCGAGATGATGATGACATAGGGGTCACGCACCGCCTGCGCGAGCGCCCAGGCCCTGGCTGACGCCGGTCGTGGTGGCGCGACTGTCGCCGGTGCGCGGGCGGGTGCGCCGAGCACCGCTTCGATGGCGACGACATCGGCAGCGTCGTGCGCGAACTGGCCCGGATGTTCGATATTCGCCTCCCCGGCGGATGAAACGGCTGCGGTTTTCCGCATGTCCATCTGCATCATGCCCATTCGCAGCCGCTTCGCAACCTTGGCATATCGGCCTAAGGCAGCGGGCGACGGTGCAACCTTGCGCCACAGAGGGAGAATCGGCGTGACCACCCCCCACCCCGTCTTGCAGTCGGTAACCAGCCGCATCATCGAGCGGTCGCGACCCGGTCGCAGCGCCTATCTCGAGTTCATCGCCCAACAGGGTGCTGCCGGAACGCCGCGCAACAACCTGTCTTGCGGCAACCTTGCGCATGGCTTTGCCGCCGCCGGGGTGGACAAGGCCGCCATCCGCGCCGATCGCACGATGAACATCGGCATCGTCACCGCCTATAATGACATGCTTTCGGCCCATCAGCCCTATGCTCGCTACCCCGAACTGATCAAGCTGTTCGCCCGCGAGGCCGGGGTCACCGCGCAGGTGGCAGGCGGCGTCCCCGCCATGTGCGACGGCGTCACCCAGGGCGAAGCCGGCATGGACCTGTCGCTCGGCAGCCGTGACACCATTGCCCTGTCGACCGCCGTCGCGCTCAGCCACGCCATGTTCGAAGGCGTCGCGCTGCTCGGCATCTGCGACAAGATCGTTCCCGGCCTTCTGATCGGCGCGCTGCGCTTCGGCCACCTGCCGGCCATCTTCATCCCCTCGGGCCCGATGCCGTCCGGCTTGCCGAACAAGGAGAAGGTCCGCGTTCGACAATTGTTTGCGGAGGGCAAGGCAACGCGGGCCGAACTGCTCGACGCCGAGGCCAAGTCGTACCACAGCCCGGGCACCTGCACCTTTTATGGTACCGCCAACTCCAACCAGATGATGGTCGAGATGATGGGGCTGCAGCTTCCGGGATCAAGTTTTACCAACCCCGGCACCAAGCTGCGGCAGGCGCTCACCCGCGCCGCCGTGCATCGGCTTGCCGCCATCGGGCGCGGCGGCGCCGATCCCAGGCCGTTGGGCGAGATTGTCGACGAGAAGGCCATTGTCAACGCCATCGTCGGGCTATTGGCGACGGGCGGATCGACCAACCACGCCATTCACCTGCCCGCCATCGCCCGCGCCGCCGGCATCACCGTCGACTGGGAGGATTTCGACCGGCTTTCAGCCGTGGTGCCGCTGATCGCCCATGTCTATCCGGGTGGCAGTGCCGATGTGAACGCCTTTCACGCCGCCGGCGGCATGGGCTTCATCACCCGCGAGTTGCTGGGGGCCGGGCTGGCACATGGCGACATCGCCACCGTTAACGCCGCCGGCTTTCGCGACTGGACGCGGGTGCCCGAACTCGCCGGAGACGATGTCGTCTGGGCGGACGGCCCCGGCGCCAGCCTCGATGCCACGATATTGGCGCCAGTCGCCACGCCCTTTGCCCATGATGGCGGGATGCGGCTGGTGTCGGGCAACCTCGGCCGCGCCATCTTCAAGACCAGCGCCGTCGAAAGCGAGCGCTGGACCATCGAGGCTCCGGCACGGGTGTTTCACGAACAGAATGACGTCATCGCCGCCTTCAAGGCCGGCGAGCTTGACCGCGATGTCGTTGTCGTCGTGCGTTTCCAGGGCCCGCGCGCCAACGGCATGCCCGAACTCCACAAGCTGACGCCGACGCTCGGCGTATTGCAGGACCGGGGATACAAGGTGGCGCTGGTCACCGATGGCCGCATGTCGGGCGCCAGCGGCAAGGTCCCGGCCGCCATCCATGTCAGCCCGGAAGCGCATGGCGGTGGCCCATTGTCACTGCTGCGCGATGGCGATTTCGTGCGGCTGTGCGCACATACCGGCAGCCTCGACACCACTGCCGACTTTTCTGCCCGCACACCCGCGAAGGCGCCACCGCCGCCCCAGGGCACCGGCCGCGAGCTGTTCGCGCTGCTCCGAAATCACTCCGACACCGCGGAAATGGGGGCGTCGGCAATGCTGGCGGCGGCGGGACTATAGCGGCGAGGCTGTAACGACGCGACTTTAGCGGCGGCTAGAGGCCATCGACCACGGTATCGGCCGCCTCCCGCGAGGCCGCGTCGCTGCCTTTGGGAACGCAGATACGCAGCGCGCCGGCAGCGACGTGCACCGCCACCGGTGTGCACGTGCCGGTTTCACCATCGACCGAAATCGGCTGTTCGGGCGTGCATGACAGCGAAAACGCTGCGGCGCGGAATTCGCGGATGCTGCCGCGGGCCGGGCGCCAGCCGGCGAGGTTGCGTGCCCAGACCTGGGCAAGCGCGGCGGCATAGCGCCCGGTGACGAGTTGGACGACAACGTCGCGGCTTTGCGGGTCGGCGCCGTGGATGACGCGCAGGCCGCCGACAAACGGCCCGCTGCCGATGCGGATTTCGAGAACCTGGGCCACGACGTCGGCTTGCCCATCGATGCGGAAATGCGCCGTGAAGGGTTGCATCTTGAGGAACTTGACCAACCCGTAGCCCAGATAGCCAAAGCGTCCGAAGACGCGCTTGAGACCGCTGGGGATGTCCTCGGCAATGCGGGCGGGAACGCCGATGGTGGCGGAGTTTAGGAAGTGCGTGTCACCGATACTGATGACATCGACCGCGGCAATATCGCCCTGCGCGATGACGTCGAGCGCGGCATCGAGTTCGGGCTCGATGTTGAGACTGCGGGCAAAGCTGTTGGCAGTGCCGAGCGGCAACAGCCCCATCACCACCGGCTTGTTGGCCATGCGCCCGGCAGCCGACGCCAGCGTGCCGTCACCACCGCCAACGGCTATCAACGGATGGCCATCGGCGATCAGCTGGTTGAGGACCATCCCCAGGTGCCTTGGATGGCGGACGGCATGCGCGGCGTTGACGGTGAAACCGCGCGCGACCAGCCCTTCCCGTGCGGCTTCGAACAGCCGCTTGCCTCGGCGCGAATGGGCGTTGACGATCAATGCCACCTCGCGCAGCGCGCCCTCTTTCGTCATCCGTCCCGTCCTACCCAATGCAACGCCGCGCCATGCCCCGCCAGCCAGCGCCGCACTTCATTGCGGTGCGGGTCGAGCCTGGCAAGCAGCGCATGAAAATCCGGGCCATGATTGGCGTGGACGAGATGCACGACCTCATGGGCGACGACGTGGCGGCGAACGCGCGGCGGCGCCAGGATCAGCCGCCAACTGTAGGCGATACGCCCGCCCGAGGCACAGCTTCCCCAGCGCGCTCGCGCATCGGTCAATCGCACTTGCGCAACCGGGCGGGCCACCTGCGCCGCAAGGCCCTGCGTCGCCGCGGCCATGTCCGCGAGCGCTGCCGCCTTCAGCCACCGCAGCGTACGGCCGGGCAAGGTCGATTGCGGCCCGCCGATGCGCAAGCTGTCGCCGACCCGCTGCGCCATGCGCGAATACTGCAGCGACCAGTCGAGCGTCAGTTCGCCGCCATCGAACGGCAGCACCTGGCCCGGCACGAACGGCAGCGGGTCAGGCCATCGCGCGACTTGCGCCGCCAGCCAGTCGTGATGACTGGCGAGCAATCGCGCCGCATCCGCCGTGCCACCGCGCAAGGGCAAACTGAGCCTGACAATGCCCGCCACGGCATCGGCGCGCAGCCGGATGGCGCGCGTGCCGCGCCGGCGCTGGACCTCGAGCGGCAACAGCCGCCCGCCAACGACGATCTGAGGCGGCAGTTCCGCCACCAGTCCCAACCGTCGCAACAGGCTCAGAGTTCACCTTCGATGATATGGTTTTCGAGGTCGCCGACATCGTCCTCGCTGACCGTCTTGCCACGCACCGAAATTCCGGCGCGATGCACCGATTCGGGATCGCCGCTGACCAGCGGGTGCCAATCCGCGAGGCCTTCACCATTGTAGACCCGCAAATAGGCGCATGACGCCGGCAGCCAGTCTATGGTGTCGAGCTTGGCCGGAGTCAGCCGCACGCATTCCGGCACATGGGCGCGACGGTTGGGATAATCCTTGCAAAGCGCGGTGCGCGGATCCAGCAGGCGACACGCGACGTTGGTCGGGAATATCTGCCCGGTCTCGTCATCCTCGAGCTTGTGGACGCAGCATTTGCCACAGCCGTCGCACAGGCTCTCCCATTGGCTGCGGCTCATGCGCTCCAGCGGGACGGTCTCCCAGAACGGCTTATCTGACATAGGTTTCGAGCATCCGGGTAACATCCTGCGCGGTCGATCCGTGCGGCACAAAGGCGATGGGCTCGCCCTTGGGGCCGAACAGGTAGATGACCGCGAAGTGATCGACGAGGTAATTGGCCGGGTCGCTGGTCGGCACCTTGCGCGCATAGATCCCATAGGACTTGCGCGCCGCGTCGATCGCTGCCGGGCTTCCGGTCAGGCCGGTGACATAGGGCCCGAAGGCGCCGACAAAGGCCTTGAGCGCCGCCGGATTGTCCCGTTCCGGATCGACGGTGATGAACAGCGCCGCGACCTTCTGGCCGCGTTCGGGACGATGGGCGGCATAGGCTTGCAAACCCCTTGCGATCAGCCCGACATCGGTGGGGCAGACATCGGGACAGAATGTGTAACCGAAGTACATCAGGCGATATCGCCCGGCAAAATCCTTGTCGGTCATCACCTTGCCGTCCTGGTTGACAAGGCTGAACGCGCCGCCAAGGCTGGAGCCGGCAAGATTGCCCTCCGGCGGCGCCGTGAAACGCATGTAGCCGAGCCCCGCCGCCAGCAGCAGCGCAATCGCGAAGACGATGATGAGGCTGCGTCTGTTCATCGTGCGTTACCGGGGTTATGCCAAGACAGGCTGCGAATAGGATGGAGACGGTGTGTTGTCGATGTGGCGTGTGACACGGCGTAGCTATCTCCGGGCGGCGCTGATGGGTCCGGCACTGGCGCTTGCGGTGCTGTCCGTGCCCGCGATGGCGCAGTTTTCGGAAAGCTACAACTTCATCAAGGCGGTGAAGGACAAGGACTTGTCCGCCGCACGCAAATTTATCGACCAGCCCGGCAACACCATCATCAACAGCCGCGACAGCGACACCGGCGATACCGCGCTGCATATCGTCGTCAAGCGCACCGATACCGGCTGGTTGAGCTATCTCTTGCAAATGGGCGCCAACCCCAACAGCCGTGACAACAATGGCAATACGCCGCTCATGCTCGCAGCATTGTCGCGCTTTTCCGAAGGCGTCCGCGTGCTGCTGCTGGTCAAGGCGCAGGTCGACGTCCAGAACCGGCTTGGCGAGACCGCGCTTTTGAAGGCGGTGCAAAATCGCGATAGCTTCACCGCCAAGCAGTTGCTCGATGCCGGTGCCAACCCCGACCTGTCGGACAACAGCGGCGCAACCGCTCGCAGCGTCGCGGACGCGGACCCCCGCGCCGCCGCGATTGCCCGGTTGCTCAAGGATTTGCCGGTCAAGAAGTCCCGCGCCGTGCAGGGGCCATCGCAATAATGTCGACGCGCCGGTAAACGCCGCTCGCATCCGACGCTGCTATGCCGCATGGTTGCCGCAGGTGCGGGGTACTATGTGACGATCATGGAACGTCCCTCGATCGCCGCCGCCGCGTTCGATCGGCCGGGCGTGCGCGTGCGCACCCTCGCCGTGTTGCGCTGGAGTGCGATCGGCGGCCAGTTCGTCACGCTGTGTGTCGTGGGTCTTTATCTCGGTTATGCGTTGCCTTGGCCCTCCCTGGCCGCAGCCGTGATGGCGTCGGCTGTGCTGAATATCGGGCTGACAACGCTTTATCCGCGCAATGCCCGGCTGCAGGGCCGCGACCTGACACTGCACCTCGGCTTCGATCTCATCCAGGCCGGCGTGCTGCTGTTCCTGACCGGCGGCCTCGCCAATCCATTCTCGATCCTGTTGATCGTGCCGGTGACGATCGCCGCCACGGTGCTGCGCGGCCGTTCGTTGGCGATCCTCGCCGCGATGGCCGGCGTGACGGTGTTCGTGCTGTGGCATTGGGCGCGGCCGCTGCCGTGGATCGGCCCGCCGCCCGATTTTCCCACCGTCTATCGCATCGGCACGGCGGTATCGCTGGCGCTGGCGATCGGCTTTCTTGCCATCTATCTGTGGATGGTCTCCGCCGAAGCCCGCGACCGCGCCCGCGCGCTCGTCGCCACCGAGGCAGCGCTAACGCGCGAGGCCAAGATGTCGGCGCTGGGCAGTCTCGCCGCCGCTGCAGCGCACGAACTCGGCGGACCGCTGGGCACGATAACGCTGATTGCCCACAGCCTTGCCGAAGCACTCGGCGACGATCCGGATTTCGGCGACGATATCCGCCTGCTCGAATCGGAAGCAGCGCGCAGCCGCGGCATCCTCGTCCGCATTGCCCGCCGCGCCGAAGCCGAGGATCCTTTCGCCAACCTCAGTCTCGACGTCCTCCTCCACGAAGTCGCGCATTCGGTGGTGCCCTCGCGCGTTCCCGTGCACATCGTGGCGCCGCAACCGCAGCCGCTGGTGCGTCGCTCGCCCGAACTGTTGCACGGGCTCGCCAACCTGGTGTCCAACGCCGTGCGCCATGCCGGATCGCAGGTGCAATTGCAGGCTGGCGGCACGCCATCCGAGATCAGCATTACCGTCGTCGACGACGGTGCCGGCTTTTCGGGCGACGTGCTGCCCCACCTCGGAGAACCGGATCTCGGGCCTTCACATTCGGGATCGGGCGGCACGGGGCTCGGCATCTTCATAGCCACGACGCTTCTCGAACGTACGGGTGGGCGACTGGCTTTCCAAAACCGCGCCGGTGGTGGCGCACAGGTGGACGTGCGCTGGCCGCGTTCCCATATCGAAGCCAGCCAGGAGGAGTAAGACCATGGACAGCGCGATATCCGCTGCCGAGACGCCGGTCGAGGCGTTGCACCCATTGCTGCTGGTGGACGACGACGCGCCGTTTCGCCAGCGTCTGCAGGTGATGCTCAGCCGCAAGGGCTTTGCCGTCACCGCCGTCGGCAGCCTGGCCGAAGCCCGGGTCGAAGCCGCGCGGATCAAGCCCAGCCACGCCGTCGTGGATATGCGGCTCGACGATGGCAACGGCCTCGACCTCGTCGCCGAATTGCGCGCGGTGTCGCCCGATGTCCGCATCGTCGTGCTGACCGGGTATGGCAACCTTGCGACCGCGGTTGCCGCGGTGAAGGCGGGGGCGGTGGATTACCTCGCCAAGCCGGCCGATCCCGAAGACATCGTGCGCGCGCTTTCGGCCGAAGCCGGCGCCAAGCCCGAAGCGCCACCTGAGCCGATGTCCGCCGATCGGGTCCGCTGGGAGCATATCCAGCGCGTCTACGAATTGTGCGAGCGCAATGTCTCCGAAACCGCGCGGCGGCTGAAGATGCATCGCCGGACGTTGCAGCGGATCCTGGCAAAACGCTCGCCGCGTTGAACCGCCCGGGGGGGACGCACGACACCCGCGTCGTCAATCCCCCCGGACAGCGATTCCATCAGGGTCGATCGATCCCATCACGCGGGTTGCCGCCCGCCGAGCAAAGCGCAGGGTTTCGACCTTGCGCCGCGCGGCGTTGAGCGGGACCCATGGCGCTGGCCGCAGTTCCTCGGCGTCGAATCGGTCGGCAACGATCAAACCGCACCGTGCGGGTGCAAACGCCTCGGTATCGAACAATTCGAGCGGGAAGGCTGTCGGGACCGCCCAGAAGAAGCGGTCGCAATAATCGAGATAGTCCGGCCATTTCGTATCGCCACGAAGATCCGCCAGCGACACCTTGATCTCGACGATGGTTATGCGCCCCTGCGGATCGATGCCGAGAATATCGGCGCGGCGCCCACAACCAAGCGGTACCTCTGCCAGGGATGCAACGCCGGCGCGGTGCAGCAGGCGTGAAACACCGCGGCAGACTTCGAGGGCGGTGCACGACTCAGCGGCTATCATGCTCGATGATAGGCAGAACATAGTAAGAACGACAAGATATGGTGCGGTCCCGCTGAAATCCGGGACTTTCGGGCGGCGAGCCCGATCCGCGAGCGATCAGCGGTAAAAGATATGCCGTCCGATTTGGGCAACCTTTGCCTTGCCACGCCAGTCGGGGCTGACATAGGCGGCGTGGAAGGACATGGCCCTGGGGGCAACTTCGCGCCACATCGACTGGTCGGCGATGAGCGCGATCGACTGGGCAGTGCTCCAGTCGCTGCCGGCGCGAGGGCTGCGGGCGCGGCTGAAACTGAACTGGCCGGGCTGGTTGATGACGCCACAGACGCTGTCGGCATAGCGGCCCGAGGCGACGCGGTTGAGGATGGCCTGGGCAACGGCGAGTTGACCCTCAAGCGGTTCGCCGCGTGCTTCGAAATAGACAGCGTTGGCGAGGCAATGCATTTCGCGATCGGCGGAGACCGCATCGCCGGCCTTGCCATCCATTGCCGAAACCAGCGCGATCAGGCTGGCGGCGCGTTGCGATTCAGCGGGTGCAACCACATCCGCATCGGCCGTCGTGACCGCATCGGCGGCAGCAGTGGTATCGATGGTGGTGTATGCGATGTCGGATGTCAGGACGGCCTGTGCAACAGCCCGATCGGCTTGTGGTGCGTCACCGGCGGCGAGCAGAAAGGCGCTGGCGGCGGTGAGCAGGACAATCCGGACAGTGCCGGAACCGATCGAGGCGAAACGCAGGGTCATCAATCAACATTCGCGCACGGCCATCTCCGGGATCGCTGGCGCTGGATTGTCCCCACGTACATTCGGGGATCGTCGTCCAGTGCTGCTGGGCTGAAGCCCGGTCCGGTCCGCTTAGGTTCAAAATCGCCGGCCCGCCCAAGAGCCGTGCAACCAATGACCTAGCTGAAGCGTAACAACACCCTAGGGGTCAATCGTCGCCGCCGCTTTCGGCGATGAACCGTGCCGCGTCCGGGACATCCAGTTCGATTATCCACAGATCGCGATCCCGTGATCGCGCCCGCTCGACCCATTGGGGAATCGCTGCACCCCTGGCAGTCGCCACCCATTCGTAGCGGCCGGCAGAGCCGAATACCGATGTCAGCAGCACCTCGTCCCCCGCCTCGCGGCAGACGATGGCGAGGCTGCCCGCGGTATCGTCGCCCTTTGCAAGGATGGTGGCGAAGCCGCCGGCAGCCTGCACCCGGCGCAACAGGGCCGAGACGCGAAACCCAGTTGTCAACCGCGGCGTCGCCGCCATCACGCAGCGCGCCGGTCGCGCTCCGCGCCGATGATGTGCCGCATCGTTTCAACGTCACCGGCACCCCGCATCGCTGCAAGCGTGGCCGGGTCGCGCAATGCCCTGCTGATCCGGGCCAGCGCCTTGAGATGATCGGCACCCGCGCCTTCAGGCGACAGCAGCAGCACCGCGACATCGACGGGGTCGCCGTCGAGTGCGCCATAGTCGACGGCGGACGCCAGCCGCGCCACCGCGACGGTGACAGCCGCCAGACCGTTGATGCGGGCGTGCGGAATGGCGGCACCCTGGCCAAAGCCGGTAGTGCCGAGCGTTTCGCGCTCGCGGACCCTTTCGAGGATGAGGCTGGACGGCAGGCCGGTCATCGCGGCCGCCTGCGCGCACAACGCGGTCAGCAGGCCGTCCTTGTGGCCAGCCTCCAGCCCGATGACGATCCCACCGTCGCCGACCAGGTCGGCGAAACCCGTCGTCCCGGTCATTTGGCCGCGCTTAGTGTTTCGCTACGTTTCGGCTCGACCCAACCGATGCTGCCATCCTCGCGCCGATAGACCATGTTGTGGGCACCGCTCATGCTATTGACGAACAGCAAGGCGTTGGTGTTGCGCAGATCGAGCATCATCACCGCATCACCAACGCTGGCCTCGGGAATATCGACCCGGGTTTCGGCGATGACCAGCGGATGGTCGCCCTCATGCTCGGATTCATCGGCAGTGGCGGCGAAGACCGTGTAACCGGCGTTGTCGAGCATGGCGGACTCGGCGCGCTCGGCCGACCGCTCGGCGCCGGGACCATGGCGGTCCTTCAGCCGCCGCATGTAGCGGCGAAGCTGCTTGTCGATGCGATCGGCGGCGCCATCGAATGACGGGTGCGCCTCGACCGCCCTGTTGCTGCCCTTCAAGATCAGGTCGGACATGACGTGCATGACGATATCGCACGAAAACTGGCCGTGCGGTGCCGGCGCCAGTGTCACCTGGGCGGAAATCGCGCGCGGAAAATATTTTTCGACCATGGCGCCAAGCCGTTCGCGCACATGTGTACTGAAGGCTGCGCCGGTATCCACCTGATGGCCCGAGATGCGAATGTCCATGCGTGTCTCCTTGCCGTGTGCCCCACTGGTGGGTGTGGGATATCGGGCGGTCGCTCTATGCCCGGGGCACTGCCCGGTCAATGACGGCCAAACCAATGGGAGATGATGATGTTCCCTTGCAACGGGCGTGTCACGCGCTGAGTTGCGGGCATCGAAGGCTAATGCAGCCAGACCGGGTCCTTCAAACCTGCAACGAACGCGGCGTGGCGCGAAAGCTCGTCGGCGCTCGCCGCATGGTGGCGCGGCGCGAGTGTTGCCCGCGCCACCGGGGCTTCCACCTCGACAGCTTGCTGCGCCAGGTCAAAGCCGATCTGCCGGCCGCCACTGAGCTCTACATACACCCGCGCCAGCAGCTCGGCATCGAGCAATGCGCCGTGCTTGGTCCGTCCCGACAGGTCGACCCCGTAGCGGGTGCAAAGGCCGTCGAGGGTATTCTTGGCGCCGGGATGTTTCTTGCGCGCGATCTCCAGCGTGTCGATGGCGCGGTCGAGCGGCAGCGGTGTCATGTTGGCCCGCCGCAATTCCCAGTTGAGGAATTCCATGTCGAACTGGGCATTGTGCGCCACCAGGGGCGAATCCTCGATAAATGCGAGAAAGTCGTCGATGACCATCTCGAACACCGGCCGCCCGGTCAAAAAATCGCTCGACAGGCCATGCACCCCTTGCGCGTCCTTGGGCATCGGACGGCACGGGTCGATGTAAGTATGGAAACTGCGCCCGGTCAGCACCTTGTTGACCATCTCGAGCGCACCCAGTTCGACGATGCGGTGGCCATCGCCGGGAAATATGCCGGTGGTTTCGGTGTCGAAGACGATTTCACGCATGGCGTCGATGTAGCGTTTGGCGCGATTGAGACAAGGGCCTTGAGCGCTGCCACGCTGGGATGCAAACGGCCCGCCATACAAACCGCCCGCCCTACAAACCGACCGGCCTACAAACCGGCGACAAGCGCCCTGACCGCCAGCCATGTCGCGCGTCGCCCGCGCCCGGTCGGGATTACCACGTCTGCCCGAGCGCACTTTTCCGCATCGGGCATCTGCGCCCGCAGGATCGCGGCGAATTTGCCGGCGGTCATCCCCGGGCGCGACAGCACGCGGGCGCGCTGGACCCGCAATGGCGCCGAGACGACAACGGTAATATCGCACAGTCGCCACCCGCCCTTTTCAAACAGCAACGGCACGTCGAGCACCACGGCGCGCTTCAACCGGTTCGCACCGAGGAAGCGGGATTGTGCGTCGGCCACCAGCGGATGCAGCAGCGATTCGAGGGCCTTCAGCCTTGCCTTGTCGGCAAACACCGCTGCACCGAGCTTTTCGCGATCCACCCCGCCGGCATGGGTCGTCCCCGGAAACAGCGACTCGATGGCCGCAACGGCGCGGCCACCGGGACCTTGCAACTGCCGCACCGCCGCGTCGGCATCGAATACCGGCACGCCCAACCTGCGGAACATGCCGGCGACGGTCGATTTGCCCATGCCGATCGATCCAGTCAGGCCGATGATTATCACGCCGTCAACAACGCCCGCAATTCGGCGTCGTGCTGCCGTGGTGCGGGCTCCTGGAAAAATAGCTGGAAGGCGAGATCGGCCTGGCCGATCAACATTGTCAGGCCATCGACCACCCGGCGCCCGCCGGCCCGCGCCGTTGCCAGCAATGGTGTCTCCAGCGGATTATAGACCATATCGAAAACCAGCGCGTCCGATGCAGCCGCGGCCAGCGCTCCCAGCATCCCCGCAGACATGGGTTGTTCCGCCAGCATGCCCAGTGGACTGGCGTTGATGATGGTGTTGGCCCCCGCCATCGCTGCATCGGCGTCACCGAAGCGATGCACGCTGCCCGCCATGCCAAAGCTTGTCAGCAGTTCCTGCCCCCGCTCCGGGCGCCGCACCAGCACGCGCAGGTCATGAACCCCGGCAACATCGAGCGCGTACATTGCCGCCCGCGCCGCACCGCCGGCGCCGATCAGGCAGACGATCCCGGGATCGCGATCCCGACCGCCAGCGGCCAGGCTTTCCAGCACACCATCGACGTCGCTGTTCTCGCCGGTGATGCCTTTCGGCGTCCGGTAGATACAGTTGACCGCGCCGACGCGTTCCGCCGTGCGCAGGCGGTTATCGACCAGTGCCAGCGCCGCCTGCTTGTGCGGCAGGGTGACGTTGCAGCCGCGCCAGTGCGGATCATCGCGGCGCTCGGCGATATAATCGGCAAGTGCATCGCCTCGCACCTGCACAGCGCGGTACGCGGCCTTGATGCCCGCCTTTTGCAGCCAGAAATTATGGATGAGCGGCGATTTCGACTGGCGGATCGGAAAACCGATGACTTCGGCATAGGGCACGGCAAACAGGTCGGTCACGACGCCAGTTCCCCCTGCACGCGCAAGTAATCGAGCAACGGCAGCAGCGGCAGGCCGCGGATGGTGAAATGGTCGCCCTCGATCTTGTTGAACAACTGCGCCCCCAGCCCCTCGATCCGATAACAGCCGACGCAACCCAGCACGTCGTCACCCTCGCTATCAAGGTAGGACGCGATGAAGGCTTCCGACAGCAACCGCATGGTCAACCGCGCCCCACCGCCGGCGCGCCAGACAGCGACACCGTCGCGCGCCACCACGGCCGCCGAGATCAACCGATGGGTGGTCCCCGATAGCTGGCGCAGCTGGGTCTCGGCGCGATTCCGTGTATCCGGCTTTGCCAGCAAGGCGCCGTCGCCCGTTACCGCGACGCTGTCGGCACCCAGGACGAGGACGCCCGGCATCGCTGCCGACACCTTCAGTGCCTTGAGCTCGGCCAGCGCGTCGGCAATGCGCTCGGGCGAAGCGCCTGCCGCCAGCAAGCCCGCCGTGACGCCATCCTCGTCGATGCGCGCCGGCACTGCCTGGTGCGATACGCCGGCGGATGTCAGCATCGCCCGGCGCGCCGCGCTCTGGCTCGCGAGGATGATCACGCCGTCCCGCCGTTCGCATCACTGCCGTTCGCCGCATCGGCACGGGCCTGCACGAGGTTGATGATCGCTGCTGCGGTTTCCTCGATCGAACGCCGCGTCACGTCGATGACCGGAAAATCATGGTCGGCGAACAACCGCCGCGCAAACGCCACCTCGGCCTCGACGCGGGATTGATCGACATAGTCGGTATCGGGTGCCTGGCCGAGCGTGAGCAAGCGGTTGCGCCGAATGGAGACCAGTCGCTCGGGCGAGGTCGTCAAGCCGACGACCAGTGGCTTTTGCAGCGAGTACAGGCTTGCCGGCGGCGGTGACTGCGGCACGATCGGGATGTTGGCGGTCTTGTAGCCGCGGTTGGCAAGATAGATCGAAGTCGGTGTCTTGGAGCTGCGCGACACCCCGGCGAGGACGATATCCGCCTCTTCCCAATCGTCATGCTGGGCACCATCGTCATGCACCATCGTATAATTTATGGCATCGACCCGGCGAAAATACGCGGCATCCATGATGTGCTGGCGCCCCGGACGACGCGTCGTCGCCTGCCCCAGCAATTCCGACAGGGCACCGATAGTCGGATCGAGGGGCGAAACACATGGCAGGCCCAGGCTGGCGCAGCGCTGCTCGAGCCGATCGCGCACGCCGCCATCGACCAGTGTATAGATAATGAGCCCGGGTCGCCGCGCGATCTCCTCAATGACCCGGTCGAGATGACCCTCAGATCGCACCATCGGCCAGAAATGCTTGATCGCCTCGGCCCCCTCGAAACGCGCCAGTCCGGCCTTGGCCACCATCTCGAGCGTTTCGCCGGTCGAATCGCTTACGAGATGGAGGTGGATGCGCGCCGACATCGCGTCAGTCATGGTTGGCAGGACGTCGATGAGCCAACCGGTTGTGGCGCTCGGTGGTACAGGCGCGAGGATCATCGTCGATCCGGACGAAGGTGGGTCGCGACGAGGCCCCATGGCGCCGGCTGTGAAAAAATCCGGGAATGAAACGGGGGATAAGTGCGGGGCCATCCATGGACATGTGGCTTAAGCTGCGGGGGCCCGTCCCGACAAGCCGGATTCCGCGCAATCGTCCCCGCCGGAATCGCCATCCATCAACAGGGGGAAGACTCCACAGGCAGCCCTGTGGATAACGGGGACAGTTTTCCCGACTCGCCGCGAGTCCGGGGCTTGGCAAATGCCATGGCTGTGGATGAAGCGGCGCATCGCCAATAATCCCGAGCTTTCACCGCGCTACAAACATCATCATTCCAGTTTTAAAGGAATCTTGAAGAAGTGCTGCAGTGCGGTGTCGTGTCGGGGTTGACCGGGTGCGCCGCTCGCTTGCAAGAACGGCCCATGATTTCGAAAATGCAGCCGTCCGATCCACCCTTGCTCGCCGTACTCAAGGGGGATCGCCGCGACCCGCCGCCAGTGTGGCTGATGCGCCAGGCCGGGCGTTATCTGCCCGAATACCGTGCCTTGCGGGAACAAAAGGGCGGCTTTCTCGAACTGGTCTATGACAGCGACGCTGCAGCCGAGATCACCCTGCAACCCATCAAGCGCTTTGCCATGGACGGCGCGATCCTGTTTTCGGACATTCTGATCGTGCCGCATGCCATGGGACAGGGCTTGCGCTTCGGTCCCGGCGAAGGTCCGCAATTGAGCCCGCCGCTGCTCGATGGCGCTTTTGCCCAGCTCGAAGCCCAGCCGCAGTATCTGGCAAAAATCTACGAGACCGTCGCCAAGGTCCGCGCCCGGTTGTCGCCGGCGGTCACCATGCTCGGATTTGCCGGTTCACCATGGACGGTGGCGACCTATATGGTGGCGGGGCACGGCAGCAAGGACCAGGGCGAAGCGCGGCGGCTGGCGTACAACGACCCGCAGGGGTTCCAGGCGCTTATCGATCGAATCGTCATGGTCACGGTGGATTACCTGTCCGGACAGATCGAGGCCGGTGCCCAGGCGGTGCAACTGTTCGACAGCTGGGCGGGAACGTTGTCACCGGCACAGTTCGAGCGCTGGGTCGTGGCACCGACCGCCGACATCGTTGGCCGGCTGATGGTACGTCATGGCGAAGTGCCGATCATCGGCTTTCCCAAGGGCGCCGGGGCCAAGCTTGCCGCCTATGCGGCGGAAACCGGTGTCGATGCCATCGGGCTTGACGAAACGATCGATCCGGCGTGGGCCGATGCCATGCTGCCGGCCGGGATGCCGGTGCAGGGCAACCTCGACCCGCTGGCGCTGATTGCCGGCGGCGAAGCGTTGAAGTCGGCTGTGTCGCGAATTCGTGCTGCGTTCGATACGCGGCCGCACATTTTCAACCTCGGGCACGGCATATTGCCCGATACCCCGCTTTCGCACGTCGAGAGCTTGCTCGACATGTTGCGCAAGCCGTTCTGATGGACGCTGCCTCCGGCTGGCTCGGCAATGCCTATCCGTGGGTCAAGGCCGTCCACGTCATCTTCGTCATCTTCTGGATGGCCGGACTGTTCATGCTGCCGCGGTTCCTGGTGTACTGGCACCCGGTGCTGCCGGGGTCGACCGAGGACGCGCTATGGGCCGAGCGCTGCGTGCGCCTGCGCCGTATCATCCTGACGCCCGGGTCGTTCATTGTCTGGGGCCTCGGGCTTGCCATGGCGACGGACCTGGGTTTTCCGGGCTGGCTGATCGGCAAGATCATCGTGGTGACGGCGCTCACCGGCTATCACGGCTGGGCAGTCGGGACGTCTCGCAAGTTCGCCCGGGGTGAACGACCCTATGCCGAGCGAACGCTGCGACTGGCGAACGAAATCCCCTCGCTGGCAACGATCGTCATCGTCCTGCTGGTCATTCTCAAGCCATCCTGAAGCGCAGCGCTGGGCCGCGAAGTTGGCCGGAACAGCGGGGGGTCCATCCCGGCCAACCCGTCACCCGGCTGTTATCCGCAGCGCATCTTTTCCGGATGGCAGCGTCCCGGATCACCCCGGACGTCGGCGCTGACTGGTGCCGCGATCGCTCCGACCGTCAGGGCCAGTGCAAGAGCGGCAAGCAACTTTGTTCGTTTTGCCATGGTCATTCCCTCCTGTGCCACCGGCGCATGCCATGTGGTCATCGAGGACTGCCACAATTCTTATAGGACCTTTACGGATATTGCGGCGCTCGTCCTGCGGAAAAGATCACCCCATCTGGTGGATGGCCTGTTCGAGATGTGCAGCCGAAATCGTAACAGCTGCGTTCTTTTTTGCTGGCCCGTTTTTGGGATGAAACAGGGCGATTTCTCAGTTGCTCGACTACTCAGCAGCAGCGCCGTTTTTCAAAGCTTGCGGCCGGCTTTCTCATCGATCCCGGAAATGCCTTCGCGGCGCGCCAGCTCGCGGCGGATGTCGTCGAAGCTCAGCCTGGCATCCGCGAGTAGAACCGCGAGGTGAAAGACCAGGTCGGTCGCTTCGCCAACCAGCGCCTCACGGTCGGAACTCATCGCGGCGATGACAGTCTCGACAGCCTCCTCGCCAAGTTTCTGGGCGATCTTGGCGCGGCCCCGGCTGGTCAGCTTGGCGACATAGGAGGATGCCGGATCGCCGCCGCGGCGAGCGATCACGGTCGCCATCAGCCGATCGAAGGCGTCTTGCCGTGAATCACTGGTCATGGCTGTCTCCGCACCCGCACGCCGGCCGCCGCCAGCGCCGCCTTGGCATCATCGATGCTGGCTTCGCCAAAATGGAAAATCGACGCTGCCAGCACGGCGCTGGCGTGACCATGGATAACGCCGGCAACAAGATCGTCGACTTTGCCGACGCCGCCCGAAGCCACCACCGGGATCGGCACGGTATCGACTACGGCCCTCGTCAGGGCCAAATCATAACCACTGCGGGTCCCGTCGCGATCCATGCTCGTCAGCAGGATTTCGCCGGCGCCATGTTCGGCCGCCAGCCGTGCATAGGCGACGGCGTCGATGCCGGTGGCACGCCGGCCGCCATGGGTGAAGATTTCCCACCGGCCGTCGCCAACCGCCTTGGCATCGACGGCAACGACAACGCATTGGTCGCCGAAACGCATCGCAAGTTCGCCGATGAGCGCCGGGCGGGCGATGGCGGCGGAATTCACCGCGACCTTGTCGGCCCCCGCCAGCAGCAATGCCCGTGCATCGGCGACCGATCGTACGCCGCCGCCCACAGTCAGCGGCATGAAGCACGCATCGGCGGTGCGCTCGACCATGTGAAGAAGGGTGCCGCGGTCTTCGTGGCTGGCGGTAATATCGAGAAAGGTCAGTTCATCCGCGCCGGCGGCATCATAGGCCCGTGCGGCTTCGACGGGATCGCCGGCGTCGCGCAGAGCCACGAAATTGACGCCCTTGACGACACGCCCGCCGGCTACATCGAGGCAGGGAATGACTCGGACGGCGAGGCTCATGCGGACAGGGCCAGGGCTTCGGCGAGATCGAGCCGACCGTCATAGAGCGCGCGCCCGGTAATGACACCTTCGATATTATGGCGTCCGATCAGGGCTTTGATGTCAGCAATTCCGGCAACACCGCCCGAGGCTATGACCGGCACCGGGCTGATGGCAGCGAGCGCCAGTGTCGCTTCGAGATTGACACCCTTCAACATTCCGTCCCGGCCGACATCGGTGAACAGCAGCGCCGCAACCCCGGCATCGGCAAAGCGTGCCGCGAGATCCGCCACCGCCACGGTCGATTTATCGGCCCAGCCGCGCGTGGCGACCATTCCGTCGCGGGCATCGACCGCAACGACGATGGCGCCCGGATGCGCTGTCGCCACCTCGCGCACCAGGTCCGGGTTTTCCAGTGCTGCGGTGCCCATCACCACCCGCCAGACCCCCAGTTCGAGCCAGCGTTCGACATCGGCACGGGTGCGTACGCCGCCGCCGACCTGCACCCGCCCGGGAAACGTCGCCACCGCGCGCGCCACGCTGTCGCCATTGCGGCTGGCCCCGGCAAAGGCGCCATCGAGATCGACGACGTGCAATGCCGTGGCGCCGGCTGCTGCGAACACCGCCGCCTGCACGCCGGCATCTTCGGCATAGACGGTGGCGCGCGCCATATCGCCTTCCGCGAGGCGTACACACTGGCCGCCCTTCAGGTCTATGGCGGGAAAGATAATCATGACTTCAACCAATTGCGGAGAAATGCGAGCCCATAGGCCTGGCTTTTTTCCGGGTGAAACTGGACGCCGGTGATGTTGCCGCGCGCCACGATGGCGGGAAAGACGCCGCCATGATCACTGGTCGCACGCACGTCCGCCACGTCATCGGGGTCGAAGCGATACGAGTGGACGAAATAGGCGTCCCCCGCCGGCACGTCGCTTCCCGCCACCGGGTCGACACTGTTCCAGCCCATGTGTGGAATCTTGAGCGCGGGGTCGCCGGGTCGCAGCCGCGTGACAGTGCCGGGCAGCCAGCCAAGGCCCTGGTGGACGCCGTGTTCATGGCCGACCGTCGCCAGCAGCTGCATTCCGACGCAGATCCCGAGAAACGGGCGACTTCCTGCGACGACCGCCTCCAGAAGCGCGTCCTCTATCCCCGCGGCGCCCCGCAAGGCCCCGATACAGTGTGCAAAGGCACCGACCCCGGGGAGCAGGATGCGGTCGGCGCTGGCGATGCGCTGCGGATCACCGGTGATCTCGACGGTGTCGGCCCCCGCCGCCGCCAGCGCCCGCGCTGCCGATCGAAGGTTGCCCGCGCCGTAGTCAACAACGGCGACCCGCTCAGGCATCAGTCGCGGACACGCCGCCCAGCGTGCCCTTGGTCGAAGGCACGGCATCCGCCTTGCGGGCATCGATCGTCACCGCCGCGCGCAACGCCCGTGCCACGCCCTTGAAGCAGCTTTCGACGATGTGATGATTGTTTACACCGTAAAGAGTCTCGATATGGAGCGTGATCCCTGCCGCACCGGAAAAAGCGGCAAACCATTCCTTGAACAGTTCGGTGTCCATTTCGCCGAGGCGCGGCTGCGAGAAGGCTGTTTTCCACACCAGATACGGCCGTCCCGAAATATCGAGGGCCACACGCGTCAACGTCTCGTCCATGGGGATCAGCGCGTCGCCGTACCGGGTGATTCCCTTGCGATCTCCCAGTGCTTTGGCCACCGCTTCGCCAATGGCAATGCCGCTGTCTTCGGTGGTGTGATGGGCGTCGATGTGAAGATCACCCTTGGCCACCAGCGTCAGGTCGATCAGCGAATGCCGCGAAAGCTGTTCGAGCATGTGATCAAGAAAACCGATGCCGGTCGAAACCCGATATTCGCCCGTGCCGTCGAGGTTGACGGTCACGTCGATTGCCGTTTCCTTGGTGGCGCGGCTGACGGTGGCGGTGCGACTGGTCATGGCTCGCGGTTAGGCGAAAGTCGGCGAGGGGGCAAGCATCGGGCCCTTCCACGGCGGGTCGCCGCAGCCGTACGGGACGAACCCGGGGACAGGCAACCTGTCACGGCGCCGTGAACTGGGCCGGATATTTGCCGATCGCCCCCGCATAGTGCGCGGCGATAACAGCGATATCGGCCTCATAGTCCCCCGTTGGCCAAAGCGCGCCACCCAGCGTGATGGTGCCCCGGCCATAGTCGAGCACGGCAAACACCAGCGGCACATTGGCGGCCACCGCGATATGGTAAAAGCCCGATTTCCAGGCGGCTCCGCGCTCGCGGGTGCCTTCGGGCGGCACGGCGAGGATAAGCCGGGGCGTGGCGGCAAAGGCGGCGGCCATTGTCGCCACCACATCGTTGCTTTGCGATCGATCGATCGGGATGCAGCCGGTCCACCTGACAAAGCCGCCGAACGGGCCCTCGGTCAGGCTTTTCTTGCCCATGTAACGCAGCCGCACCCGCCATGCCCCGGCAGCGGCAAGCATCCAGATGCCATCCCAGTTCGACGTGTGCGGCGCCGCGATCAGCACCGCCTTGGCGTCGCCAGGCCAATCGCCGTGCAGCCGCCAACCCCCGACTTTCAGAATAGCGAGACAGAGCCAACGGTACAGCGCGGCGACGACGCCCTGCGCAGCGCGCGGCCTCGCGGTAAGCGGGTCATAACGGATGTGCGTGCCGGGGGGTGCCATCAGCGGGCGCTACAGCAGATCGGTTGGGCGGGGAAACGCCTTCCGGCCAGCCGCTTCGCCGGCCCGGGCGGATGCGGCATGGCACATCGTCGCAGCACCTGCTGCCGAGACATTTGACCTGGCCGCGCGCCCGCCGGCGAGAGAGTCCTTTATAAGCGCTCGCGCCTTCCTACATTCGGTCAGGACACCAGAATCGAACCGAAAGAATTCCCCCAAAAATGGCAGATTTTCCAGACTGGCACGGCACGACCATCGTGTCGGTGCGCAAGAACGGCCGTGTCACCATTGCCGGCGACGGCCAGGTGACGATGGGCCAGACCGTGATGAAGCCCAATGCCAAGAAGGTGCGGCGGCTCGGGCCCGCCGGACCTGACGGAAAAGGCGCCGTGATCGGCGGTTTTGCCGGGGCGACGGCCGACGCCTTTACTTTGTTCGAGCGGCTCGAGGCCAAGCTCGAGCGTTATCCCGGCCAGTTGACGCGGGCTGCGGTCGAACTGGCCAAGGACTGGCGCACCGACCGCTATCTGCGCCGGCTGGAGGCGATGATGATCGTCGCCGACAAGGACGTGACGCTGGTATTGACCGGCACCGGCGACGTGCTCGAGCCGCTGGGCGGGATTGCCGCCATCGGATCCGGCGGCAATTTTGCGCTGGCGGCGGCGCGGGCGCTGGCGGATTCCGAACATGATTCGGAGGTAATTTCGCGCCGGGCCATGGCGATTGCCGCCGAGCTTTGCATTTACACAAACGACCAGGTGACGATCGAATCGATCGATTCCGGAGAGGCAAGATGAACGTGATGACGCCAATAAATGCAGTCGATGCGGGGCTGACGCCGCGCGAAATCGTTGCTTCGCTCGATCGCCATATCGTTGGCCAGGGCGACGCCAAGCGCGCCGTCGCGGTGGCGCTGCGCAATCGCTGGCGCCGGCAGCGATTGGGCGATGACCTGCGCGATGAGGTCAGCCCCAAGAACATCCTGATGATCGGGCCGACGGGATGCGGCAAGACCGAGATCAGCCGGCGGCTGGCCAAGCTGGCGGGGGCGCCGTTCCTCAAGATCGAGGCGACCAAGTTCACCGAGGTCGGCTATGTCGGCCGCGACGTCGATTCGATCATCCGCGACCTCGTCGAGGAATCGATCCGGCTGGTCCGCGAAGTGCGCCGCGCCGGGGTCAAGGACGCGGCCGTCGCCGCCGCCGAAGCGCGGCTGCTCGATGTCCTCGTCGGCAAGGATGCCAGCGAGGCGACGCGGATGGCGTTCCGCGATCGCTTCCGTGCCGGCGATTTGAAGGGCCGCGAAGTCGAGATCGAAGTCGCCGAAAGCGCCCCCAATTTCGAAATGCCGGGGATGCAACCGGGCCAGGTCGGGATGATCAACCTGTCCGACATGCTGGGCAAAGCGATGGGCGGCCGCACCAAGCGCCGCAAGATGCCGGTGGAGGCGGCGTGGGACGCGTTGCTGGCGGAGGAATCGGACAAGCGCCTAGATGACGACGACATCGCCCGCGAGGCGGTGCGCGGCGCCGAGGCCAACGGCATCGTCTTCCTCGACGAGATCGACAAGATCGCCGTCAGCGACGTCCGCGGCGGCTCGGTCAGCCGCGAAGGCGTCCAGCGCGACCTGCTGCCGCTGATCGAGGGCACCACCGTTGCCACCAAATATGGCCCGGTGAAGACCGACCATATCCTGTTCATCGCCTCGGGGGCTTTCCATGTCTCGAAGCCGAGCGATCTGCTGCCGGAGCTTCAGGGCCGGCTGCCGATCCGCGTCGAGTTGAAGGGCCTGACCTATGAGGACTTCAAGCGCATCCTGACCGACACCGAAGCGTCGCTGTTGCGCCAGTACACGGCGCTGCTCGGCACCGAGGGCGTGATGCTGAGCATCACCGACGATGGCATCGATGCGATCGCGCGCACCGCGGCGCAGGTCAACGACGCCGTCGAGAACATCGGCGCGCGGCGATTGCAGACGGTGATGGAGAAGCTGCTCGAATCGCTCAGCTTCGACGCCAGCGAACGCGCCGGCGACGCGGTGGTGGTGGATGCCGCCTATGTCGAACGCGAACTCGGCGAGATCGCGCGCGATACCGATCTGTCGAAGTTCATCCTGTAGCCGGTCATGGCGCGGTATCGCTATTTTTCGCCGGCTTTCGGCGGTGATGAAAGCGTGGCCCTGGCTGGCAACCGCAATCCCAGCAGCCAGGCTCGAACGGGCGCGTCATAGTATCGATCGGCCAGCCACGAAACGATGATAACGCCGACGCAGGCCGCGATGATCGCCGGGACCGGACTCGACTCGAGACCCTTGTTTGCGAACATGATGTGCAGGCAATAGACCGGGTAAGAAATTGCCCCCAGCCAACCGAGCACCGGCGCTGCAGACGCGGCGTTGCTGCCGCCGATGACGAGGATCGGCCAAAGCACACTGGCGATGAACAGGTCCGTAAACACGCGGTTTGGCGCCGGCAGGGCGAGTGCCGCCGCGACAAGGGGCAAGACGATCCACGGTGACAACGCCAGCGTCAACGATGTCCGGCTTCGCCAGATTACGACACCGAAGCAGAAGGCGAAAATCGTCCGCGCAAAGCCGAACATGAGGCTGGGCGAGCGCGCGCCTATGTCGAGGGAGCCGGCGGTAATCGCACCCCATGTGATGACAAGCCATGCCGCCAGGACAATGGCCAGCAGGCGACGCTGCGTCAGGTGTCGGTGCAGGAGGACAAAGCCGAGGTTGACCACCAGTTCCATGAACAGCGACCATGCCACGCTGATCGGCGGGTACAAAAAACCATAAGGCACAAGGGGCAGCGTCGGCAGCATGGCAAGCGACATGATCACCATCGTCGGCGTTACCGGCACGGTCGAGGCCCCAAGTATCAAGCCGCCCAGCAATCCGACCAGATAGAGCGGGTAAAACCGGACATATCGCAGGCGCATGAATCGAAGCGATGTCATGCCATCGGCTATGCGCTGGTCATAAGCCGATGCGATGACCACACCCGACAACATGAAGAACAAATCGACCGCAAGGTAGCCGCCAGGGACGCTGCCCTGTTTCGTGTAATGGGTTACCATGACGGCGACGGCAGCGACTCCGCGCATACCATTCAAAGTGTGCAGCGTTTTTGTCACACATGCCCACTAGCAGCATCGCTTTTGCCACACCAGCGTCCCTCGCTGCGTCCCTGTCCGACACCGAACCTCGGACACACGCGAGGGAGATGCACACATTCACCTCGCGAAATAATGCTCGTACGCCGGCACTGTCAGGAACGGCTCGAGCTTGTCGGCGAGAACCAGCGTCGAAAACACGTCGGCGGCCTCGCGATATTTCCCCGCTTCGAAGAAATTGTCGCCAACCGTTGCCCGCCACACTTCGAGCTGTTCCGCCGTCACCTTGCTCACCAGCGCCGCATCGACCGTTTCCCCGCCATCGAGGACGACGCCGAGATGGCGCCACTGCCACAATTGCGTGCGGCTGATCTCGGCGGTGGCGGCGTCTTCCATCAGGTTGTGGAGCGGCACGGCGCCCTGTCCGCGCAGCCAGGCGGCGATATAGCCGATGCCAACATTGACGTTGTTGGTGACGCCCTGCAGCGTCTTGGGCCCTGGCGCCGGGGTTGTCAGTTCTTCTACCGTGACGCTGCCCGCCGGGATCACCGACAGCTGGTTCGGCCCCGGCATCAGCCGGTCGAAGACCTCGCGCGCCACCCCGACCAGCCCCGGATGCGCCACCCAGGTACCATCGTGCCCGATGCCGGCCTCGCGCTCCTTGTCGGCGCGGACGGCGGCAAAGGCGCGATCATTGGCGGCGTCGTCATCCTTGACCGGGATGAAGGCGCTCATCCCGCCCATCGCATGGGCGCCGCGCTTGTGGCAGGTGCGGACGACGTGGAGCGCATATTTGGCCATGAACGGCACCGTCATGTTGACCGCGGCGCGATCGGGCAGCACCTTCGTCGCATCGGCACGGAAGCATTTGATATAGCTGAAGATATAATCCCAGCGGCCGCAGTTTAGCGCGGTGATGTGGTCGCGCAGTTCATAGAGGATCTCGTCGGCCATGAAGGCGCCGGGCAGCGTTTCGATGAGCACCGTGGCGCGGATGGTGCCGAGCGGCAGATCGAGCATCGATTGTGCGGTCGTGAAGATATTGTTCCACAGCCGTGCTTCGAGATAATGTTCGAGCTTGGGCAGGTAGAAATACGGGCCCGAACCCCTGGCGACCAGTGTCTTGGCGTTGTGGAACACATACAGCCCGAAATCGAAGATGGCGCCCGCGACGCGCTCGCCATCGACGATCATATGGGCTTCATCGAGGTGCCAGCCGCGCGGCCGGGCGATGAGGGTCGCAGTCTTGTCGTTGAGCTTGTAGGATTTGCCCTTGTCTTCGAGACTGATAGTCCCGGCCGCCGCATCGCGGAGGTTGACCTGGCCCTCGACCATTACCTCCCAAGTCGGCGCCGAGGCATCCTCGAGGCACGCCATGAAGCATTGCGCGCCGGAATTGAGCGCGTTGATGACCATCTTGCGGTCGCACGGCCCGGTGATCTCGACACGCCGATCGGCGAGGTCGGCCGGCGCGGGGCGCACACGCCAATAGGGATCATCGCGAACCGAGCTGGTCTCGGCGGCAAAATCGGGGGCATTGCCTTCGTCCCACCACAGCTGCCGCTGGTGCCGGGCCTGCAGCAGCGCCCGCCGCGTCGGCTCGTACATCCGGTGCAATTGCGCGACAAAGGCCAGCGCGGCATCGGTGAGAACGGTTTCGTATCCAGGCTTCATGGCGCCGGTGATGGCGACGCCCTGAAGGCCGGGGTTGGAGGCTGTCATGGCAGGAAACCTTTCAATGGTCGGTGAAGCGGAACGGCGTCAGACCGCGCTGGCGCTCGTCGAAGGCAAGGTGCGCGCCCGCCGGCGGAAGCCCGCGCTGGCGGCAATCGGCACGGTGGCAGGCGGCGCAGCCAGGCCCGATCGGTGTCGCCGGACCACCCAGATCGACCCCCGCCCCCCACGCCAGCGTCGTCGCATGACGAGAATCGCAGCCGATGCCGATGGCGAATTCGGCGCGCATTGCCCCCCAGGGGGCAGCTGTGCCGCGCACGGTGCGCGCCAGCGTCAGGTAACGCTGTCCGTCCTCCATTTCGACCAGTTGCCGGCGCGGCTCGCCGGGACGGTCGAAAGCGGCATAAAGCGACCAGAGGGCGCAGCCGCCGAGCCGCGGGATCGGTGATGGACCCGGCGCGAACGATTTGGAGACGTTGCCGGCGCGGTCGATGCGCAGGAAGAAGAACGGGATACCGCGTGCGCCGGGCCGGCCCAGCGTCGAAAGCCGGTGTGCAACCTGTTCCAGCCCGCGCCCGAAACGCGCCTGCAACAGTTCGACATCATAACCCGTCGCCTCGCACGCCGCGAGAAAGCGTGCATATGGCATCAGCAGCGCTGCCGCCGCATATTTGCCAAGTGCGACCGTCGCAGCACGCATGGCCAGCGGCTCGCCGACACCGGCAGCCGCGACGGTTTCGGCGATAACGCCCTTCAACTCGATCATCGCCAGTTGCACGGCGGCGGCAAAGCCTCGCGAGGCGGCGTCAAGGCTTTCGGAAAGCTGTAGCTGGCGGGCGTGGAGATCCAGCTTGCGCAATGACCCGGGCAGCACCTCCACCGGCAGAACCCGCACCGAGATGGCGTGCCGGGCGCGGAGTCGCTCGACGACCGCGGCGTTGAGATCGGAACCCGACATTCGCAATTCATCGGCCAGCGCCTCGGCAGCATGGTCGAGGGTGGCAAAATGGTTGCCGGCGGCGGTGATCATGTTGTCGACGGTTTCGAGCGGACCCGGGTTGGCCGCCACCGCCGGCCCGGCGGGAACGCTGGCGTGCAGACGCAGCAGGGCCTGCGCGACGCCAGGCGACCGTGCCGCGAGGTCGCGCAGTTCCCCGCGCGGTACATCGATGCCGATCAGCCGCGGATCGGTAAACACCCGTACAAGCGCATCGGCAAGGTCGCTGCCGTCGCCGCCGGTCAGGCTTTTCAGATCAAGGTCGTAGCTGCTTGCCAGCTTGAGCAGGAATGCTGCCGAAAGGGGCCGCTGGTCGCGTTCTATGAGGTTGAGATAACTGACCGAAACGCCAAGATCATTGGCCATCCGGGTCTGCGTTATGCCGCGCGCCGCGCGGATCCGCCGGATGCGTGCGCCGGCAAACAGCTTGCGGCCCGCCATTTCGGGCGGCGCAGCGGCATCGGGCAAAGGCGGTCGGTTTGTCAAAATATTTACAGTATGACCGATACGAGAGGCAAGATGACGACATTTCGACACGATTCTTTGACTGATCGCGTTGACCTCCGCCTAGCGCAGCGGCATGACACTGGCAACGGCCCACTGCAATGCAGCCAGGGTTTCGCTGAAAACAGCAGAGCTATCGGGGAGGATGTGGCGGAGGCGGCGATAAACGCAGTCCCGCCACAGCCATTTGCATCGATCGCTTTTCGGAGGCAACCATGTCGTACCAGGACCATATCAGCCAGACCAACGCCCTTATCGGCAAGCAGCACGGCGCCTGGGATGGCATAAGCGCCGAATCGGTGGCGCGGATGCGCTTGCAGAACCGCTTTCGCACCGGCCTCGACATCGCCCGCTACACCGCCGCGATCATGCGCCGCGACATGGCCGCCTATGACGCCGACCCGGCCAACTACACCCAGTCGCTCGGCTGCTGGCACGGCTTCATCGGCCAGCAGAAGATGATTTCGATCAAGAAGCACTTCGGTTCGACCGAGCGGCGTTACCTGTACCTGTCCGGCTGGATGATCGCGGCGCTGCGCAGCGATTTCGGCCCGCTGCCTGACCAGTCGATGCACGAGAAGACCAGCGTTCCCGCCTTGATCGAGGAACTGTACACCTTCCTGCGCCAGGCCGACGCCCGCGAACTCGGCATGATGTTTCGCGATATCGATGCCGCCCGCGCCGCCGGTGATGTTCTGAAGGAAAAGCAGCTTCTTGCCGCCGTCGACAACCACCAGACTCATGTCGTGCCCATCATCGCCGATATCGACGCCGGTTTCGGCAACGCCGAGGCGACCTATCTGCTCGCCAAGAAGATGATCGAGGCCGGTGCCTGCGCCCTGCAGATCGAAAACCAGGTTTCGGACGAAAAGCAGTGCGGCCACCAGGACGGCAAGGTCACTGTCCCGCACGAGGACTTCCTCGCCAAGGTGCGCGCCTGCCGCTACGCCTTCCTCGAGCTTGGCATCGAGGACGGCATCATCGTCACCCGTACCGATTCGCTGGGCGCCGGGTTGACCAAGCAGATCGCCGTTTCCAACGCCCCCGGCGACCTTGGCGACCAATACAACAGCTTCCTTGACTGCGAAGAAATCGATCCTGCCACGGCGCGCAACGGCGATGTCATCCTCAACCGCGATGGCAAGATGCTGCGTCCCAAGCGCCTGCCCTCCAACCTGTTCCAGTTCCGCGCCGGATCGGGCGAGGATCGCTGCGTCCTCGATTGCATCACGTCGTTGCAGCACGGCGCCGACCTGCTGTGGATCGAGACCGAAAAGCCCCATATCGAGCAGATTGCCGGCATGGTCGACCGCATCCGCGCCGTCGTTCCCAACGCCAAGCTGGTCTACAACAACTCGCCGTCGTTCAACTGGACGCTGAATTTCCGCCAGCAGGTCTATGACGCCTGGGCTGCGGCCGGCGAGGATGTGAGCGCCTATGATCGCGCCCGCCTGATGAGCGTCGACTATGACGGGACCGCGCTCGGTGCCGAAGCCGATGAACGCATCCGCACCTTCCAGGCCGACAGCGCCAGGCGGGCGGGCATCTTCCACCACCTCATCACCCTGCCGACCTACCACACCGCGGCGCTTTCGACCGACAACCTCGCCCGCGAATATTTCGGCAGCCAGGCGATGCTGGGCTATGTCAAGAACGTCCAGCGCGCCGAAATCCGCCAGGGCATCGCCTGTGTGAAGCACCAGAACATGAGCGGGTCTGATTTGGGCGACGATCACAAGGAATATTTCGCCGGGGAAGCCGCG
>JANXVZ010000035.1 GCA_025351405.1 Sphingomonadales bacterium | reverse complement strand
TGCAACTGGCCGACATAGTGACCAGGCACCGCCTGCGCCGCAGCTGTTTGCGCATAGGTCGCGCCACCGCATTTGATTTCCAGCGCCCGGCGGTTGGCGAGATCGATGCCGTCGAGACTGGCGCGCTGCCACGGCCGGGCGCTCGAATGAAGGCAAAGCGGCGCCAGGTTCAGCCCGGTCTGCCGGCAATAGAGACGCCGCGCCTGGGCTTCGAGGCTGTCGGGTTCGCGTTCCGGTTTGGGCGCGGCGCCGAACAGGTCGCCGATGGCGGCGGGTGTCCGCCGCGCCCGGGGTGGCCCGAAGCGCGGTGGCGCGACCTTTTCGGCAAACAGATATTGGGCGCTGCGCCACGGGTTTTCGCCCATCAGCGCCGGCGCGTCGGAGGCACCGATGCCGCCGTGCCGCCAATTGAGCCAGGCCGGGCTGCCCTGCCGGTGGTCGACGACGACAAAGCTCACCCCGGCGTCACCTGTGCTCCAGCGCGCTTTCGAAAACCGCCTCGAACATTTCGGCGGTCAATCGCCCGGTGTTGGTGTTGTAGCGGCTGCAATGATAGCTATCGACAAGGACGATGCCCGACGGCATCCGGTGCAGATTATTGTGCCCGAACGGATATTTCGGCAATTTGCCACCCAGCGCCTTGACCGTCGACTGGTGGGCGATCTGGCCGAGCGCGATGACGACCTTGACGTTGGGCAGCGTCGCCATCCGATCGATCAGGAACGCCCGACAGGTGTGGATTTCGCTCGGTTCCGGCTTGTTAGCGGGCGGCACGCAGCGCACGGCATTGGTGATGAAGGCGCCGTCCAGGCCAAAGCCATCGTCGTTGCGGGCATCGTAAACGCCCTTGGTCAAGCCGAACTTGGCAAGCGTGTCGAACAGCAGCAGCCCGGCCCAGTCGCCGGTGAACGGCCGTCCGGTGCGGTTGGCACCCTGCATTCCCGGTGCCAGCCCGGTGATCGCCAGCCACGCTTCCGGGTCGCCGAAGCCGGGAACGGGGCCGTTCCACCAATCCGGATGTTTGACGCGGCTTTCCGCCCGGAACGCAACGAGACGCGGGCACAAGGGGCAGTCCCGCGGGGCGTCGCCAGGCTGGGGGGTATAGCCGGGCCAGGGGCTTTCGGGGGCCAGCGAGCGGGGGAGGTCGATTTCCATTGCCGCCGGGTGTAGGCGTTTTGCCCAGGTGAAAACAACCATGCTCATCGCTATCGGCAGCAACCGCCGCCACCATCGCCATGGGCCGCCGCGCGGCGTCGTGCGCGCCGCGGTGGTCGCACTGGAGGGGCAGGGGCTGGCGGTGATCGCCGTGTCGCGAATCCATACCACCGCGCCGGTCGGACCGGGCGGGCGCAGCTTTGCCAACGCGGCGGTCGTCGTCGCCACCTCGCTGTCGCCGCGCGCGGTGCTCAACGCGATCAAGGCAGTCGAGCGCAACTTCGGCCGCAAGCCGGGACAGCGCTGGGGTGACCGCGTGCTCGATCTCGACATCATTGGCGCGGGCAGCAGCGTCATCGCCGAAAGTGGCCTAGTGGTGCCGCATCCTCGCATGGCGGAGCGTCGATTCGTCCTCGATCCACTCGTCGAGATCGCCCCGGACTGGCGCCACCCGCTGCTCCATGCGACCGTCAGGCAGTTGCGCGCCAGGGCAATGCGTCCTATGGCGCGCAACCGCGTTGCAAAACGTGCGGGCCCATAGCTCAATCGGTAGAGCGCGCGCCTTTTAAGCGCTAGGTCGCGGGTTCGAATCCCGCTGGGCCCACCATTTTTTCGTCCTGCGGCAGCGGCAGGTCCCGCCCCGAGCCTGCCTGAAGCCTGCCCCAAGCCTGCAAGCCATTCCGCCAAAGGAGCCTTCCTGATGATCGTGCGCCCGCTGATGATCGCCGCCCTGCTTGCCGCCGGCGCTGCAACGCCGCTGCTTGCCGCCACCGCCACCACCTCGGTGACGCTGCCGAGCGGGACGTCCTATACCGACACCCTGGTCGGCAAGGGCAATGTGGCCGTTGCCGGCATGATCGTCACGGTGCATTACACCGGCTGGCTGCTGGAAGGCGGCAAGCGTGGCAAGAAGTTCGATTCGTCGCGCGATCGCGGTGAGCCGTTCGGGTTTTCACTCGGCGGCGGCCAGGTCATCGCCGGCTGGGACGAAGGCGTGGCCGGCATGAAGGTCGGCGGCAAGCGTACGCTGATCATTCCGGCGTCGGCAGGCTATGGCGCTGAAGGTGCCGGTGCCGATATTCCGCCGAATGCGACGCTGATCTTCGATATCGAACTGCTGAAGGCTGAATAACACGGGCGACCCCGGCGTGGCGCAAATGTGACAATTTGCATCCGGGGCGAAGCTGCGCCAATGCTGCGGTGCAGCGTCAGCGGTGCGGCAGCGATGGGAGTGTGGTTCGGTGACGAAGATTTCGATCCCGGCACGGCGCGAAGTTCCCTTTGAATGCGTGGCGCTGCTGCTGCAGGGCGGCGGCGCACTCGGGTCGTATCAGGCGGGGGTCTATGAGGCCCTTCATGAAGCCGGGATCGAGCCCGACTGGGTCGCCGGCATCTCGATTGGCGCGGTCAACAGCGCGCTCATTGCCGGCAATGCCCCCGAAAATCGGCTCGATCGCCTGCGGGATTTCTGGAATACGGTCACCGAAAGCAGCGATTATGGCTTGGCCGATACCATCATGGGAATGTGGCAGGGCGTCGATGGCCGGCGCTGGGCCAACCGTGTTGCGTCCAGCCGTGCCATGTTCACCGGCGTTCCCGGCTTCTACACCCCGCGGTTTCCGCCGCCCTATGCGCTCGCCGATGGCACACCGGGGGCGGCCAGCTACTATGACACAGCCAAGCTGAAGACGACGCTGGAGAGGCTGGTCGATTTCGATCGCATCAACGACAAGAGCACCATGCGTTTCAGCGTCGGGGCAGTAAACGTCCGCACCGGCAACTTTGCCTATTTCGATTCGACGACCGAAACCATCATTCCCGACCATGTCATGGCCAGTGGAGCGCTGCCGCCGGCGTTCGAGGCGGTGGAGATCAAGGGCGAGCATTATTGGGACGGCGGGCTGGTGTCGAACACGCCGCTCGACTGGATTCTCGGCAGCTATCCGCTCGACGATACGCTGGCGTTCCAGGTCGATCTGTGGAGCGCGCGCGGCGGCTTGCCCAAAAGCCTCGCCGATGTTGCGACACGGATGAAGGAGGTGCAATTTTCCAGCCGCACCCGCGCCAGCACCGACCAGTTCCGCAAGTTGCAAAAGGTTCGTGGTGCATTGATGGACCTCCTCGCCAAGGTGCCGCCGGAGCTGTTGCAGACCGAAGAAGCACAGTTCCTGTCGGAGGTCGCCGATCCGGCCGTCTACAACATCGTGCAGCTTATTTATAATTCGCCGGACTATGAGATCGAGTCGAAGGACTATGAGTTTTCACGTGCCACCATGCTCGATCATTGGAAAAAAGGCTATGACGACGCGAAGGTGACGCTGTCGAAGCCGGCGATTTTTCGCCGACCGCGCAAGGCCCAGGGCGTGCAGGTCTTTGATTATTGCAGCCACTATGAAGGCAATGACCAGGATCGTAACCAGAACCTGTGACCGGGCGCACGGGGTGCGCGGCGACCTTCGGGCCTTTCGCGCGTTGTCGATGACAGAGCTTGTGGGACCGATGCCGGGCGCCGCCAAGGTCAAAATCTCATTCTCCCTCGAAAGGACGCTTTATGATGCTTCAGGACAAGGTCGCCATTGTTACCGGAGCCGCCAGCGGAATCGGCAAGGACATTGCCAAGGAATTCCTCGCCAACGGTGCCAAGGTGGCAATCGCCGATTTGAACATCGATGGCGCCAACGCGACGGCGCTCGAGTTTGACTCCAGCGGCGAGCGCGCCTTCGGCGTGGCGATGGACGTGACCAGCGAGGCGCAGGTCGAGGCCGGGATCGCCGCGGTCGTCGCCAAGTTCGGCGGCATCGATATCCTTGTCTCCAATGCCGGCATCCAGATCGTCGCGCCGATCGAGGAGTACCAGTTCTCGGACTGGAAGAAGATGCTGGCGATTCACCTCGACGGCGCATTCCTGACGACGAAGGCCTGCCTCAAGCACATGTATGCGCAAGGCCGCGGCGGCAGCATCATCTACATGGGATCGGTGCACTCGCACGAAGCGTCGCTGCTCAAATCGGCCTATGTCACGGCCAAGCACGGGCTCATCGGTCTCGGCAAGGTCGTTGCCAAGGAGGGCGCCAAGCATGGCGTACGCGCCAATGTCATCTGCCCGGGTTTCGTGCGCACGCCCCTGGTGGAAAAGCAGATTCCGGAGCAGGCCAAGGCGCTCGGCATCAGCGAGGCGGACGTCATCAAGACTGTCATGCTGAAGGAAACCGTCGATGGCGAGTTTACCACCGTCAACGATGTCGCCCAGACCGCGGTGTTCCTGGCGGGCTTCCCGACCAACGCCCTGACCGGGCAATCGATCATCGTCAGCCACGGCTGGTACATGCAGTAGGCACTGCTCCACCGCCCGGCGTGGGGGGG
>JANXVZ010000038.1 GCA_025351405.1 Sphingomonadales bacterium | reverse complement strand
GATCGCCGTGATCGGCGACGGCGCCATGTCGGCGGGCATGGCCTATGAAGCGATGAACAACGCCAGCCAGGCGGGCAACCGGCTGGTGGTCATCCTAAACGACAACGACATGAGCATCGCGCCGCCGGTGGGCGCGCTTTCCGCGTACCTGGCGCGGCTGCTCTCGTCGCGGTCGTTTCTGGAACTGCGCGAGGCGGTCAAGCAACTGGCGCGCAAGACGCTGCCGCCGCCGTTGAAAAAGGCCGCCCGGCGCGCCGAGGAATATGCCCGCGGCATGGCGCAAGGCGGCGGCACGCTGTTCGAGGAGCTGGGCTTTTATTATGTCGGGCCGATCGATGGCCATAACCTCGACCATCTGCTGCCCGTGCTGGAAAATGTCCGCGACGCGGCGGAAGGGCCGATTCTCGTCCATGTGGTGACGCAAAAGGGCAAGGGCTATGGCCCCGCCGAAGCCGCCGCCGACAAATATCATGGCGTCCAGAAGTTCGACGTCGTGTCCGGAACACAGGTCAAGGCCAAGCCGAGCGCGCCGAGCTACCAGAATGTCTTCGGCGATGCGCTGGTGGCCGAGGCGCAGCGTGACCCGACGATCTGCGCCATCACCGCCGCTATGCCATCGGGCACCGGGGTCGATCGCTTTGAAAAGGCGTTTCCGGATCGCAGTTTCGATGTCGGCATCGCCGAGCAACACGCCGTGACCTTTGCCGCCGGGCTGGCGGCGCAGGGGATGCGGCCGTTCTGCGCGATTTATTCGACCTTCCTGCAGCGCGCCTATGACCAGGTCGTCCATGACGTCGCCATCCAGAATTTGCCGGTGCGCTTCGGCATCGATCGCGCCGGTCTGGTGGGGGCCGATGGCGCAACCCACGCCGGGTCTTTCGATGTGACCTATCTGGCGACCTTGCCCAATTTCGTCGTCATGGCGCCTTCGGACGAGGCCGAATTGAGCGACATGGTCCATACCATGGCGCTCCACGACAGCGGGCCGACGGCGGTACGCTACCCCCGCGGCGAAGGCACCGGCATCGCCATCCCGGCCGAGCGCACCCGGCTGGAGATCGGCAAGGGCCGCATCGTGCGCGAGGGCAAGACGGTCGCCATCCTGTCGCTGGGCACCCGCCTTGTCGATGCGATGAAGGCCGCCGAGGAGCTGGAGGGCCGCGGACTTTCGACCAGCGTTGCCGACATGCGCTTTGCCAAGCCGCTCGACCATGCGCTCATCCGCCATCTCGCGGCAACGCACGACGTGCTGGTGACGGTGGAGGAAGGCGCCACCGGCGGTTTCGGCGCCCATGTGCTGACCTGGCTGAGCGACGAGGGCCTGACCGATGCCGGCCTGAAGGTCCGCACGCTGCGCCTGCCGGACATTTTCCAGGAGCATGATGCGCCGGCCAAGCAATATGCCGACGCCGGGCTCGATGCGCCGGCGATCGTCGCCGCGGTACTGGAGGCGTTGCGCCACAACAGCGTGGGGTTGGTCGAGGGCGCGCGGGCGTAGAGCGGCGACCCGCAAAGCCGTCGCAAACGATGCATTCGACAGGTCCTGAGCCTCGTCCAGTGCAGGATCGCATGACGCGGCGGGGTGCCATGGCTGGCCTGGTGTTCGGGGCCGGCGCCGTGCTTGGCGGCTGCGGGTTCCTAACGACAACATTTCCAACGTACCGATTTCGGTTGACGATCGATATCGACACGCCATTGGGGCGGCGCAGTGGTTCAAGCGTTTACGAGGTCCGAACCAGCAAGACCGGTCGCAACTTCCCGGCGTCGCCAAATCAAGTCAGCTACACGGTTCGCGGCGAGGCACTCGTTGTCGATCTAGCCTCCGGCGCGCTGTTTGCGGTCCTTTCGGACGGTTTCCATGGCAATCTGATGATCCATTTGAATGAAGCCTTAACCGACTGGGTTATGGAGCGATTTCCAACAATCTCGCAGCGCGGGATGTAAACCAAGTCGTCCGCAACCGGTCGGCGATGGTCCTGCCACGATACCTTGCTGGCGAAGGATCGCCGTCCGGCTATCCGAAGCTGGCCACCTATGCGGATGAACAGCGCCCGGAAACCGTCCGGTTCGTCGATCCCGAGCGCCTTGAGCAGGACTTTGGACCGGGCACCCGACTTCGCCGGTTTTGGGCGCAGATTGCCGACGAACCGATCACGACAGGGTTGACCAAACGCCTTGGCTGGCTTGTCGATTATGCCGAAGCCGGGAAGATGCTGGACGGAACGAAGCCGATAATGATTTCAGACAATCTGGCACGCAGCAATCTTGGCGCTGGCAGTTTCAGTTCCGAAGCACGGAGCCTTGGTTGAGCGCGGGTTTGTCCCGTCGTCGCGGTCCGGCTGACGATCGCAAATCACTTCCGGAACCGGACGGACCTGCTGCGGTGCAACAACGTCTCGACCAGCGGGGTCTCCTCGCCTAAGTCGGTCGCGTGCAATCCAAACCCGCTCCCGCTTCCGCCATGCTGGCCCGTGTCCCGACGCGGGGTGAAATCCTTTTGCTCGGATCGCTGACCGCGTTCGGGGCGATCACCATCGACCTGTACTTGCCAACGTTGCCGGCAATCGCGCGGGCGTTTTCGGTGTCCGCCGCGACGGTGCAATTGACGCTGAGCACCTTTTTCGTCGGCATGGCGCTGGGCCAGCTCGTCTATGGCCCGGTCAGCGATCGCATCGGCCGTCGTCCCGTCATCCTGTTCGGTTGCTGCGTCTATGTCGTCGCCAGTCTCGCCTGTGCGCTGGCGCCGTCGATCGGCTGGCTGGTGGCAGGGCGGTTTGCCCAGGCGCTCGGCTGTTGTGCCGGCATGGTGGTGGCGCGCGCCGTCGTGCGCGACCGTTACGACCACCGCGATTCGGCGCGGATCTTCTCGCTGCTGGTGCTGGTGCTCGGCGTCGCGCCGATGGTTGCGCCGACGGTGGGCGGCTGGCTGGCGGCGGCGTCGTCATGGCGCGCCATCTTCCTCGTGCTGGCGGCGTTCGGCGGCATCGTCGGCGTCATCAGCTGGCGGCGCCTCGATGAAAGCCGCGGCGAAGCCACCGCCATCAAGTCGCACAGCGAATCGATGCTGGCGGCCTATGTCGACCTGCTGCGGCAGCGCCGTCTTGTCGGGTACACGCTCGTCGGTGCCTGCAACGGCGCCACGCTGTTCAGCTATATCGCCACGGCACCCGATCTTGTCATCGACATCTGGGGGTTTTCGTCGCGCGCCTTCGGGTTGATCTTTGCTGCCATCGCCGTCGGCATCATCGGGTCGAGCCAGGTCAACCGCCGGCTGCTGCTGCGCTATCCGCCCGACAGGATCCTGGGGCTGGCGTGCGTCATCGCGTTGGGCTGCGGGCTGTTGCTGCTGGGCGCCGTTGTCGCCGATGGATCGAAATATCTCATTCTCGCCGGCATTTTTGCGACACTGACCAGCAACGGTTTCATCGCGGCGAACGCGCTGGCCGGGGCCTTGAACGTCGATCCGCTGCGTGCCGGCATCACGTCGGGGTTGTTCGGTGCCGCGAATTTCGCACTGGGGGCGGCGGCCTCGGCGGCCGCGGCGGCGCTCCACGACGGCACGGCACTGCCGATGGCGGCGATCATCGTGGTATCGCTGGCCATTGCCGTGCTGGCGTTTTTCGGCTTGGCCCGGCCGCAGGTCAGCAGGCTGCCGGCATGACGGAACGTGATTTCGGCGCCCATCTCAGCCTGCGGTCGTTGCTGCTCGCCATCGCCGTTGTCGCGGTGTGGGGCACCAACTTCGTTGTCATAAAAATCGCGCTGGGGTCGCTGCCGCCGCTGCTGTTCGCGGCGCTGCGCTTTACCATGGTCGTCGTCCCGGCGCTGGCGTTCGTACGGCGGCCGGCGGTCGCCTGGGGCGAATTGGCCCGCTATGGCCTGCTTATCGGTGTGGGCCAGTTCGGGCTGCTGTTCATCGCCATAAACGGCCTGATCGCGCCGGGGCTGGCGTCGCTGCTGATGCAGGTGCAAGTCGTTTTCACCATCGGGCTGGCGATGCGCGGCACCGGCGAACGCCTGGCCCCCGTGCAATATATGGCGCTGGCCATGGCGATCGGCGGCATCGGCGTCATCCTTGCCAACACCGGCGGCACGACGACCCCGCTCGGTATCGGCATCACGCTGCTGGCGGCGTTGAGCTGGTCGCTCGGCAACATCGTCCAGCGCCGCGCCGGGCGCATCGACATGCTGGCATTCGTCGTCTGGTCGAGCCTGTTTGCCGTGCCGCCGCTGTTCGTGCTGGCGTTTGTGTTCGAAGGCGCGCCCGCCATCGGCCATGCGGTGGCGACAGCCGGCATCGGCGTCTGGGCGGCGGTGGCGTGGCAGGCGGTGGGCAACACCATGTTCGGCTATGGCGCCTGGGGCTGGCTGCTGGCGCGCTATCCGGCCGCCGCCGTCGCGCCGATGGCGTTGCTGGTGCCGGTGTTCGGCATGGGCGCGGCGGCGATCATCCTCCACGAACCGCTGCCGGCGTGGAAACTGGCGGCGGCCGCGCTGATCATCGGCGGACTGGCGGTCAATATCTTCGGCCCGCGGATCATCCGGCGCAGCGCGATTACCCCGGCAGGGTGAAGTTGTACGGCGCGGTCTTGGCCTTTGCGGCCTGCCATGCCGGGCGCGACTGGATGCGATGGACATAGGCCGGCAAGTTGGGGAAATGCGCGCCAAGGCCCTGCGCGACGGCGATTTCGGCGATGAAGCTCATCATGACATCGGCACCGGACAAGGTGTTATCGACAAGCCAGTCGTCATCGCCGAGTTGCGCCGACAGGAAGGCGACATGCGCGCCGATCTGTTCCTGGATGCGCGGCTGCAGCGGCGCGGCGGCATCGCCCAGCCGCGCGGTGTAAAGCGCCAGGAGGAACGGCGTCATCGCCGAACCTTCGGCGAAATGCAGCCATTCGAGATAGCTTTCATGGGCGTCGCTGCCCGGCGCCGGCGCCATCCGGCCGCCACCGTGACGCCGAACGATATAATCGGTAATGGCCCCCGATTCGACGACGATGCGCCCATCATCCTCCAGCACCGGCGACTTGCCGAGCGGATGGATCGCCTTGAGTTCCGGCGGCGCGAGGTTGGTCACCGCGTCGCGTTCATAAGCCTTGATGGCATAGGGCAGGCCAAGCTCTTCCAGCAGCCAGAGGATGCGCTGCGAGCGGCTGTTGTTGAGGTGGTGGACGATCAGCATGCCAGTCTCCCTTTTGTGCCTTTGTGCCTCGTCATGCTGGCGAATGCCAGCGCAACACGGCAGAAAGGCCGGGCCATGCCAATCATCATTCCCGAATCCGAGCTCGACGAGAGCTTCGTGCGCGCCTCGGGCCCGGGCGGCCAGAACGTCAACAAGGTGTCGACCGCGGTGCAGTTGCGGTTCGACGTGCGCGGCTCGCCATCGCTGCCCGACGAGGTGGCCGTGCGGCTGATGCGGCTGGCGGGCAGCCGGATGACCCGCGATGGCGTGCTGATCATCAGTGCCGACCGTTTTCGCACCCAGGATCGCAATCGTGCCGATGCCCGCGAACGGCTGGCGGCGCTGGTCGCGGCGGCGGAGATCCGCCCGGTCAAGCGCCGGCCGACCAAGCCTTCGGCAGGCGCCAGGGAACGCCGGCTGGCGGGCAAGGCGGTGCGATCGGGGGTGAAATCGACGCGCGGACGGGTGAACCGCGAGGATTGATGCGGCGCGCATTCCATCGCCGGGGCGATTGAACCGATTCATTTTTTGCGCGTTTCAATGGTTCCTCTTCACAACGGCAGCGCGCATACCATATCGCTGTCGAAACAACCCGAAAGGACGCTTTCATGGCGGCTATCAACGAAGACACCATCAAGGGCACCTTCAACGAGCTCGGCGGCAAGGCCGAAGGCGCGCTGGGCGAAGCCTTTGGTGACACCAAGACCCAGGTCGACGGCAAGATCACCGAGCTGAAGGGCAAGGCCCAGGACGCTTTCGGCAAGGCCAAGGATGTCTATGGCAAGGCCAGCGACACCGTGAAGGAATGGGCCGACAAGGCGCCTGAAACCGCTCGCGAAGCCCGTGAAAAGGCCCAGCGCCTCGCCGAACAGAGCGCCGAAAAGGTCCGCACCACGGTGCAGGAACAGCCGGTTGCCGTTCTCGCCGGCGGCATCGCGCTCGGCTTTGTCATCGGCTGGCTGATGAGCGGCCGCAAGAACTAGGCAATACACCGCGTGCATCGGCATTGCGCCGGTGCACACGGCCTCGCCATCGACGCCGGTCACCGCGACACTGCGGTGGCCGGCGTTTCGCGTTGTGGATCAGTGTCCCTCCGGCGTCGCCATCAATTCGATGAGCACGCCCCCGGTATCGCGCGGGTGCACGAAAATCACCGGTACGCCATGCGCGCCGATGCGCGGTTCGCCGGTGCCGAGCACCGTTGCGCCGCGCGCCACCATGGCGTCGCGCGCTGCAACGATATTGTCCACTTCAAAGCAGACATGGTGCTGGCCGCCGGACGGATTCTTTTTCAGAAATCCGTGGATCGGCGAATCGGCCCCCAGTGGCTCGATGAGCTCGAGCTGGCTGTTGGCGACGTCGATGAACGCCACCGACACGCGCTGCGACGGCAGCGGGAATTTTGCGCGCGATACCACCGCGCCGAACATGCGCTCGTACATGGCGACGGTCTCATCGATGCTGACACAGGCGATGCCGACATGGTTCAGCCGGCCAAGCATCATGACCGGAACTGCGCGACCCATTATGCTGCCTCCTGCATTTGCGCGAGCATGGCGTTGAGCCGGCCGCGAATGATTGCCTCTGCCTCTCCGACGATCCGCTCGATCAGCTCGGCGCAGGTCGGCACATCGTGGATAAGCCCCTGCACCTGTCCCGCCGACCAGATGCCGCCATCGATATCGCCCGAATCGAGCGCAGCCTTGCCGCGTTGGCCGGCGACGAGCGCGCGCACCTGCTCGAAGGTGGCGCCCTCCTTTTCCAGCGCCCGGACCTGCTGGCTGATGGCGTTGCGCGCCACCCGCGCGGTGTTGTGGAGGGTGCGGAAGATCAGGTCGGTGGCACGCTCGTCATTGGCGACCATCGCATCCTTGAAGGCCTGGTGCAGCGGGGCCTCGCGGGTGGCGCAAAAGCGCGTTCCCATGTTGATGCCGTCCGCCCCCAGCGCCAGCGCCGCGACAAGCCCGCGGGCATCGCCAAAGCCGCCACTGGCCAGCATCGGCACCTTGACCTTGTCGGCCGCCGCGGGAATGAGAATGAGGCCGGGGATGTCGTCCTCGCCGGGGTGGCCGGCACATTCGAAGCCATCGATCGAAATGGCATCGACGCCCATCCGTTCTGCCGACAAGGCGTGGCGGACGGCGGTGCACTTGTGAATGACCTTGATGCCATGGGCCTTGAAATCATCGACATGCTCCTGCGGCTTGTAGCCGGCAGTCTCGACAATGGTGACGCCGCTTTCGATGATGGCGCGGCGATATTCGGCATAAGGCGGCGGCGTGATGGTCGGCAGGATGGTCAGGTTTACCCCGAACGGCTTGTCGGTCATGCCCTGGCAGCGCGCGATCTCATGCGCCAATGCCTCGGGGGTCGGCTGGGTCAGCGCGGTGAGGAAGCCCAGCGCGCCGGCGTTGGCGACCGCCGACACAAGCTCCGCCCGGCCGACCCACTGCATGCCGCCCTGAGCGATCGGGTGCTTGACCCCGAACATTTCGGTAAAGCGCGTCGTGATCATGGCCATCCCCTGCCGAGCCTTTTGCGGCTCATCCAATATGTTCTTAACAACACCGCGCGCCGCCGTCTCCCCGTTACGACGACGGCAGACGCCCTCGCGGCCCACCCCGGTTGCCCGCCACCGCTGCGCCGCGTTGTCACGTGCGCTTGCACAACCCGCCCAAGATCGCTGAACAGGCAAGCAGGAGCGATTTTTGCATGATCTACATCGTCGTCAATGCCGTGCCGATCCTGCTTGCAGCGCTGGCGGGCGCAATCCTGGGCGCGCTGTGGTTGCGGCTGTTCACCGGCGGCGACCTGCGGCCATCGGGGCGTTTGCTGGCCATGGCGTTCGTCGCCGAAGCCTGGTTTGCCGCCATCCTTGCCGGCGCGCTGATCCTTGCGCCCTCCCGGGCCGGCGTCTGGACAATGGCGATCGGCAGTGCCGTGGTGATCTGGATCGGCTTTGTCGTGCCGGTGCTGGTGGTAACGCTGGGCGCCGGGCGGGTCCCGGCGCGGCAGGTTTTGCTGGCGTGTGCGCATTGGCTGGGCGTCATGCTGATCCAGGTCGCGGTCCTGCAGTCCATCGGCTTGTCGAAGCCGGGCTGATGTCCGCCAATCCGCAGCTCAATCCGCGAGGTGCACGGTTTCGGCCTGTTGCTTGGGCACGCGCAGGATCAGGATCAACGGCATCACCGCAACCGTGACCCAGAACATCAACCGGAAGACGTCGAGATAGGCGATCATCGCCGCCTGGGCATTCACCGCCTGGTCGAGCATCGCCATCACGGTATCGCCGGTTGCCCCCAATGCCCGGGCCATGCCGCCATCGGCCCATGGCGTTGAAAACGGCGTCAATCGCGACCCGATATCGGCATGCGACACCTGCACCTGCCGCGCCAGGACACCGACGCCAAGGCTGACCCCGACCGACCCGCCAAGGTTGCGCAGCAGCATGTAGAAGCCCGCCGCGTCGGTGCGCAGGTCCGGGGCCAGCGTGGCAAAGGCGATGGTGTTCAACGGCACGAACACCATGCCCAGCCCGGCACCCTGCAGCAGCCCGGTGATGATGAACGGCATCGTATCCTGGGCCGGGGAAAACAGGCTCATCAGCCACAGGCTTGTCGCTGAAATGCTGAGGCCGAAACCCAGCAATATGCGTGCATCGACCCGGCCGATCAGCCGGCCGACGAGCAGCATCGCCGCCATCATGCCGACACCGCGCGGTGCCTGGATCAGCCCCGTGGTGATCACCGGATACTGGTACAGGCTTTGCATCATCGTCGGCAGCAGCGCCGTGGTGCCGACCATGAGGAAGCCGACCAGCGTGATGAACAGGAAGCCGGTCATGACATTGCGATCGGCCAGCATCCGCCGGTCGAGCAGGCTGCCCCGCGTGGTGGCGACATGGACGCCGAAACCCCATAGCCCGGCGATGGCGACGGCAGCCTCGATGCGGACTTCCCATGACGCGAACCAATCGAGCTGCTGGCCGCGATCGAGGCAGAGTTGCAGCGCCGCAACGCCGATGGCGAGCATCGAAAAGCCGGTGAGATCGAAGCGCCGCGGGCGTTGTTCGACATCGGGCAGCAGCGTGGCGGCGAGGAACAACGCAAGAATACCGACGGGCAGGTTGATGAAAAACACCCAGCGCCAGTCGAAACTGTCTGTCAGATAGCCGCCGAGCACCGGCCCCATGATCGGCCCGACCATGATGCCGACGCCCCATAGCGCCATCGCCTGCCCGTGCTGCTTCTGCGGCCACGCATCGAGGACAAAGGCCTGTCCCAAGGGGGCGAGCGTTGCCCCGGCGGCACCCTGGATCATCCGGAAGATGACCATCTGTTCCAGCGAGCGCGCCAGGCCACACAGCACCGAAGCGCCGATGAAGCCCGCAACCGAAAACAGGAACAACCGCCGCCGGCCGATTTTTTCCGCCAGCCAGCCGGTCAACGGCGTGGCAATGGCGGTGGCGACGATATAACTGGTCAGCACCCAGGTGATGGTGTCCGACGCAGCGCCCAGGCTCGCCTGCATGTGCGGCAGCGCGACATTGGCGATGGTCGAATCGAGCACCGTCATGAAGGTGCCGAGCATGACGACACAGGTTATGACCAGCGGGCTGGCGGTGCCGCGCGTTGCCGGCAGGGCGGGAGCAGCGGTGGCCATCAGGCGCGCTCGGTCACTTGCCCGTTTCCACCGTCACACTCGCGGACAGCCCGGCAATGAGCGGCACGTCGCTTTTGGCGGGCAAGGCGATGCGCACCGGCACGCGCTGGACGACCTTGACCCAGTTGCCGGTGGCATTCTGCGCCGGCAGCACCGAAAACTCGCTGCCCGTGCCGGCGCCGATGCTTTCGACCTTGCCCATCACCGGCGTGCCCGGATAGGCATCAAGCCGGACCTTCGCGGTTTGCCCGACGCGCATGTGCTCCAGATCGGTTTCCTTGAAATTGGCCTCGACCCAGCGCTTGTTGCTGATGACCAGCGACAGGCTGGGCAAACCCATCACCATCATCTGCCCCGGCTGGACCTTGCTGGTCTGGCTGGCGATGCCATCGGCGGGAGCCTTGACGACGGTGCGCGCCAGGTCGAGCGCCGCCTTGTCGCGTGCTGCCATCGCCGCGAGTACCAGCGGATGGATCCCGCCGCCGGCGCCATTGGCGGCGGCACGCGCACTCGCCGCATCGGCGAGCGCCGACGAAAGATCGGATTCGGCCTGTGTCAGGCCGTGTTCGGCCTGCTGGACGCGGGCGCGGGTGGTAAAGCCATCGGCCATCAGCTTCTGCTGGCGCTGCAGGTCGATGCGGGCAAAGGCGACACCGTCACGCTTGCCCTGCACATCGGCATCCTTGCCGACCGTGCCCGAGCGCAGTTCGCTGACCTGGAGCCGCGCGCTGGCGAGGTTGGCCTCCGCCTGCGCCAGTGCGATGCGGAAGGGCTCCGGATCGAGCCGGATGAGCACGTCGCCCTTGTGGATCTGCTGGCTTTCGGCGGCGTTGACCGCGATGACGCGACCCGACACGTCGGAGCTGATCGATACCTTGTCCTGCTGGATATAGGCATTGTCGGTGCTGACGGATGCGCCACTGGTCAACCACAGATAGGCGCCCGCCGCCAGCAACAGCAGCGGCACCGACCACAGCAGCGCCAGACGGCGCCAGCGGCGCTTGGGCTGGGTTTCGACCAGTTCATCGCGATCGACCATGGCGTGCATCAACGATCTCCCGCGGCGCGCAGCCTGGGGCTGGTTTCGGTCGGTTCCGGGGCATCGCCGATATCGCAGCGTCCGGCGAGGTTGCTGCGAACCCGGGCGAGCAGCGCGGAAAGCATTTCGGTTTCCGCCGCATCGAAACCGGCCAGTGTTTCGGCGACAACGCCATCGACAACGGGGCGCAGATCGGCGAGCAGCGGATGCGCCGCCGAGGTCAGGTGCAGGCGCCAGGCGCGGCGATCGGCAGGATCGGCACGGCGCTCGACCAGGCCGGCCTCCGCCAGCCGGTCAACCATGCGACCGACGGTGATGGTTTCCACGTCCAGCGCATCGGCAAGCCCGGCCTGGTTGATGCCCTCGTTGCGGCTGAGCGCGAACAGCACCTGCCATTGGGCGCGGCTGACCCCCAGGCGACGGGCACGGGCATCGAAGCGACGACGCAACAGGCGCGCCGAATCGGTGAGCAACAAGGCAATGCTATCTGACATGTCTCGTATATAACAAGCATAGTTGTTATCATCAAGGCTGTAAGAGCAGATGCACCATCTTGTCGCAGTGCAGCATGGAATTACATTGGCCTGAAAATCAGCAATGTGGCGCCGCCCGTGCTGTTGACGACGCTGTCGGCGCCGCGGTCGCAGTCGACGAGGATCGATGCCGCCAGCGGCGTCCCGGCCATGCTGGCGTCGCCATCGAGCAGCATCACCCTGCAGCCATTGCCGGGAGCCAGCGCCGCCCCGGCGGTAAGTTGCAGCTTGTGGACCGAAAGGCCGCCGGCATCATGGACGACCTGTTCCTGCCCCCAAGTGCGATTGCGCACCAGTGGCCGCGCCAGTAGCACGTCGCCCGGCAATCGCGCCGCAATATCGCGCACCGACTGGCTGCGACCGCGCGATGTCACCAGGACGGCGTCCGGCGTTGCGATGATATTCAGATCGCTGACACCGATGGTGGCGAGCAACACGCCTTCTGCCTGCAGCAGGCAACCATGGGTATCGAGGCTTTCGACCCGTCCCGAGACGACATTGCCGGCGTCGTCGCGCTCGCCGATGTCATAGAGTGCGTCCCAGCTGCCGATATCCGACCAGCCGGGGTCGACCGGGCATACCGCCACCTTGGCCGCGAGCTCGAAGACCGCATGATCGATGGAGATCGACGGCGCGGCGGCAAAGGCGGCTGCCGCCGGGCGGATGCTGCCGTGCCCGCTGATGGCGGCGGCCATCGCGGCGGCGGCGGCGGCGAGCACCCGCGGCGCATGGTCCGACAGCGCATCGAGGATCGCCCGCGCCGAGAACAGGAAGATGCCGCTGTTCCAGCTGTAGCCGCCCTCTGCCAGCAATGCTTCGGCCCGGGCACGATCGGGCTTTTCGATGAAGGCGGCGGCGCGCTGGACGCCCGGCATCAGGGTCTCGCCGGCGCGGATATAGCCATATCCGCTTTCAGGCCCGGCGGCATGGATGCCGAATGTCACCAGCCAGCCATCACGCGCCGCAGCCGCGGCCCGGTCGACCGCCGCAAGCAGCGCCTCGGGGTCGGCGACCCGGTGGTCGGACGGCATCACCAGCAGCAACGCGTCGGCCTGTTCGGCAAGCACCGCCATGACCGCCAGCGCGATCGCCGGGGCGGTGTTGCGGGCGGCAGGCTCGACGATCAATGTCACCGCATCGCCCAGTTGCTCGCGAATGATGGCTTCATGGGCACTGCCGGTCACCACCAGCGGTGCGGCAAAATGCTCCCGATCGGCAACGCGGCCGGCGGTGGTCACGATCATGGTTTCTTCATCGGCGAGTGGCAGGAACTGCTTGGGCAGCGCAGCGCGCGACAGCGGCCAAAGCCTGGTTCCGGCGCCGCCTGAAAGGATTACCGGGCGAATACGGGCGGTATCGGTCATGACGTCCTTCGAATCAGTCATCATGTCCGCATGCGCGAACCTGTCGGTTGTTCGGTCGTTAGCCGAGGATGCGCTGGCGTCCAAGACATCACGTTGCTACGGTGCCATAGGGGTCGAATGAATTTGCCAGATTTGTCCGGGACACGGGTGCACGGATGCTGCTGACCGACGTCGGCCTGCTCAGCCATCTCGTCGCCGTCATCGGCTTCGGGGCGCTGGCCATCGCTTCGCTGTGGCGGCCCGGCCCGGCGCCGGCACGCCTGTGGCTGGCACTGGCGGCGCTGCTGACAGCGGTATGGGCGGCGGTGTTCGTTGCTGCGTCGCGCGGCGATGTCGCGGCGATGCTGGCGCTTTCGGCGGCGGAAACCCTGCGTACGGCCGGCTGGATCGCCTTCCTCGTGGCAACGCTGCGACCGACCTGGCAAAGCGATGAAAGACTGCGGTCGTCCTTCGTCATTTCAGGCGCAATCGGCTTTCTCATCGCCTTGCAGCTGGCGCTCGACCTGCGCGGCATGACAGCGGGGGTGCTGGCCGGGGACCATTCCCCGGTGGCGCTGCTGTTCATCATCACCCGGCTCACGGTTGCCGTGTCGGGGCTGGTGCTCGTCCACAACCTGTATGTGAATACCGAGGCCGACAGCCGCAGCGGGGTGCGGCTGTTCACCATCGGGCTGGCGGGGCTGTTCGGCTACGATCTCAATTTCTACACGCTGGCGTTCTTGCTGCCGCCGCCATCGTCCGATCTGTTCAACATCCGCGGGGCTGTCGATACCATAACCGTGCCGCTGCTGCTGCTGGCAGCGCGGGAGGCCTGGGCGGCGCGCCTCAAACTGTCGCGGCAGGTGGTGTTCCACACGCTGTCGTTCTCGCTGATCGGGTCGTACCTCATCGCCATGGCGCTGCTTGCCTATGGGCTGCGGCTGGTCGGCGGCGATTGGGGGCGCCTGCTGCAGATCAGCTTCCTGTTCGCCACGATCATCCTTGGTGCCGTGGTGCTGGTCAGCCCCCGGTTCCGCGCCGCGTTGCGGGTCCAGATCGCCAAGAACTTCTTTCGCTACAAATATGATTATCGCGTCGAATGGCTGCGCTTCATCGCGACGGTTTCGCGGGCACGCGGTACGGAAGGGGCCGGCGCCCTTCATGAAGGCGTCATCGAGGCGGTCTGCCGGGTGGTCGATTCGCCCGGTGGCGTGCTGCTGGTCCCCGATGAAGGCGCGTTGCAACCGATGGCGAGCTGGCGGTTCAAGGGGTTCGGCGCCGAGCCGATTGCGCTGGATTCAGGGTTGGCGCGCTTTTTCAATGCCCGGCAACGCATCGTCGATTTTGACGAATTGCGCGCCGGCGGCGGAGATTATGGCGATGTCACGGTGCCGGAATGGGCCGCCGACACGCGGCTGTGGGTGGGCATTCCCCTTGTCCATCTCGATGGCCTCGCCGGCTTGCTGCTGCTGGAACGCAGCATGGCGCCGCGACCGCTCAACTGGGAAGACTATGAGCTGATGCGGACCCTGGGGCGGCAGGCAGCGAGCTACATTGCCGAAACGTCGGCACAGGCCGCGCTCGACGAGGCGGGCAAGTTCGACGAGTTCAACCGCCGCTTTGCCTTCATCATGCACGACATCAAGAACCTGGTGAGCCAGTTGTCGCTGGTGGCGCGCAATGCCGAGCGCCATGCCGACAACCCGGCGTTTCGTGCCGACATGGTGGCGACGCTGCAAAGCTCGGTCGGCAAGATGAACGATCTGCTGGCGCGTCTGTCGCAACGGCCGGCGGGACGCGGCGAGGCAGAGTTCGAGCCCGTCGACCTGGCCGTGCTGCTCGGCCAAGTGGTTGCAACCAAGCGTCATGCGCACCCGGCGCTCAGCCTTGTGGCCGATGGGCCGTTGCTGATGGCAGGCGATGCCGGGCGGCTGGAACAACTTTTCCTGCACCTGGTCCAGAATGCCATCGACGCGTCGGTGCCGGATGCCGCGATAGGCGTTCATGCAAGCGGGGGCGCCGGCGACATCGTCGTTACCATCGAGGATCATGGCACCGGCATGTCGCAACGCTTCATCCGCCAGGAACTGTTCAAGCCCTTCCGCTCCACCAAGGTCGGCGGCTTCGGCATCGGGGCCTATGAGGCGCGCGAGATCGCCCGCGCCCATGGCGGACGCCTCGAGGTCAGCAGCCGCGAGGGCGAGGGGAGTATCTTCACAATTCAACTGCCAAGGGTTGCAGCGCCCGGCGGCTACGCGCAGATAGCAGCGCAATGAACGTTCCTGCGCGCAAACTCCTGGTGGTCGAGGATGACGAAGGCCTGCAGAGGCAATTGCGCTGGTCGCACGCCGACTATGACGTGCTGATCGCCGGCAGCCGCGATTCGGCGCTGGTGGCGATGCGGGCGCACCAGCCGGCGGTGGTGACGCTCGATCTTGGCCTGCCCCCCGATCCCGATGGCGTCAGCGAAGGTTTTGCCACGCTCGACGAGATCCTGCGTATCCAGCCGGCGACCAAGGTGATCGTCGCATCCGGTCATGGCGCGCGGGAAAGCGCCCGCCGCGCCATCGCGGCCGGCGCCTTCGATTTTTATCACAAGCCCGTCGATATCGACGAACTCGGCCTCATCGTCAGTCGCGCCTATCATGTCGCGGACCTCGAGGCGGAGAATCGTCGCCTCGCCGACGCGGCGCTTGTGGCGCAGGGCGATGTGCTGGGCGGCATCATCACCGGCGCACCCGAGATGCTGAAAGTGGCGCGGATGATCGAGCGGGTCGCCACGGCGCAGGTTTCGGTCATGCTGCTCGGTGCCAGCGGAACCGGAAAGGAGCTGCTGGCGCGGGGCCTGCACAACGCCTCGCTGCGTGCCGCCAAGCCGTTCATCGCCATCAATTGCGCCGCGATCCCGGAGAACCTGCTCGAGTCCGAGCTTTTCGGCTATGAACGGGGGGCTTTCACCGGTGCCGTCAAGACCCAGGAGGGCAAGATCGAGCTTGCCGAGGGCGGCACGTTGTTTCTCGATGAAGTCGGCGACATTCCGTTGCCGCTGCAGGTCAAGCTGCTGCGTTTCCTGCAGGAACGGGTGATCGAGCGCATCGGCGGCCGCAAGGCCATCCCGGTCGATGTCCGCATCGTCTGCGCCACGCACCAGAACCTCGAAACCATGATCGCGGCGGGGCGATTCCGCGAGGATCTGTTCTATCGGCTTGCGGAAATCGTCGTCCGCATCCCGACACTGGCGCAGCGACACGGTGATGCGGCGCTGCTCGCGCACCATTTTCTCGGGCGCTTTTCGCGGGAGAATGGCCGCAATTTCAAGGGATTCACCCCCGATGCCATCGCCGCGATAAGTGACTGGGGCTGGCCGGGTAATGTTCGCGAACTGGAAAACCGTATGAAGCGCGCGGTCATCATGTCCGAATCATCGCGGCTCACCGCCGCCGATCTCGACCTTGGCGGCGACAGCGACGAATCCACCCTGTCGTTGAAGGCGGCGCGCGATGCCGCCGACAAGATCGCCATCCGCCGCGTGCTCGCCCGAACCGACAACAACATGTCGTCGTCGGCAAAGCTGCTCGGCATCAGCCGGCCGACATTGTACGATCTGATGCGTCAATATGGGCTGGAAGCATAGGCGCGGCGCCACCAAGCTTGCATCCGTGGCGGCGGTGCCCTAAGCGCGCCCTTCGGTCGGAGCGTGGCGCAGCCTGGTAGCGCACTTGACTGGGGGTCAAGGGGTCGCAGGTTCGAATCCTGTCGCTCCGACCAGCTATTCCCGCAAGGATTGGCCCCCAGCAGTCTTCAGCGCGGCCAGGCCTCGGCCAGTTGTCGCCGCCGCGCGTCGCAGGCGACATACAGCGCCGCAACAGCATCGACCCACCGCACCGCGCCGCCGATCGTCGTGAACATTGCCGGCAGCGGCGGGCACGGCGCCAGCGCTTCAGCGGGCGGCAAGGGCAGCATTTGCAGCTGCGATGGCCGCGGTGCCGAGGCGCACCCCGACACCATCAGGACAAGGCACGGCAGCAGCAGGCGTGGCGACATAGCTTGTGACCTTTTCAGCGGTTGCGGCGCGGGCGGCGGCATAGGCGGCATCACGGCCTGCCCGTGCCGTGGCTGCGGTATCCACGGCGGTTTGCAGGCGCCGCTCGGCATTGCGGCGATCGGCTTCGGCGGCGGCGACACGGGCCGTCCATGCAGCCGCTTCATGCGCCGCGCCGCGATGCCAGGCGGCGTTGCAGAGCCAGAGCACGAGGGCGGTGACGACAACGCCGCCCGCAAGCAAGCGCCACAGTACGGCGGGTAGGCGGGACAGCAGTGCGGCCAGCATCATGGCTGTCCGTCCCGGCCATCCGGCTCGGTACTTTCCTTGATCTTGACGGCCGCGGCGGCACTGGCATTTGCGATGCTCAACGCCGTGGCAAGCTCGGTCAGGCTGACCGGCAGCCCCCTGCACAGCGATGCAATCGCCGTACCGATGATGGCCAAGTTGGCCAGCGCCCAGGCATGGCGCGCCATATCGGCGGTGCGATTGTCCTTGCCGCTGAACAGATGCGTTGCCCAGCGTCTCAGGCCGGCCGCGCTCATGCGTCACCCTGGCGGTAAAGCATGGCCTCGGCGGCGCGGCGGCGGGTGAGGCCACGCAGGACAGTGCCAGCCTGATGGTTCCAACGTGCGAACTCTGCAGCTGCGGCGGCGTGGTTGCCGCTGCGGTGCTCGCGAATCAGGGTCGAGCGGGAAAGTGCGTCGACGCCGATGTTATAGGCGAGCGCGACCAGCGCATCGAACTGCGACCGGCTCGTCGTCGCGCTGCCCAGAAGGGCGGCGACGTGCCTTGCAACAAGTCGGGCGTCGACATCCAGCCGCCTGTCGGCCTCGGCCCTGCTCCATTGCTGGTCAGCGCGGATGCGGCTGCCATCGCTGTTGCGGGTCGCACCCCAGCCGATTGTCAGAATGTCGGTCGGTGTCGGGCGATAGGCGTGGAGCCGGCATGACTCAAATTGCCTGATCAGGTCCAAAGCGATTGGCGTTAGCGCATATGGTTCAGTATCTGGTTCGACGCGGACAAATAACATGGCCACTCCCCACAATTGCGAGGAGTCATAATAACCAAAGAGGTTATAATGTCAAGGCGACGGCCTGTTTGTGGACCTTTGCAAGCTCGACATAACCGGCGGCGCCCATGCGGTTCATCATGATTGCGCTCACGTCCATCACCCGCAGCAGCCGTGCCGGCCGCCCGGCCCATAGTTCGCCGCGTCCGATGCGCTTGCCCGGGGTCAGCATGGCGCCGGCCGCAAGCATGCCGTCGGTTTCCACCACGCAGCCATCCATGATGATGGCGCCGAGGCCGATGAAGCCGTGATTCTCGATGATGCAGCCATGCACCATGGCGAGGTGGCCGATGAGCACATCGTCGCCGATCGCGGTGCCCTGGTTCTTTCGCGTCACATGGACGACGCTGCCGTCCTGGATGTTCGATCGCGCCCCGACGCTAATGCGCTCGATATCACCGCGTAGCACGCAATTGTACCAGATACTGCTGTTTTCACCGATGACGACGTCGCCGATGATCTGTGCGCCGGGTGCGATGAATGCCGTGTCCGCGACACGGGGCCGGGCGTCGCCGAAATTGTACAATGTCATGACCGGAGAACCTCATAGGTTATGTGGGCGCGCAGCGGATCACCGATCCGCAGCACCGGATGGCCGAAATCTAGGTCGCGGCGGCGTGTCATGCCGAGGCGTTCCATCAATCCCCAGCTCGCGGTGTTTCCCGGTGTCGTGATCGCGACGATGCGATCGACGTCAAGATTGGCGAATCCCCAGGCGAGGCAGGCGCCGGCTGCCTCGCGGGCATAGCCATGGCCCCAGGCTGATGGAACGAGCCCCCAGCCGATCTCGATCGCGCCTTCGATTCCGGGAATGCCATCGGGTGCGATCTTGAAGCCGCAATAGCCGAGGAACCCGGCATCGGCCTTGCGTTCGACGACCCAGAAGCAGAAGCCGTGCTCCGCCTGCAAGGCCAACTGCCGGTCCACCGCTGCATCGGTTTCGGCGCGGCTTTGCAACGGACCAAGGTTGCGTCGGACCGCCGGGTCACGCCCCATCGCGGCAAAGGCTTCGCGATCACTGTCGCGCCACTGCCGCAGCCACAGGCGCTCGGTTTCGATCACGGGAACAGGGGTGCCGCTTCCAGGCCCATGGTTTCGGGCAGGCCGAACATAAGGTTCATGTTCTGCATGGCTTGGCCCGATGAGCCTTTTACCAGGTTGTCGATCGCGGCGATGACGATCGCACGGCCGGTTACGCGATCGGCAAAGACGTTGACGACGGCGTGGTTCGACCCGCGTACCATACGCGTCGCCGGCGCAACACCCGGCGGCAGCAGGTGGACGAACGGCGTATCGGCATAACGCGCCGCCAGCAGGCCACGCAGGCTGCCGGCATCATGGCCCAGTGCCAGTTCGACAACGCACGTCACCAGTTCGCCGCGGTTCATCGGCACCAGATGCGGGGTGAAACTGATCGTCACCGGCGCGCCGGCGGCGAGCGCCAGTTGCTGTTCCATTTCCGGCATGTGGCGGTGCCGGCCGATGCCATAGGGGTGGACGCCTTCTGCGATCTCGGGGAACAGATTGGCTTCCTTGACGCTGCGACCGGCACCGGAAACGCCCGACAATGCGTTGATGGTAATGCGATCGGCAGCGATGGCGCGCCCCTCCATCAAGGGCAGCAGCGCCAGCAAGACTGCAGTCGGATAACAGCCGGGGCAGGCGACAAGCCGCGCGGCCGGCAGCGTTGCCGCCGCATATTCGGTCAGGCCATAGACAGCCGTCGGCAGCAGCGCCGGGGCGGGGTGGTCGCTGCCGTACCAGTCGGCGTAGAGGATGGCGTCCTTAAGCCGGAAATCCGCCGAGAGATCGATGATGCGCGGGCCGGAAATTCCGCTGAGCAGCCGCGCCGAGGCGGCGTGCGGCAGGCAACCGAACACCACATCGATGGCGGAGAAGTCGATGCTTTCGCTTTCGACGAGGCGCGGAAGCTGGGGATAGGGCGCCAGATGCGGCCAGACCTCCGCCATCGTTTGCCCGGCCTTGGAATTGGCGCTGAGCGCAGCGATTTCCAGGCGCGGATGCGTCAGTGCCAGGCGCACCAGGTCGGCACCCGTATAGCCGGAAGCGCCGAGGACTGCGATGCGGATGGGCGTTGTCATGGAACGGGGTTATCGGAAGGGTCGGCAACAGGAAAGAGGCTTGCCGTGCATTGCAGCGAAACGCCGGCATTGCTGTGGCGCAGCGGCTGCGCGGCCGATGATTGCGATGCCGCCAGGCTTGCGACAAGCCCGGTCAGCCGCGCTGGAGCAATTTCGCCGCCAACGGTGCATAATAGGTCAGTACCCCCGAACAACCGGCGCGCTTGAAGCCCGTCAGCGTCTCCAGCACCGCCCTGTCACGGTCGAGCACGCCCGCCGCCACCGCCGCCTCGATCAGCGCATATTCGCCCGAGACCTGATAGGCGAATACCGGCACGTCGAAACGGTCGCGGACCATGCGGATGATGTCGAGATACGGCATGCCCGGCTTGACCATCACCGAATCGGCGCCCTCGGCAATGTCGAGCGCCACTTCGCGGATCGCCTCGCGGCTGTTTGCCGGGTCCATCTGATAGGTCTTCTTGTCGCCCTTGAGATAGCCGCCGGAGCCGACCGCATCGCGGAACGGGCCATAAAAGGCCGAAGCATATTTTGCCGCATAGGCCATAATCTGGACGTCGTGAAAGCCTTCGCCCTCCAGCCCGGCACGGATGGCGGCAACGCGCCCGTCCATCATGTCGGACGGTGCTATCACGTCCGCGCCGGCACGCGCCTGGTTCAGCGACTGGCCGACGAGCACCTCCACCGTCGCATCGTTGAGGATGCGGCCATCGTCGTGCATCAGGCCGTCATGGCCGTGGCTGGTATAAGGGTCGAGCGCGACATCGACGAGAACGCCAAGGCCCGGCTCGGCGTCCTTCAGGGCCTTGATGGCGCGGCAGACAAGGTTGTCGGGGTTCAGCGCTTCGGCGCCATCTTCGCTGCGGCGGTCGGCCTGGGTGTTGGGGAACAGCGCGATGCAGGGGATGCCAAGGCCGACGGCTTGCCGCGCCGCGGCTGCCAATTTGTCCACCGACAGCCTGTCGACGCCCGGCATGGTGCGGATGGCATCGGTTACGCCGGTGCCTTCGGTGACGAAGATCGGCCAGATCAGGTCAGCCGGGCTCAGCGTGTTCTCGGCATGGAGCGCGCGGGTCCAGGGGGCAGCGCGGGTGCGGCGCATGCGCAGCGCCGGGAACTGCGGGGCGGGGGAGCGGGATGCAGGGTCGGTCATCGCCCCGGATTAGCGCGCGATGCGGCGCGAGTCATCCCGCTGCAAAAGATTGTTCCGGCCACCGTCGCCCCGCTGCGTTTTGCCGGCGCGGCGGGGCGAAGTGACGAACGGTTCAGGCGGTCAACGTCTTGCGACGGCTGCGCACGACGCTGCCGACAAGCCCGAAGCCGGCGATCATCTGCAGCCACACGGCCGGTTCCGGCACCGATGGCGCACGGGGGTCGACCTGGATGCGCACTGCCGAATGGCCGATGATGAGGCCGCCGGTGATCGTGCGCAGCCCGAGCACATAATCATCGAAGAACAGGTGGAAGGCGTTGGTCTGGATCGAGGCATCGGCAGTGCCGTTGCCGCTGATGATCTGCTCGTTGAGGATGATCTTCAGGCCCAGCGTGTCGAGCAGGACGGTATTGGCCGCAACCTGGGCATTTTCGGCAAGATGAATGTCGAGCAGGCTGAGAACCGTCAGGTTGAGGTTGCTGAGCACCGATTGGCCGCGGACAAAGCCGTTGGTCCCATCGGTTGCAGCATAGGATGCGGAGCGAATGGTATCGGCTCCCAGCCCCAGCGTAGTGATCGCCGGGGCCACGCTTGCCTTGGTGAACAGATTGACGTTGGCATTGTTGACCAGTGCGTTGGCAAAGCCCGAATTCGTGCCGCCCAGCAAGTTGCCGTTGGCATTGGTGGTGGAGGTCAGGACACCGGTATTGATGTTGAGGCCGGCGCGGATCAGCGACACCAAGCCCAGATTTATCGCGCTGTTGAGCGATGCAACAGTCAGCGTCTTGTCATAACCGGGCGGCGTAATACCGCTGACCCCGGCCACAGGCCCCACCACGACGCCAACCGTATTGACGACGCGTACATCGCTATAAACGCCGTATGCGTCGCTGCTGACGACTGTTATCGCTGCTGCCGATTGCGCCATTGCTCCGAAGAATCCGACCAGTAATATTGACAATGGTCCAGTTTTCATGTGGCGATCCCTGTAGAGCTACCGACGGACTACAGATGGACTCTAGCAAGTTGCGTGCCAAGTGAACATTTACGGTGGAGTCGAGCCAATTAGCCGATACTTATCCGTAACGATAAGACAACCTTATGTGGAATGTGTAAAACCTGGCGACAGGATTTGGCCTTTTACGGCGAGTCAAAGTAAAGACTCCGTTAGCTATTGGGCCTCGACTCGCACTGTATTGCGCTTTTGATGGCGCGAGATGTCGACCATCTGGGGCCTCTGCCGCCCTTACGGCTCAGGCTACGGGTTGGCCGCCCAGGGCAATCGACAGCGCAGCCGCGATGCGGCGCCTTGCCTCTGCCGAAATTGCCTTGCGATCTGCGTGATCGCCGGGGTCGAAAGGCGCAAGGAAATGCATCCTGACGCCAAAATTGCCTTTGCGGGTGAACACGCGCCGGGCATTTTGCGGGGCGGTTTCCTCCCCGATCCAGGCAAGGTCACGGCCGGCGCGATCGAAGTCGAGCAGCACGGGCTGGATCATCAGTGCCCGTGGTGGTGGCATCAACACCGCGAAAAGCGGCGCCTTGAAGGGCAGCAGGCTGCCGCCATCGGTGGTGGTGCCTTCCGGAAAGATCGCCACCGGCTGGTGCTCGGCGAGCGCGGCGCGCAATTCGGCGACCTGGGTGGCGACCGCCATGCGATCGGTCCTCGATACGAAGACGGTGTGATTGAGCTTGGCCAGCCAGCCGATCAAGGGCCACCCGGCAATCTTGTCCTGGCTGACAAAGGCCGTGCCGGTGGCACCACCGAGGATGGGAATATCGAGCCACGACAGATGGTTGGATACATAGAACACGTCGTGAAGAACCGGCGTGCCAATGATTTCGACGCGCGCCCCACAGGCACGCGCCGCAGCCGCAAGAAATCGTCGCGGCCATGGCGAAGCGCGGCCGAGCAATCGATAAACCCCGTGCGGGGGCAGGCAGATGCCAAGGGCGCCGGCCAGCCACAAAACCCGTCCGGCGAGCCGCAGATAGCCGAAGGGTGCGGGTTCGTCGCTCACCGGCCATGCGCTACTGCACGGCTTCGACACCTTCAAGTCGTGGTGCCTGTCAATGTTTGCGGATGACGCCGCCAGGATGGCGCTGTATCGCTCCCGCTGATGACCGCCCCCGTCCTGATTTTTGATTCCGGTGTTGGCGGCTTGTCGGTGCTGGCGCCCATCCGTGCGCTGCTGCCCGGTCTTGCCATCGTCTATGCTGCCGACAACGCCGGCTTCCCTTACGGAACCAAATCGGAGGCGGAGATCGCGGCGCGCGTGCCGGCGCTGCTCGGGCGGCTGGTCGAACGTTATCGCCCGGTATTGGCGGTCATTGCCTGCAACACCGCCTCGACGATCGCGCTTGCGCATGTGCGGGCGGCGCTCGACCTGCCTGTGGTTGGAACCGTCCCGGCGATCAAGCCGGCGGCGGAACAATCGCTGACGCGCGTCATCGGCGTGCTCGGTACAGCGGCCACGGTGCGACAACCCTATGTCGATCGATTGTCGGCAGAATTTGCCGGCGATTGCCTGGTGTTGCGACACGGCTCGTCGCGCCTTGTGGAACTGGCGGAAGCGCGATTGGCGGGGGAGAAGGTCACCGCTGCGGATGTTGCGCCGGAGCTGGCCGGGCTGCTCGACCAACCTGGTGGCGATCGCATCGATACCGTGGTGCTGGCCTGCACGCATTTTCCGCTGCTGGCGACCGAACTGGCGGCGGCCAGCCCGCGCCTGCTGCATTTTGTCGATGGCGGCGCCGGGATCGCGCGGCGCGTGGCGCACCTGCTGGGGCCGATGGCGGCGCCGGCCCCCCCCATAGCGGGCCGCGCCGTCTTCACCCGGGCCGACGCCCATGTTGACGCGCTGGCCGGGGCGCTTAAGAGCTTCGGCCTTGCCAGCGTCGAGATACTCTGAAGGGCCGCCGATGCCGATGACCGACGCAGAATTGCTTGTCCGCATGAACACCCATGTCCCGCCGACGGCAGAGTTGCTGGGCATGGAATTGCTCGAGGTCGACAGCGCTGCCGGCCGGGTCAAGATGCGTTTCCAGCCGGTACCGGCGTGCTGCAACCCGATGGGCAATGTCCAGGGCGGCTTTATCGTCGCCATGCTCGACGATGCCGCCGCCTTTGCCGCCATCGTCAAATCTGGTGAACGCATCGGCATCCCGACTATCGAGCTGAAGGCGAGTTTCTTCGGGCCCGCGCGTGCCGGCGAGGCGTTGTATGCCGAGGGACGGTGCATCAAGCTGGGCAAGCGCATCGCCTTCATGGAGGCGGATCTTACCGACAGCGCGGGCAATCTTCTGGCCCGGCTGACAACCAGTGCCGTGCCGATGCCGATGCCGGCGACAAGCAATCTAGTGGAGCGGATATGACCGAAGTCCTGATCGAACGCCGCGGCGCCGCGCGTTTCCTGACGCTCAACCGGCCGGCGGCGCTCAACGCGCTCAACCATGACATGGTCAAGACCATCCACCGCGCGCTGTTCGATGCCGCGGCCGACGCCGATGTGACCCGGATCGTCATCACCGGAGCCGGCGACCGGGCCTTTTGCGCCGGCGGCGATGTGGCGACTCTGGCGCGCCATGCCCGCAGCGACCGCGCCATGTGGGAGGGCTTCTTTGGCGACGAATACCGCATGAACCAGGCCATCGCCCGGTTGGTAACGCCCTATGTGGCGATCATGGACGGCTTCACCATGGGCGGCGGCGTCGGTCTTTCGGCGCATGGGCCATTCCGCGTCGTCACGGAGCGCACGCTGTTCGCCATGCCTGAAACCGGCATCGGTCTCATTCCGGATGTCGGCGGCACCCATGTCCTGCCGCGTTTGCCGGGCGAGATCGGCACCTGGGCGGCGCTGACCGGGGCGCGCCTGAAACCGGCAGACTGCATCTATGCCGAAATTGGCACGCACTTCGTCCCCATCGACCGGCTGGCATTGCTCGAGGAACTGCTGGCCGATGGCGATCTGCCGGTCGCCGAACAGATCGAGACGCTGGCGGGCCATGCCGGGCCTTCGTCGCTCGAAGCGTTGCGCGACGGCATCGACTTCCATTTCGGCCATGACAGCGTCGAAGCCATCCTCGCCAGCCTCGATACCGGCGACGACTGGGCGATGGAGCAGGCCCGCATCATTCGCTCGATGTCGCCGACATCGTGCAAGCTGACCCTGCGTGCGTTGCGCATGGGCGAGGGCGCCAGCATCGAGGAGGCGCTGCGCACCGAATATCGCATCGTTTCGGCCATCCGCACCGGCCATGACTTTTTCGAGGGGGTCCGCGCCGTGCTTCTGGACAAGGACAAGAACCCGCTATGGTCGCCGGCTTCCCTGGAAGCGGTTGATGATGCGATGCTGGCGCGGTATTTCGAGGAACCGGAAACCGGCGATCTCAATTTCGATTGAGCGCGTCTGCGGCACCGAAACATTTGCTCCGCAGACGTGCCGCGTCTAGATGTTGCGCCTGTTCCGCGAGTCGACCGCAGGCCTTGGTGAAATGACCGTTATTGCTCTTGCATCCGACCACGCCGGCTATGCGCTGAAGTGCGTTCTGGCGGGCGAACTGGCGGCAGCCGGCCATGATGTGCGCGATCTGGGGCCTTTCGGCGACGCATCGGTGGATTATTCCGATTATGGCCACCGGCTCGGTGCCGCGATCGCCGCTGGAGAGGCAGGCTATGGCATCGCCATCTGCGGCTCCGGCATCGGCATTTCGATCGCCGCCAACCGCCATCCGGGCGTGCGCGCCGCACTGTGCACCAGTGGGCTGATGGCCCGGTTGGCGCGGCAGCACAATGACGCGAACGTGCTGGCGCTGGGCGCGCGGATCATCGGCGTGGATGTTGCACGCGATTGCGTCGCCCAGTTCCTTTCCACCGCATTCGAAGGCGGCCGCCACGCCGCCCGGGTCGCCAAGCTCGACCCTGTCATCCTGAAGGACGCCGCCGCATGAGCACCAACCCCGCCGTCACCGACACCCTGCCGACCGGGTTTTTCGATACCCCGCTGGCGTCTGCCGACGCGGCCATCGCCGCCGCCATCGCGTCGGAACTCGACCGCCAGCAACACCAGATCGAACTGATCGCGTCGGAAAATATCGTCAGCCATGCCGTGCTCGAAGCGCAGGGTTCGGTGTTCACCAACAAATATGCCGAGGGCTACCCCGGCAAGCGCTATTACCAGGGCTGCGCGCCGTCGGACGTCGTCGAAACGCTGGCCATCGATCGTGCCAAGGCGCTGTTCAACTGCGCCTATGCCAATGTGCAGCCGCATTCCGGCAGTCAGGCGAACCAGGCTGTCTTCCTGGCCGTCCTTTCCCCTGGCGACACCGTGCTTTCCATGGCGCTGACCGCGGGCGGGCATCTCAGTCACGGCGCCAGCGCCAACCAGAGCGGCAAGTTCTATCGCGCCGTGCAGTACGGCGTGAGGCGGCAGGATGGGCTGATCGATTACGATGCGGTCGAAGCCATGGCGCGCGAGCATTGGCCGAAGCTCATCGTCGCCGGCGGCTCCTCTTATCCCCGCGCGATCGATTTTCCGCGCATGCGCGCCATTGCCGATCTGGTGGGTGCGCGCCTTCTGGTCGATATGGCGCATTTTGCCGGCCTTGTTGCCGGCGGGGCGCATCCCCATCCCTTTCCTCATGCCCACGTTGCCACGACCACGACGTACAAATCGCTGCGCGGCGCGCGAGGTGGAATCATCCTGACGAGCGACGAGGCGATCGCCAGCAAGATCAATTCCTCCGTCTTTCCCGGCGTGCAGGGAAGTCCACTGCTGCATGCACTGGCCGCCAAGGCGGTCTGCCTTGCCGAGGCGATGAAGCCGGAATTCCGTACCTATGCCCGCGTCGTGGTGGAAAACGCTCGTGCGCTGGCAAGCCGGCTGATCGACCGTGGCTACGATGTGGTCACCGGTGG
>JANXVZ010000034.1 GCA_025351405.1 Sphingomonadales bacterium | reverse complement strand
TGCCCGACCGCTGGCACCTCATCCTCGTTTGCAAACGCGACGGCCTGCGCCCGGCACTGATCGGCCGGGTCGTCGAAGCGGTGGCGCCGGTCACCGTTTGAGGCCGGGCGAAATCGGAAAGTCACCCCCAGGCGCCGTTTTCATGACCTTCCACGATTGACGCACTGTCAAAATCTCCTGTCGATACGACAGGAGTTTAATAACCTATTTGGAGTATTTTGTCGATACACGCTCCGAAGCGCTCATCCCCCGCTTGCGGGAGAGGCGACACGCGCCCCAACGCGGCGGGTGAGGGTGTGCGCAATCTGGCCAATTAGCGCGAATAACACTGAAACGGCTGCGGTTTTGGTATCAATCCCCGTTACACAACGCCAAATGTATTATCACCAGAACTGATGAATAGGGTTTTGGGCATCTAGTATAGGAATTATCATTTGAAAAGGTCTGCGTCTTCCATGAAGATAAAGGCCTCGTTGTTGGACTGCTGCTCGCGCTGACGCTTCTGTTCTCTTTGCCGCCATACTTGTTCAGCAATCGGCAAAGCCGCCGATTGCGCCTCGACATACAGCTCAGACTGTTCTCGCAACTGTTTTTCAGAAAGCAGGTGAAAGTCGCCCCTGCTAATTACCATTGGCGCGCGCCTGCGCCCCTCTCCCAACCCTTCCATCGGGAAAAGGACAACCTCCGCCGGTGACCGTCTATAGTCTGCGAACGAGAAGAGGCCTATCTCTAGAACGGTCATAAAGAGACGGGTGTGTGTTTCGTCGAATGGGAAATCCTGCCACCCACAAAGTAGAACTGGGCAAAGCAACCCAGAGTTTATAATAGTAAATGTGGGCTTGGTCGGAACATGCACTTCGCGTGAAACACGAAACGCGCCATCATTAAAGCTTTCAGCGCGTCCGCCAAAACCATACCGGCGCTCTTCGTCATACTCATAAAAAGCGCGGACTAGCGACTCATTGCTCCCACGTCCGGCTGGCGCTCCCGACCTTTGGACGGATTTTACGGCAGTGTCCAAATCTAGGTCGAGTTCCACCTTATCCTTACAAGCGCCAACTCCTGAAATATAGTTGAACGCCGGAACGCCAACCGCAAAATTCGCGATCAGCAAAGTTGTCCTCTCTAGATCACCAAATGCATTCAAACGCGTCCAATTTTGCGCACTCGGGGGGCGCATAACCTTCCGTTTGACGCTATCAAAGCTTGCCATCTAGTGCCTCATCTGTAGCGCAAAATGGCGCTGGATTGATTCATTTGAGATAGACATGCCCGGGTTTACCGAGCCCTCGTAGTTCCAAGCCTCGTACCAAGGCCCGTCTTGTACGTGGGACATGTTAACAAGCATGAACGGCTTGATGGTCAAGTAATCTTTGATAAGCTTTTCGATCAGTTTATATCGTTCTTCCGGTATCTCCGCTATAAAGATCTTCTTAACTCCGTCAGAAGGATCGATACGTGGTGCCATTTGCCGTATAACGCCATCACCGCAATACTTAAACGAATGGTAGATCTCCCGAAAAACAGGGCCATACTGCCATGCCTCGATTGTGGCATCGACTAATGGCTCCTTGAACCGAGCCAGATAGTTTCCGTGGACGAAATATACGATCTTGTTGATTGCAAGATTCGAAGTCGTGACTCCAATGTCAGATGCAATTTTTAGCACAAGGTTCGCGACATCTCGAGGGTCGTAGTTGGACACTACTCCGCCGCCACGCCCAACAACCCGCCCTGCGCATCATCCACCTCGTTCGCCGGCGTTTCGCTCGCCGTCTTGGCGCCCTTCCTCCGGTCGAAGGCGTCCCAGACTTCGTTCCAGTTGCCCTTGGTGGCGGCCTTGGAATATTCCGTGGCGCGGGCTTCGAAGAAGTTGGCGTGTTCGACGCCGTTGAGCATCGGGATCAGCCAGGGCAGCGGGTGTTCGTCGATCATGTAAATGGGCTTCATGCCGAGCTGCTTGAGGCGCCAATCGGCGGTGAAGCGGACGTATTTCTTGATCTCGTTGGGGGTCATGCCGGGGACCGGGCCCATTTCAAAGGCGAGATCGATGAAGGCATCTTCCAGCCGCACGGTCTTTTGGCAGACATCGGCGATATCGTCGCGGATGGCCGACGTCATCACGCCGGTTTCGGCGCAAAAGGCGTGGAACAGCTTGATGATGCCTTCGCAATGCAGGCTTTCATCGCGGACGCTCCACGTCACGATCTGCCCCATGCCCTTCATCTTGTTGAAGCGCGGGAAGTTGAGCAGCATGGCAAAGCTGGCGAACAGTTGCAGCCCTTCGGTAAAGCCGCCGAACATCGCCAGCGTGCGGGCAATGTCGATATCGCTATCGACGCCGAAGGTGCCCATGAAGTCGTGCTTGTCGCGCATTTCCTTGTAGTTGAGGAAGGCGCTATATTCGCTTTCGGGCATCCCGATGGTATCGAGCAGGTGGCTGTAGGCGGCGATATGCACCGTTTCCATGTTGCTGAACGCCGTCAGCATCATCTTGACTTCGGTCGGCTTGAACACGCGGCCGTATTTGTCGTGGTAGCAATCCTGCACCTCGACATCGGCCTGGGTGAAGAAGCGGAAGATCTGGGTCAGCAGGTTGCGCTCGTGCTCGGTCAGCTTTTGCGCCCAGTCACGGCAATCCTCCCCCAACGGCACCTCTTCGGGCATCCAGTGGATCTGCTGCTGGCGCTTCCAGAAATCATAGGCCCAGGGATATTCGAAGGGCTTGTACGACTTGGAAGCTTTGAGGAGTGACATGGTCGGCGTCCTTTGGGTGATTGGCGGATATTAGCAGATTTAAGGGCGGAAGGGCCTCCGGCGGTTGGGGCCTTGGGCCCCAAACCCCGATTTGCTTCGATGGCGCCTCTGCCTCGTGACGTAATTGGTCGCTCGTCCAACGACGGGGTGCAGGGGGTCACCCCCTGCCCGCCGGAGGCGCTTATGTGCCCGCCGGAGGCGCTTAAACGCCTGCCGGAGGTTGTTCACGTCGCGCGTGCCAGCAGTTGGGAGGGGGCCGTGGGGCTGCGTCGTGGAATGCAGCACCGCGGCCCCCTCACCATCCCGGTTGGCCAGCATGGCCGACCGGGTGCCGCAAGTTGCCTCGCGGTCATGCCCTACTGACAGGCAAGGCATTCGTCATAATCCTTCTTGTCGACCTCGATGATCGGCGCCAGCACGGTGTTGTCGGCTTCGACGCCGCCGGCAAAACCGGCGCGCTGAATCGATTTCGAGCGCAGGTAGTACAGCGATTTGATGCCCAGCTCCCAGGCGCGATAATGGAGCATGAGCAGGTCCCATTTCTCGACATCGGCGGGGATGAACAGGTTGAGCGACTGCGCCTGGTCGATGAAGGGCGTGCGGTCGCCGGCGAGTTCGAGCAGCCAGCGCTGGTCGATCTCGAAGGCGGTGCGATAGACGGCTTTCTCCTCGGTGGTGAGGAAATCGAGATGCTGGACCGACCCGCCCTGTTCGAGGATCGAGTTCCACACCGCGTCGCTGTTCTTCGACTTGGCGACCAGCAGCTTTTCCAGGAACGGGTTGCGGATCGAGAAGCTGCCGGACAGCGTCTTGTGGGTGTAGATGTTGGCGGGGATCGGCTCGACACAGGCGCTGGTGCCGCCGCAGATGATGCTGATGCTGGCAGTCGGCGCAATCGCCATCTTGCACGAAAAGCGCTCCATGACGCCCATGTCGGCGGCATCGGGGCACGGGCCGCGTTCGATGGCGAGCTGCATCGAGGCTTCATCGACCTGGGCACGGATGTGCTTGAAGATCTTCATGTTCCACGATTTGGCCATGGCGCCTTCAAAGGCGATGCCGCGCGCCTGGTAGAAGCTGTGCAGCCCCATGACGCCAAGGCCGACCGAGCGTTCGCGCATGGCAGCATAGGAGGCGCGTGCCATTTCGGGCTCGGCGCGGTCAATATAGTCGCTGAGCACGTTGTCGAGGAAGCGCATGACGTCCTCGATGAACGGCTTGTCGCCGGCCCATTGGTCCCACATTTCGAGGTTCAACGACGACAGGCAGCACACCGCGGTGCGGTCCTTGCCATACTGGTCGACGCCGGTCGGCAGGGTGATTTCCGAGCACAGGTTGGAGGTCGACACCTTGAGGCCGACATCGCGCTGGTGCTTGGGCATGGCGTTGTTCACATGGTCTATGAAGACGATGTAGGGCTCACCGGTGGCGAGGCGGTTTTCGACTAGCTTGGTGAACAGCCCGCGGGCATCGACGGTGGCACGGCGCTCGCCGGTCTTGGGCGACACCAGATGCCATTCGCTGCCGTCGCGCACCGCTTCCATGAACTTGTCGGTGACGAGGACGCCGTGGTGGAGGTTGAGCGCCTTTCTATTGAAATCGCCCGAGGGTTTGCGGATTTCGAGGAATTCCTCGATTTCGGGGTGGTTGATGTCGAGATACACCGCCGCCGAGCCGCGCCGCAGCGAGCCCTGCGAGATAGCAAGGGTGAGCGAATCCATGACGCGGACGAACGGGATGATGCCGCTGGTCTTGCCGTTGAGGCCGACGGGCTCGCCAATGCCGCGGACATGGCCCCAATAGGTGCCGATGCCGCCGCCGCGCGACGCCAGCCAGACATTCTCGTTCCAGGTGCCGACAATGGCATCGAGGCTGTCGCCGACCGAATTGAGATAGCACGAAATCGGCAGGCCGCGCCCGGTGCCGCCGTTCGACAGCACCGGCGTCGATGGCATGAACCACAGCTTGGAAATATAGTCGTACAGGCGCTGGGCGTGCGGGCCATCATCGGCATAGGCGGAAGCGACGCGGGCGAACAGGTCCTGGTAGGATTCGCCGGGCAGCAGATAGCGATCGTCGAGGGTCTCGCGGCCAAAGTCGGTGAGCAAGGCGTCGCGGCTGCGATCGACCTCGACATGGAAGCGCCATGGCAAGACGGCGTTGGAGGCCAGCTGCGTCTTCGCCGCCGGCGCTTTCGCCTTTGCCGATACCTCGGGTTCCGGTTCCGGGGTTGCCGGGCGCGCCATCGTCATCATGTCGAGCATTGCTGCATCGTCACCGCTCTGAAATTCGCTCACTGCCGACTCCCGATTCGCATCCATTATGGGGCATGATAGAGCGAGAACAAAACGGGGTCACGCGCTGACCATCGTCAGCAGCAGTTATCCCCGTGATTCACAGCCCCAGGGGCCTTCGCCCCGTCCATGCTGCCATGCCCTCCCTCATACGCGGCCACCACAGCTAGTGTGTATGACCTCGGCCCCGGACTATGGATTGTGCCTGAAACCGCCGCGAAGACAAGTGGTTTTTCGTTAACAATCGAGAATGACGGCACCGTTTCGGCAGCGCGCGATGGGCGGCCCGCGGCATTTCCCGCCGGCACCGCGACACTGTGGACCAACCCGGCCAGCCCGGCTATTCGGGCCGCACATTCCAGCCATCCAGAGGCCTGCGCCCATGACCATCATCAACCAGGACGATGTCATCACATCGGTCGCCGATGCGCTGCAATATATCAGCTATTTCCACCCGATGGATTACATTCGCGCATTGGGCCGCGCCTATGACGCGGAAGCCGCCCCGGCGGCGAAGGACGCCATCGCCCAGATCCTCACCAACAGCCGCATGTGCGCCGAAGGCCACCGGCCGATCTGCCAGGACACCGGCATCGTGGTGGCGTTCGTGAAGGTCGGCATGGACGTGCGCTGGCAGGCGACGATGACGCTGGAGGCGATGATCAACGAAGGCGTGCGCCGCGCCTATCTGAACCCGGAAAACCGGCTGCGCGCCTCGATCGTCGCCGATCCCGCCTTCGGGCGCTTGAACACCCGCGACAACACCCCCGCCGTCACCCATGTCCAGCTGGTGCCGGGCAACACCGTCGAGATCACCGTCGCGGCCAAGGGTGGCGGGTCGGAGAACAAGTCCAAGTTCGCCATGCTCAACCCATCGGATTCGATCCGCGACTGGGTGGTCAATACCGTGCCGTTGATGGGCGCCGGCTGGTGCCCGCCGGGGATGCTCGGCATCGGCATCGGCGGCACGGCGGAAAAGGCGATGCTGCTCGCCAAGGAATCGCTGATGCTGCCGATCGACATGGCGGAGCTGAAGCTGCGCGGGCCCAATTCGAAGATCGAGGAGCTGCGCATCGCGTTGTACGACGCGGTCAACGACCTCGGCATCGGGGCGCAGGGGCTGGGCGGGCTGTCGACAGTGCTCGACGTCAAGATCCTCGACACCCCGACCCATGCGGCGTCGAAGCCTATCGCGATGATCCCCAATTGCGCCGCGACGCGTCATGCGCATTTCGTCCTCGATGGCAGTGGCCCGGCGTATCTGGAAGCGCCCAACCTCGCCGAATGGCCCCAGGTCGAATGGAAGCCATCGAAGGCCGCCATGCCCGTCGATCTCGACACGCTGACGCCCGAGATCGTCGCGAGCTGGAAGCCCGGCGACCGGCTGCTGCTCAATGGCAAGATGCTGACCGGGCGCGACGCGGCCCACAAGCGGATGACCGACATGCTGGCGCGCGGCGAGCCACTGCCGGTCGATTTCACCAACCGGGTGATTTACTACGTTGGCCCCGTGGACCCGGTGCGTGATGAAGTCGTCGGGCCGGCCGGCCCCACGACGGCGACCCGCATGGACAAGTTCACCGAGGCCATGCTGGCGCAAACGGGGCTGATTGCCATGGTCGGCAAGGCCGAGCGCGGCCCGGCCGGGATCGAGGCGATCCGCAAGCACAAGGCGGCTTACCTGATGGCGGTCGGCGGCGCCGCGTATCTGGTATCAAAGGCGATCCTCGCATCGAAGGTACTGGCCTTCGAAGATCTCGGCATGGAAGCCATTTACGAATTCACCGTCCGCGACATGCCGGTGACGGTGGCGGTCGATAGCACGGGCGAAAGCGTCCATGCGACCGGGCCGCTGGTGTGGCGGGAGAAGATTGCCAGGATGAAGGCGCTGGAGGCGGTGTAGGGTTGCGGGCTGCCCAATGTTGCCGAGGACCGCCATGAACCACTGACGCTGCACGGCGCGACGACCACGACCATTTGCACCTGATACTGCCCGCGCCCCGCGACGTTGCAGCGCGGCACGCCCGCTTGCCGCCGCCAAGGCGACCCGCCATGACCGCGCGATGGATGCGATGATGACCGATGCGCTCGACACCTGCTGGCGGTTGCTGGTGCGCGGCGCCGGTGATCGGCGCAGCCCGGTGCATACCCCGGTGGTGGCGACGACCGGACCCCATGGCCGGCCCGATGCGCGGATCATGGTGTTGCGCGGTGCCGACCGCGCCACCGCGAGTTTGCGGTTTCACACCGATGTGCGGTCACCCAAATGCCGGGACCTTGATGGCGCGCCGGCGTGTATCAACGCCTATCACCCCGGCGAAGCCGTGCAGCTGCGCATATCGGGGGTTTGCCGGCTGGACCATGATGGCGACCGCGCCGATGCCGCCTGGGCGGCCTCCACCCCGTTCGGCCTGCGCACCTATCTGACCGAGGCTGCCCCTGGCACTGCCCTGGCGGCACCGGCATCCGGCCTGCCGGCGAACATCGAAGGCCGCGCCCCGACACCGGACGAGCTTGTGCCGGCGCGCGCCAATTTCGTGGTGCTGATGGTGACGATCACCCGGATCGATTGGCTGCACCTGGCGCAGGCCGGCCACCGGCGGTTGCAGCTTTGCTGCGACGAGGCGCGAAACTGGCAGGGCCAGTGGCTGGTGCCGTAGTTCAGCCGATCGCGGCCGCCAGCAGGGTCAACCCGCCCAGCCCGCACGACAGCGGCACGCGCAGCCGCATCCACCATATTGGGCAGATGCCCAGCCTCGCCAGCGCCTGATCGACAACCAGGGTGGCGACCAGCGCGAGCCCCATGACGACCAGCGCGATGATGATGGGCCAACCCAGCGTCACCGCCGCCACCGCCGCCAGCGCCAGCACCGATGGCACCGTAGCCATCACGTGCACCCAGTTCGGGACGCCGCGCGCCGCCGCCGCCATGCCCCACCACAGCCCGCCGAGAAAGCTGAGGATCAACCCGGCATAGCCCAGCCCGATGGTGAGCGCCGCCGCGTGCCAGGCGGGCGGCCCGGCAACCAGCGCCGCCACGACGCCGATTTGCGGCAGCAGCCCGGCCGCGCCCAGTACCCAGCCCGCCGTCGGCATGGCGGGGTCACCGGGAAGGCCGGGGTTGGTCACCTTACCGTGTCAGCTTCTTGTAGGTCAGCGCATGCGGGCGATCCGCGGCATCGCCGAGGCGGCGGCGCTTGTCTTCCTCATAGGCTTCGAAATTGCCTTCGAACCATTCGACATGGCTGTTGCCTTCGAACGCGAGGATATGCGTCGCCAGCCGATCGAGGAAGAAGCGGTCATGGCTGATGACGACGGCGCAACCGGCGAAGCTTTCCAGCGCTTCCTCGAGCGCGCGCAGGGTCTCGACGTCAAGGTCGTTGGTCGGCTCATCGAGCAGCAGGACGTTGCCGCCGCGGACCAGCATCTTGGCCATGTGGACGCGATTGCGCTCACCGCCCGAAAGTTGCCCGACCTTCTTCTGCTGGTCGGCGCCCTTGAAGTTGAAGGCGCCCACGTATGCGCGGGTCAGCACCTCGTTCTTGCCGAAGTAGAATTTCTCGTTGCCCTGGCTGATTTCTTCCCAGACGTTCTTGTTGCCCGCCAGCGCGTCGCGCGACTGGTCGACATAAGCGAGCTTGACGGTATCGCCGACGCGGATGCTGCCGCTGTCGGGGGTTTCCTGGCCGGTGATCATGCGGAACAGCGTCGTCTTGCCGGCGCCGTTGGGGCCGATGATGCCGACGATGCCGCCCGGCGGCAGGCTGAAGGTCAAATTCTCGAACAGCAGCTTGTCACCGTAGGATTTCGTCAGCCCATTGGCCTCGATGACGGTATTGCCGAGCCGTTCGGGGATCTGGATGAGGATCTGCGCCGAACCAAGGCGGCGGTTGGCCTGTTTCTCGACGAGTTCGTCGAAGGCCTTGATACGCGCCTTGGACTTGGTTTGACGCGCCTTGGCGGATGAGCGGATCCACTGCAGCTCGTCGGTGATGGCCTTTTGCCGGCTCTGGTCCTCGCGGTCCTCCTGCGCCATGCGCTTGGCCTTGGCTTCGAGCCAGTCCGAATAATTGCCCTCGAACGGGATGGCGCTACCACGATCGAGTTCGAGCACCCATTTGACGACATTGTCGAGGAAGTAGCGATCATGGGTGACCATGATGGCCATCCCCTTGTATTCCTTCAGGTGGTTTTCAAGCCACTGGACGCTTTCGGCGTCGAGATGGTTGGTCGGCTCATCGAGCAGCAGGATATCGGGCTTTTCAAGCAGCAGCTTGCACAGCGCGACGCGGCGCTTTTCCCCGCCTGAAAGCTTGTCGACGCTGGCATCGCCCGGCGGGCAGCGCAGCGCGTCCATGGCGATTTCGAGCTGGTTGTCGAGCGTCCAGCCATCGACGGTGTCGATCTTTTCCTGCAGCTCGCCCATTTCCTCCATCAGCTTGTCGAAATCGGTGGCGTCGGTCGGGTCGGCCATTTCGGCGGAGATGGCGTTGAAGCGATCCATCATCTCGGCGACCGGGCGCACGCCGTCCATGACGTTGCCGCGCACGTCCTTCGTTGGGTCGAGCTGCGGCTCCTGCGCCAGGTAACCGACGGTGATGCCCTCGGCGGCCCAGGCCTCGCCGACATATTCCTTGTCGATGCCGGCGATGACCTTCATCAACGTCGACTTGCCGGCGCCGTTGGGCCCGATGATGGCGATCTTGGCGCCGGGCAGGAAGCTGAGCGTGATGTCCTTGAACGCGGGCTTTGCGGCACCGGGATAGGTCTTGGACAGACCCTTCATCACATAGGCGTATTGATAGGCCACGGGGTTGGGCTTTCGGAAGAATCGAGGGGAGCTGGGATGTGCGGCGCTGTCTAGCGGATGCGGCGGCGGAGTTCAAACAGCAGGGTCAGTCCGCCGGCTGTCACCGCCGTTCCGCCACCGCACATTCCGGGCGCAGCCTCACCGCCTGCTCCAGCGGTTCCCGTCCCGGCAGCGACAGGCGGAGCATGACCATATCCCCTGCCCGCACATCGGTGACCATGCGGACCAGCCGGCAGTTGAAGGCGAAACAATGCTGCAACACCGGGTTTTCGGCATCGGGGACGTTGGCGCCGGTGTCGGTCAGGGGCTGCAGTTCGATGCCCTCGGCGGGCTTTGCCGTCAGCAGCGCGTCGCTCCAGCCGATGTTGGCGCCCGACAGGCGGAGCACATTGGTGGCCTTCTTCGCATCGCATGTACGGGTCGGGCGGCTGCGGTCGGCGATGGGGTCCAGGGGGCCAAAGGGTATTTCGGCATAGCAGATGGCTTGCGGACTGCCGGCGGTGGTGCGGGTGCCATGGCCGATGCAGCGCGGCAGGCGACCCTTGAGGTCCAGCTTGAAATTGAGCGGGCATGACAGGCCGCGGCCGGGGACGGTTTTGGGAAAGACGATGATGCCGGCGGTGGCCTCTGTCACGCGGCCGGCGGCGGGCAGGCTGGCGCAGGGGGTGGCGTTTGCAGGCACGGGGACGCCGGGATCGGGCTGCGGTGCCGCGACAGCGATGGCGAGGGCAAGGAGGCCGATGAGCATGGCCGCAGCCTATGGTGGGGCAGCGCGGCTGCCAATGCGAATTCGAAAGGCGCGCGCCGGGATGGCTTGACGCGATCTTCGCCAGCCCCGACGAAAGCGTGTCAATAAAAAGGGGCCAACCGCCAATGATCCGCCTGCTTGCTGCCACATGCGCTGTCGCGCTGCTCGCCGCACCTGTCGTCGCTGCCGACCGTGTCGCCGAAGCCGGCCGCCTGCGCGAAGCAGCGCTGGCGACATCGGCCGCCTATCCATTGCTCGAAAGCCTGACCACCGAAGTCGGCCCGCGTCTCGCCGGCAGTGCCGCCGAGGCGCGCGGGCGCGCCTGGGCGGTCAAGGCGATGACCGCAGCGGGGCTCAGCAACGTCCATGTCGAACCCTTTGCGCTGGTCGCCTGGGAGCGCGGGCTCGAAACCGCTGAAGTCGTCGGCCCCGGTGCGCAAAGGCTGGTGGTGACGGCGCTCGGCCGCAGCGGTGCGACGCCGGCGGCGGGCATCACCGCACAGGTGGCGTATTTCGCCGACCTGCAGGCGCTGAAGGAGGCGCCGGCGGGCAGCCTGAAGGGAAAGATCGCCTTTATCGACCATCACATGATGCGGGCGCAGGACGGATCGAGCTATGGCGCCAACAACGCGGTCCGCACCCAGGGGCCGGCGATCGCCGCCGCCAAGGGTGCCGCCGCCACCCTGATCCGCAGCCTTGGCACCGGCAATGGCCGCGACCCGCACACCGGGGTAACCCAGACCCCCAAGGGCCAGGTGCCGGGGCCATCGGGGGCGCTGTCGCTCGCCGATGCCGACCAGCTGGTGCGGCTGGTATCGCGCGGGCCGGTCACGCTCAAGCTGGTGCTGACGCCGCGCTTCACCGGCACCGGCCAATCGGGCAACGTCGTCGGCGACCTGCCGGGCAGCGCCGTGCCGAACGAATATGTCGTCATCGGCGGTCATCTCGATAGCTGGGACCTTGGCACCGGCGCCATCGACGACGGTGCCGGGATGGCGATCACGCTCGCCGCCGCCAAGGCGATCAAGGATGCCGGGCTGGTCCCGCGCCGTACCATCCGCGTGGTGTTCTGGGGGGCCGAGGAAGTCGGCGGCGAAGGCGGCGAAGCGTTTGCCGCCGCGCACAAGACCGATGCCGTGGTGCTTGCCGCCGAAAGCGATTTCGGCGCCGACCGGGTCTATCGCGTATCGAGCCGTGTCGCCGAGACAGGGCTGCCGCTGGTTGCCGAAATCAACCGCGCGCTGGCACCGCTCGGCATCGCGCCGACGAAGGACAATAGCGCCGGCGGTGGCGCCGATGTCGGGCCGCTGGGTGCGCTGGGGGCCGGCATTCTCGAGCTGGAGCAGGATGGCAGCCGCTATTTCGATCTGCACCACACCCCGGACGACACCTTCGACAAGGTCGACAAGGCGCAGATCGACCAGAATGTCGCGGCCTATGCCGTCGCGGCCTGGCTGGCGGCGAGCGACGAGCGCGTGCTGCGAGCGAAATGACATGACGGCGACGGCGCGCCCGGCGCTGCTGTGGCTGACGATTGCCTGGGCTGCCGGCCTGATGCTCTCCGGCTGGCAGCCCCATGACCGGGCGACGTGGTGGATGGAGGTGGCACCGGCGCTGGTCGTGCTGCCGCTGCTGTGGATCACCGACCGGCGATTGCCGCTGACGACGCTGGCACTGGCGTTGATTGCCGCCCATGGCCTCGTGCTGATGATGGGCGGCGCCTACACCTACGCCCGGGTGCCGCTGGGCTTTGCGATCGAACACTGGCTCGGCCTCGCGCGCAATCCCTATGATCGTCTTGGCCATCTCATGCAGGGGTTCGTCCCCGCGATCGTCGTGCGCGAACTGCTGGTCCGGGTCGGCGGCGTGGCGCGCGGCAAGCTGCTGGTGTTTCTTGTCCTCGCTGTCTGCCTCGCCATCAGCGCGGCGTACGAACTGGTCGAATTCGGCGCGGCGATGGCGCTCGGCCAGGGCGCCGATGCGTTCCTCGGCAGCCAGGGCGACCCTTGGGATACGCAATGGGACATGCTGTGCTGCCTTATCGGCGCGATGCTGGCACTGGCACTGCTGACGCGGCTGCACGGCCGGGCGCTGGCACGATCGGTCGGCCACGACAGCGTGCCCTGTCCAACGGCGCCGCAATAACGACCGGTCGGGCAGGTGCCCGCCGACTAGGCCTCCACTGCCCCGGGCAATTGCTTTTGCCGTGCCAACAGGCGGCGCATCTGTTCCTGCAAATCCGCGTCGCTGTCCTCGGCGACGATTTCGAGATAGGCGATGCCGGCGCGGCGCAGCGCCTCGCGCTTGATGGCGTCCTGGACGGCGACATCGGCGGCGGCGACGGTGTTGCCGGCATATTCGATGGCGGCGATGGGAAGCTGGTCGGCCGAAACGATCAGCATGTCGATATGCTGGTCCCGCACCGCCGCCAGCGCTGCGGCATCGTCGGTGTCGATAATCTCGCCAAGGTTGATCTGCGCCATCACCCGCCAGTCCAGCCCCATGCCGGCAATGATGCTGCCCAGCGTGTTGAACACGCGTTCCTCATCCACCGTCATCAGCCGGCGACCGCTGAACTTGGCATAGCTGACCAGTCGCAACTGTTCTGAACGATCGACCCGCGCCAGTAACGACGGCGAAGCGCCGCGGCGCGGCAAGGCGGTGTTGTTCCACCGCGACCCCAGCGCCGGCACGTTGATGACATCGCCAACGGGCGGGCCATCGATGCGAACGCGCATCTTTTCAAGGAACAAGCCGCCGATGACGCCGATGATCACCGCTATGAATATGATGATTTCTGCCGTCATCGTCGCACCGCCCCCGCGTCGCTAGCTCATGGCACTACGCCTATCAGAGCCGGGGCCGTGCTCCAATATACGAGACGGTAATGGTTGCGATTTTCTCAATATTGCGACGTTTTTGCCGCGAAACGGCTTCAGCCGGCATAGCCGAAGCGTTCGATCCATGGTGCCAGCAGCGGCATCACCGGCTCAAGCTGCGGCGCATAGTTGCGCCATTGCCCGGCGCCGTTGAACAGGCCCCTGCGCACCTGGGCGACGCTGGCGGTGGCGACGTCGCGCGCACGGGCGGTGGCGCTGAAATCGCGCAGCGCCGGCGTCCAGTCCAGCCCCAGGAAATCGCACAGCCGGCGCGTCTCGGTGTCGAAATCGCTGGTCAGGGCTTCATAGTGCAGCGGCAGCGCGGTGATTTCCAGCGTATCGAGGCACCGCTGTTGCAGGCGCATCATCGCATCATAGTGCCGCGCGGCGCGATCGAGGCCGATAAACTCCATGGCGGCGGCGGTGGGTGCGAAATTCTGGCGAAAACAGCTCCACACCACATCGCGCGGGTCGCGCCGCATGACGACAACGCGCGCCTGCGGGAACAGCCGCGCGATCAGCGGCAGCTTCAGCCCCTTCAGCGGGTCCATGTCGACGAACAGCCGCGCGCCGGGGCTGATGCCGCTTTCCGCGACATATTGCCAATAGGCGGCACGATAGCGATCGGCCTCCGCCGCATCGAGGGCCACCAGCCGGTCGATGCCATCGCGCGGCAGCAGAAACGCCGCGTCGGCGGCGCGCAGGGTCGGGCGTTCTTCGAGCGCTTCCACGCCGTTGGCGCTGGCCAGGATGGTTTCCACCAGGGTCGTGCCGGACCGGGGATAACCGATGAGAAACGCATGGCCGGCGGGGCGCGGGGCTGCCGGCGCGGATGCGGTCGCTGCGGGACGGAAATCCTCGCGATCATGGGCCAGCACGGCGCGATCGATGCGTTCGATGAACATCCGGTGGGTTTCACCCTCTTGCCCGCGCGGCGGGGCAAAACGGCCGGCGAACACCGCCTTGGCGGCAATATAGGCAATAAAGGCAAACCCGTGCGCGCCCAGCTTGTCATGGGCATCACCGAGCAGCGTCAGCGCCGTCATCCGGTCTTCGTCGCTGATCTCGCTGCGGGTCAGCAGGTCGCGGAGCCGGTCCCGCGCCGTTTCTGCGTCACCGTCGGCAAGCTCGGAACGGGCAAGCGCTGCAGTGGCGACAGCGTCGTTGCGGTCGATGGCCAGTGCCTTCACGGCGAACTGCCGCGCCCGGGCGCCTTCACCCTGCGAGGCCGCAATCGAGGCCAGCCCGGCAAAGGCTGCCGAAGCGCCGGGGTCGAGCTCGGCGGCGCGGGCATAGCTTTCGCTCGCCAGCCGCAGCGACCCGCCTTCATGGAGGGTGAACGCACGTTCGAGCCAGGCGGTCGGGTAGCCGGGGGCGCGGGCGATCGCGGCATCGAGGGTGCGCACCGCCTCGCCGAGCCGGCCTTCCCGGCGCAGGGTGGTGCCGATGGCGGCAAGGATCCCGGGGTCACCGGGCGCCAGCGCCAGCGCGCGTTCGAGAAGTTCATGCGCGCCGGTGAAATCCCCGCCTTCCATGCGCTTCCAGCCGGCAAGGTTGAGAAGCAGCGGATCGACTTCGCCATGCGCCAGCGCCGTTTCGGCAAGTTCGACAGCCCGCGCCAGGTCATTGGTTGCAAGGGCCGATTCGACGGCTTCGCGAACAGCGCGCACTGGCATTTGCAACACTCGGAACCTCCTCGACGCGAACTCGCTCAATACGCGCCAGCCCGTTCGGTTCCCTCGCTTTAGCCCAATTTTAACAGCAATGTCCGGCCCCTGCGGCAAGCAGGGACCGGAACACGGCAGGACGATGGACGATGGGGCCTCAGAAATCCTTGCGGACTGTCACGAACCACTGGCGCGGCGAACCGGCGAGCAGCGTCTGGTTGTCGCCGACATAGCCATAGCCATTGGAGCCGATGGTCGAGACATAGCTCTTGTCGGTCAGGTTGTTGACCGATCCTTCGATGCCGAGGCCATTGAGCCAGCGGTTCGAGGTGTTGGTGAAGCGATAGCCGATCTTGGCGTCGACCAGCACCCGGCCGGGAACCGACTGGTCGTTGGTGTAGGTGAAATAGCGCTTCGACATGTAGTTGCCGTTGGCGCGGGCATAAAAGCCATCCTGTTCGAAGGCGAGTTCGACGTTGGCGATGTTGCGCGGCGTATCGACGACGGTCTTGCCGCGGAGGGCGTAGATGCCGACATCGCGGCGATAGGTCGATTCGTCATAGGCATAGCTCGCGGTCAGCGTCACCGGTTCGACGATCTTCCAGGTCAGCCCGGCTTCGAAGCCAATCGAGCGGACCGAACCGACGTTGGCCAGCACGGTCGGGTTGCCCTGGATGCCGGCACCGGCGGACGTGCCGATGATGCGGTTGGCAAAATCGACATAATAGACCGCAGCGACGCCGCGGACCGGCCCCGAGCCGAAGCGATAGCCGCCTTCGACGGTCTTGGAGCGTTCCGGCTTCAGGACGCCGCTGATCGCATTGAAGCCCGGCTGGGTCGTGGCAAACGGCGATCCGCCGGTGGCGCCAGCGGTGAAGGCGCGCTGGTTTTCGGTATAGTTCACATAGACTTCGTTATGATCGTCGATCTTGTAGAGCGCGCCGACCTGCGGCTGGAAAAAATCTTCGTTCTTCAAGGCGCCAACCGCCAGTCGGCCCGTTACGGCAATCTCGCTGGCCTTCAGCTTGACGCTGTTGCCCTTGAAACCGACCGTCACCGAAAACTGGTCGTTGAACTTGAAGGTATCCTGCAACGAGACCTGGAAGGTCTTGGTGCTGAAGGCGTTGTACCATTGGGTGAAGAACGGGTTGGTCTGGTAGGTCAGCGCCGTGGTGCTGGGAACCGTGGTGCCGGTCACATCGTAAAAGCGCCGGGCCTGGTTGAAATCATTGTTTTCGTACCAGATCGAGGCGGCAACGAGGTTCTGGCCAAGGTCGGCCTTGATATCGCCGATAACACCGTAGCGCTCGATGCCGTATTCGGTGGTGCGGAACGACACGTCGTTGCCGCTCGGGCTGGCGAGATAGGGCGTGAACCACGACCCCTGGCCCTTGTTGTGGTGGTAATAGCCCTGCAGGCTGGCGGTGACACGATCGGCGAGCTTGCCTTCGACCTTGAGCCCGGTCAGCCAGTCACGGCGCAAGCCGCCGGCATCGTAATAGACATCGTCGACGGAGGTGTATGGCGCCGGATAGACCGTGCCGGCAGTGTTGGGCACGCGCGGCACGAAGCCGCCGACATCGCCGCGGTTGGCAGCAACCTGGGCGATGCGCAGTGCCAGCGGCCAATTGTTGGAGATGTTGTCGTTGCCATAGCCGAGCCGGGCGATCTGGTCGAGCGACAGGTCCTGATAGTCATTTTCCTTGCGATCGGAAAAGTTGACAAAGCCGGTGATCTTGCCCGAGCCGCCGAAATCATATGTCGCCTTGGCGTTGACCTGGCTGGAGCGCTGGGCACCGTCGCCCTTCCATTTGCCGGCATCGATATAGGCATAGGAAACATAGCCGCGAAAGCCGCCCATGTCGCCGCTGTCGACCCGGCCGAAGGCGCGCACCGTCTCCGACGATCCATAGGTGGCGTTGGCCGAGATGCTGAAGCTGTCGGATGGCGCGCGGCTGAAGAATTCGATGGTGCCGCCAAGGTTCGACGTGCTGGCGGTGCCGAGAGCGCCGGCGCCCTGGCTGACGCGGACGGTGCCGATATTGTCGCTGATGATCGCCCGGCTGATGTGCAGGCCGTTGACGTTGCCATAGCTCATGTCACCAAGCGGGATGCCGTCGAGCGTGAAACCGAGCTGGTTCTGGTTGAAACCGCGCAGCGAAATGCGGGTCGACCATTCATAGACGCCAAACGGATCGGCCGACTGGAAGTTGACACCGGGAAGCTTTTCGATCGCCTTGAACGGGCTGGAGCCCGGGGTCGTCAGCCGGATGTCGTCGGCACCGACCTGTGCAACCGAGCGCGTTTCGCCGCGACCATAGACGACGATGGCATCGGCGTCGGACACATCGCTGCCCGCGGCGACATCGGCCGCCGCGATTTTGGTGACCACTGGCGATGCGTCGGCAGCATGAGCCGGAGCGGCCAGCGCCCCGCCGGCCAACGCCGTTGCGCCGAGCAATATTGTGTGAAGAACCCGTGAAACCATGATGACACCCGCCTGCCGTTGAAGGAAGTGCGGGCGTCTTGGCGGGGGCTTGTTACAGCGGCGTGCCGATTTGCTTGCAGTTTTGCGACACGCCCCAAATTAGCGGGCCTGCGGCGAAATTGCCGCAGGCTCGCATTGCGGGCGTCGGCCCGGGCGTCGGCGCTCAGGCCCTGGCAAAATTGGCGGCGGCAAAATCCCAGGCGAGATGGCCGTCGATGACCGCCTTGATATAATCGGGCCGGCGGTTCTGGACATCGAGGTAATAGGCATGTTCCCAGACGTCGATGGTCAGCAACGGCGTCGCGCCATGGACGAACGGCAGGTCGGCGTTGGAGGTGCTGGCGATACGCAGCGTGCCGCCTTGCGACACCAGCCATGCCCAGCCGGAGCCGAACTGGTCGGCGGCGGCGGCGGCGAGTTTGGTTGCCATGTCGTCATGGCTGCCGAAATCGCGGGTGATGGCTTCGGCAAGCTCACCCGAGGGCGTCTGCGCCTTGGGACTGAGGCTCTGCCAATAGAAATTATGGTTCCAGGCCTGCGCGGCATTGTTGAAAATCTTGATCTTCGATGCGTCGTTGTGGGTCGAGAGGATGATCTCCTCTAGGCTCATCTCGGTCATCGGCGTGCCCTCGATCAGCGTCGCCAGCTTGTCGAAATAGCCCTTGTGATGCTTGTGATAGTGCAGGCCGACCGTCTCGGCGGAGATTGCCGGTGCCAGTGCATCCTCGGCATAGGGCAGCGGCGGCTGGGTCAACGGCGACCGGCCGATATTGGCGGCGGTGCCGGCATCATGCTGGCTGGCGGCGAATGCGGCGCTGGACATGGGTAACTCCTTGGACAAGAACAGGATCGCGACCGGTGCCGCAATGCCATCGGTAAACCCGTCACCGCGCGGCAGGGTTCCCCCCTGCGGACGCGCTGCGGCAATTGCTACGTCGCCGCCATCAACGATGCGTTGCCGCCCGCGGCGGTCGTGTCGATGCAGGTGACGCGCTCGGTGGCAAAGCGCGCGACATAATGCGGCCCGCCCGCCTTGGGCCCGGTGCCCGACAGGCCTTCGCCGCCAAATGGCTGGCTTTCGACGACCGCGCCGATCTGGTTGCGGTTGACATAAAGGTTGCCGACCCGTGCCCGCGCCTCGATGAAGCGCCGGGTCGCATCGATGCGGCTGTGGACGCCGAGCGTCAGGCCATAACCGGTGGCGTTGATGCTGTCGACGACGGCACCGAGTTCGCTGGCGGCAAAGCGTATGACGTGCAGGACGGGGCCGAAGTTCTCCTGCGCGAGATCGGCGATGGACCGTATCTCGTACATCGCCGGGGCGACAAAGTGCCCGGGCAACGCCGGCCGGTCCAGCCTGGCAAGCATCGCGGCATTGGCGTCCAGCCAGCCGATGTGCGCCTCGAGAGCCGCCTGCGCCGCGGCATCGATCACCGGGCCGACATCGGTCTGCGGCGCGCGCGGATCGCCAACGACGAGCGCCTCCATGGCGCCGCGGATCATCTCGATCATGCCGTCGGCGACGTCTTCCTGGATGAACAGCACCCGCAACGCCGAGCAGCGCTGCCCGGCGCTCTGGAACGCCGACGCCACGACGTCACGCGTCACCTGCTCGGGCAGGGCCGAACTGTCGACGATCATGGCGTTCTGGCCACCGGTTTCGGCGATCAGCGGGATGATGGTGCCCTCGCGCGCCGCAAGACTGCGATTGATGGCGCGCGCCGTCGCCGTCGACCCGGTGAACACCACGCCGGAAACGGCAGGATGCGCCACCAGCGCCGCGCCGACATCGCCGGCCCCAGGCAGCAGTTGCACCACCTCGCGTGGCACCCCGGCGTCATGGAGCAATCGTACGGCCAGCGCCGCGATCAACGGCGTTTGTTCGGCCGGCTTGGCGATGACGGCATTGCCCGCCGCCAGTGCCGCCGCCGCCATGCCGGTGAAAATCGCCAGCGGGAAGTTCCATGGCGAAACCGCCGCGAATACGCCGCGACCGACCAACCGCAGGGTGTTGCTTTCCCCGGTTGGCCCCGGCAGCGCCACGCCCGCGCCGAATTTGGCGCGGGCTTCGGCGGCGTAGAAGCGCAGGAAATCGACCGCCTCGCGCAGTTCCAGCACGGCATCGGGAAGGGTCTTGCCGGCTTCACGCACGCAAAGCGACAGCAAGGCATCGGCATTGGCCTCGAAACCATCGGCAGCGGCATCGAGCCGTGCAGCCCTTTGCGCACCACCACAAGCATCCCATGCCGGCTGGGCGGCGGCGGCGGCGCCGAGGGCGGCATCGAGCCCGGAAGGCAGCGCCTCGGCGACGCTGCCGACGGTTTCCGCCGTGTCATAGGGCGCGGTGATCGCACGCGCGGGGCCGGCGGCGGCGAGGGTCGGCGCCGCCGTCCATGCCTTGCTCGCCAGTGCTGCCAGCCGTGCCTGCAAGGGGTCGCGCACCAGCGGGTCGCTGAGGTCGATCCCCGCCGAATTGCGGCGACCGCCACCAAAAATTGCCGCCGGCAGCGGGATCGCCGGATTGCGTCGCGGGGCCAGCGCGGCCAGGTCGGCGACCGGGTCGCTGACCAGCGCCTCGACCGATACATCATCATCGGCGATGCGGTTGACGAACGACGAATTGGCGCCGTTTTCCAGCAGCCTGCGCACGAGATAGGCGAGCAGGTCGCGATGGCTGCCGACCGGCGCATAAATGCGCACCGGCGTCTGCGGCCGACCCTCCAGCGCCTCCAGGCGCGCCAATTCGACATACAGCCCCTCGCCCATGCCGTGCAGCCGCTGGAATTCGAAGGCGGTGTTGCCGTTTGCCCCGGCCGTGCCCGCAAGCGCCTTGATCGCGGCGATGCTGTTGGCATTGTGCGTCGCAAAGGCCGGATAGATCGCATCGGGGGCCGCCAGCAACCGCTGGGCACAGGCGAGATACGACACATCCGTTGCCACCTTGCGCGTGAACACCGGATAGTCGGCAAAGCCGCCGACCTGCGCCGCCTTGACCTCGGTGTCCCAATAGGCCCCCTTGACCAGCCGCACCATCAAGCGCCGCTGGTACCGGCGCGCCAGGGCAACGACCCAATCGACCATTGGCACGGCGCGCTTCTGATAGGCCTGGAGCGCCAGCCCGAAACCCTGCCAGCCGCCGATGAACAGCCGGTCGTCGGCCACCATCGCCTCGATGATATCCATCGAAAGCTCCAGCCGGTCGGCCTCCTCGGCGTCGATGGTGAAGCTGATGTCGGCGGCGCGCGCCATGTCGGCAAGATCGAACAACACCGGCAGCAAGGCCGCCTTGGCCGCGGCGGCATTGAGAAACTCGTAGCGCGGGTGGAGCGCCGACAGCTTGACCGAAATGCCCGGCGACCGCACGACGCCGCCACTCGCCGCTGCCGCAATCTTTGCCAGGGCATCGGTGTAGGACCGGCGATAATGTTCGGCATCCTCGAAGGTTCGGGCGCCCTCGCCCAGCATGTCGAAGCTGTGCGAAAGCCCCTTTTCACGCTCCGGCGCGGCGCGGTGCAGAGCCTCCTCGATGGTGCGGCCAAAGACGAACTGGCGCCCGAGGATCTTCATCGCCTGGCCAACCGCGGTCCGCACGACCGGCTCCCCGAGCCGTCCGACGACCCGGCCCAGCGCCGCCCGCCAGCCGGTGGCGGTATCGCGGGCATTGTCGAGCACCTGCCCGGTCAGCAGCAGCGAAAACGTCGCGGCGTTGACAAAGGTCGATGGCGAGGCCCCGAGACGGTCCTGCCAGTTCGGCCCGCTCAGCTTGTCGTGGATCAGCGCGTCGGCAGTAGCGGCATCGGGCACCCGCAGCAGCGCTTCGGCGAGGCACATCAGCGCCACGCCCTCGTCGCTGCCAAGGTCATAGGCCTGCATGAAGGCATCCAGCCCCGCCGCCCTGTGGCCGCGCACACCGGTGACCAGCCGCCGGGCCAGCGCCTCGGTCGCCTGCCATTGCGCCGGTGCCGGCCGCGCTTCCTCGATACGCAGGGCGATCAAGGCCTCCTCCTCGGCGCGATACGCGGCGCGCAAGGCAGTGCGGTCGAGAGCGGGCAAAATCGGCATGGCGGGAACACCCTTGGGCAACACACGGTAATGGCCAGCAACTACGGGGTTATCGCGGCCGGAAACAGCCACAATTTGTCGCCGCTTTGCCCGGCAGCTTCGCCCGGCCACTCCCCCTCAGGGCGCTTCGCCCGGCCACTCCCCCTCAGGGCGCTTCGCCCGTCCATTCCCCCTCAGGGCGCTTCGCCCGTCCATTCCCCCTCAGGGCGCTTCGCCCGTCCATTCCCAATGCCAGGGTTCATAGGCATAGTTGACGAAACCGAAGCGTGCCGCGTTGGCCACCAGCCAGCGATAGACCGTGGTGCGCGTCTGGATGACGCGGTTGGCGGCGTCGGTGGAAACGGGGCTGAACCCCTGCGCCGCACCGACGAACAGGTCCATTCCCAGCCCGGTACGGTGCACCGAACAGCTCGACCGTGCCGCACCGCCGCAATTGCCGTCGAGCACGCAGCGCGCCGCGTCATATTCGGGGTCGCGGTAGCCGGAAATGATCGTCAGCCAGCGTTTATCGATCGCCATCGCCGGCAATCGCGCCCGTGCCGCCGATACCAGCCGCCGATATGCCGCAAGCGCACCGGGCCGCAGCATCACCGGCTTGCCGAGATAGCCTTCCGCACCCGCAGCCGTCGCCAGCGTCGCCGGCGGGTCGGGGCAGATGCCCTTGGCGCGCAACGCCACATAGGGGCGTGCACCATGCCAGCGCGCCAGCATGATGCCGAAGCCGGCGGCATCGAACACCCCCGTGGGCGGCAATTTCTGGCGGCGCTGCCAATCGGCGAGCAGGCTGGCAAAGCGCCGCGTTTCCGGGCCGCAGCTGGTGCCGAGCTCATAGCCGACGCGCGGCGCATAGATTTCCCAGCCGGTTTCGACGCTGCCGAACGGTGACCATGCCAGCGTCCGCAAGCTTGCCGCATTGGCAGCGGCGGCACTGGGCGACACGCTGCCGCTGTCGCACGACAGCTGCGCCGCAGCCGGGGTCGCGCCCAGCATCAGCGCCGCCAGCAGGCCGTTCGCATATCGCCATGAAATCCGCACGCTTCGCTCCACCGTGATTGCACCGCCAGCGATCGCCGGAACTATCGCTGCACCGCGGGCTTTAGGGGACAACGCCCTGGAGAAAAAAATGTCCCGCCCAATCGTCGTCGCCGCGTTCACCGCCGTCCTGCTCGCCGGATCGGCAACGGCCCAGAACGCGCCTGCTGCCGCCCCTGCAGCGGCCCCTGCAGTGACTGCGGCGAAACCCGTGGTTGCAACACCGGCAGTCACACCAGCAGTCACACCCGCCGTCACACCGCCCGGCACGGTCCCCGGATCGGAGGCAGCCATTGCGCGGGCCGTCAATGCTGCAACCTTTGCCACCAAGGGGGCGGCGGCCCGCCGGGCCATGCTCATTCGCGCCCAGGTGCTGCTCGACAGGGCGCAGTTCTCGCCGGGCGTCATCGATGGCCAGACAGGGCATAATTTTGCGCTGGCGGTTGCCGCCTTCCAGGCCGCCGGCAACCTTGCTGCAACCGGCACGCTCGATGCGAAAACCTGGGACGCGCTGACCGCATCCGATACGGTGGCTCCGTTGCGTGACTATACGATAACCGATTCCGACGTCGCGGGGCCGTTCATGCCCGAAGTCACGCCGGGCGATTATGAAGCCATGGCAAAGCTGCCGTCGATGGGCTTCCACACCGTTGCCGAGGCGATCGCCGAGCGTGCCCATATGGATGAACGCCTGCTCCGCGCGCTGAACCCCGGCGCCGATTTCTCCAAGCCTGGCACGGTGCTGGTCGTCACCTCCACCGGGCGTGCCAAGCTGGCACCGGTAGCACGCATCACCATCGACAAGAGCCGCGGTGAACTGCGCGCCTTCGATGGCGCGGGCAAGCTGGTCGGCGCCTATCCCGCCACGGTCGGCAGCAGCGAACGCCCGGCCCCCATCGGACGCTGGGCGGTGCGCGCCGTGGCGCCGAACCCGGACTATACCTTCGACCCCAGCCGTTTGACCTTCGATACAAGGAAGGACGGCAAGGCCCGCGGCAAGATGAAGATTGCCCCCGGCCCCAACGGCCCCGTCGGAGGCACCTGGATCGACCTGACCAAGGACACGTACGGCATCCACGGCACGCCCGATCCGGAATTGATCGGCAAGCGCGCCTCCCACGGCTGCGTGCGCCTGACCAACTGGGATGCTGCAGAGCTTGGCGGTGCCGTCAAGGCCGGCACGGTCGTCGAATTCGGCGGTTCGGCAAAGGGCGGCAAGGGTTAGTCCCTTTCCGGCCGATGGTGGAGGCTGCCCCGGGCGGCGCTATGGCTCGCGGTGGGTCGGCACGATGAAGCGCTGGCCGTCGGGCGTCGTGCCGATATGCGTCGCAACGCCATAGGTTTCGGCGATCAGCGCCGGGGTCAGCACCGCATCGGGCGGACCCTGCGCCACCACCCGCCCGCCACGCATGAGCAGCAGGTCATCCGCCACGCGCGCCGCATGGTTGAGATCGTGGAGCACGACGACGACCCCGGCACCGGCCCTGGCGACGCTGCGCAGGCAGTCAAGGCCGTCGAGCTGGTGCGCGGGATCCAGATTGGCCAGCGGTTCGTCGGCAAGCAGCCACTGCGGTTCCCCCGCCAGCACCCGCGCCAGCAGCACCCGGGCGCGTTCGCCGCCCGACAGCGTGTTGACGATGCGCCCGGCAAAGCGCGCGCAATCGGTGGCGGACATGGCCCGCGCCACGGCGGCACGGTCGACTTCGCTGTCACCCCAGCGGCCGCGGTGCGGGAACCGACCCAGCGCCACCAGCGTCGCGACATCGATATCCCAGTGCACATCGGCCTCCTGCGGCAGGAAGCCGATGCGCCGCGCCAGTTCGCGGCGTGGCACCGCAGCCCGCGCCACGCCGCCGAGACGGACGCTGCCGCTATCGGCGTTGCGCAAGCCGGCGAGGCAGGCCAGCAGGGTCGATTTGCCGGCGCCGTTCGGCCCGAGAACAGCCGTCACCCGCCCCGGGACGAACGTCGCGCTGACACTATCGAGGATCGTGGCACCGCCCAGCGCCAGTGTCAGCGTTTCGGCGCAGAGCGTCATGCCAGCCCCCGCCGCATACGGAGCAGCAGGACGAGGAAGAAGGGCCCGCCCAGCATCGACATGGCGATACCGAGCCGCAGTTCGCTGACGGTCGGCGCGGCGCGCACCAGCGAATCCGCCAGCACCAGCAACAGCCCGCCACCGATCGCCGACGGCACCAGCACCGCCGAAGGCCGATGGCCGACGAACGGCCGTACCAGATGCGGCACCATCAGCCCGACAAAGCCGATGATCCCCGCCGCCGCCACCGATGCGCCGACGCACAGCCCGACGCCGATGACGATAAGCAGTTGCAGCCGCAGGGGATCGACCCCCATCGACCGGGCCGCGCTTGTCCCCAGCGTCAGCGTGTCGAGCGCGCGCGCCGTCATCGCCAGCAACAGGGCGCCGACACCGATGATCGGCAGCGCGATCGCCACATCGTCCCAGCTGCGGTCGGTCAGCGCCCCCATCAACCAGGTGACGATCTGCGATGTGGCGAACGGCGTCGGCGCGAGACTGATCGCCAGCGCCGTCATCGACCCGGCGACGCTCGACAGGATGACGCCGGCGAGGGTGAAGACGATAAGGCTGCCCGATCGACCGACCAGCAACGCCAGCAGCGCCATCGACGCTGCCGCCCCGGTCAGGGCGAAAGCCGGCAGGAACCACGACGCTGTATAACCGAAGAACAAGGAGACGACCGCGCCGAGGGCGGCGCCCGCCGACACCCCGAACAAGCCCGGATCGGCGAGCGGGTTACGCAGATAACCTTGCATCGCTGCCCCGGATAGCCCCAGGCCCGCACCCACCACCGCCGCCAGCACGGTGCGCGGTGCCCGCAGTTCCATGATGATCAGCCAGCGCGGATCACCCTGGTTCCAGGCCGAAAGCGGCACCCAGACCTTGCCGGCAATCAACGACAGCAGCATCGCCGCGACAAGGCCCAGCAGCAACAGCAGGTTGAACCGCGCTGCCCTCACAGCGACCTCCGCGCGGCCGACAATTGCATCATCGCGTCGATGATCGTTGGGCCGCCGCAGCGCAGCAGGCGGTCGGGAAAGCGGCGAACGGCCATGTGCCGGGCCAGCGGCCGCATCACCGGATGGCCCAGCATCCGGTCGGAACGATCGGCCTCGCCAACCGAAAACAGCACCCGCGGCGGCCGCGCCACCAGATATTCGAGCGGCAGCACGTCCCAGCGCTGGAGGCCATAGTCGACGCTGAGATTGCGGAACCCGCTGGCCCGTAGCAGTTCGTCGGCAAGCGTGCCGCTGCCCGGCACCAGCCCGCCGCCCTGCCATATCAGCGCCGGCACCGCCGGTCCGGCCGCCCGCGCCGCACGCACGGCGGCATCGACCCGTGCCACCAGCGCGGCACCGCGATCCGGATGGCCGACCAGCGCCGCGATCGCCACGATCTGGGCATTGCTTTCGGCGATGCTTTCCGGAACGCTGAGTTGCACGAGATGGACGCCCATGCGCTGCAGCGCCGCGATCGTCGCCGGCGCGACATGGGCGCCGGCGACGACGAGATCAGGCGCGAGTGCCACCACTTCCTCCGCCGTCCCCGATGTCGCCTTGAAGCGCATCGCCTGCGCCAGCGGTATCGAGGTGGATCGCGCATCCTGCGAATAGTGGCTGATCCCGGCGATCTGCGATGCATCGGCGACCTGCATCAGCACAGAATCGACGCACGGGTTGATCGACACGATGCGCGGGCTGGCGACAGCAGGGCCGGCTGCAGGGCCGGCGACAGCAGGGCCGGCGACAGCAGGGCCGGCTGCCGCCAGCGCAAGGCTGCACCAGCCGACCGCCATCCGGCCCAGCGTCGCGAGGCGCGTGCCCCACGGCATCAATAGTGCAACCGCACCCCGGCATAGCCGGCACGACCGACAGTGCCATATTGCCGGACTGTCTCGTATTTCGCATCGAAAAGGTTCTCGATGCGGCCATACAGCTCGATCCCATGGCCGAGCGGCATCGCCGCCCGCACATCGGCAAGCACATAGCCTTCGACGCGACGGACATTGCTGGCGTTGTCGAAGCTGGTGCCGACCATGGTCAGCGTGGCGCCGGTCTGCAGCCCGAAGGGCCAGCGATAATCGGCGACAACACTGGCGCTGTCGCTTGGCCTGCGAACCAACTGCTTGCCGAAACTGGCGGAACCAACCGACCGGTCCTGTGCATCGATATGGCTGTAGCTGGCGGACAGGGCCAACGCCGCGAACGGATGGAGCGCCAGCGCCAGTTCGACGCCGGTTGACCGTGCCTTGGCCACATTGTCATAGGTGCCATAGGGCCGGTTCGTGCAGATCCCCGTCAACGGCCCGAAGCACGAAATGAAGTTGATGAGATCGCGGCTGTCGCGGTGGAAATAGGTGGCGCTGGCTTCCACCGCCCCGTCGAGCAAGCGCTGGGTGATGCCGGCATCCCAGCCCTTCGATCGTTCCGGGCGCAGCAACGCGTTGCCGTAATCGCTCTGCAACTGGTAAAGCGACGGCGCCTTGAAGCCTTCGGTGTAGCTGGCCCGCAGCGTCGTGCCCCAATTGCGTTCCGGCCCGCCTGGCGTCCACACGCCGCTGGCGCCAAAGCTGGTGGCACCGCCGAAACGGTCGTGCTGGTCGTGGCGGATCCCCGCCGTCAGCGTCAGGTCCTCGATCGGCGTCGCCAGCAACTGGCCGTAGAAGCTGTTGAGCTGGGCCCGTCCGGGCGTGTCGGCAAAGCCATAGTTCGACGTCTTGTAGCGCGAGGTTTCACGCTCGAAACCGCCGGTCGCCTGCCACCCCTTGGCAATGTCGAAAACGCCCTGATATTCGATGCGTTCGTTGCGGCCATCGCCGGCAAAGGTTTCGGTCGGCTCGCTCGCCGGGTCGAAATTGCGGCGCCGGGTGTCGGTATAGGCATAGCCGAAGCGGTTGTGGAAACGCCCGTCGAACAGGGCGACATTGATGCCGGTATAGCCGACGATGTCGCGGGTTCGCGTTTCCTCCAGCGTGTCGCCAAAGCTGTAGGTCGGCGGGGCAAAGCCATCGATGCCGGCCTTGCCGTTGGAGAAATATCCCCGCGCATCGATCGAGATGCTGTCGTTCAGCGCCAGGTTGAAATTGGCGTTGGCACCAAAGTTGCGATAGCCGTCAGCCTCCTTGCCGCCCCGCGCTTCGCTGAAGGCGGAAATGCCGTCGGTGCGGAAATATCCGGCACCGGCGCTCGCCGACAGCGGGCCATATTTGCCCGAAATGTTGCCGACGATGTCGGCGGTGTTGCGAAAGCCGTATTCACCGCGCGCATTGATCGCGAGCGTGTCGGTGGGCGGCGCGGTGATCAGGTTGACGACGCCGCCGATGGCCTGGCTGCCCCACAGCACCGATTGGGCGCCGCGCAGCACCTCGATGCGCGAAATGTTGCCGACGAGCAGGTTGCCGAAATTGAAGCCGCCACCGGGCGACGAAGGATCGTTGATCTTGACGCCGTCGATCAGCGCCACGGTCTGGTCGCTTTCGGCGCCGCGGATGAAAACCGATGCGGTGCCGCCGACGCCGCCGTTGCGGGCGATGGTGACGCCGGGGACAGTGCGGAGAATATCGACGACGGTCGCGGTCTGCCGGCGCTCGATCTCCGCCGCGTCGATGACGGTGATGGTCTGGCCGACACGTGCCAGCGGCTGTTCGGTACGGTTGGCGGTGACGACGATGGTGTCGGGTGATTCATCGGCAAGGGCCGGCGCAATTGTGGCGACGGTGGCGAGTAGCAGGACGGAAATTCGGCGCATAAGGCCTCCTTGTTCACAACAACAAGGGGTCGCACGCGCCTGGGACGCGACTGATGGGCCTGTGAAACAGCCGAAGCCCCTCACGCGCGCCACCCCATTCGATGTCGTCACGCGAGGCGAACCTCGATCACGCGAAAAACCCCGTCCGCGTAAAGGACCGACCGCGACAGGCAGGTCTCCTGGCTCCCGGGTCATCACGTCCGCCCCGCCTTCCCGGATTGCTCCAGTGGCACGATGGGGCGACCGTTCGCCGGTCACAGTTGCGGGCACAGCCCCGGATTACAGATGCAAACCTGCTTCCGGGTTCCCTATTATTTCCATTTCTGGAAACCTGTCGCATTGCGTCCCTATGCCCCTGCCCGCCGGGAAACAAGTGCGCACGACGCGAATGTGACGATTTTCCCCCGGCTTGTCGTCGCTGGATGGCCGGCGCTGCAAATGCGGTGGCTTTGTATCGTGATATGCTGATACCCCCCCGCATCGCTTTCCGTCTGGACACCCGATCGATGCACCTCGGCGTCTGCTATTACCCTGAACACTGGCCGGAGGACTGGTGGGCCGACGATGCCCGTCGCATGGCTGAAATGGGCATCAGCCGCGTCCGTATCGGCGAGTTCGCCTGGAGTCGCATCGAACCCGAGCCGGGCCGTTTCGATTGGGGCTGGCTCGATCGCGCCATCGACACCCTTGCCCGCCACGGCCTCGATGTCATCCTGTGCACGCCGACGGCGACGCCGCCGAAATGGCTCGTCGATGCGATGCCCGACATGATCGCGCTCGACGTCGCCGGCCAGCCGCGGCGCTTCGGCTCACGGCGGCACTATTGCTTTTCGCACCGGGGATATCGGCGCGAGGCGGCGCGCATCACCGCCGAAATTGCCGAACGCTATGGCGCGCACCCCGCTGTCATCGCCTGGCAAACCGACAATGAATATGGCTGCCACGACACGGCGTTGAGCTATTCCGCCGCTGCTGCGACCGAATTTCGCCACTGGCTGGCGAGGCATCACACCGACATCGACACCCTGAACCGCGCCTGGGGCAATGTGTTCTGGAGCATGGAATACCGCAGCTTTGCCGAGATAGGCCTGCCCAACCTTACCGTTACCGAACCCAACCCTGCGCATGTGCTCGATTTCCAGCGCTTTGCCTCCGATGAAGTGGTGGCCTTCAACCGCGCCCAGGTCGAAATCCTGCGCGCTCGCTCACCCGGGCGGGATATTGTCCACAACTTCATGGGGTTCTTCACCCAGTTCGATCATCATGCCGTCTCGCGCGACCTCGATGTCGCGGGCTGGGACAGCTACCCCCTGGGGTTTCTGGAACAGTTCTGGTTCCCCGTTGCCGACAAGCTGCGCTATGCCCGGACCGGCCACCCCGACATCGCCGCCTTCCACCATGACCTTTACCGCGGCTGCAGCAATGGCCGCTGGTGGGTGATGGAACAACAACCCGGGCCGGTGAACTGGGCAGGGTTCAACCCCGCGCCGCTGCCCGGCATGGTGCGGCTATGGACGCTGGAGGCGATGGCGCACGGGGCGGAGCTCGTCAGCTATTTCCGCTGGCGGCAGGCGCCGTTCGGGCAGGAACAGATGCACACCGGGCTGCTGCGGCCCAATTGCAGCGACGATGTCGGCGCGCAGGAAGTTGGCGGCGTCGCGGCGGAGATCGCCCGGCTGGCCACGGCCGGCGCTGCGCCGCAACCGGTGGCGCTGGTGTTTTCCTATGCCGCCGACTGGGTGTTCGGCACCCAGCCACAGGGGCGTTCGGTGCGCTATCTGGAGCTGGCGTTTGCGATGTACTCGGCGTTGCGACAACTGGGCTTCGATATCGACATCGTCGCGCCCGATGCCGACCTGTCGGGCTATGCGCTGGTCGTGGTGCCGAGCCTGCCGATGATTGATGCAGCGACGGTGGACCGTCTTGCCGCACTGGCGTGCCCGGTCCTGCTCGGCCCGCGCACCGGCAGCAAGACCGCCGATTTCGCCATCCCCGCCATATTGCCGCCGGGGCCGCTGCAGGCACACCTGCCCCTGCGCATCGTCCGCGTCGAAAGCCTGCGCGACGGGCTCGTCCACCCCGGCGACGGGTTCGTGGTCAGCCGCTGGCTGGAGCATGTCGAAACCGCGCTGCCGGCTGAAATCAGCCTCGACGACGGTCGCGGCATCGTTTTTGCAAAGGGCAACCTGCGCTACCTCGCCGCCTGGCCCGACGCCGCGCTGCTGGCGCGCCTGTTCACCACCATGGCCGCGGACGCCGGGCTGGCGGTGACGCCGCTTCCCGCCGACCTGCGCCTGCGCCGTGCCGGCGACCGCGTGTTCGCCTTCAACTTCGGCCCCGATCCGATCGACTTGGGCCTGTGGCTGCCGGGGGCCGCCGCGCGCGACTATCTTCTGGGCGGCGCCGACCTGCCACCGGCGGGGGTCAGCGTGTGGACGACGCAATAGCACTGCCGACCCGCACCAGGTGCAGCAACAGCACGCTTTCGGGTGCGACGAGCGGCAGCTGCAGGCCGATGCCCATCATCAGGTCGGCAGCGATGATCGCGCCCTCCGTGTCGATCCCCAGCGCTTCGAAAGCGGATTGCGCCCCGCGTGACCGCCAGTTCAGCGGCCAAACCAGCGTCACGCGATAATCCGCTGTCGCATCGAGGCCAGCGAGGCGCAGCCGGCCCGGCAGGGTGGCGTCATGACCCTTGAGCCAGGCCAGCGAGAACAGCGCCTCACCCGCGTCCGCCGAGACCACGCCGATAACGTTGAGGTAATCGGGCGTATCGATGCGCACGAAGTCGCCATCGTGAAGCAGCGCCCGGTGAGTCTTGTAAAGCACGATGGCGGCGGCGAGTTCGGCAAGGTCGTCGGCAGGTTCGGTCAGCAGGTCGAGCTCCAGGCCCATATGACCCATCAACGCCGTCCCGGCCCGCATCGCCATCGACAATGTGCGCCCCGTCACGTGGCAGCGGCGCGGCCCGACATGGGCGCCCATGACATCGAGCGGCAGGAAAAATGAAGCGCCGCGCTGGATCGCCTGGCGGTCGATCGCGTCGTTGCTGTCCGATGTCCAGATGCGATCGCTATGCGCCAGGACGCCATAGTCCGGACGCGCGCCGCCCGATGAGCAGGTTTCGATTTCCACACCGGGATGCGCGGCGCGGATGCGATCGAGCAGCGCGTACAGCGCCGTCACCTGCGCGGCAGCGCGCGGCCGGCCATCGACATCGCCGGGGTGGTTGAGGTCGCGGTTCATGTCCCATTTGACATAGCCGATGGCGTGATCCGCAAGGATCGCGTCGATCTGGCGGAACAGATGGTCGGCAACCTCGGATCGACTGATATCGAGGACATATTGGTGGCGGAAAGGCACCTGGTCGATGCCGGCGATACCCAGCGCCCAATCCGGATGCGCCCGGAACAGGTCGCTGTCGGGGTTGACCATTTCGGGCTCGAACCAGATGCCCATTTCCATGCCCAGCGCGGTGACATGATCGACGAGCGGCGCGAGACCATCGGGATAGACGGCATCCGACACCGTCCAGTCACCCAGCCCGGCATGATCGTCACGGCGCGCGCCGAACCAGCCGTCGTCGAGAACGAAGCGTTCGACGCCGATGGCGGCGGCGGCGCTGGCGATGCGCTTGAGCCGGTCGATGTCGTGGTCGAAATACACCGCTTCCCAGGTGTTATAGTGCACCGGCCGCGGCTTGCTGCGCGTGCTGGCGCGCAGGATGCGGCCGCGCACATGGCGGTGGAAATGCTGGCTGAGCCCGGTCAGCCCATGCGCCGAATATGCGGCGACAATGGCGGGGCCGGCATGCGTTTCCTGCGGTTGCAGGCGGATTTCGCCCGGAAACAGCAAGGCGCCGAGCGCGGCAAGGACCCGGCCGTCGCCAAGGCTGCTGACCCGGATGCGATGGTTGCCGCTCCACGCCAGATGCAGACCATAGGCCTCGCCATGGCTTTCAATGGTGTCGGCGCCGCAAAGGACAACGGCGGGAAAGCTGTCGTGTGAGGTTCGCCCGCGGCGGTTTTCGCGGACATAATCGCCGCTGAAGCGCGCCAGTCGTTCACGACGGAATTCATCGGACCAGCGGCCCGAAAAGCCGATGATATCGGTCATCGCGCCCGGAAGCGGCAGGCAGGCGGTGGCCATGTCGACCACATCGAGCACGGTGCTGCCGAGGTTGGTCAACGTCGCTGCAAGGGTGATGACGCCGGTTTCAGGCGCCACGTCGATGGCATGGACCAACCGCAGCCGGGTGCGACTGTCCTCCGATGTGATCGTTGCGCCATGGGCGTGCCGCGTCGTGGCGGTGACCATGAACAAGCTGCCCCAATCGCGCCCGGCGCGATGCGCGGCAAAGCCCGATGGCCCGGCAAGGCCCAGTCCGGGTTCGAGCGCCAGTGACGCCGCCACCGGCACGTCAGCGCTGCCGGGGCCGCCCTGCAGTGCCGTCATCAGCACGAGTCCCGCGACATCGGTTGCCGTGGCGAGCCGCGCCCCCCAATGCACGACATGCGGCGGCGTCCCGGCCGCGCAGGCAATGATCAGCGTCGTTTCCCCGGCGTCGAAGCGGATATGGTCCATCATGTCCTTCCCCCCAGCCCCGCAGGGTCCAGTCAGTATTTCCCCGCAGGGTATCGTTAGTATTTCCCCGCAGGGTCGAGCAGTCCCGGCCCGCCGGGACCCGGTGCATGGCCGCGTCCTGCCGCGATCACGTTCATTCGGCCTTGCCTTTCGGCAAAACCCGGCTAGTTTTGCCGCGTTCGGCCTATTAATATGATTAAGACGATATCGGCACGATGGGGAGAGTGCAATGTCCAACGGCGGCGCGGTGCTGCAGATCGGCATATTCCTTGCCCTGACCGCGCTGATCGCCGTTGCGACCTATCGCAAGGTCCATGGCCGAGGCGTGGCGCGGTCCGAGCCGGACGGCAGCACCCGCGAGGTCTTCCTCGCCGGTGGCGGCCTGACCTGGCTGTTCGTTGCCGGGTCGATCACCCTGACCAATCTGTCGACCGAGCAACTGGTCGGCAACAACGGCAACCAGATGCTGTTGCTGGCGTGGTGGGAGATCTGCGGCTTTGTCGGCCTGATGATCCTGGCCTTCGTGTTCGTGCCGATCTACTACCGCAACAACTGCACGACGGTAACCGAACTGCTCGAAAAACGTTACCAGGGCGGCAGCATCCGCACCGTCATTTCGGCGCTGTTCCTCGTTGGCAACATCCTCATCTACCTGCCGGCGGCGCTTTACAGCGGCAGCCTGTTCCTCAAATCGATGTTCGGGGTGGACTGGAACCTGCTGTGGTTCGCCGCCCCGCTCGCCATTGTCGCCGCGCTCTATACCATTTCCGGCGGGCTGCGCGCCGTTGCCGTGATGGATACCTATTCGGGCATCGGGGTGCTCGCAATCGCGATGCTGGTGGTGTTTCTCGCCTTGAAGGCGGTAAATTTCGATTTGTCGGGCGTACCGCCTGAACGGCTGTCGATGATCGGCAGCAACACCTCGCCGATCCCCTTCCACACGCTGTTCACCGGGATGCTGTTCATCCAGATCTTCTATTGGTCGACCAACCAGAATATCACGCAAAAGGCGATGACCGCGCCAACGGTGCGCGAGGCCCAGAAGGGCGTGCTGGCGGCAGCGGCGGTGCGCATCCTCATCATCCCGGCGATCGTCGTTATTCCGGGGGTCTGCGCCTACAAGCTGTATGGCAATATCCACGACCAGGCCTATGGCCGGCTGGTCGGCGCGGTGCTCCCGGGCTGGCTGTCGGGGGCCTTTGCCGCGATGATGGCGGCGGCGGTCATCGCCCATACCAGCGCCATCCTCAACAGTTCGGTGGCGCTGTATGTCGTCGATTTCCATGATAAGTTCGTCCAGCCGGTGCGCAACCACTGGAAACTCGCCGCACTGGTGTCGTGCATCCTGACGGTCAGCTCCATCGCCATGGTGCCGGCGTTCGCCACCGCCGAAAACATCATCAACACCCTGCAGAAACTGAACGGGCTGCTGTCGATGCCGATCCTGTCGGCGTTCATCACCGGGCTGTTGTTCCGCAATGTCGATGCCCGCGCCGCAATCGCCGGGCTGGTCTATGGCGTTGCATTCTATGCCGTCCACCAGTTCGTGCTGTACGAACCCGGCGTGATTTATCCAGGCGTAACGGTCTACCAGCATTTCGGCCTGCCCTGGCTGCACTACATCGACGTCATGCTGTTCGTGCTGGCGACATCGGTGCTGGTGGCGATGGCGGTCAACCGCGTGGTGTTCGGCAACCGTGCGAGGTTCGTTTTCGACAACAGGGCGCGGGTCCTGCCCGCGGCAGCAGCATGACGAACGCCCGCGGCAGCAGCATGACAAGCGCCCGCAGAATGGCGCTGGCCACCGACTTTCGCCGCCGCCTTGCCGCCATGCCGGTCGTCGCCATCCTGCGCGGCATCACCCCGGACGAAGTCGAGGCCGTCGCCGAAGCGATTTTTGCCGCCGGCATCACCCTTGTCGAGGTGCCGCTGAACTCGCCCGATCCCTTTGCTTCGATCGCCCTGCTCGCCAGACGCCTTGCCGGGCGCGCCATCATCGGCGCCGGCACAGTGCTCAACGTTGCCGATGTTGTCCGGGCCCATGATGCCGGGGCACAGCTTGTCGTGTCGCCGAACATGCGCGCCGATGTCATCGCAGCCAGCGTTGCGGCGGGAATGCTGTCCGCCCCCGGATGCCTTACCCCCACGGAGGCCTTTGCCGCGCTCGATGCCGGGGCCGATGCCATCAAGCTGTTCCCCGGTGAGCTGGTGTCACCCGCGGTGGTCAAGGCCATGCGCGCCGTGTTGCCACCGGCGGCGACGGTGCTCGTTGTCGGCGGCGTCACCCCGGACAACAGCGCCGCCTTTCGCGCTGCCGGTGCCGATGGCTTTGGTGTCGGCGGTGCGCTGTATCGTCCCGGCACATCGGCCGCCGATGCCGGTCGCAACGCCGCCGCCTTTTCTGCCACCCTGGGATCCTGACGGGATGCACCGCGCCGATGACCATGCCCATCTCGTACCCATGCCGTCACCGCGCGCCGGCGTGATGACGATGACCGCACAACACCGGGCCAGGGGATAGCGGCATGGTCGGCAAACCAAGGCTTCGCAGCGCTGCCGTCTATGGCAAGCGGGACCGTGACGGCTTCATCCATCGCAGCTGGATGAAAAGCCAGGGGCTGCCCGACGACAGTTTCGAAGGCCGGCCGATGATCGGCATCTGCAACACCTGGTCGGAACTGACGCCGTGCAACGCCCATCTGCGCATCCTCGCCGATCATGTGAAGCGCGGCGTCTGGCAGGCCGGCGGCGTTCCGCTGGAGTTTCCGGTATCGTCCCTTGGCGAAACGCAAATTCGACCGACCGCGATGCTGTTCCGCAACCTGCTGGCAATGGACGTCGAGGAAGCGCTGCGTGGCTATGCCATCGATGGCGTCGTGCTGCTCGGTGGCTGCGACAAGACCACGCCGGCGCAGTTGATGGGGGCGGCATCGGTCGACCTGCCCGCCATCGTCGTGTCGTCGGGGCCGATGCTCAACGGGCGGTTTCGCGGCCAGACCATCGGTTCGGGCACCGATGTCTGGCGGTTGAGCGAGGACATGCGGGCCGGCAAGATCAGCGAAGCCGAATTCTTCGGCGCCGAAGCGGCCATGTCGCGCAGCGCCGGGGTGTGCAACACCATGGGGACCGCCTCCACCATCGGCAGCCTGTGCGAGGCGCTGGGCGTCGCCCTGCCCGGCAACGCCTCCATCCCGGCGGTCGATGCGCGGCGGCGGACGCTGGCGCACCTTGCGGGCCGCACCATCGTCGACCTGGTGATGCACGAAAAGCCGCTGTCGACCTTCCTGACCCGTGCGGCGTTCGAAAACGCCATCCTCGTCCATGCCGCCATCGGCGGGTCGACCAACGCCGTCGTGCATCTGCTGGCGCTGGCCGGGCGCTGCGGGGTCGATCTGTGCCTTGAGGATTTCGATCATCTGTCGCGCGATGTGCCGCTGCTCGCCAACCTTGCACCATCGGGCCAATATCTGATGGAGGATTTCGATTATGCCGGGGGAATGCCGGGGCTGATGCACCGCATCGCCGGGCATTTGCGCCAGGATGCGCCAACCGTCGGCGGTGTCAGCATCGGCACGGTGGCGGCGGCGGGCGAGGTTTTCAACGACGACGTCATCCGCCCGCTGGACAATCCGGTCAGTGCCTCATCGGGCACATGGGTGCTGCGCGGCAACCTTGCCCCCGGCGGCGCCATCATCAAGCCCAACGCCGCCACCCCGGCGCTGCTCGTCCACAGCGGCCCCGCCGTGGTGTTCGAATCGATCGAGGACTTCAAGGCGCGGATCGATGCGCCCGATCTTGCCGTCACGGCCGATTCGGTGCTGGTGCTGAAGGGTTGCGGCCCGCGCGGCTATCCCGGAATGCCGGAAGTCGGCAACATGCAATTGCCGCAAAAACTGCTCGCCGCCGGGGTACGCGACATGGTGCGGATCTCCGACGCGCGGATGAGCGGAACCGCCTATGGCACCGTCGTCCTCCATGTCTCGCCCGAATCGCACCTTGGCGGCCCGCTGGCGCTGGTGCGCGACGGCGACATCATCCGCCTCGATGGCCCCGGGCGCAGCCTCGCATTGCTGGTCGACGACGCCGAACTCGACCGGCGCCGCAGCCTGCTGCCGGTACCGCCACCCCCGCCCAACAGCGCCCGCGGCTATGCCAGGCTGTACGTCGATACCGTCCTCCAGGCGGACAAGGGCTGCGACCTCGATTTCCTTGTCGGCAGCAGCGGCGCCGTGGTGACGCGGGAATCGCATTGATCATGCCCCGCGCCTCATACCCCAGCCTTGCCGGCCGCCACGTGTTCATCACCGGCGGTGCCACCGGCATCGGCGCCGAAATGGTCCGCGCCTTTGCCGCACAGGGCGCGCGGGTCGGTTTCATCGACCTTGATGCCGTCGCCGGCGCGGCACTGGCGAGCGCGACGGGGACGCATTTCACCCGCGTCGATGCCACCGATGTCGCGGCGCTCCAGCAGGCTATTATCGCGGCCGGCCGCATCGACGTGCTGGTCAACAATGTCGCCAACGACACAAGGCATGACCCGCTTGGGGTCAGCGAAGCCGACTGGCGGCGCTGCATGGCGGTCAACCTCGATGCGGCCTTTTTTGCAGCGCAGGCGGCGATACCACCGATGCAGGCACACGGCGGCGGCGCGATCATCAACTTCAGCTCGATCAACGCCTTGCTCGGGCCGGAGGGCATGCCGGGCTATGTCACCGCCAAGGCCGGGCTGCTGGGGCTGACCAAGGCGTTGGCCCGGCAATATGGCGCCCAGCGCATCAGGGTGAACACGATCCTGCCCGGCTGGGTGGTGACGGAACGCCAGCTTGCCCATTGGCTGACGCCGGAGGCAGAGGCCGAATGGGCGAGGCTGACAGCCTTGAAGGATCGCATCCTGCCCGCCGATGTCGCCAGCCTGGCACTTTTCCTCGCCGCCGATGACAGCGCCATGATCAGCGGCCAGCAGTTCATCATCGATGCCGGACGCGTCTGAGATGGCGGCCGCTGCCGTGATCGGTGTCGATTGGGGCACCAGCAACGCCCGCTTCCTGCTGGCGGATCGCGATGGCGGATTGCTGGAGGCACGCGACGGCCCCGGCGTGGCGCAACTTGCGTCGCCCGATGCGATCGAGGCCGCGTGCTTCGATGCCCTCGCCGCCTGGCCGCGCCTGCCCGTCGTGATGGCCGGCATGGTCGGCTCCAATATCGGCTGGCGGCCGGCGCCCTATGTCCCGGCCCCCGCCGCCGTCGCCGATATCGCGGCCAGCGCGGTGCGTTTCGTGGCGCGCGGCGTCGAATTCCACTTGCTGCCGGGGGTGGAAACCCGCCGCGGAGACGGCACTCCGGACCTGATGCGCGGCGAGGAAACCCAGATCTTCGGCGTCATGACACCCGACGACACGCTGGTTTGCCTGCCCGGAACGCACGTGAAATGGGCCATTGTCGCCGGCGGCCGCATAACCGGCTTCCACACCGCGATGACCGGGGAATTGCTCGACTTGATGGCGCGCGGCAGCATCCTGCTGAACCCCCGGCGTGCGGCGTCGGCTGAGGTCGACCCGGCGTTCCTCGACGCGGTCGCCGCCATCAGGACGAGTGCGTTGGGCCTTGAATCGATGCTGTTCGGTGTCCGCAGCCGGCAGATCGGCGGCATGCTCGACCCGGCATTGGCCGATGGCTATCTCGCCGGGCTGTGCATCGGTGCGGACGTGCGTTCGGCGCTGCTGCTGCACCCGGTGGCATCCCGGGTCCTGCTGGTCGGCACGCCGGCCCTGACCGGGCTTTACGCCGCCGCCCTGTCGGCGTTCGGCGTCAAATCCGACACCATCGATGGCCGCGACGCCGCGCTTGCCGGCCTCGTTCGCATCTGGCGGGCAACCGCGCGATGACACCGCTGCATACCCTGGCGGTCGGCAATGTCCTTGGCGAGGGCATCGTCTGGGACTGGCGCAGGGGTTGCGCCTGCTGGACCGACATCGAAGCCGCGCGCTTCTGGCACTGGACGCCGGGCGAGGAGCCTGAAGGCTTTGCGCTGGCACAACGCCTCGGCAGCTTTGCCCTGACCAATTTGCCCGGCGTCTTTCTCGGTGCGTTCGAGCATGGCTTTGCCCGTTTCACGCCGGAAAGCGGCAGTTTCGAAATGCGTGCACCCGTCACCGCCGACGTGCCCCATCTGCGCATGAATGATGGCCGCGTCGACCGCAGCGGGCGTTTCTGGGCCGGCAGCATGGCGGAACGCCATGGCACGCCGATGGGCAGCCTGTGGCGCTATGATGGCAACGGCCTTGCCCGTCCGGTGATCGGCGACATCCGTATTCCCAACAGCCTGTGCTGGAACCGCGACGGCAGCCTGATGTATTTCGCCGATTCGGTGCGCAATACCATCTGGCGTTATGCCTTCGATGCCGAAGATGGCCCCATCGGCGCGCCGGAGACATTCGCCACGACCGCTGCCGGCATCCACCCCGACGGCAGCTGCATCGATGCCGAAGACCATCTTTGGAACGCACAATGGGGTGCAGGCGAAATCGTGCGCTACCGCCCCGATGGCAGCGTCGAGCGCCGGCTGTCGCTGCCGGTCAGCCAGCCGAGCTGCGTGGCATTCGGCGGCGATGACCTGACGCAGTTGATGGTCACCAGCGCCAGCATCGACCTGAGCGAGGAGCAGCGCGACGCCCAACCGCTGGCCGGCGCCCTGCTGGTGTACCAGACCGATGTCACCGGCCTGCGTGAAACCATCTGCACGCGATCGTGACGCCGTGACGGCGCGGGAGGACTGAGCTTGGAAGTGCGATCGTCGAACCTGACCGATCATGTCGCCGCCACGCTGGGCCGCGCAATCGTCTCCGGTGACTATGCGCCGGGCGCGGTGTTCCAGGTCAACGACCTGTGCAAGACGTTCAACGCCAGCCGCACCGTGATGCGCGAAGCCGTCAAGGCTTTGACCGCCAAGGGCCTGGTTGTCTCGCGCGCCAGCATCGGCAGCATTGTGCGCGATGAGGCGGCGTGGAACCTGTCCGACCCCGATGTGCTGCAATGGTTGCTCCACGCCAAGGGTGCGCGGCTGCCGCTGATCCGCGAGTTCAACGATTTCCGCATTGCCATCGAACCGACCGCGGCGGCGCTTGCGGCACAACGCGGCGACGCCGAAGCCATCACCCGCATCTTCGCCGCGCTCGACCGGATGCGCGCCGCCGAGCGCGGCGAGGACGATTCCCTCGACGCCGATGTCAAATTCCATGTTGCCATCCTGCAGGCCAGCGGCAACCGCTTCTTCATCAACATGCGCCACACGATCGACGCAGCCCTGCGCATCTCGATCCGCGTCACCAACCGCCAGAAATCCGTGGCGGTGGCCAGCGCCGCCGACCATGCCCGCATTGCCGATGCCATCCGGGCGGGCGATGCGGATGGCGCCCGCCAGGCGATGTTGACGCTGCTGGTGGAGGCGCGCCGGCTGCTGAAGGAGCCGATAGCGCCAGCCAACCCCTGACCGACACGTTGCGCCGCGCATTGGCCGGCGCGGTGCCGTTCAGTCCGGCGTGCGGTCCCGGACGACCTGCCGCAAATCGGCAACAACCGCTTCCAGCGCCCGGACAGCATCGGCCGGATGAAGCCGCAACTGCAGGCCGCGCTGTCCCGCATTGAGGTAGATATACGGCTGATCGAGCACCTGACGGTCGATGATCGCCGCGACCTTGCGAAGCTGGCCAAAGGGGCTGATCCCGCCGATGCGATAGCCGGTCATGCGTTCGGCGTCGGCGGGCGGCATCATATCGGCGCTTTTGCCCCCGACCGCGGCGGCGAGCCGTTTCATCGACATTTCGGCCGCCGACGACAGCATGACGCAGACCGGCTTGCCATCGACCCTTGCCATCAAGGTCTTGACCACCGAATCGGCATCGACTCCCAGCGCCGCGGCCGCCTGCAACCCGATGCGATCGGCACCCGGTGCATAGTCATAGGCGACAACGGTAAACGAGACGCCGGCGCGGTCGAGCGCCTGTGTCGCCGGGGTTATCCTGGCCATGTCGGCCCAGCCTGCCGGCCAGGGTTGCGCCGCGAATGCCCTGCAGTCACGGCAGCGCCTTGCCCATCCGGATCAACGGCACCGTCACGCCCTCCCGGCTGACGGCCTCGATGGCTTCGATGTCGGTATAGCCGCACACCCGGTAGAGCGGCACGCCGGCAAGGGTCGCCATCAGCTCGACCTTGGCAAAGCCGGCCTGTCGTGCGGCAGCCTCGCACAAGCGCATGATCATGCTGCCCAGCCCCCGCCGCGCAAACGCCGGGTCCACATACATCGCGCGGATCTTGGCGGCATCGGTAGCGGGGTCGAGCGGCAATGGTTGGCGCGCCACGATGCTGGCATCGCCGCCGAACAGCGTCGCGCGCCAGCTCCACCCGCCGCACGCCACGATGCGACCGGCTGCCTCGACGATGAAATAGGTCTGGTCGCGGACGAGCTGGGTGTCGAGCCCCATCACCTGATGGCTGGCGCGCACCTGTTCGGGTGACAGGAAACCGACCTGCAGGTGCTCGATTGCCCGGGTCATCAGCGCCGTGAGTTCCGGCAGGTCCGCGACCTGCGCCAGACGATGTGTGAACGCCTCCACCCGCTGCCGGTCTCAATATCCGGCGACGCTGCCCATGGGCAAACGCGGATCGATCGCGCCATAAAGCTGGTCGTGCCCGCGCGGCGGTGCGCCGATCGCCGGACCGCCGACAAGGATCGCCGCGATGTGGTTTTCATACCCCATCGGCTCCAGCCGATGCCCGCGCGCCGCGAGCGAGGCCATGGTATCCGCACTAAGGGCATTGGTCTCGTGATAGAGCACATCGGGCAGCCATTGCGCATGGATGCGAGGCGCATCGACAGCTTCGGTGAGGGTCATGCCATGGTCGATAAGGTTGAGCATGACCTGCAACACCCCCGTCGGGATGTGGCTGCCACCGGGCGTGCCGATGACCATCACCAGTTTGCCATCCCTGGTGACGATGGTCGGAGTCATCGACGACAGCGGCCGCTTGCCGGGGGCAATGGCATTGTTGGCACCTTCGACCAGCCCGAACATGTTGGAGGCACCGGGCTTCGATGAAAAGTCATCCATTTCGTCGTTGAGCAGGATGCCGGTTCCCGCCGCCGTCACGCGCGCGCCGAACCAGTCGTTGAGCGTATAGGTCAGCGAAACCGCGTTCCCCTGCGCATCGACGATTGAAAAATGCGTCGTGCTCTTGCCTTCGTGATCGCTGCCGGGGACGCCGAGCGACGTGGAAGGCGTTGCCTTGTCCGCCGCGATCCCCTGCCGTAGCTGGTCGGCGTATCCGGGGGCGACGAAGCGGGCCACATCGGCCTTGACGAAGCCCGGATCACCCAGATTGACATTGCGATCATGGAAAGCGCGGCGCAGCGCCTCGGTCATGTAGTGCACGCCCTGCGCCGAGTGAAAGCCGAGCGCGCCCATCGGATAACCCGCAAGGATGTTCATCGCTTCGCAAATGACCACCCCGCCCGAGCTTGGCGGCGGTGCTGAAATGACATGGAATCCGCGATAATCGCAGGTGATGGGCGCCCGCTCCACCGCGCGATAGGCGCCGAAATCGGCAAGGGTGAGGATACCGCCATGGGCCTTGCTGGCAGCGACGATACGCTGTGCGACCGCACCCTTGTAGAAGGCATCGACGCCGCCCGCAGAAATCGCCTGCAGCGTGCGGCCGAGATCGGCCTGGATGAAGCGGTCACCGGCGTGCCATGGTTGGCCGTGATTGCCGAAGATTGCGGCGCTGGGCGCGTCCCTCGCGAAATCGGCGGCCGCCTGGTTGAGGAATTCCGCATCGCCCTGGTCCAGCGCGAAGCCCTCGCGCGCCAGCTTTATCGCCGATGCCATCAAGACCGCGCGCGGGCGGGTGCCATAGCGCGTCCGCGCCAGCTCGAGCCCGGCGACAGTGCCGGGGATCGCCACGGCGCGATAGCCACGCGTGGAAAGTGCCGGCACGACATTTCCCGCGGCATCGAGGTACATGTTCGCGGTTGCAGCCTGGGGCGCCGTTTCACGAAAATCGATGAAGGACTGGCGGCCATCGTGCAGGCGAATGGTCATGAACCCGCCACCGCCGATGTTGCCCGCCTCCGGAAACGTCACCGCCAGTGCATAGGCCACGGCAATCGCGGCGTCGACGGCATTGCCGCCCTTGCGCAGCACATCGACGCCGGTATCGCTTGCCAGACGGTGGGCGGATACCACCATGCCATGTGCGGCGCCGATGGGCAGCGGCGATGCTGCCTGCGCCGCGGTCGCCGCCAGTGACAACGCCAACAGTGCGATTGCCGCCAGCTTGCCAGGATTCCGGGTGTTCATTCGACGGATTGCATCACCACCAGAGCCAAATGACAAGGGGCGGGCAGGCAAACCCGCCCGCCCCCTGGAAGACGCGTACCAGAGCCTAGTATTTGACGCGGACGCGAACGTACCACAGGCCGCCGTTGAACCCGAAGGGTCCGCCGTTGCGAGGGTAGATCTGGCCGTCACCAAGGCTGTTGGTTGCCGTGTAGATCGGGTTCGCACCCGATGCGGCAATCCGGTCAGGCTTGGCATTGAACAGGTTGTTCGCACCGACCGTAAAGGTGAAGTGGTCCGAGAAGGTATAGCTGGCATCGAGATCGGTGGTGAACTTCGACCCGAAAAGCTGCCCCGGATAATCGGTCTCGGCACGCCAGCTGCTGTAATAATGTTCGGCGGCGGTAATCGAGAAGTCGCCGAACGACCAGTTGCCCTGCAGGTTCAGACGGTGGTGCGGCGCCAGGCTCTCGGCATCGATGATCTGATTTGCGCCGATCGCCGCCGCGTCGAACTTGGTTACCTTGTTCTGGTTGTAGTTGTAGGCCAGCGTCAGGTTGAGCTTGCCCTCGCCGAGGTCGGTCCGATAGCTGCCGACGACGTCGACACCCTTGGTGGTGGTGTTGAGCGAGTTGGTGAAATACTGCACCTGCCCGTCGATGCCCACCGATGCCAGTTCCGGCAACGCGATGATATCCAGCGCCGAGACATTGAAGGTCTTGGAGATGAAGATCCGGTCGCGGACCTTGATGTCATAGGCATCGACCGTCAGCGTGAACGCACTCGTCGGCTGGAACACGAAGCCCAATCCGAAGTTGGTGGATTTCTCCGGCTTCAGCGGCTTGGCGCCATAAAATTGCGCGACGCCGCTCGTCACCGGGAAGGTGCCGGTCTGCACGGAATTGCCGCCAACGAAATTGGTGGTCAGGACCTGCGTGTTGCTCTGCCCGGGGGTCGGGGCGTGGAACCCGGTACCGACCGTTCCGCGCAGCGCAAAGCTATCGGACAGGTGATAAATCGCGTTCACCTTGCCGACGACGGCGCCGCCAAAGCTGTCATAATGTTCGTAGCGCCCGGCAATGCCGACGGTGAACGCCTTGGTGATGTCGGTTTCGGCACCGCCATAGATGCCATAGCTCTTTTGGCTATGCGTGCCGGCATAGGTCGGGCTGGTGCCGCCGTAACCGCTGGCCGCCGGGCTTTCCGTGGCGGTGAATTCGCCGGTCGGCACATAGGCACCCGATTCCGACTGGATGAACAGCGGGTGGGCAAGAGCGTACGGACCTGCGCCATAGGATTGCAGGTCGCCTTGCGTCGCCGTGTAGCTTTCGCGCCGGTATTCGGCACCGCCCGACAGCGTGATCGGGCTGGCGAAGCCGGCATCGACGTCATAGGTCAAGTCGATATTGGCATCGAATTCCTTCTGGATCAGCTTGCCGAACTCGAAGCTGGTCTGCGAAGCCTTGCCGAACGACGGGCTGATCGAGTTGTACATCGACAGGTTGAGGGCATTCCGGCTCGCCGATGCCGACAGGTCATAGCCAAAGCCGCCCGGCGTCTTGCCCTTGTAGCCCACGGTCCCATAGACCTGGTCGGTCACGCCGACGAAACGCGGTGTAAAGCCGGCCGGATAGATCGAACTCAGCGAGAAGGTGTTGTTGTCCTTCACATAGCCACCGGCGGTGCAGCTTTCGCTGCCGGCCGGGCACTGGGTCAGATAATATGGATGCTGGAAGAACGACCGCCCCCCCAGGTTGTCCACGCCGCCTGCTGTCGTGGCGAACGGCCGGGTGCCGACGAGCGACGAGCGGAAGTTGAAGCTTTGATCGGCCTTGCTGTGCGCAAGGTTGCCAAACAGGTAGATCTTGCTGGTGTCGGTCACTTCATAGGCCGAGTTCAGGACGAACTTATACCCCTCGCTCGGCGAATTGCCCCATATCTGCGCAGGCAGCGGATAGTTGGGAAGCTTGTTGGCGAGGGTCGGGTTTTCATTGGCGAAAGCAACGGCGGTCGGGCGCGTCGCGCCGCGGCTGGTCTGGCCGTCATTGTCATATTCACCGGACAGGTTGACGAAGCCGCGCTCCCCGAACTTGAACCCGGCGTTGCCGCTGAGCTGATAGCTCTTGCCGTCGCCATGGTCGTAATATTGGCCATAGCGCGCCTCCACTTCGAAACCGGCGTCGTCGCGCAGGCCATAGTTGAGCACGCCGGCGATGGCATCCGACCCATATTGGGCGGTGGCGCCGTCACGCAGCACTTCGAGCCGCTTGATCGCGATCGTCGGGATGGCGGAAATATCGGCACCCTGCGAACCGAACGACAGGCCCGTGTCGCCACCATTGTAGACCTGGACAAGGGCGGAGCGATTGTACCGCTTGCCGTTGAGCATGACGAGGACCTGGTCGGCGGGCAGCCCGCGGAGCGAGGGCGCGCGCACGAAGGTCGACGCATCCGAAATCGAATTCTGTCCGACGAAGAAGGACGGGATGATGTTCTTCACCGCATCGAGCATGTTGCCGGCGGGTTGCGAGCCGAGCTCGGCAGCGCCGATAACGTCGACCGGCGAGGCGGAATCGGTCACGGTGCGGTCTGCACGACGCGTGCCGATGACGATGATTTCGTCATTCTTGGCAGCATCGGCGCCAGTCGCTGCAACCTGCTGTGCGCCAACGGCGCCGGGCACCAGCAAGGATGCCAGGATTGCTGCGGTCGCAAGCAACCCGCCACGCGACGCGGCCTTGGAAATTGTAGGCACGATTTCGATCCCCCGATTCAACGGATCCGGCCGCGAGGTGCGCAACCGTCCTTGATTGAAGCTGCACGGTAATATGCCGTGGTCTCCGGCACACTGAAATTTTGCAATCGATTGACATTTCGGAACCGAAATTTCCCGACTGTGACATTTTTGCTATTATTTCCGTCACAGTCGTTAACACGCGTTTTTGTTGCGGAATCAAGCTGTTCGCAGCGTGTTTAGCCCGTATCCGCCCTGCGGGTGGCCCCGGCCCGGCTCCCGCGATGCGGGGTGACGGCGTTCGACCTGCCCGGCTGACGGCGAATAGGCGTTGGCGCGTCTGTTGCGCAAGAAAGGGACGGCCCGATGGTGACTGGTTTGCCGATGCTGTTGTTGCTGGCGGGTGCGGCGGGTGCGGCGCCGCCGGGACTCTATCACTCCTACCACAATCCCTCCAACTCGGTTCACATCCGGCCCGAGCCATGCGGCCCCAACATCTGCGGCGTGGTTGTGTGGGCCAATGACAAGGCCAAGGCCGATGCTGCAAAGGGTGGCACGTCGCATTTGATAGGCCTGCAATTGTTCAGGAATTTCCGGCCCGACGGCCCCGACCGGTGGAAGGGCAGTGTTTTCGTGCCCGATATCAACAAGACATTTTCGGGCCGGGTGGTGCGAACCGGCGACAAGACCTTGAAAGGCACCGGCTGCCTTGTCGGCAAGCTTGGCTGCAAATCGCAGAAATGGATGCTGGTCGAATAGCGGCACCGGGCCGGTGCCGTCGATCAATATTCGTCGAACATCTTCTGGATCTTCGCCACGTCGCTGGTCCTGGTCAGCGCCAGCATCAACAGCACGCGGGATTTCGCCGGGTTGAGCTCGTCGGACGCCACCAGCCCCAGCTTGTCGTCATCCACCTCGTTGTTGCGATAGACGATTCCCGAGCCAAGCCGCGAACTGCGTACCACGACGACGCCGGCCTTTGCCGCGGCGGTGACACGCTCCAGGGCCGGCGCTGTCATGTTGCCGTCGCCGACGCCAGCGATGACCAACCCCTTTGCACCCAGCTTGACCGCTGCATCGATAAGGTCGGGGTTCATCCCGGCATGGGCATAGATGATGTCGACGCGTGGCAGCCGCGTCAGCCCGTCTATGCCGAACTCGCTGGTCATTCCGTGCTTTTTGTCGAGCGGCGCGAACCACGTCACGACGCCGGTGTTGGCCACACCCGCCGGACCGCGGTTGACGCTGTGGAATGTCTGCACGTCGCTGGTGTTGGTCTTCACCACGTTGCGGGCGTAGTCGATCTGGTCGTTGAGGACGACCATCACGCCGCGCCCCCTCGCCCCCGGGCTGATTGCAGTGGCGACACCGTTGTAGAGGTTGCTTGGGCCATCGGCGCTGATCGCCGTTGCCGGCCGCATCGATCCGACCATGACGATCGGCTTTTCGGTCTTGGTCACCAGATCGAGGAAATACCCGGTTTCCTCCATCGTGTCGGTGCCGTGGGTGATGATGACAGCATCGGTGCCGGGCGACTTCACCACTTCGGCAAGCCGCCTCGCCAGCTTCAGCCAGACTTCGTCGTTCATGTCCTGGCTGCCGATGTTGACGACTTGCTCGCCGCTGATGGTAGCCAGCTTGTCGAGGTTGGGCACCGCGGCAATCAGGTCCTTGATGTCGAAGGACCCGGATTTATAGCCATAACCGCCCTCGGGCGCCTGGGCGCCGGCAATGGTGCCGCCGGTGGCCAGCACCGTCACCCTGCTGGTCCCCGGCGCCGCACTGGCCCCGCCCGCCGCCAGAAGCGCCGCCAAGGTCACCATGAGATGCCTGCTCTTCATGCGTGTCACCCCTATGCCTTGCTGGCTTCGAAAGCTTGGCGATAGCCGGTCGCCACGGCGCGGATGGCGCGGCCGATATCGTCGTAGACATGGTCGGGCAGGTTGGCGAACGACACGCGCACCGACCATGGCGGCGCATCGAAGCCGCCGCCGTTGAGCAGCACGATGCCGTGATCTTCCGCCAGCTTGAAGACGAGGTCGAGCGGGTGAACATTGGCCTTCACCCACTCCACGACCTCTTCGCCGACGTATTTGCGCATCCACAACACGCAATCGATCAGGCCGTAATAATAGTCGAAATGCGGGCCCTTCTCGACTTCGATACCCATGCCCTCGATCGTCGCTTCCACCCTTTTCTTGACGATGCCGATGCAGCCGCGCTGGTAATCCTTCTTGCTGTCCATCAGTTCCGACAGCGAAAAGAACATCATCTGCACCTGTTGCGGCAGCGACAATCCGGCGGTGTGGTTGAGCGCGACGTCGCGGCTGTCGGCGACGATCCGGTCGATGAAGCCGATATCGCGCGGATGCAGTGTCAGCGCATGGTAGCGCTTGTCGATCAGCTTGAACGTGTCCTCCGGCAATGCCGCGACGAGCTTGTCGAAGACGTTGTTCTCGTGCACCGCGATGGTGCCGAGCCGCCAGCCGGTGCAGCCGAAGTACTTGTTGTACGAATAGACACCGATGGTGTTGTACGGGAAGGCGCCGAGAAGCCCGCGGAAGCCCGGCACGAAAGTGCCATAGACATCATCGGTAGGGATGATCAGGTCCGGCCGCTTTTCAAGAATCTCGCCGATCTTGGCGATGACCTTGTCGGACAGTGCAATGGCACTGGGGTTGCCCGGGTTGACGACGAAGAACGCCTTGATCGTCGGGTCGAGCAGCTTGTCGAGCTCCTCGTCGCTGAACTGGAAGCCGTTTTCCTGCGTTGCCGTGACGTTGACGATATTGAGCGCATAATCCTCGAGGAGCGGCATTTCGAGATACGGCGTGAAGATCGGCACGACCAGCGCAATGGTGTCACCCGGGTTGAGCAGCCGGTTGGATTTCATCGTCTTGAAGATATAGCACATCGCCGCGGTGCCGCCTTCGACGGCATAGATCTTGAACTTGCCCTCGGGCGCCGGGTCGCCGCACATCGCCCATTGCAGATATTCGCGGACGACCTGTTCGTTGTGGATGAGCATCCGGTCCGGCACCGGGTAGTTATCGCCGATGATTGCATCGACGAGTTCATGGACAAACGCATCCGGTTCGAAGCCGAAATGCGCGATCGCCCATGGAATCATCGCCAGCAGCCAGTCGGCACCGGGGTATGAACCATGCTCCGCCAGCCATGCTTGCGCCCGCGCCGCGATACCCGGTGCCCGCGCCATGCCACCGATTCCGGGCGGCAGGTCGAGAACGCGCTTGCTTTCCGAAATGGCGAAATGCCCGAAGGCGAAGAACGCCTCGCGCGGGGTGGTGGCGATCCAGTTGGGGTTGCCGCGGCCGGCATTGATGTATGTCAGCGCCGATGTCGAGCTGGTCTTCATCGCCGCCTTGGCGAGAAAATCCTTGATCTCGAACGGGCTGAGCGCCTCGTATTGCTTCAACGTCATGACGTCCATGATGGTCTCCCGATGGTTTGTTCGATGAAAATGCTCAGCGCGCGTTGGTCATCAGCACGATGGCCATGCCGAAAATCGTCAGCAGCATCTGCCCGACCGCGTAGGGCAGGCCGTATCCCAGCGCCGGCACCTTGCTGCGCGCGGCTTCCTGGATCATGCCCAGCGCCGCCGTCGTCGTCCGCACACCGGCGCACACCCCGAAGAGAATGGCGGGATGGAATTTGAAGACATGGTGGCCGAGCAGCACGGCGATAAGCAGCGGCAGGCTGGTGGCAACGGCACCCCACAGGAACGGGCTGATGCCCACCGCCTGCAGCCCCGCCACGAAGCCAGGGGCCGCGTTGATGCCGACGATGGCGATGAAAACGTTGAGGCCCAGCGTGTTGAGCAGCCATAGCGCCGGGCCGGGGATGCTGCCCAGCGTCGGGTGGATGGCGCGGAAGTAGCCAAGCAGCAGGCCGGCAAGCAACGCGCCGCCGGATGTCGAGAGCCCCAGCGGGATACCGCCGACCCGAAGGCTGAGCGCGCCTATGAGGCCGCCCACCACGATGTCTGCCGAAACCACCATGAGATCGGTCGCTTCAGCCGCACCCCCTTTGCCGGTTTTCAACTCCGAGTCAGGTGCTGGACGTGCGCAACTCGCCGCGCAGAATTCCGATGATCGTGCGCATGGAGAGCCAGGCGATGACCAGCGATGCCAACGCCAGCAGCGCCCAGGCGATGGTATCGGTAACCAGCCCCGGCCGCGCCCCGGCAAACCGCACCGCGGCGGATGCCGTGGCCGCCAACGGAAAGCTGACCGCCCACCATGATACGCGGAACGGGCAGCACTGACCGAGGCGCCGCAAGCGACCGACGAATATGGCCAGCATGAACAGCGCCAGCGCGTAAAGTGCGTGCGCGAACATATCGATGCGACCGGTCGTTGCGACATAGGTGGAAAAGCCGACGGCAAAGGGCGCCACGAGGATCAGCAGGCTCGGCTGCAGCGCGTCGGGCAACGGTGTTTCGAACAGCAGGCGGGCGAACACCAGCGTGAACAGCGGAACCGCGAAAAACAGGCCGATGGCGAGGCACGGCAGCATCAGGCCATGGGCTGCGGGCAATGCGATGCCGGGCACCGCCAGCGGGACATCGAGCAGTCCGACGACGGGCACGATCCATGCCGGCGTCGCGTGCTGCGTCTGCTGGCGGTTGCCCATCCAGCGATCGACCACCAGCCACGCAAAACCCAGCATGGGCACCGCACCGGCAAGCCACACGACCTGGGCGACCCGGATCGCCACCGGAGCGATCACGATGGGCAAGAGCAACAGGCTGATCAGCACCGTCCCGAACAGGTTGCCGGCAATCGGGTGGCGAAACTCGGCAACGACGGCGTCGGGTGCGGTGACCAGCTTGACGAGATAGGCGCTGGCGAGGGCAACGAAGGCCAGCACCGCCGCCACCGCGATCGCCTCTGCCACCACGATCGGCGTTCCATAACGTGCAGCGGCAAGACGCCAGGCGATGCTCAACCCCGATAGACCCATGACCGACCCGAACAGCGCCACCGGCAGATATTCGAGCCGCCGCCGGGCTCCGGCATCCCGTCCACTGCCCGAAGCAGCGGGAATCGCTGCCGATGGCCCTGGCGCCGCCCCGCTTGCCACGCCCGGCCTCAGATTTCACAAGGTTGAGTGGAACGGTGCGCCATCAACTATGCCCTTCCCCACCATCGACAAACAGCTCGGAGCCGGTGACGAAACGCGAATCACCGGAGGCCAGGAACAGCGCACCCCGGGCAATCTCGCCGGGATCGCCAACCCGGCCCAGCGGCACGCCGAGCGCGAATTGATCGAGCAGCGTCTGTTGCTGGGCAGCATCGTCGCCGGCCAGACCGCGCAGCCCGGGGGTCGACCAGTTCAATCAGCACCGGCACGTCGATCGCCTTCAGGTCCGCGGTCAGGTCGGTCTCGGAAAACACCGCGATGCAGTCGTAATCGGCCCTGGTGCCGCCCATCATGCCCTGCCGCCACCAGTTGCGAATCGTGCCTTCGATCGGCGGTGACCATATCGGGCGAATTCATCGTCGTGACTCCATCGGGTGCCAGACTTGGCGTATCGTTGAGGATAATTTGCTTTCGTGGAGGCCAGAATGACTGTCGTGCGGCAGCCTAGATTTCGCCGGCCGAAACAATGATCGATCGTCTCGACAGCATGCGCGTGTTCATTACCGCGCTCAACGAGGGCAGCCTTGCCAGGGCCGGCCAGCGGCTAAGCCGTTCGCCCGCCGCAATAACCCGCGCCGTCGTGGCGCTGGAAGCCCATGTCGGGGCGCCACTGCTGCACCGGACGACACGCAAGTTGCAATTGACCGAAGCTGGCGAAAGCTATGCTGCCGTATGCCGGCGAGTCCTCGTCGAGCTGGAGGAGGCCGAGCTGTCGGTTGCCGGCCATGCTGCCGCCCCTCACGGCGTTCTCAACATCACCGCGCCGGTGATGTTCGGCACCCGCATCCTGCGCCCGATCGTTGACGAGTTCCTCAGGCATCATCCCAAGATCCAGGTGCGCTATCTGTTGCTCAACCGCCTGACCAACCTTGTTGACGAAGGCATCGATGTTGCCCTGCGGATCGCGGCGCTGCAGGATTCATCGCTTATCGCGCTGAAAATCGGCGAGGTTCGCCGGGTGCTGTGTGCGTCCCCGGCCTATCTTGCCCGCCGCCCGCCACCCGCCGCCATATCCGATCTGGCCAACCACGACTGCATCGCCATCGAACCGACCAGCCCCGAGGACATCTGGAGCTTTCCGCCGCTGCCGGGCCGCAAGATGGCGCGCACCGTGCGCGTCAGGCCACGATTGATGGTCAATGCCGACGAAGCTGCGGTAAGCGCGGCCGTGGATGGCGAAGGCATCGCCCGTATCCTGAGCTACAAGATCCAGCAGGAGGTGCGTGACGGCCGGCTGGTGGTGCTGCTGCCCGACGACGAGCCGGCAGCGGTTCCGGTACATCTTGTCGCCTCCGAATCACGACTGACAGTACCCAAGGTGCGCGCGTTCATGGATTTTGCCGGCCAGCGACTGCGCGCCAGTTTCAGCGACGCCTAGCAGCAAAGCCGAACGGGCGACGGCGAGACAATGCCGGCCGATGCTGGCTGGGGCGGCAGGATTCGAACCTGCGAATGCCGGCATCAAAAGCCGGTGCCTTACCACTTGGCGACGCCCCAATATCGAGGCAGCGGACCTATGTCAGTCGCGCGCGCTTGCCAAGCGAAAGCTGTGTCTGCGACATCATTCCGCCGGCGCTTTGCTGCTGGCCTGCAGCGCCGGGCCAAACCGCGTCGCCCGCATTACCAGGATATACGCCGCGAGCGACGCGCCAAGCCAGGCGACACCGGTACCGGGAAAAAGCAAGGCCCCGGCATTGGGAAGTGCCACCATCGCCAGGTAAATCCACAGGCCGGTCGGCCACCCCAACCGCGCATGAAGATGATGATGAAGATGGTCGCGATCGCCTTCGAACGGCGACCGGCGCTGCAAGGCGCGTGACACCATGAGGCGGACCGTATCGAAAACGGGGATGGCGAACATCACCGCAACATCATCGGCGCCCATGACGTCGAAACCATGGTTATAGGCGTGGATTGCCAGCAATCCGAAAAATGCCGAGATCGCATAGCTGCCGCCATCGCCGAGAAACAGCTTGCCGGCCATGTTGAAGCCCCACACCACCGCCAGCGCCACGCCGGCGGCCAGCAAGACGGGCAACAGCCATGTCGGCGAATGGACGATGAGCACGATCGTCCAGATCAACCCCATGCCGGCGACAACGCCGTTCTTGCCATCGGCCATGTTGACGGCGTTGAGCAAGCCGACAAGGCACAAGAGCGTGAAGCCGTCGCCAAGCGTGCCCATCAGCACCAGCGTATCGGCGCCGGAAAAGCGCAGGAAGGCGAGGCTGAAATCCGGCGCATAGGAGACGACGAGCAGCAGCATTCCCACCGCCGCCGCCAGCCGCAACTTGGGCGACAGGTGAAAACGATCGTCGATGACGCCGATGCTGAACATCACCGCCACAGTCGCCGCCAGCCAGGCCAGGTGCAGCGCCGGAGAGGGCATGAGTTCTGCCGCCAGGGCGGGCGTCAGCACCGCGGCCCCGACAACCGGCAGCATGAAGGCGAGGCCACCGACCAGCGGCGTGATGCGGCTATGGCGCTTGCGGCCTCCATCGCCATCGGGAAAATCGAGCAGGCCGATGGTATCGCCGACGCGGCGAGCGTTCATGCAGACGAGCATCGCCAGGACAAAGGCGAGGCCAGCCATCGTGGCGGAAAGTTGGGGGTCGGACAGGACGGCGGTCCCTTCGCAAGGTTGCAACGCCCGGTGAACCCCCGCACCCGGCCCACCTTGGTAAACGCGAAGTAACGCGCAAGGCAAGTTCAACCCATGGGAGAAAAGAACCGGATCGGCTCAGACCCCGTGCGATGCCGCCGCCGTGGCGAGGGTGCGCTCGGCCTCGGCGACATGGAGGACTTCGACCAGCTTGCCCTTGTAGGTGGTGACGCCGGCGCCGGTGGCCCGTGCTGCGGTCCACGCCGCGATCAGGCCATGGGCATCGGCGATTTCGGCCTCGCTGGGAGAAAACACCCGGTTGGCGGCATCGACCTGCGACGGGTGGATGAGGGTCTTGCCGTCAAAGCCCAGCATCAACCCCTGCCGCGCCTCTGCCTCGAACCCGGCAGCATCATGAATGTCGGTGAACACGCCATCGAGGGCCAGGATGCCGGCAGCGCGCGCGGCAACGATGATGGCGGACAGGCTGTACAGCAATGGCGTGCGCGCGGCGTCGGGCCGGCAGCGCAAGTCCTTGGCAAGATCGGCCATGCCGGCAACCAGCGCCGCGACACCGGGCGTCGCGGCGATGGCGGCGGCGGCGATGACGGCGCGCGGCGTTTCGACCATCGCCCATACCGGCAACCCGGCGGCGCTGGCCACGGCCTGCGCGGCTTCTTCCGGCCCATCGACCTTGGGGACGACGATCCCGGCGAAACCGGCCTGCCGCGCGGCGGCGAAGTCGGCGCCGGACCAGCGCGTCGCCAGCCCGTTGACCCGCAGCAGCAGTTCGCGACGCCCCCAGCCACCCGCTGCAGCCGCTGCGACCGCCGCCGCCCGCGCCGCGTCCTTGGCGTCGGGCGCCACCGCGTCCTCAAGGTCGAGGATGACGCAATCGCTCGCCAGGGTGCGCGCCTTGGCAACGGCGGATTCGCGCGAAGCGGGAAGGTATAGCGCCGAACGTCTCGGCCTTGTGAATTCGGTCATCCTGGCTCGCAATTCGTTACGCTGCATCCCATTTATCCCGTTATACAGCGGTGACCGGCAACAGGAGCAAGCCCAATGGACTTCGGAATTTTCGCGCTTGCCTTGCTGGTGCTCGCGGTCGTCGGTCTGGCGCAGGCGGTGGTCGTCGTGCGGCAGGGGTTCGAATACACGCTCGAACGCTTCGGCCGCTATACCATGACGCTGCGCCCCGGCTTCAACCTCATCACGCCGTTCGTCGATCGGGTCGGCAAACGCATAAACATGATGGAGCAGGTGCTCGATATTCCGGGTCAGGAGATCATCACCAAGGACAATGCCATCGTCGGGGTCGACGGCGTGGTGTTCTACCAGGTGCTCGATCCGGCCAAGGCGGCGTATGAAGTCAGCGACTTGTACAACGCCATCGTCAACCTGACGACGACCAACCTGCGCACCGTCATGGGTTCGATGGACCTTGATGAAACGCTGTCGAAGCGCGACGCCATCAACGCCCGCCTGCTGACCGTCGTCGACCAGGCGACCCACCCCTGGGGCATCAAGATCACCCGCGTCGAATTGAAGGACATCCGGCCGCCCGCCGATATCGTCAACGCCATGGGCCGGCAGATGAAGGCCGAGCGCGAAAAGCGCGCCAACATCCTCGAGGCCGAGGGCTTCCGGCAGGCGGCCATCCTCAAGGCCGAGGGCGAGAAGCAGGCGACGATCCTGGAGGCCGAGGGCAACCGCGAAGCCGCCTTTCGCGCCGCCGAGGCGCGCGAGCGCTCGGCCGAGGCCGAGGCCAAGGCAACGCAAATGGTGTCGCAGGCGATCGCCCAGGGCGACGTCCAGGCAATCAATTATTTCGTCGCCCAGAAATACATCGAAGCGCTGAAGGATTTCGCCGCCTCGCCGAACCAGAAGCTGTTCATCCTGCCCACCGACGTCAGCGGCGTGATCGGTTCCATCGCCGGCATCGCCGAACTGGCCAAGGACAGCCTGGCCACGCAGAAGGCGGCGATTGCCGCCAAGCAGCCGCAACTGCCGGGAACCTGACATGAGCCGGGTGATGATCTTCTGGGGTTGCGCGGCATTGCTGCTGATGGCGGCGGAAGCCTTCGCGCCGGGCGCCTTCATGCTCTGGCTGGGATTCGCCGCGGCCGGCACCTTCCTGCTGGTGTGGTTGTTGCCGCTGACGGAGCTGTGGCAGGCGGTGGCCTTCGTCGCGCTCAGCTTCGTTTCGGTCGCGATCTATATCTCCTCCTTCCGTGGCAAGGGCCGGGCCAGCGACCAGCCGCTGCTCACTCGCCGCGGCGAACAACTGGTCGGGCAAGTCTTCAACC